>DATBLI010000001.1:0-27812 GCA_036555455.1 Thermoplasmata archaeon
GGCGGCATCGCCGTGAGGAAGCCTTTCGCGGTCATCTACGAGGTCATGCGACAACGGAAGCGAGACCTCACCTTCCTCATGAGTGGCTGGACGGAGGATGCGGACTGGCTGATCGGAGCGGGCTGCGTCGACAAGCTCGAAGGCTCGTACCTCGGGCTGGAGGCCTTCGGCCTTGCACACTGCTACCGCCGAGCCGTGGAAAAGGGGCTCCCGCGGAAGATCCGCATCGAGGAGTACAGCAACTTCGGCATGACGATGCGGTTCATGGCCGCGGCGATGGGGCTGCCCTTCATGCCGATCAAGTCCGAGCTCGGGTCCGACCTCCTCCGAATCGAGGCGTTCCGCCATCCGAAAGCCCATGTCCTCGAGGATCCCTTTGGGACTGGAGAGAAGGTGGCCCTCCTCCCGGCTTGTCCCGCGGACGTGGCCCTGCTTCACGCCCAGCGCTGCGACGAGGACGGGAATGCCCAGGTGTGGGGCCAGCTCGGCGACGACCTCTGGGGAACGTACGCGGGCCGCAGAATCCTGTTGACCGTTGAAGAGGTCGTGCCGACGAAAGTGATCCGTCGGGATCCAAACCGCACGATCGTGCCCGGCTTCCGCGTGGACGCGATCGTGCCCGTCCCCTTCGGCGGCCATCCGTACCAGGTCCAAGGCTACTACGACGCGGACGCGGCCTTCCGCAAGGACTACGCGGAGCGCAGCATGACTCTCGAGGGCTGGCAGGCGTGGTCGGACGAATGGGTGTACGGCGTGGACGGGCACGAGGGGTATCTGAGAAAACTCGGGGAGGAGAGGCTGCGCGCCCTCCGTGCGAAAGCGATCATGAGCGGGAGGGTGAACTACGGCTACTGACGTCGTCCCGCCGCACCCGGCGACAGGCTACAAGCGCACGGAGCTGATGGCGATCTGCGCAGCTCGGGAGGTCCAGGATGGGGAAATCGCCTTCATCGGCACCGGCCTCCCAATGCTCGGAGGGATGCTCGCGAAGTACACCCACGCGCCCCGTTGCATCATGATCTTCGAATCCGGGGTCGTGGACGCACGGCCGAAGCGCACGCCATTGTCCATCGGGGACGCCTGTCTCGTCCCGGAGTGCGTGATGCTCGGGGGCCTCACGGAGGTCTTCGGGCTCCTCATGCAGCCGGGCTATGTCGACGTCGGGTTCCTCGGGGCCGCCCAAATCGACAAGTTCGGGAACCTGAACACGACCGTCATCGGAGACTACGAGAGCCCGAAGGTCCGGCTTCCTGGCTCCGGTGGCGCGAACGACATCGGATCCCTCGCGAAGCGCTACATCGTGATGATGACCCAGGACATCCGCAAGTTCGTGCACAAGCTGGACTACGTCACGACGCCGGGATTCCTCGACGGGCCCGGCGGTCGGGAACGCGCCGGCCTGCCGCGGGGCGGACCCTCCGCGGTCATCACGGACCTGGGCCTCTACCGCTTCGTTCCCGAAACGAAGGAAATGTATCTCGATTCATGCCATCCGGGGGTCACGGTGGAGGATATCCGGCGGAATGTCCAGTGGGATCTCCAGGTGTCGCCCACGGTCCGCACGACGAAGGCTCCCACGAAGCGGGAGCTCCGGGTCCTGCGGACGAAGTGCGATCCTGAAGGGATTTTCCTAGGGAAGTGAGGGTTCTTGGCCAAGACGTCGAGGAGACGGAAGCCTGCCGCGGGGAAGGCGGCGGACCGACCGATGCGAGAAGCCGTCGCCTCCGGGCGAACCCTCAGCGGTCGGCCCCTGGAGGTCGTCGTTGGCCCAAGCTCGGACGAAGGAACGCGCTCCTTGGAGGCCCTCGGCTTCCCGGGAGAGCCCCCCTTCACCCGGGGCATCCGCGCGACGATGTACCGCGGCCGGCTGTGGACGACGCGGGAATACGCGGGCTTCGGGAGCGCGGAGGAGACGAACCGTCGGTTCCGGTTCCTGCTGGAGCAGGGGAACGAGGGGCTGAGCGTGGCCTTCGACCTCCCGACGCAGATGGGCTACGATTCCGACGCCGCTATGGCCCGCGGGGAGGTGGGCCGGGTGGGGGTGGCCATTAGCACGCTCGATGACATGCGGACCCTGCTCGACGGCCTGCCCCTCGGCCGGCTGAGCACGAGCATGACGATCAACGCGACCGCCCCGATCCTCCTGGCCCTCTACATCGCCGTGGCGGAGGAGAACCGAGTCCTGCGGCGGTCCCTGCGGGGCACCGTCCAGAACGACATCCTGAAGGAATACATCGCGCGGTCGACGTACATCTACCCGCCCGCGCCGTCCGTGCGACTCGCCCTCGACGTGATCGAGTATTGTTCAAAACGAGTGCCGAAGTGGAACGCCATCAGCGTGAGCGGGTACCACATCCGCGAGGCCGGATCCACCGCGGTGCAAGAGGTTGCCTTCACGTTCGCAAACGCGGTCACCTACCTCGACGCCGCGATTGAGCGGGGGCTGAACATCGATGACATCGCCCCCCAGATCTCGTTCTTCTTCAATGCCCACGTCGACCTGTTCGAAGAAATCGCGAAGTTCCGGGCGGCCCGCCGCCTCTGGGCCCGCATCGTTGAGGAGCGTTACCATCCGACGAAGGCGGATTCGCGGATGCTCCGTTTCCACGCGCAGACCGCGGGGGTCGCCCTCAGCGCGCAGCAGCCGGAGAACAATGCGGTCCGCGTCGCGATCCAGGCCCTCGCCGCGATCCTCGGGGGTGCCCAGTCCCTCCACACGAACAGCATGGACGAGGCCCTGTCCCTCCCCTCCGAGAAGGCCGTCCGCCTCGCCCTCCGGACCCAGCAGATCCTCGCCCACGAGAGCGGCGTCGCGAGCACGGTCGATCCGGCGGGGGGTGCGTACTTCCTGGAGGATCTCACGGATCGCATCGAGGCCGAGGCGAAGGCCCTCATGAAGGAAATCGACCGCCAGGGTGGCATGCTCCACGCGATAGAGAGGGGCTGGGTCCAACGCCAGATTGCGGATGCGGCGTACGGGTTCCAGCTCGAGGTGGAGCGAGGCGAGCGGACCATCGTGGGCGTGAACGCCTGGACGGAAGGGGAGGCCCGAGTGCCCGGACGCAGGCTCGATGCCGGCGTCGAGGCGGGCCAAGTCGAGCGCCTCAAGGCCTTCCGCCGTTCCCGGGACGATTGGCGGGCGAACCGCGCCGTGCGGAAAGTGGGCAAGGCCGCCGCGGAAGGAGCGAACGTGGTCGAACCGATCCTTGAGGCGGTGAAGGTCCAAGCGACCCTCGGTGAGATCAGCGACATCCTCCGGGAGGTCTTCGGGACCTACCGGCCGAGGGCCGACGCATGATCGACGCGATCCACCATGTGGGCATCGCGGTCCGAGATCTCTCCGCGGCCCTCGCCCGGTACCGGCTCCTCGGGTTCTCCCCGGAGGCCCCCGAGGACGTCCCCTCCGCGGGCGCGCGAGTCTGCTTCCTCGCTCTTCCCGGGGCCACGATTGAGTTCGTCGTCCCCCTCGGACCAGAAAGCCCCGTGGCCCGATTCCTGGAGAAGCGCGGGGAGGGGCTCCACCACGTCGCCTTCTCCTCGAAAGACGTCGCGGCAGAACTCTCCCGACTCGAAGGGGCGGGGTTCGAGCTCGTGGACCGAGCACCGCGTCTCGGGGCCCGGGGTGCCCAGGTCGCGTTCATTCATCCCCGCTCCACCCATGGGGTCCTCCTCGAGCTCGTCCAGGAGCCCTAGGATGGATTCGATGGGCTGTCAGGGATGTTAGGCTGACCGTAACCGGGAAGGTTTAAGGCGGACCTTCGAAGTCCCGGCGGCCATGAGCATGGAAGGTGCAGTCGTCGCGCTCGCCGCGACCGTCGTGAGCTTCGTCTTCGGTGCTCTCGTCTTCAACCAGTGGCTCTCGCGTCGAAAGCCGTACCAGCTCGCGTGGGCCGTTGGCCTCTCCATGTATGCGATGGCAGCCTTCACCCAATTCCTCGCGGAGTCGTATTCATGGACGCCGGGCATCTATCGGGTCTACTACTTCGTCGCCGCCCCCCTCGTCGCAGTCCTCGGGGTCGGTTCCGCCCTCCTCCTGAGCCGCCGTGCCGGCCTGGGCCTCGCGATTTACACGGCCGTGTTGTTGCTCGGCTTCGGGTGGGTCGTCTTCACCTCCGCGGTGGACCTCAGTGCCTTCGCCCTTCCGGTGCCCGGGGGCAGCGGCTTCCCCGAGTCCGTCCGGATTTGGTCGCCCCTCTTCACGGTCCCGGGAAGCATCGCCCTCATCGGGGTCGCCGCGTACTCGTATTGGCGGACGCGCCTCGCCTTCAACGCGTGGATTGCCGCCGGCGCCGTCGTCGTCGCGGCGGGCGGTTCCCTCGCCCGCTTCAACGTCGCGCCCTGGGGCCTGTACATCGGGAATCTCATCGGGATCGCCCTCATGTTCTGGGGATTCGTCGCGAGCCAGGACCTCGCGAGGACGCCGCGTCTCGCGGCCGAGCAGGCTCCGTTCGCCTGAGTCGTTGCGTTGAAATAGCCCCATCGCCGCTGGGGGCCCCGTGAAAATCGGGGAATCGCACGCGCCCCACCGCAAGGTCGTCGGTCGCACGATCTGGCACTTCGACGCTGTGGAATCCACTAACGACACGCTCAAGGAATTCCTTGAGGAGGACCTCGAGGAGGGCCTCGTCGTGTGGGCGGATCGTCAGGTGTCCGGTCGCGGGCGCCACGGGCGTGCGTGGGCCTCACCGCCCGGCGGCCTGTATGTCTCCGCCCTCCTCCGGCCGACGGATCCTCATGCCTCCCTCCTGGGCCTCTTCACGGGCATGCCCCTCATGAAGGCACTTCGCCACTTCGGCCTCTTCGCGGGCCTGAAGTGGCCGAACGACATTATGTTCCAAGGCCGGAAGATCGCCGGGATTCTCTCCGAGGGCGTATATCGCAAGGAGAAACACCATGTGATCGTGGGTGTCGGGGTGAACACGAATGTGGACGTAGATCGCCTTCCGCCCGACGTTCAGCCGCGGGCAACGAGCCTCAAGAAGGAGATCCGGTTGTTCGTGGCCAACGAGGAGTTCCTCGAGTACTTCCTCGATCAGTTCGATGATCTGTACTCGCGGTACCGCAACACGCCCCTGAACCTCATGCTCAAGGAGTATCGGGGGGCTTGTGCGACGATTGGCAAGCGCGTGACCGTGACGACGTCGAAGGGGAAGGTCGAGGGGCGTGCCTCGGACATCTCCCTGCAAGGCGGCCTCGTCATCGTCGATGACGAAGGCGTGCGGCACGAGATCCTTGAGGGGACCGTCGAGCACGTGACCTAGGCCGGCCACAACGCTTTTGGGAGCTTCCTCCCTTCCCCGTGTCACGGCCGGGGCTCCTCGCGGCAAGGCGTGGGCGAAGTTCGTCGCCGCCATCGTTCTCTCCGTCGTCGTCCTGGGAGTCTTCTCGATGCCCTTGGGGCCGCTCCCCCCGTTAGGCTCCCTCCTGGACCCGACGACGGGCCTCTGGTCCGTTCCCTTCCAGGCGCGCCTGCCTGCCTCGGCAACGGTCCGCGTCCCAGGACTACAAGCCCCTGTCACGGTCCTCCGGGACACCACGGGAGTGCCGCACATCTACGCCGAGAACGCGGAGGACGGCTTCTTCGCCCTCGGATACGTCCACGCCCAGGATCGCCTGTGGCAGATGGACATCCAGTACCGGGCCGCCGCGGGTCGCCTCAGCGAGGTCCTCGGACCCGACTACGTCGCTACGGATGAGTTCTTCCGGACGATCGGCTTGAACCGCATCGCGACGGAAGCAAGCATGCGTCGCGCGAACGCGAATGGCCTCGACGAGTCGGTGATGCAGGCCTATGCCGCCGGCGTGAACGCATACATCTCCTCTCTGAGTCCCCCCGCCTACCCAATCGAGTTCAAGCTCCTTGGCTACAAGCCGGAGGCGTGGACCACGGAGAAATCCCTCGCCGAAGGCGGGCTCATCGCCTGGTCCCTGATGGGGGACTTCCATGATCTCGAGTACAACCTCCTCGTGGAGAAGTTCGGAGCCGTGCGGGCCCAAGAGCTCTTCCCCGACTATCCCGCGGGCATCCAGTATCCGATTCAGCCGGCGCTGGCCAACTCCGAGATTCCTCTCGTCTCCGGAGAAGCCGCGAGGGACATCCTGAGGAAGGCCGCGGCCGCCTCGGAGTGGCTCCCGCGTTTCGAAGGGATGGGGAGCAACAACTGGGCGATCCTAGGAAACCGCACGGCATCGGGCAAACCCCTCCTCGCGGCGGATCCCCACCTTCAATACCAGTTGCCCGCCGTATGGTACTGGGCCGAGTTGCAGGCCGCGCCCTACCATCTCCGAGGCGCCACATTCCCCGGCATCCCCGCGTTCTTCTTCGGGACGAACGGGGCGATTTCCTGGGGCGAGACGAACACCGGCGCGGACGTGAACGACTTCTTCCTGGAGACGCTGAACCCGGAGAAGACTCAGTACTTGTATCGGGGCCAATGGTACGACGTGATCGTCTACGACGAACCAATCCGAGTGAAAGGGGGTTCCGTGGTCGACTTCAAAGTCAACGCGACCCGCCACGGGCCGATCTTGACCGAATTGGGTCAGACCGTGGCGATGGAATCTACGATTCAGCACTTTGGGGACGAGCTCGCGGCGATGCTCGGGATCGCCGTCTCCCAAGACGCCTGGCACTTCAACGAGTCTTCAAGGCTCTGGCACGTCCCCGCCCAGAACATCATCTACGCGGATGCGAACAGCTCGAGCCCGTACGGCAATGTCGGAGTCCGATCGACGGGCCTGTACCCGATCCGGGGCAACTTCTCCGGACGACTGCCCGTAAACGGATCGAGCGGAGAGCAGGAGTGGATTGGTTGGGTGCCTTTCGAGGCGATGCCCCATGCCTTCAATCCGCCGCAAGGATTCGTCACAAGCACGAACCAGGTCCCCGCTCCCCCTGCGTACGAGTATGCGTCCTCCCTGGGCTCCCTCTTCGATCCTGGCTATCGGGCTCGCCGCATCCACGCCCTCCTTGCCGCGAACGATCAGGCCACCGTGGACGACATGAAGAGTTATCAGACGGATGTGCACGACGTCGCGGCGGAGTCCGTGGTTCCGTATGTCCTCACGGCGGTCGGGACGACGCAGGGTACGGTCGCGGCTGAGGCTCGGCAAGCATTGGCCTCTTGGCAGGGAGCCCCGTCGTACGAGATGACCGTCGACGCCGTCGGGGCGACGATCTGGTATGCGTTCACGGGCGCCTACATGGACGGCACGTTCGGGGACGAGTATCGTCAGTTGGACGCCGCGGACCTCCCCTACCCGCAGTTCAACACGCTCGAGGACCTGACGGTCGACGACCTGGCGTCCTCCTGGTTCGACAACGTGTCGACACCGGTGATCACGGAGAGCCGCGACGATATCCTTCGGGAGGCTTTCGACGCAACCGTATCCCGATTGACGGCGCAGCTCGGATCCGACGTGTCCGCATGGACCTGGGGGCGCATCCACTCCAAGGCATTCGATCAGCTCTCCGGGCTCGACGCTCTTTCGCGAGGCCCGATCCCGGCCCCTGGGGATGGGTTCACCCTGAACCCCGCGGGCGGCCTCGTCGCCCATGGCGGTTCGTCCTGGCGGCAGGTCGTCGATTTCGCAGACCTGGACACGTCGTGGGCGATCTACCCGGGAGGCCAGTCGGGGAACCCGCTCAGCCCCCACTACGACGATTTCCTGGAGATCTACATGGCGGGCGAATATCTCCCCTTCGGCGGCTATCCAACTCCCGAGTCCCTCGGGGGAGTCCCGATTGAGTCGAATCTGCAGCTCCTCCCGGGGTGATTCGACGAGGCGCTACCTCTACCCCGCGGTTCGGACCCGGACGATCCTCCTTATCGCGTTCGCCCTTGCAGAGGCCCTCCTCCTCACGGGAACCTGGCAGTTCGCATTCCTCGCGGGCTTCGTCGCGGGCATGTTCGCCCCGCGAGGCTCCCGCGCCCTCGTCCTTGGCGGCCTTGGCGTCGCTCTCGCGTGGTCCGCCTACCTCGCCTTCGTCTTCGTCGTCGCCCCGGGCGCGGCCCTCGCCGACCTCGTGGGAGCCGTTCTCGGCGTCGGCCGTGGTGCGGGCTGGCTGCTCACGTTCCTCACATTAGTCCTGGCATTCCTTCTGGGGGCCGTCGGGGGCCTCACGGGGTACACGGGCTCGCGGCTATTCCTCTGGGAGGACACGCGGGCAGCCGCGGTCTCCCCGAAGGCTTAAAGACCGGACTCCGCGTTCGAGCGCCCCATGGCGGTCGACGAGCGCATCACGGACCTGCGCCGCCGAAAGGATCTGGCTCGTCTCGGCGGCGGCGCGGACCGAATCGAACAGCAACATGCGAAGGGAAAGCTCACGGCCCGCGAGCGAGTCGAGATCCTTCTCGATCCGGGAACGTTCGTCGAGATCGACGCCTTCGTCGAGCATCGGACCACGGAGTTCGGGATGGACAAGCGCCGGTTCGCCGGCGACGGCGTGGTCACGGGTCACGGGACGATCGACGGCCGCACGGTCTTCGTCTTCTCCCAAGACTTCACCGTCTTCGGAGGGAGCCTGGGGGAGATGCACGCGAACAAGATCGTGAAGATCATGGATCTCGCCATGAAGGTCGGCGCCCCGGTGATCGGCCTGAACGATTGCGGGGGAGCCCGAATCCAGGAAGGCGTCATCAGCCTCGGCGGGTACGCGGAGATCTTCTTCCGCAATGTGATGGCCTCCGGCGTCGTCCCGCAGATCAGCGCAATCCTCGGTCCCTGCGCGGGCGGTGCGGTCTACAGCCCGGCGATGACCGATTTCACGATCATGGCCAAGGGGACCTCGTACATGTTCATCACCGGTCCCGAGGTCATCAAGGCCGTCACCGGCGAGGATGTCACCTTCGAACAGCTCGGCGGGGCGATGACCCATAACGAGAAGTCGGGAGTTGCCCACTTCGCCGCGGAGGACGAGAAGTCTGCCCTCCGGCTCCTTCGCCGCCTCCTGAGCTATCTCCCTTTGAACAACGTCGAGGATCCGCCCGTCTTGCCGACCGAGGACGACGTGAATCGGATGGATCCGGAGCTCGCGGCGGTGGTCCCCAAGGACTCCGACAAGCCCTATGACATGCGGGACGTGATCGTGCGCGTCGTGGACCGCGATTCGTGGTTGGAGGTCCAAGAACACTGGGCCCAGAACATCGTGATCGGCTTCGCTCGTCTCCAGGGAAGACCCGTGGGCGTGGTCGGGAATCAGCCGAAGGTCCTCGCCGGGACCCTCGACATCAACGCGTCGACAAAGGCGGGGCGCTTCGTGCGCTTCTGCGATTGCTTCAACATCCCCCTGATGACCTTCGTGGACGTCCCCGGGTTCCTCCCGGGAACGGCCCAGGAGTACGGAGGGATCATCCGCAACGGGGCGAAGCTCCTCTTCGCCTTCAGCGAGGCCACGGTCCCCAAGGTGACCGTGATCACCCGGAAGGCCTACGGAGGGGCCTATGACGTCATGTGCTCGAAGCACATCCGGGGGGACTTCAATTTCGCGTGGCCTTCCGCGGAACTCGCGGTCATGGGCCCCGAGGGCGCGGTCCAGATTATCTTCCGCAAGGAGATTGATGCGGCACAAGACCCCGCCAAGCGCGAGGCGGAGCTCGTCGCGGACTACCGCGCGAAGTTCGCGAACCCGTACATCGCCGCCCAGATGGGCTACCTTGATGACGTGATTGAGCCGCAAGAAACAAGGCCGCGAGTCATCCGTGCCTTCGAGATGCTGCGGAGCAAGCGTGAGACACGCCCGCCCAAGAAGCACGGAAACATCCCGCTCTGATCCGCCCTATTGCCACGCTTTCCTCTGCATGGTTGTTGCCGCGGGTTGGGCCAGTTCGGGCGAGATGCCTCCAGCTCGGAACGGGAGTGAGGGCTTTCCGGTTCGCCGCAAACCTTTAGGTTTGGGCCCTCTTGCACGACCGGATGATCCGGCGCTTGCTCATCGCGAATCGCGGCGAGATCGCCATCCGCGTGGCTCGCACGGCCCGCGAGATGGGCATCGTCGCCCTCGGCGTCTATTCTGAGGCGGATCGCGACGGCCTGCACCGGAGGGCGATGGATGAAAGCTTCAGCATCGGTGGGCGGCTTCCTGCGGAGAGCTACCTGAACATCGAGTCCATCCTCAGGACGGCGAGGCGCGAGCGGGCGGATGCCATTCACCCCGGCTATGGCTTCCTCTCGGAGAGCCCGGTCTTCGCGAGGCGATGCGAGGATGAAGGGCTCATCTTCGTCGGCCCAGGCCCGAAGGCCATGGCCCTCTCGGGAGACAAGATTGCCTCAAGGAAGAAGATGAGCGAAGTCGGCGTGCCCGTCACGGCAGGCGTTGACCACGTCCTGCGCGATGCCGACGAGGCCGGAGACGTCGCCGAGGGTCTCGGCTACCCGGTGATCTTCAAAGCCACGGCGGGCGGCGGTGGGATTGGCATGTCTCGCGTCGACCGCGCGAAGGATCTGCGGAAGGCGTTCGAGGCGGCGCGCTCGGTGGCCCTCGCGAACTTCGGGAACCCGGATCTGTTCCTGGAGAAGTACGTCTCCCACGCGCGTCACATCGAAGTGCAAGTTCTCCTTGGGCGGCGCGGCCGTGGAGTCCATCTCGGCGAGCGAGAGTGCAGTGTCCAACGGAGGCATCAGAAACTGATTGAGGAAACGCCCTCCCCTGCTCTCACGCCGAAGACACGAGAGAAGATCGGCGACATCGCGGTACGGGGGCTCCGAAGCATCGGGTACGTGAACGCGGGCACGGTCGAGTTCCTCTACCGCGATGGTCGGTTCACGTTCAACGAAGTGAACGCCCGCCTGCAGGTCGAACACCCGATCACGGAGATGGTCACGGGCGTGGACCTCGTGCGGCAGCAGATCCTCATCGCGGCAGGAGAGGCGCCGGAAGTCTCTCAAAGCGAAATCGCCCCTCATGGGTGCGCGATGGAATGCCGGATCAACGCGGAGGATCCCCTTCGCAACTTCATGCCATCTCCGGGTCGAATCATTGCCTACCGCGAACCCGCCGGCCATGGGGTTCGTGTCGACAGCGGCGTCGTCGTGGGGAGCACGATCCCGTCGTACTATGACCCGCTCATGGCCAAGCTCATCGTCCGTGGCCGAACACGTGGGGAAACCGTTCGGCGGATGGAACGGGCCCTCCGGGAGTATGAGATTCGCGGGGTGAAGACGTCGATGCCCTTCCACCAGGCGATCCTCGCCGAGCCCAAGTTCAAGAAAGGCGACCTCTGGACGACGATGATCGCAGACCTGCGGATTGTGGAACGGCTGCGGAGCCGCGGGGTGTGGGAAGAACGCGTCGCCGCGATCGCCGCTGCCCTCATGGAGTCGGGCAAGATGGAGGCCTTCCTTCCTCGGCTCCCCCTCCAGGGGTCCGCGACGCATGCCTGGGCCCTTGTGGGCCGCAAGGATCTGCACGCGGGGGGTGACCATGCGGTTTCGCCTCGTCGTCGATGGTGAAGGCCACGACGTGGAGGTCGAACCGTCCTCCCAAGGATACGCCGTTCGTGTCGACGGCGCGGCCTATGAGGTCCGTACGAAGACCGGTCCCGAGGGATTCCAGGTCCGATTGGGTCGCCGCGTACATCGCATCGCCTTCCGCGGACGTTTCGCCCTTGTCGATGGCCAGGCTCACGATGTGATCGTGGCCTCCCTCGAGGAGAGGACGAGGGCCACCTCGGGGACGATGCGGGGTCCCGCGGCGTCGATCGAGGTGCGACCCCCGATGCCCGGCCGAGTCGTCCTTGTGCCCATCCGGGAGGGATCCCATGTTCGCCGCGGTGACGCGCTCGCGGTCCTCGAGGCGATGAAGATGCAGAACGAAATCCCTGCGCCTTCGGATGGGATCGTGCGCCGTGTCGGCGTGAAGGAAGGGGAGTCCATCGGCTCGGACCGCGTCATCGCCGTGATCGAGGCGACGCGAGGCGCGGCTTGAGAAGATGCCGCATTTTCTCCTGCTTCGTCTTCAGGTAGCGGTAGTTCGTGGGCTTGGCGGGAACCTCGAGGGGAACTCGCTCCGCGACGCGGACGCCGTGGGCTTTGAGCTCTTCGATCTTCCGCGGGTTGTTCGTCATTAGACGCACGGACCTCACGCCAAGGACGCGGAGGATGCACGCGGCGCACTTGTAGCTTCGGAGGTCCGCAGGGAATCCGAGGATCTCGTTTGCGGTGACCGTGTCGACGCCATGGTCCTGGAGATGGTACGCAGCGATCTTGTTCGCGATCCCGATGCCGCGCCCTTCCTGGGCGAGGTAAAGGAGGACACCCAGGTTCGCATTCGAGATCTCTCGAAGCGCAGCCTCAAGCTGCTCCCCGCAATCGCAACGCTCGGAACCGAAGACATCCCCGGTCAGGCACTCCGAGTGAAGCCGGACGAGGACGTTCTCCTGTCCGTTCACGCGTCCTTTCACGAGGCCAACGTGTTCCTCTCCCGTGAAGGGACAGACGAAGGCGTGGATTCGGAACGACCCATGTCGGGTCGGGAGCCGAGCCTGGCTGCCGAGGAGGATATTGTCGCAGAGCCCCTCACTCGGTGGAACCATTCCTACGGTCTCGGACGTTCCCGGCGTATATAAGAATTCAGGTACGAACCAGGTTCGAGGTATCACGTGCGGCCGTGAGCCCATATGAGGGCGGGCGCGGCGCCGAGGGCCGTGGCCGTCTCAAGGGACAGACCGCGGCCGGTCAGGTCGAAGTGGTACCGGCCGAGCGGATAGATCTTGCGATCGTCGAGGCCGCGCGGGCCGAGTCCGAACACGAGGAGGATCGAGGTCCCGTGTTTCAGCAAGCCCGCGAGGAGCTTCGCATCAGCGGCCTTCTTCAAGTCTGGCCGGTTCGTCGTGATCACGACGTCGCCGAGCTGCGGGGGGAAGCCTCGATCAGGGAACTCGAAGTTCTGGAACCGGCCCGCGGCCGCCAGCTCCCTGAGGTACTTCCCGGCTTCCCCGATGCTCGTCGTCGCCGCGACCCAGGCCACGATTTCGAGGGGGGTGTCGAGATCCTTTGCGTAGGGGAAGCCGAACGTGGCGAGATTCGCATCGAAGGCGAGACACACCGGGCCTGCGCGCGCCAACGCGCGCCGATGCGCCTCGTGGAAGCGCACCGGATCGTAGGAGTTGTAGAGGCCGATGGTCATGCGCCCCCGAGTCATGCGTCGGTCGATGGCTCCTGGGCTATTTTGAGCTAGCGGGACGTAGGGCCACCGGAATGGAGGCAGCGTTCCCATGTGCACTCCGTTCAGAGGCTGGCGGACAGCCAACAGGCTGCGGACAACTTCAACTGGCCGTCCGCCATGCTCCGCGGCGCATGGAGATGGTGTATTACACACTGGAAGGCGGACGGCTCGCCGGCCTTCCGGGCCCGGCCTACATGGAGTGGGATTTCGCCCGCCTCAGACGCATGGGTTATTCCGTGATCGTGAGCTTGGAATGCGATCGGCTCAACACGTATGAAATCGAGGACGCAGGCTTCGAGCACAAGAAGATCTGCGTGGAGGACTTCACCGCGCCAACCCTCGACCAGATCGACGAGTTCGTGACCTACGTCGTGGACAAGCTCGCGGCCGGGAAGAAGGTGCTCGTTCATTGCTTCGCAGGTCGCGGCAGAACCGGGACGATGCTCGCTGCGTACCTGATTCACCGCGGCATGCACGTGGAGGCGGCGGTCCGAGAGGTTCGGGAGAAAGCGTGGCGGGCCTACGGCACCACCGTCGGCGTCATCGAGCCGGCGCAGGAGGAGACCCTGCACGCGTACCGGCGGCGTCTGCGGGGGGACGAGTCTCCGGGACCCGCGTGACCCTCACGTGAGGCTCACGAGCTCTTCGCCTTCCCACCGGTACTTCTTCTGCTTCCGTTTCTTGTGCACGCCTCGCTGGAGGAGGTAGCCTACGATGAGGGGGAGGCCGATCGTCGCCTCGACGTGGCATTGGGCCATCCTCGCGTTCCGATGAAACTTCCCCCAGGACTGGCTCTCTTCGAAGGTGCAGCCGCTGAGCCCGCCCCATTGAGGCACGTCCGTCGTGATCTGGGCGGCGTACATATGGGGGTTCTCCGGGTAGCCCATGACTTCCTGGATGACCTCGACCTGGGAGATGTAGTTCTTTGGCGTCCCGCCGCCCACGTAGAACACGCCGGTTCGCGGCGATTTCAGCTTCACCTGGGCGATCTCGTAGTTGTCCTTGATGGAGTCGATGGCGATGGGCGGCCTGCCCGCCTTGACCCGATCGTGGTGATGCTTCGCGAGGGCGATCCCCGCGGAGGAGTCGTTCAAGGCGGGAACGAAGTACGGGATCCCCTTCCGGTAGCATGCGCCCACGAGGGAGTTCGGGTCCTTCGAGGCGATCTTGCCGAGTTCCCAGAGAAACTCGCGGGAGCTGTAGGCGCGTGGCTCGAGGTGGTCCGCGAGGTCGGCGATTTCGTCATCACATTCGCGGAAGAGCGACTCGTCCGCAAGGGTGTCGTACACCCGGTCGAGGAAGTGTTCGCGGAGGACGATGTCGTCCGCATCCGGCGACGACCTGTAGTGGCGGTAGCCGTGGGCCTCGTAGAAGTCGTGGTAGGCAATCGCACCGGTGGTCACGACGACGTCGACGAGGCCGAACTCGACGAGGTCCCGCAGGACCTTGCGCATGCCGCCGGGCGTGAGTGCCCCCGCGCCGCCGAAGAACACCGTGCACGCGGGGTCCGACATCGCATTCTCGAGGACCTCGGCGCACATGCCCAGGGTCCGGGCCTGGAAGGAGATCTTGCGGTACCCCTCGACGAGGTCCGCCACGTTCTTCACCTTCTCCAGGTCGAGCTGCTCGATGGGGACCTGGGTCAACTCCTCCTTCGTGGGCTTCCTCATGTTCACCGCTTCCGCTTCGCGAAGGGAAACATCGTCTCGGCCAAAAAGGCTCCTCTTTCCTCAGTCCTTCTTCTTGGGCCTCGAGCAAACGGCGTATTCGTCGCCGTCGAAAAACACGTCCAGATCGGGGTTCTGGCGCTGGATCTCCTGGATCCTCTGCATGATGTCCTTCAGGGTGATCGACTCATCGTTCGGGTCGATCCTCAGATGGATGCGCTTCTCGCTCTCCTTGGCCACAGACCCCGAGGCTCCCGGATTTTATTCGACGCGTGGAATTCAGCGCACCGTATTAATACGTTTCCGACTTGGGGTTCGGCCGGCGCCGAGGCTTCCGCCTCCATGGAGGCAACACGTCTCCCGCTGATACTGACGCTGATACGGTTAAATACCCCGCGTTCTCGTTGCATGGTTGCGAGAGCGAATCGCCCACTGGACAGTGGGCACGAGAACCCTCGAGGTGCGGGTCGAGTGGCGTCGAAATCCGAGGCGGGAGGAGCC
Organism: Thermoplasmata archaeon; assembly: GCA_036555455.1. Lineage (GTDB taxonomy): Archaea > Thermoplasmatota > Thermoplasmata > RBG-16-68-12 > RBG-16-68-12 > RBG-16-68-12. The sequence goes on from DATBLI010000001.1 coordinate 15,334, forward strand.
GCCATCCTCACATGCCGCGTGTGCGGCGGCGAGGTGAACGCTCGCAAAGAGTGCGTCGTCTGCGGCACGAAGCAGATGGACCCGCCGAAGACCGCCGGGGGGGAACAGGACCTCACGGCCTGGCTCAAGGGCGACGCGGGGGACAATGGCCTCTCCTCGTGGATCGGCACACCCGTGTCTTCGACCGGATCCCCAGACGCCAAGGAGGAGTCCCTCCGCAAGTGGCTCGCGGGCGAGGACGGCGCGTTCCAAGACTGGATTGGTCTGCCCGTCGGCGGCGCGGCCGCGGCAAGGCAGGTCCGAACCGGCGAGCGCGGGGACGACGACAAGCTTCGTGAAATGCGGGCAAAGGCCTTCGAAGCGGAAGGCCTCCGGGCCGAGCTGGAAGCGATGCGGGTGACCCTCGCAAGGGAGCTCGCGAATTTCCGCTCGGGGAAGTTCGACCCCGTCCAGTACATCGAGGAGGTCGCGAACCTCTCGAAGCAAATCCAGACGGAGATTGCCAAGCGGAAGGAGCTCCAACAGGAGATCGAGCATATCAAGAAAGGGTCCATCGCGGTCATCAAGTATGTGAAGGCCCAGCAGCTGAAGGCCGGGCCGTCTGCGGACCTGAAGAAGAAGCTCGAGCATGAGACGGCGGCGAGGAGCCGGCTCGAGGCGGAGATCAGGGAGCTCAAGAAGGTCAACGAAGTTCTGAAGGACAAGATTGAGGTCGGCCTGACCAAGCTTAAGCCGACGGAGAAGTCGCTCAAGAAGCGGGAGATCGAGCTCGCGGAGCGCGAGGCGACCATGACCGCGCGGGAGGAGATGAGCCGGCCCGCGGAGGAGAAGGGGGTCCCCGAATCCGAGGAGCTCAAGCGGCGCCTCGAGGAGGAGCTGCGGGAGAACGAGCAGGAGTTCCTCCGCGTCGAGGAGGCGCTCAAGAAGAAGATCATCACGCTGGAGGAGCAGGTGAGCAAGTTCAAGATCGAGGACCAGGTCCGGTCCCAGGCCCAAGCGCTCGAGGGGAAGCCAAAGGCCGACCTCGGGGATGCCCTTGCGAAGATGGAGCACGAGGTCCTCGCGAGGGAGAAGAGCGTCCTCCTGCGTGAACAGGAGATCCAACGTCTCCGGGAGGAGCTGGACCTCAAGGAAGACGAGCTGAAGAAGCTCAAGGAACCCCTCCAGTACAAAGAGGAAGAGCTCCTGCGTCGCGAGCAGGACCTCCTCTACCAGCAGAACGTCATCAACGAAGAACGTCGAAAGCTCGAACACCTCAAGGCGGAGGGCGTTTCGACGGAGGAGAAGGATCTCAAGGCCCGCCTCGAGGAGCTGAAGAGCGAGATCACCCGGAAGGAGGAAGAGGTCCGGACGAAGGAGTCGTACCTCGCTCAGAAGATGGAGGAGCTGCGCCTGCGGGAACAGGGCCTCATTTCGGAGGAGATTGAGGCGCGGGAGGAGGAGCGTCAGGTTGAGTTCAAGCAACAGAAGGTGAAGACCGGCATCGCGCGCCTGGACGACCTCCTGTTCGGCGGAATCCCGTTCGGCTCCAATGTGTCCATCTATGGCCCCGCGTACGTCGGGAAGGAGGTCGTGACGAACCTCTTCATGTCGGAGGGGCTCAAGAAGGGCCTCCCGGTCCTCTGGGTCCTCACGGACAAGTCTCCCGGAGACATCCGGGAGGAGATGGCCTTTGTTCTCCCTGGCTATGAGGAGTACGAGAAGCTCGGGCTCGTGAAGTATGTCGACGCCTACTCGAAGTCGATGGGGGCGGAGGCGAACGACCCGAACACCACGTACATCGACGACCCGACGGACCACGGTGCGATCCTGAAGGCCGTGGACGCCCTCGCGGCGGAGTGGAAGAAGAAGCACGAGTCGTACCGGCTCGCGTTCCGAAGCGTGTCGACGCTCATCGCGTACCTTGACCCGACGACGACGTTCAAGTTCCTGCAACCCTTCGTCGGCCGAAGGAAGCGGGACAAGGCCGTGGCCATGTTCATCATCGAGAAGGGGATGCACGAGGAGCAAGAGATCCAGATGCTCGGCTCCCTCATGGACGGCTCCGTCGAGTTCAAGGTGGAGCAGCTTAAGTCCTTCCTGAGCATCAAGGGGATCTGCGACGTGCAGAGCCGCAGCTGGATCCGCTACACGTACACGAAGGGCAGCGTGTCGATTGGGTCTTTCAGCCTCGACCACATCAAATGATCAGGCGACCTCGGGCGATCGACCGGGTTTCTGCGGCGGCTGCGGGGCGACATTCACCTGAGGGATGGGGATGGGAGGTGGGAGGCGCAGCTCACGGGCGAGAATCACGGCCTCTGGGATGCAGTTCGACATGATCACGGTGTGGATTTCGTTCGCGGTCTCCGGAGCCATCTGTCCGCCCGAGGACCAGCCTTTTGCGAGGTTCTTGGCGTCCCCTTCCCAGACGAGTGTGCCTTCGATCTGGATGAGGCCGATGACCGCCTCCGCGGCTCGGTAGTTCGCGGTGAACCGGAAGTCCACGTTCGCGGTCGTGGACGAGGCCTCCGTGACCAAGGTCACGGTGCTGTTGTGGTCCACCCGGAGATTCAAGATCCGCTCCGACGTCTTCGTGAATCGACGAGCATCGATGTTTGAGAACTCAAACGTGCGGACGGGCATGGGTCGCATTTTGAACCGGGGCCGTGTATTTGAACCTTCGGGGGCGGGAGGTCATTTATCTCCGAGTGCGCCATCGCGGAAAGGACCATGGTCCTCTGGATCGGCGTGGACGACACGGACAGCCTGCGCGGGATGTGCACAACATTCCTCGCGACGGAATTCATCCGAGAACTCACGAAGGACCTGGATCTCATCGGGTATCCTCGTCTCGTGCGGCTGAATCCGAACATCCCGTGGAAGACGCGAGGCAACGGGTCTGTCTGCATCGCCGCAGGCAGGGGGCACGGGACGCCGATCGTAGTTGGGCGAATTCGCGACCGCGACGTGCGAGTCTACCCGCGAGGCGGCACCCAGGAAGAGCCGGAATGGGTCATCGATCGGCTCTCCCGACTAGTGGACCGTTGGTCGGACCTGAATTCCGAGGGCACCGACCCCGGTCTGGTCGTGCTGTCGCGGAAGCCGCGGCAACACCTGTACTGGAAGGCGGTGCGGGGCATTGTGTCCCGCCGGGAGGCCGAGGATGCCATCCGAGGCCTCGGATTGTTTCGCACTTGGAACTCGGGACGGGGGATTATCGGAGCCGCGGCCGGTTGTGCATGGCGGCCTCGTGATCGCACCTGGGAGGTCCTCGCCTATCGGGATCGGTCACGATGGGGAACGAAGCGGCAAGTCGATCCCAAGTCGGTCAAACGCATGGATGCGACGTTTCCGAGCACCTACAGTAACTACGATTTCGAGAACGACCGCGTCGTGATCGCTCCTCGATCGCCTTGTCCCGTGCTGTTCGGAATCCGGGGGGATCGGCCAGCCGAGTTGCCCCGCGCCCTTGGGATGATTCGCGGAGAACAACCGGATCGTTGGCTTGTGTTTGTCACGAACCAGGGAACCGATGACCACGTGCTCAATCCCGGGATCTCTACTCCGCGTACCGCCGGGCGATACGCAGGCACGGTTTCCCAGGCGCCTCACACACTCGTTGGAGGTCACGTTGTCTTCGGACTCGGCGCGATGGGTGTGACGACCTACGAACCCGCCAGGCAATTCCGACAAGTGGTTCGCTCCCTGCTCCCAGGCGACTGCGTGGAGGTCATCGGTTCCGTTCGCGAGGAACCGAGGACCTTGAATCTCGAGAAGCTTCGCGTGGTCCGTCTCGTGCCCTTCGAGCGCAAGGTGGCGAACCCCGTCTGCCCCGAATGCAAGGTTCACATGAAATCGAGGGGACGAGGGGCGGGATTTCGTTGCCGGCGATGTAAGCGACGAGCGGAGCCCACCGAGGCGAGGTACCAGGGCGCCCCACGACGGATCACGGTCGGCTGGTACGAGCCGCCCACGGGCTCGAGGCGGCATCTCAGCAAGCCCCTCAAACGAGGGCTCCCATCATAGACAACATTCCGACGCCTAGGGTTCGGGCTGCCGTCCCCGGGTCCCGGCGGAAATGAAGGGGCGGTTCTGCGGCGCCATGAAGCGTGCCCTGCTGAGAGCGTTCCCGGTGAGGGTTCTCGCCACGACACCCGGAACTCCGCGCCTCCTCCGGACAACGGTCTCCTGCTGCATTCCGAGACCGGGGATTCTGTACCGTCGTTCGAGCCACTGGACGACTTTGCCGAGCGGCACGGTAATCAGGAGATAGATCAGGAAAATCATGGCATAGACCTCCATGAGCCTCCCTTGGAAGGACAGGAGCCTCCCGAGATAGGTGAGTTCTTGGATGCCGATGTAGAAGAGGAGGGCCGATGACTTGAGGAGCGCGATGAACTCGTTCGTCAGCGGGGGCACAACCAGTCGAACGGCCTGCGGGAGAATGACCGTGCGCATGGAACCCCAGTAGCTGAGCCCGATGGCCTTCGCGGCTTCCACTTGACCCACGGCAACCGACTGCAACCCCGCCCGGAAGATTTCTGCCTGGTACCCGCTCGTGTTGATCATGAGGGTCAGGACGCCCGTCATGAAGATGCGAGGGAGCCATGTCGGCAGGTAGTAGCTGAGGACGGCGAAGATGAAGAAAAGTTGCACGAGCAACGGGGTACCCCGAATTGCCTCGACGTACACGGTCGCCGGGCCGCGCAGGAGTCGTCTCTTGGATGTGCGCAGCCAGCCGACGAAGAATCCGATGGCCATTCCGCCAAGGTAGGCCATTGCCGTGATCGTGATGCTCACACTGGCGCCCTCGAGCAGAAGATACGGGAACCACCTGGCCATGTAGCCGAAGTCGAGCGGGCTGCCCTGGTTAAGGAAGTACATGCCACCAGCGAGGACTGCGATGGCGAGGGCCACCGCCCCGACCTTCTCCCCGACCATCTCGATGCGAGGGCGAGTGGGTGGAGTGTCGGCGGGTTCGGGCATGGTCTACTCCAGTATCTTCCCCATGAAAGCCCGAGCCCGTTCATGTCTCGGTGAACTAATCACCTGCTCTGGCGTCCCCTCCTCGAGGACCGTACCGTCGTCAAGGAACATGACTCGGGTCGCCACGTTCTTGGCGAAGCTGATTTCGTGCGAGACGACGACCATCGTCATTCCATCACGCGCGAGCTGCGTCATCACGTCCAGAACCTCTTTGATGAACTCGGGGTCGAGGGCACTCGTGGGCTCGTCGAAGAGGACGACCTTCGGGTCCATCGCCAGGGCACGGGCGATCGCCACACGCTGCTGCTGGCCTCCGGAAAGCTCAGCCGGGTATGCGTCGGCCTTGTGCGCCAGGCCCACACGCGCGAGCCTGTCTTTCCCTTTCGCGGCCGCCTGGTCTGCGTCCATCTTCTTGATCTTCCTTAGGCCCAAGGTCACATTCTCCAGAGCCGTGAGGTGCGCGAACAGGTTGAACTGCTGAAACACCATCCCGATCTGCTGACGCACCCACTCGGGCCGAACATCCGGAGTGTTCACCTGTACGCCTTCAAGGAGCACGCGGCCGCGATCCGGCTGCACGAGCAGATTGATGCAGCGCAGCAGAGTGCTCTTGCCCGACCCGCTCGGTCCGATGACGACGAGGACATCGCCCTTCTGGACATCGAACGAGACGCCCTTCAATACATGGAGGGATCCGAACCACTTGTGGAGCCCCTCACCTCGTATCAAAACGCCACCGTCCCTAGCCCCGGAACTCGGTAGATGTGTTCGATCGCCCCGACGACCTGCGTGATGATGTACGTGACCACGAAGTACATGATCGCGATCACGATCCACAGCGTAAGAGTCCACTCAAACTCACCGAGAACGAGCTGCGCAAAGTTGCGCCCCCAGAACACGAGTTCCGCCGCTCCCACCAACGCAAGCAGAGATGTGTCCTTGATGATGACGGCGAATTCGTTCCCGAGGGCGGGCAGAGTGACCCGAAAAGTCTGAGGGAGAACAACGAACCGTAGCTTTTGCCATGTTGTGAGCCCGATGGCCTCCGCGGCTTCGATTTGACCTCGGGGAACTGACTGGAATCCTGCCCTGAAAATCTCCGCTTGGTAGGCGCTCGTGTGGATTGCCAAGGCCAGTGTTGCGAAGAAGATCCCCGACTCGAACGCGTTCCGTGGGCTCAGGAGAGACGGGAGCAAGAAGAAGGCAAACAGGATCATCACGATTTGGGGCATTCCACGCACAAGGTCCACGTACACAGTCGAAGGCCATGCTAGGATCGGATGGCGAGAGACGCGGGCCCATCCCAGAAAGAAGCCCAGAGCGGCTCCGATGGGGATGATCGTGATTGAGAAACGGAATGTGTTCGCACTGCCCTCTGTGATTGCCCGTACGAGGAGCTGCCAGATTCGGTCAGGAATCGCGCCGAAAGCGTGGGCGCCGAGAAGGGCGGCAAGCAGCGCCACAATAATAGAGGCCGCGAAGACAGCGCGACGGAATAACGGCTCACGGAGGAGGGCGCGAGGCCGTCTCGACTTGTGGCCAGCCTCGTCCGTCGGCGGACTCATGAGGGATGGATCTCCTATCCCTGGGATGGTCGGAGATCAGCGGATGGGGGCTCGGCCGCAAAAATCAGGCCGAGAACCACGTGTTGAAGATCTCGTCGAACTTCCCGTCTTGTTTCATCTCCGCAAGCTTTGCGTTGATTGTCGGGAGCAGGTGACCGGGATCTCCGTCGGGGACGGCGAAGGCATAGAGCTCGTTGGTTTCGATCGTTCCCGCAAGGTGCAAGTTCGTGTTTGAGGCCACCAGGCCTTCCGCGACCGGCTTGTCCACGAGAACCCAATCCACAGCGCCATTGATCAGTTCTTGGATGACCACGCTCACGTCGCCGAAGTCATGGACCATGCTCTCAGGTGTCATCGCGGTGTCCACGAGGCTTCCAATGATCCACCAATAGCTGGTGGTGAGCGTCTGGACCGCGACCGTGTGATTGGCGAGCTCCTCCGGAGTGCACTCCGCGGCTGCGCATGTGACCGCGGTGCTGCCTGCCTTCACGAGCACCCCCTGGTCTGCCTCGTAGTACGACTCCGAGAAGTCGAACGAGGCATTGCGTTCGGCACCTCCCTCGCCGGGCAAGTTAGACGTAATGGAAGAGACTCCGACATCAACGCCGCGGAACTTGATTGCCGCGAGAAGCGCATCCCAGTCCTGGAAATCCCGCCAGACAACTTCCCAACCGGCCCTCCGTCCAATTTCATTGAACAAGTCGACGTCGAATCCGACGAGGTTGCCCTGTTCGTCTCGATACTCCATGGGCTTGAAGGGCGTATTCGTCCCGACAACCATGACCGGCTTCTCGGGCGCCGGTGGCGCTGCCAAGTACACGGCTCCTACCCCAAGTCCCCCCAAGAACGCGACGATTGCGACGGCCACTGTGACTACCGCCAGCATCGACCTGCTCATGCCTTTGCGCATCGCCTCCGGCGGCGGCGCACCTCCTCCAGCTGCCATGTCGGGGACATCTCGATGTCCGTATTTTAACCTCACCGGCGGCCACGGAGTGCGTACAACAATCGAACAAGAGGGCGTCCCTCGCCAGTCGATCACGCCGCTCGCTGGAAGCAGCCCTCTAGGACGTCGATGCCCGCATCGAGAACTTCCATGTCGATGTTCAGCGCGGGGATGTAGCGGATCGCGCTCTCGCCGCACGTGAGAAGGATGAGGCCGTGCTGGTACGCGTCCTTGTCGATTGCGTCTCGGAGCTTGGGGTCCGGCTTGTTCGTCCGCTTGTCCGTGACGAACTCCGTGGCCTGCATCATCCCGAGGCCGCGTCGATCGCCGATGAACTCGTACTTCGTCATCATCTCATCGAGGCGCTTCGCCATGTGCGCGCCGAGCTTCGCGCTGCGCGCGACAAGGCCCTCGGACTCAATGACGTCAATCACCGCGAGAGAGGCCGCGCCCGCGATCGGGTTCCCGCCATACGTGTTCGAATGCTTCCCGGACTCCTTGAAGTCCATGTTCGCTGGGAAAACCGTCGCGCCGATGGGCATGCCACCGCCCATGGACTTGGCGAGGGTCACGATCTCGGGGATCACCTTCGAGTGCTCGATCCCCCACATCTTCCCCGTGCGGCCGAAGCCCGATTGTACTTCGTCGTCGATGAACAGGACGCCGTTGTCCTTCGCGATCTTACCGATCCGGTCGAGCCATCCCGCGGGCGGGACGATGTAGCCCCCCTCGCCCTGCACGGGCTCGACGAAGACTCCTGCAAGGTCCTCCGGGGGCGCGACCGTCTTCATGTATACCTCCTCGATGATGTTCGCGCAGTAGAGGTCGCAGGACGGGTACGTGAGCTTGTAGGGGCACCGGAAGCAGTAGGCGAAGGGCACATGGACGACCCCGGGCATCGTCGGGAAGAAGCCCGACCTCTGTTTCGCCTTGCTCGCCGTGAGGGCCAGGGTTCCCTGGGTCCTTCCGTGGAACGCGCCGAGGAACGCGAGAAACATCTGCTTTTTCGTGTTGTACTTCGCGATCTTGATCGCGGCCTCGTTGGCTTCCGTCCCGGAATTCGCGAAAAAGGTCTTCTTCGCATGCTTCCCGGGCGTGATCCTCTCCAGCTTCTCCGCGAGCCGTGCCTGCATGTCGTAATAGTAGTCCGTGCCCGCGAAGTGCGTGAATTCCCCCGCTTGCTTGCGGATCGCCTCGACAACCTTCGGGTGAGTGTGGCCGACGTTGAGGACGGAGATTCCTGAGGCAAAATCGATCATGAGGTTGCCGTCGACGTCCTCGACGATGGAACCCGATGCCCGCTTGATCACGACGGGGGCCGACTTCGTCGTCGTGGCGATGTACCTCTCGTCCCGCGCGATGATCTCCCGCGCCTTCGGGCCGGGAGGGGTGACTTTGATCTCGGGCACTTTCACCGAATCACCGGGCTGGGCTACCGAGGGCGGTTCTATTAATGTTTGGTAAGGAGGCACACGCGGAATCGCGACCGTTAGCCGTGCTCCCTCATTTCGCTGCGCCGATGCGCATGATCGCGGTGCCGCACACGGGGCACTTCCCTTTCAAGGCAGGCCGGCCGTTCTTGAGCGTGATGGCGGTGGCGTCCTTCATCTCGCGTTTCGCCTTGCACTTCACACAGTACGCTTGGACCATGGGGATCCACCCGCCGGGCGCAACCTCCGAAGGTGGATAAAGGTACCGTCGCGATAGATTCCCCGCGAGAATCAGTCCATGCCGACCCCATCTCCGTGAAGGGACCCTTAATATGCATTCGTCTTGCGGGGACCCCGGGTGTGTGTATTTTATCGCAACGACTATATAATCCACAATTCATGCCACCGCGAAGGTAGGAGGCTTACTTTGGCAGGCGAAAAACCAACGGCGGCCTTTGTGCTCTCTCTCGTGGGCGGGATCTTCTGGCTAATCCAGGCGCTCGTTTTCTTTGCCCTGGCCTCCCTGATGGAAACCCTCGGCTTGGGGATGGGCTTTGGCGGATTCGGCTTGATAGGAACGGTCTTTGGAGGAGTTTCGCTGGTGTTCGCCCTGCTCATCCTCCTTGGCGCGGTCATGATGTACGTCAGGCCCCCCCAGACGAAGATTTGGGGCATCGTGGTGCTCGTGTTTGCGGTGATCGGCTTCCTGTTCGTCGGAGGGTTCTATATCGGCTCGATTCTCGCACTCGTCGGCGGAATCCTCGCGCTCGTATGGAAGCCCCCGATGGCTCCGATGATGCCGCCGCCAATGCAGCAGCAGTGGCAGCCGCCGCCCCAGTGAGCACGCGTTCGAATCGGCCGAACGGTGCGCAGGGACCTCTCGGTCTCTGCGCCACTTTCCCTTTCTCCCATCACAGGGGAAGCTCCCGATTCTGAGAATCCGTTCGAAGGGTTGTTAAGCCCGAACGTCTCCGCTGTGGCGACTCCATCAAGGTGATCGGACCTGTCCGCGTATCCTCCCGGGTACTCTGCGCCTCATCGCCGCCCGATTGGCGTGACCATTCTCGCGGTCCTCACGATCCTCATCGGGGTCCTCATCCTCGCCGGCGGCATCCTGCTCGCGGTGGGTACTCTCCTGCTCTTCGGGATGGGCGTTCCCGCGATCTTCGGGCTCACCGCGGGTACTCTAGGAATCATCGTCCTGTTATTCGGACTCCTTTGGATGGGCGTGGGCATCGGTCTCCTGAACCTCCGGAGCTGGGCCTGGTGGCTTGCGGTGATCGTGATGATCCTGTCGCTCCTGTCGAGCCTCGCGAACGCGGCCTTGGCGATCGTTCCCCTGATCATCCTCGTCTATCTCCTCTTGGTCCGGGAGCACTTCCGCTGAGGCCGTCGCATCGCCTAGGTCCGGCCGCAGGGTAGAAACCTATTTATCCGGCCACCTTCTGGGCGGCCTCTCAGGCGTCTTTGATGCGATACTCCCGTTTCGAACGAGCTCGGATCCTCGGAGCTCGAGCCCTCCAGATTTCGATGGGGGCACCCGCGCTGTCTGCGCTCCCGAAGTCCGCCGCAGATCCTATCGAGCTCGCGAGACAGGAGCTCGAGAACGGCCTCGTCCCGTTGACCGTCCAGAGGCTCCGGCATGGCATCCATTGACGCCGTGGGCATCCGCAAGATTCTCGACAGCCGCGGGAACGCGACCATCGAGGTCGAGCTGGGATCGGGAGGGGTGTCCGCCTGCTTCGCGTCGCCGAGCGGCGCGAGCACCGGAACCCACGAGGCCCTGGCGTTTCCTCCCGGAGGCGTGGACGATGCGATCCGCCTCTTCCGCTCGCAAGTCGCGGCGAGGATTCGCGGCCACGACGTCGCCGACCAGGTCGGCCTCGACCGCTCCCTCCGCCAGATCGATGGGACGTCGGACTTCTCGCGCATCGGGGGCAATGTAGCCGTGGCGGTGTCGCTCGCGAGTGCGAAGCTTGCAGCACGGCTCGCGCGGCAGCCCTTGTTCCGATTCCTTGGGGGACCTTCCAGACCACGGATGCCGTTCCCCTTCGGCAACGTGATTGGGGGCGGTCGCCATGCGATCGGTGGCACGACGATCCAGGAGTACCTTGTCGTGTCCCAGGGTGAGAGTGTCGCGGCGAACGTCTTTGCGAATGCACGCGTCCACCGGCTCATCCGAGAGGCTCTCGAGCAGAAGCTTCCGAACGAACCGCTCGGCCGTGGGGACGAAGGGGCATGGGTCGCGAGGCTCGACGACACGGACGCCCTCGCCATGCTCGCGGACGTCTGCCGGGCCGTCGAGAGGGAAGCTGGCTTCCCAGTCCGGCCTGCGCTGGACCTCGCGGCCTCCGAATTCTACCGCGACGGGAAGTACGCCTACCGGAATCGTTCCCTCACCCCGGAGCAGCAGCTGGAGTTCCTCGAACGCCTTGTGAAGGACTACGGGATTTATAGCCTCGAGGATCCGCTCCATGAGGAGGACTTCGCCGGCTTCGCACGGCTCACAGAGGCCGTCGGCGAGAAGTGCCTCGTCATCGGAGATGACATCTTCGTCACGGACCGGGAGCGCCTGAGGCACGGCATTGAGGTGGGCGCGGCGAACGCTATCCTTATTAAGCCCAACCAAATTGGCACCCTCACCGAGACGCGAGCGACGGTGGAAACCGCCCACGACGCGGGGTACAAGACGGTGGTGTCCCACCGGAGCGGCGAGACGACGGACGACGCGATCGCCCATCTCGCCGTGGCCTTCGGCTCCCTGGGCATCAAGGCCGGGACCGTGGGCGGCGAACGGATCGCCAAGCTCAACGAGCTCATCCGAATCCAAGAACAACTCGAAGGAGACACGTGATGCAAGAAGAGGAGCAAACAGGAGCGACGGGCCTCCTCGTGCCCGAGGACACCTACCTGACGTCCGGCGTCCACATCGGGACGCAGCAGAAGTCCGCGGACATGAAGCCCTTCATCTACAAGGTGCGGATCGACGGCCTGTATGTCCTCGACATCAAAAAGACGGACACTCGGATTCGTGAGGCTTCCAAGTTCCTCGGGCGCGTCAAACCCGAGCAGATCCTTGTCGTGGCCGCGCGCCAGTATGCCCAGAAGCCCGCGAAGCTCTTCGCGAAGGCGATCGGTGCCCAAGTCCTGGCAGGCCGCTTCATTCCCGGCACCCTGACGAACCCGAACCTCCCGGAGTACATGGAACCGGAGGCGATCATCGTCACGGACCCGGCCGCGGACCAGCAGGCCCTGCGGGAGGCCCTGAACGTTGGCATTCCTGTGGTCGGCCTCTGCGACGCGAACAACGAGACCCGCTATGTGGACCTCGTCATCCCCACGAACAACAAGGGACGGCGGGCCTTGGCGACGGTCTACTGGCTCCTCACCCGCGAGGTCCTCAAGGCCCGTGGGGCGCTCAAGTCCGACGAAGAGTTTACGACGACGATCGACGATTACGAGGCGTCCCTATAACGGGGCGCATCCCATGCGGTATCCGGCGGTTGCAGGGGCCTTCTACGAGGGAACGAGGGAGCGCCTTCTCCGCCAGATCGAGTCCTGCTACACGGC
>DATBLI010000002.1:0-3266 GCA_036555455.1 Thermoplasmata archaeon
GCACCCGGGGGGTGCCCCCATGACGACGATCAAGGAGCTGCCGGAGGAAGACTACTTCCTCTCGGGCCACACGGCCTGCCCGGGGTGCGGCGGCGCGATGGTCGTCCGCGAGGCCCTCAAGGTCTTCGGGAAGAACACGGTCGTGTACATGCCCGCGTCCTGCCTCCTCATCTTCAGCGACATGTACCCCTTCAACGCGTTCAAGGTGCCGAGCCTCCAGGTCCTCTTCGAGACTTCCGCGATCTGCGCGTCCGGCATCAAGCGCGCGCTGAAACGCCTCGGCAAGGACGACGTGACCGTCGTGGCCTTCGCCGGGGACGGCGGGACGGCGGACATCGGGATGCAGGCCCTCAGCGGCGCCGCGGAGCGGAACGAGGACATCCTCTACGTCTGCTACGACAACGAGGCGTACATGAACACGGGGATCCAGAGGTCGGGCACGACGCCCTTCGGCGCGTGGACGACGACAACGCCCTTGGGCCCGGACGTCGAGGGACGCGGGAAGCTCGAGCCGAAGAAGGACGTCCCGCGGATCCTCATGGCTCACGAGGTGCCATACGTGGCCACGGCAAGCCTCGGATTCCCCGCAGATCTCCTGAAGAAACTCGAGAAGGCGAAGCGGAAGAAGGGCTTCCGATACCTCCATGTCCTCGCGCCCTGCCCGGTCGGTTGGCGTGCGGAATCCGACAGGACGATCGACCTCGCGAAGTTGGCCGTGGAGACGGGCATCTTCACCCTCATGGAGTACGAAGACGGCGTTTTCACAATCAACCGGGAGCCCCGATTCACCCCGATCCGGGATTACTTGAAGATCCAGGGACGATTCAGGCACCTCACGGACGAGCAGGTCGCCACGATCGAACAGTGGGTGAAGTCGAAATGGGAGCGAGACCACGCCCTCGTGAAGGCTCTCGGACCAAGGCCCGCGGTCGTGTCCCCGAAGTAGGCGCCGCCCGTCTCACGGCGACCGCGGTCTTCGCCTTCGCCGCGCCCAGAGGACAACGAGCAAGGCGGCCGCGACGGGAAGGACCGCGAGGACGGCGATGAGGGATGGGTTCGGGCCGAAGGCCGCCGTCACGACGGCCGGCCCGTCCACGCTCACCGAGGTCGTCGTCGCTCCCCCGCCTGCACCTCCCGACCATCCGTTGAACGCGTTCGCCCACGAGTCCGGAGAGGCCGTGAGGCGGACCGTCGTCCCGGGTGGGACGTAGATGGTCGCCGAGCCCCCCGAAGGGACCGCGCCACTCACGACGCCGTACGCATAGGAGACGGATCCGCCATTGCCCGCGACCACGGTAAGGGCGGGGTAGAACCTGGCCAGCTCCGCGATCGGTCCGTGGACGGTGACCGACGTCCGTGCTTCCGAACCCGTGTAGGAGCCGTCGCCCGTGCCCGACCATCCTTGGAATGCGAAGGACACGTCCGATGCCACGGACAGGATCGCCATCGCGCCCACGTCGTACCATCCTCCGCCACTGAGGAGGGGTGCGGCTCCCGCAGGGGTCGCGCCAACGGCTACGTAGTATTGGACGCGGTACAGGACCGTGATCGTCGACGGCGCCTCAATCGTGCCGACGGCGTTCGATCCTGCGGCGAAGCGCATTGTCTCCGTTGGCCCGGGCAGGCTCGCCGAGTACACGTAGGCGCTGCCAACGTCCACCCAGACCGGCGTCAACGGGGCCACGGTCCCGTTCGAACCGAATTGGATCGCCGCGATCGTCGGGGCGTCGTAGGCGGACCCGGCCGGGACGCGGTAGTCGAATGTCGCCAGGTACTGGTGGTAGTATGCCACCGAGATGGCCCCGGGGCCATTCACGATCCCGCCGACGCTCCCCGGCGCGTACCACCGCTCCGTCGTCGACGAGCCCTCCAAAGGATTTTCAAAGGCGTAGGCGAACCCGGCGTCGACCCAGTGGTCTTCGTTCGACGGCAGCCACACCTGGAGTCCCATCGAGATCACCGCGACCCGGAGCGACGCAGGTGTACCGCCGCGGAGGATGGCGCTCGAGAAGGTCACGTTGTACTGGTGGAAGTACACGAAGGTCTCCGTCACGGATCGATTCGCGAAGCCGGGCTCGGGCGGGATGCCGTCCCTCCCGCGGGTGAACCACCGCTCCGTCTCCGTGGATGCAGGGAGGACTTCGCTCACGACCCAGGCGGTCCCTGGATCCGCGAGGTACGCCGTCGGCGAGGACGTGAGCGCTTCCTGCACCGTCGTTCCATTGAGTACGTACGTGAGGACGGGGGAACCGGTTCCTGGATCCCCTCCCTGGACGGTGTAGTCGAGGGAGAGCATCGCCTTGATCGTCGCACCAAGGACCCGGGTGCTCCAACCGGATGGGGTGCCAACCTGTCCTGCAAGCCAAATCGTCGTCGAGTCACTCGGGTCCAAGGCGGCGCCGAAGTAGTCGCCATAGCGGCAGACGGAGGAGCACAGGGACGACGGATCCTCCGGGCCGGAGCCCAAAGCGACGACGCGAGGTGACTGGAGGACCCCCGCAGCATCGTCGTACACCCGGCCCGTGACGAGGAGCCCCGGATAGTCCGATTCCGAGGAGTAAGCGACGATGACCGCGAGATCCTCGTGGCGATCGACGCGAAGGGCGGGATAGAACACATGCTTGCCTGCGACGGCGAGGTCAAAGCTCTGGAGGATCGTGCCCGCGGCGGTGTCGAGCTCCACCAGGCGCACACAAGCCCGGGTCGCGGTGTCGCCCGCGGGCCGACACGCCTCGTTGAAGCCGAGCCAGATCCTCCCTGCGGAATACACCGCATCGGAGATGCGAAAGTCCCCGCTGTCGAGGGTGGCGTCCGAGCCGAACTGGGCCGCGGGCGGCGGAGGATCCGCGCGGGACATGGGGAGGTCACGAACCTCGACGGTGACAACGTCGGGAGGGGTTCCGCTCAAGGTGACGAGCCGAAGGACCGTGGCATACTCCTGGCCACCGGGAGCGTACGTGGCCACGAAGTAGTGAGCCGGGCTCGAGCCGAGGACCTGGACGGGGTGGAGGGAGAGATCGTCCGCGCTGAGGGGGGAGAGGAAGAACGCGGGAAGCGCCTCGCCCTTCAGGAGATCCGTCTTGTTCACCACCCAGTATTGGCCGCCCAGGTACTCACCGAGGGGCAAGGAGAAGACGTTCGTGGACAGGATGACCGTGGACGTGCCGACGCCAAGGATGGGGCGATCGAGGAGCCCAGGTCCCGTGAACGTGAAATTGCTCCAAGGGCCCAGAGGATCCGAGGATGTCGAGACCCTGAGGAGGATC
>DATBLI010000003.1:0-134931 GCA_036555455.1 Thermoplasmata archaeon
TCACGGCTGGGTCACAGTCCGTGACGTAGAGAT
Organism: Thermoplasmata archaeon; assembly: GCA_036555455.1. Lineage (GTDB taxonomy): Archaea > Thermoplasmatota > Thermoplasmata > RBG-16-68-12 > RBG-16-68-12 > RBG-16-68-12. Next base: position 34 of record DATBLI010000003.1, read on the forward strand.
CCGCCCCGAGGGCCTCGGCGAGTGTGAGGACGAGTCGCTCCCCGCCGCCGAGGAAGCGGAGATGGTCATGGAGGATTGCGACGCGCATGGGATGCCCGCGGATGGGACACGGGACCATAAACCTGCGGGGCTAACAGGCGCCGTCGCATCCCCATGCGATCCAGTACACGCGGGCGAACCCGTTGTCGAAGACCTTGACGAAGGGCGATGCGTCGAACTTTGCAACCGCGGCCGGAGGCATGGGCATCGCGGGCTCCCACACACGAAGCTCCACGCCCGCGATCTGGTCTTGATCGATCCACACGTAGCCGACATCCTGGACTCCAGAGGGCGCGGGCACGGTTACGAGGCCCGGCCTCGCGCCGTTGAAATCCGACGCGAAGAAGGGTGACACCGTCGTGTCCCAGGTAGAGTTGACTCCTCCAAAGCCGAAGGCCGCGGTAGAGGCGCGGTGGTCCGCCGCTAAGAGGCCGTCCACATGGTCCCGAGCCCAATAGGCGCCGTCCAGGACAGGGGGCCGGGTGGCCTCGTCCCACCCCGCGACGAAGTTCCGCGGAGGAATCGCGACCGCGAAGCTGGCGACCAAGAGGGCGCCGCATGCGATGATTGCCGCCGTGCGTCGCGGCCCTCTCCCGAGGCCGAGGTCCAGGAGGCGGAAGAAGCCGAACCCTGCGAAGATCGCGAGGGGGACGATGAGGTACTCGACGTGGCGGTACGGGATGAGCACCCGAGGCGCGAACACGGATCCGACAAGGGTCGAGAAGGCGAGGGCGAGGAACCATGCGGACACGCCAACGCCCTCCGCAAGGAAGTCGAAGAACTTGCGTCCCGAGGCGGAAAGGGAGATGAGGATCAGGAACGGAGCGAAGTAGAGAAGGACACTGGCCGGGAGAGAGATTCCCGTCCCGGGGATCGCCCCGAGGATCGTGAAGCCTGAGAATCCGAAGACGAATGCGACGGCCGCGGCGAACATCCTCGAGGCGCGGCGTACGTTCGGGTAGGCGGGCCGGTACCGCCAGGACAGCCGTCGGCGTGCGAGGACAAGGCCCGCGACGAGGACCAGAAGGACGGCAAAGGCGACGAGGACGAGCCACCACGGCTGCACGTTCACATCCACGAGGATATTCTCCCGGAACGGAGTCGCGTAGCCGAACCAGAAGGCGAAGGTGCCGACGAGAAGAATTCCCGCGTAGGCAACCTCCCGTCGAAGGCCCGGGCCCGCGTCCAGGGGGCGGAGGAGGCCGCGTAGGACGATCGTGCCGAGGACCATGATGATCAGGAAGTATGTGCTCAGGTGGTGCGTCGGGATGAGCGCCGCCGTGACCACGACCGCGCACGCGAGCCGCCGGGAGTCCCGTCCTGCACGCAGGAAGAGGAGGAGGGCCGTGAAGGCGAGGAGATCGCCGAGGGTCGAGGGGGCCGTGTGGGACGTCGAGTACACGTGGGGCATCGCCCCGGCAATGAAGGCAGCCACAAAGAGGGCCACCCGGTCGTCCCCTGTGACCTCCGCGCCAATCAGGAAGATCGGGACGACAGCGAGGGCTCCCAGGATCGGGACTGCGAGGTTCAGCACGATCAGGAGGCCGAGGCCGCCGAGTCCTGCGGCAGACTCCTGGACGAAGAACATGCCGGGGAAGTACGGATACGTGCTCCCCCATCCGAGGTACGCCGTGGGCATCCGGCCCGAGGCCGCCAGGGACCGGAGGATCGTGAAGTACTCGCCGAAGTCGGAACCCCAATAGAGGGCGGACAGAAGGGGAGAGAGCCGGATGAGAATCCCCGCGACGACGATCGCCGCGAGGCCAAGGGCCGTGGACCGTCTCATCCGGCTGCGAACCGAGGGTGGCTACTTGAGGGTTTCCCGCGATGGCTCACGGTCGCAAAGTATTTGGCGGCCGGTCCTTTAGCCCGACCGGATGGCCGAGCGTTGCCCTCAGTGCTACGCGGAACTCCCCGAGGACGCGAAATGGGTTTGCCCGACCTGCGGCTACACGCTTCGCACGCCGGCGGTGTCCAAGGTCGGCATCGTCGTGATGTTCCTGGGCCTCCTCGTCCTCGGCGCCTATGTGCTCGGCCCTTCGAACGTCGGCCTGACGGGCGGCGCGGTGCCGACGGACCTCGTGAACCTGATCGTCGCGCACTTCGCGGAGATGGTCATCGGCACCTTCGCACTGGGCATGTTCTTGATCCTCGTCGGTGCCCTCGTCGTGCGCCACGCCCGGGCTCTCGTCACCGCGGCGTCCTAGAAGAAATCGTCGAGCTTCAGGTCCTGGGCTTTGTCGCTCGTGAAGAGGGAGGTGATTGCCTCCTCGATGAGGTCGATCCGCTGGCGTAGGTATTGGGACACCTTGAACTGGCTACTGATCCTCTTCGAGATCTCGAGGTACTTCTTCACGGACGACTCATGGACCGTGAGGGTGAGATTGCCGCCGCAGGCGAGGCACTTCGCTCGGAGAGGGATGCGGCGGTACTTCTCCCCGCACTTCGTGCAGCGCACCTGCTGACTCGAAAAGGCCTTCAGGTTCCCGATGAGATCCGGGAGGAAATGGTGGACGACGATTCGTGCGACGACGTCGTCTGGATCCACGGCTCGGATCCTCAGGGCGAGCGCGAGCTGCTGGTCCACCTTCTCGACCATGGAGCCCTCCCCGTACGCGGACGCGACGGGGCCGGCGGCGATGTCCAAGGTCCCGTGCGTGAACGCGAAGCCCTCGTATTGCAGGACGCTCCCGACCCTCTTGCCGACCGTGTCGATGAGGGGCTCGACCTCCTTCGGAGGGGCAAACCGCGCGGCGGCCTCGTAGAGGGCGAGGGGATAGGCGGTCATGACGTCGAGGTTGTGGGCCTCCTTGTCGATCTCGTTCGGATCGATGAAGGCCGTGAGGACGAGAGGCGCGTCCATGAGCCCGCCGCGCTTGTCGGGGAGGAACGAGCGGGAGAAGTTGAGGAGGCTGTCCATGAGCAGGATCACGGAATCCTCGTCGCCGTCGCAGTTCCTCCGCCGCGCGGCAATCAGGTAGGGGTGGGCGTAGCAGGTCTGGGTCCTCGTGAAGCCAATGATCCGCGCAAGGACCCCGCCGCTTGTGTGCGGTGCGAGCGTAACGACGAGCTGGCCGAGGAGATCCTCCCGCCGTGAAGCGTTGTAGAACCGCGGGAGGCCGTACAGCTTCTCGAGGAGATCGTCGACGAACTCCGCGACGTGGACGAGGTACGCGCCGCAGGACTCCGCGATGAGGATGTCCTGGGGCCGCAGTTCGAGAATCTGGTCTTCCCGCTCGAGGGGCTGCCCATGGATGTCCTTTGCGTATCCGAGGTGCTTCGCCGCCTCCACACTGATCCCGGATTCCTTCGGCGTGAAGTGGGTGAGAGGCAGGTTCGTCATGTCGTACCGCGTCGTCCCATCCTTGAACACGAAGATCCCATGCTTCGCGCGGAGGACTCCTTTCTCGAGGGGCTCCGGCGTCTTGTTTCGGGAGATCATCCCTTGGACGGCCTTGATTTCCGGAGCCTTCAGCTCGCCGAGGTGATTGAGGGCCTGCCGGAGGACGTCGGCGACCGGGATGCGCTGGCGCGTCGGCCCGTTCCGGGGTGTCGTGTGTCCTCCGCACGAGCATTTCGGCAGGAACCATCGCTTCCCGCACGACTGGCAAATCCTCAGGCCGACGTCGACTTCGATCGTCTCCTTGCCCACGGCCTCGGAGAGGAGCCGCTGCGGGCCCCCTTCGTGGCCGATGGGGAAGAGGGCGTGGGGTGCGGGCTGCATCTTCCGCGGTGCGGCCTTCTCCGGTCGAGCCATGCGTGCCCCAATCCGCGTGGGCCCTCGGGCCCTCACGGGGAATCCGGCGAGGGCGGAGACGAACGCGAGAGGTTCCTCCGCCTCGGGTAGGGGCCGCAGAGTGAGCGGCTCCCCCGCATCGATCCCGAGGCACGCAAGGAAGGGAAGGGTGTGTCGCTCCAGGGTCACCTCGCCCTTCGACGCGCGGAAGGGCGCTCCGAGTCGCACGAGGAATTCGCGGATGTCCTCGTCTCCCGGCAGGACGAGGTGTCCGTCCTGGAGCCTGCCGTGGGCCGCGGTGAAATCTCTCAGCCGACGGAGTTCTTCCACGGCCATGTCATGCCAGAAGAGGTTGTACCGAGGGTGGAGAGGGAGTCCGAGATCCCGGGACCATGCGAGGCTCTGCTCCGCACTCGCCTCCTCCCATCCTAGAGGGAAGTCCCCGAGCTTCTCGCGCAGGAGTTGTCCGTACCATTCGAGCGAGAACGCCCCGGGCATCAGGACGTGGTTGTTCTCGAGGAACTCGCCGAAGGGGACGAGGATCTCTCCCAGGTCCGCGATGACCTGCACCTGGGACGTGAGGCGCTTCGCGATCCCCGCGTCCTGCACTTCGATGAAGTCCCCGGATCGCAGGACGACGAGGGGGCCTTCGATGCTGTCGCAGGGAGTGATCGCTCCCGCCTTGCCGGGCCGCTCGGTCTTCACCTGGGTCCCGACGGCGATGAAGTCATCGAGGATGTGCATCGTGGCCGGATTCATCGCAAGGGCGGCGAGGCCTGTGGCCCTCGTCCGTCCGTACCGGAGACGTAGGCCTCCGGGCCGGCTCGGATGGCAGAGGACCGGGCGGCCCGCGACGATGTTCTGGATGAACTTCTCGCTTGGCTCAACGCCGATGTCCTCCTCCTTTTCCTCCGTCCCTGCGGGCTTTCCTCGCAGATACTCCTCGATGAACTCCCATCCGTCGATCCGAAGGCGGTTCACGTGTTTCTGGATTTTCGGTGCCTTCAGGCAGAGGCCGTCCGCGATGACCAGGCATGCGCCACCGCGGATCCGGTTCGTCTCGATTCTCGGGAGATCGCGGTAGCCACTGATCTCCGCTTCCTCCGTCCCTTCGCCGTTGAGGCCCACGGGGCAATGGGACACGATCAGCGCAATCTCCTCGTCCGTGGGCGTGTACTGGAGATGCTGGATCTGCTTGTACAATGGAATCTCTTCCTTGAATCGCTCGACCTCCTCGCGCTGCGGCTGGTACCGTCCGATCCCGAGCTCGCGCCGCACGATGTCCGCGATGAGCACGCTCAGGGCCTGGCCGGTGCCGCCCGCGGATCGGATCGGGCCCGCGTAGTACAAGTCCACGTAGCTCGTGCCGTCGCGGTTCCGCTTCACCTTCACGCCTGCAAGGCCTTCGAGGGGGGCAACGAGGATGCCCTCCGTCAGGATCGCGAGCCCGACTCGCACCGCCCGATCCACCGCCTTCTCTTTGTTCGGAGCCGGACGCCGCGCCATCTCCTTCGCAACGAGGATCGCCGTCTCCTCCCGGTCGTGCTTCTTCGCGAGCTCGCGGATCCGGCGCGCCACGCCCTCCACGTCGTACTCATGCAAGAGGCGCTCGACCCGGGAGGCGAGGTCCTCCGTGAGGGGAATCTCCACATCGAGCTCCGGATCGAATCCCTTCGCCCGCGCGGAGCGGGCGACCCGGTAGCACGCGTCGACGCCCTCCCGGAGGCGACGGAAGTAGCCCTTCACATCCTCCGAGGCGGCGGGAGAACTCATCGGAACCCTTCAAGAAGGAGACGCGGGCCCGCGTATCGGCGCAAGGCGTATATCTCTTTTGTATCCCGGGATCCGATCGCGCTCGCGGGATCGATCGGACCAAGTTTTATTCTCGACGGACGTCTCCGCCGCTCCGAATGCTCGAGGTGAAGGACGCGGCGGCCTTCCGCAAGGAAGTCCTCGAGGCGGCGGAGCCAACCGTCGCGCTCTTCTGGGCCACATGGTGCCCGTTCTGCCGCCGGTTCAAGCCGGAATTCGACCGCCTCGCCGCGGAGCGGTCGTGGCACTTCGCAAGCGTGGACCTCGACGACGAGGCCAATCCTCTCTGGGACGACTACGCGATCGATGTGGTCCCGACCCTCGCGCTTTTCCTGGGCGGACGCCTCGTGGACCGTGAGGACGGAATCCTTGGGTACGGCTTGGACAAGAGGATGGTCGGGGACTTCGTGCAACGCGTCGGGAAGACGTTCTCCTGAAGAGAAAGCTCTCAGCCTCGATACCCAGGTCGGCACGTATTTAATGCGCACTCCTGGATGGAAGCCTTGTGCGCAAGATTAAGAGCGGAATCTATGGACTCAACCCGCTCTTGGACGGTGGCTTCAACGAGAACTCGACGACTGTCGTCATCGGTCGGAGCGGTGCCGGCAAGACGACGATTGCCACCCAGTTCATCCGCCGTGGCCTCCAGGAAGGCCAGGAAGGCGTCTTCGTCTCCCTCGACGAGAATAAGGAGCAGATCATCCGCGAGGCCGTCGAGATGGGCTGGTCCGACGTCCTCGACTACCTCGACGACGAGCAGCTCGTCTTCATCGACGCCTCGGGTCGGGAGTTCTCCAACTTCATCCGGAAGGAGCTTCCTGCGTTCGTGCAGGACTGGAAGGGAAGCAACGCCCGGATCGCCATCGATCCCCTGACCCCGGTGCTTTGGTCCACGAAGGAGCTGTACGAGCAGAGGGATCTCATCGGATTCATGTTCAAGCAGACGCGCAAGGTCGGCACAGTGCTCTGCACCCTTGAGGAGCATGGGAGCGCAGACCTCTCGGGCTCGGAGACGGTGATTCCGATGTACCTGGCGGACTGCGTGATCCATCTCCGCTTCGACCATAACGAGTCGAGGCATCTCCGCCAGCTGCAGATCATCAAGTGCCGGAACAGCCGCCACAGTCCGGAGCCCCATCCGTTTGAAATCCTCCGCGGCCTAGGCATCGTCCTCGAGGGCGTGAACCCGCAGAAGCCGGTGACGGCGAAGAACCCGTCCCAGTTGCGGCAGATGCTCCTCACGCGAGTCCTCCCGAAGGATGTGCGGGATCATCTGGAGAAGGCCTTGGACGGCCTCACGGACGACGACTTCCGGAGCCTGAAGCCGGACCAGGTCCTCGAACTGATCCTCCAGGAATACCAAGGGGGTTGACATGGCCCGGGGCCTCGGTCGGGCGCTCCAGACCGTGCTTGCCCAAGAGGGACCCGGAGCGGACCTGGCGATCGAAGGACCGAGCCTCGCGAACGCCCGCCGCCGCCAAGTCTTCCGCTACCTCTGCCTGCGGCCCTGCGCCCGCGTCGGGGAGATCGGTCGGGGCCTCTCCCTCTCCCATGCGACGGTCCGCTGGCACGAGCGTGACCTCCTCGCGAACGGCTACCTCGACTTCGACGGTGTCTGCGTCTTTCCCCGCGGCCTCATCGATCCAGAGGACGCGACGCTGTTCCGGCTCCTCGCGACTCCAGGACGGTCCGCCGTCCTCCTTGCCTGCTTCTCCGAACCAGGGGTCTCCCTCCTCGAACTTGCGAACCGGGTGCGGCTCACTCGGCAGAGCGCGGGCAAGATCACGTCGGAGCTTTTCGACGTCGGCCTCGTGACCCAGGTGGAGGATGGGCGCTTCCGGAGGCACTACCCCACGGATATCTTGGGACGCAAACGGGAGGCGAACGTGGCGCGCTCGGCGGCCTTCGCGGACGCCCTCGTCCGCCGCCTTGCGGACGATGGCCTCTCGCCCGAGGTGCTGCGAAGTGAACCTGTCGCGGTGCTCCTGAGATTCGGCGTCGGCGACACGCGAGTTCTCCTCGATGTGCCCCTGGACCCGTACGTGACCGCATGGCGACCTGGGTCGTGAGCGAGACAGGGTAACGGATTCGATAGCGACCGTGATTCGCGGGATACAACCCCTTTAACCGCCGCCGGGAACGCCCTCTCCACACATGGACGAGAGCTATCTCGAGTGGCTGCGCTCCCTTCCAGGCTTCACGGTTGAGAAGGCTCGCAAGGTCTCGAAGCGCTTCCCCACCTTCGAACACCTCCGCCACGCCACGCGGGAGGAACTCGCCTCCGTGCCCGGGCTCACTCCCGCGGACATGGACGTCCTGCGCCGGACGTCCAACAGCTTCGATGGCCGCGACGAGTCCGGGCATCTCTTCCTCTGCCCGGAGTGCGGCTCCTTTGCGGGCCCATCCGCGAAGAGCTGCCCATTCTGCGGGGTGGACTTCGCCGAGGCGGAAAATGGCCCCGGCCTGGAGGGTCTCGACGAATTCCTCCGCGAGGCAGAGTCTCCCGCGGCCCTCTGCGTCCAGTGCGGTGCCATCCTGGGGAAGGAGGCGTCTCGGTGTCCGATCTGCGACCGGGAGTACACGTCGGAGGAACGAGCTCTCCTTCCGGGCTTGGGCCCGGACCTCGAGCGTGCGACACGGTTCTGTTCCCATTGCGGCGCGTACCTGTCTCCGGAGACCGCGGAATGCACGATCTGCGGATTCGAGAAGCTCCGCGAACCCGCGCCTGCGACGAACGGTCGGAACGGGAAGGGGATCGGGCATGGTTTCCTCAGCCGATGGCAGCACGTCGCGGAGGTCGCTCCCCAGACGGAGCGAGAGCGGCTCCATGAGGAACTCGAGCACTGCGACCGGCTTCTTGAGGCGGATCCGAACCTCGGACGAGTCTGGGCGAAACGGGGTAGGCTCCTGGCCGAGATCGGCCGCGCGATTGACGCGGCGGAATCCTTGGCGAAAGCTGCAGAGCTCGATCCTTCCAAGGATGAGGCATACCGGGTCGAGGTCCTCGACATCCTCGAGGCGAAGGGCGACATGTCCTTCCTCCCCCATCGCTGGCGGCAGCCGTCCGCGACCGCCGCGCCTGCGACCTTGGACCCGCGGCTCCTCGAGGCGCTCAGCCATTACGACGCCCTCACTCGAGAAGACCCGAACCTCTTGGTCGCTTGGCGCACGAAGGGAGAGATCCTCGAGCGCCTCGGGCGGGAGGCGGAGGCCCGAGAGAGTTTCGAGCGCGCGAAGCGGCTCGAACATCGAGAAGGCGAGGCCCTCAAGGCGAGCCTGTCCGGACTCCAGACCCGTGCGCCGACGGGTGCCCTACCTCCCGCGGCCCGCGGGAGCCGAGGTCGCACGAACGGTCGAGTCAACGGCCGGGGGAACGGCCGGACGAACGGATTCTCGGAGGGCCGAGTGAACGGGCTGACGAATGGCGCCGTCAACGGGATCGGCCTTTCCCGCGGTGCCGTGAACGGACTCGGCGGTCTTACCCAAGGGGTGGGCCGCACGAACGGCCTCGTCAACGGGAACGGCTTCACGAACGGCCGTCGCGGACGCTACACGCCTCGGCGGATCCCAACCCAGCCTCACTGGGCCCGTTCCCTCGTCGGGATTGCCGCGGTCGTTGCCCTCATGGTCCTCGTGCCGGTCCTCGCGAGCTTCCTCTCCCCTTCACCCGGGGTGGCGAGTCCCATCCAGATCGATCGCATTTTCGGCGACTGGTCCGCGCTGACCGCATATGCGAATGCACCGCCGGAGACCTTCGACAATCCAGATATCAACATCCTCTTCGTGAAGGTCACGACGGATGCGTACGGAAACCTCTACGTCTACGCGCGTGTCCAGGGCCTTCTCTTCCAGGCCGCCTGGACGAACGGGACTGAGAGCATCCTCGTGTTCGTCGATGAGGACGGGAGTGCCGGGACCGGCTATCCGATCGGCGACCTCGGCGCCGACCTTCTCGGTGTCGTCAGCGGCTGGGACAACCGCATCCAGACGATGACCCGCTACGACTTCGACGTCTCCTCAGGTCCGACGTCGGATGACTTCCGACGATTCAACGCGAGCGGCTCGATGCAGGCCGCCGCGAGCAATGGGGAGGTGGAGATGGCGATCCCCGTCGACGCGAATCCGGCCCAGGCCCGCATCCTCGTGTACGGGGCGGACAACCTCGGGCACCGGAGCGCCATGGTCGGTGTGATTCAACCGGCTCGAGCGACGGTCGTCGTGGAGCAAAGGACGGTTGCCCCTGCGGTAATCTCGAACACGACCGCGGCGATTCTGCGGGTGAACCTCTCCGCAGTGGGAGGTTCGCCGTGGATTACGGGCATGAATCTCACACGCCGCGGCACTTCTCCGGACCCGGTCGATGTCTCCGCCTACCGCGACAACGGGGATGGTCGTTTCGAGGGGAGCGACGTTCTCCTGGGTCGGGTGACCGTGACCGGCGCGTGGGCGCGCGTGCCGATAAGCCTGAACCTCACCGCCGCCGCGACGGTCTGGGTCCTCGCCGAATTCGCGAGCCTCACACCCGAGAGGACCTTCGGGCTCCAAGTGGACGGCCTCACGGGCAACGGCACCGCGAGCCTGCGTCCCCCCGAGACGACACTTGACTACCTCGCGGGTGCACCCACGTCCCCGACCGTCGATGGTGCCTTCGGGGACTGGGCAGGGAGATCCTATGGGACGGACGTGCTTGGAGACGTCGTGAACCGCTCGGGGAACTTCCTCTACAACGCGAACGTCGACCTGCTCGCGACCGCAACAGACCTGGGAGTGAACCTCACCGGCTTCGCCCAAGTCGACGGCCGGATCCTCGGCGGCCAGGACATCCCTGCGGACGTGCCGCGCCCCTACCCCTCGACCGGTCCGGGCCCCGTGAACGTCACCGCACCGTACCTTCCCCAGGAGGGCGTGGACGTCCTCTACGCCTACGTGGACGCGGACAACTCGACCCTCACGGGCGCTTGGACCGTCATCGAGAATCGCACGTACGGCTTCGACAATGTAATCGCAGTCACGGGTCGGAACGGCGTCATCATCTCCGGAGGCCTCTACGCCTATGCGCCGGCGAGCAACGTGTCATGGGCCTACCTCGCTCCAGTTGCGGCGGCGCCCGACGCCCACCGGATCGAGTTCGAGGCGAACGCGACCTCGATGAGCCTCGTCGCCGGCTACCGGGTCCTGTTCTTCGCGACGGACTGGCGCCTCCAATACGACATCGCTCTCCCGGACGCGGCGGTCCAGCCTTTCGTCCTCGCGTCTCTCGCCGCGGCCACCCACGTCGTCATCAACGAAGTCTCGCCTTCTCCAAACCCGGAGTGGATCGAGGTTGCCAATCCGACGACCTCGAGCGTGGACCTCGAAGGCTGGACGCTCTCTGTCCGCCGCGGAGGCGGGAACGTCGTCATCTACACGTTCCGGGGAGTCGTCCTCGGCCCCTTCGGCTCCGGCACCGACCTCTTCGTCGCGGTCCCGCCCTCGAACTCCCTCCCGAATGGAGCCACGCGGATCTCCTTGAACAACGGCCCCGCCGTCGTGGACACGACCCGGTATCCGGGGAACCTGGGAGGCACCCGGACGTGGAGTCGGTACAAGGACCCCGTCACGGGACAGCCCGGCACGAACGCGGCGGGCACGGACTTCTATCGGTCGACGCTGCCGAGCCAGGGGCAGCCGAACGACCGCACCCGGCCGATCATCAGCCTCACGAAGGCCGCGAGCGCAACGACCCGGATCCCGGGAAACACGCTCACCTATACGATTCGCTATGACAACACAGGCGACGGGCTCGCGAAGTACGTGTGGATCAACGATACGCTGCCCTCGGGCGTCACGTTCCTGTCTTCAAGTGCGCCCCCGTCCTCCATCACCAATTCCACCTACGGCTGGGTCTTCACGGACGTCCCGCGGAACAGCCGGAACACCCTCACGATCAGGGTCCAGGTGAACGGGCTCGGCGCCGACGGTTCCCGCCAGGTGAACCGCGCTACGCTCGCGTACACGGACCAGATCCGCCGGATCATGGGAACGGGGCAAGCCTGGGCGAACTTCACGGTCCGACGGCCGACCATCGTCGTCGAGAAGACGGTATCGCCTTCCTCCGCGGTCCCCGGCCAGGCCGTGACGTACCGGATTTACTACAACAACACGGGCTCGAGGAACGCGGGGACCGTCTCCATCAAGGACGTCCTGCCGAACGGCATCGTCTACGTGAGCGCGAACCCCGCGCCGACGGCGATCCGAGGCCAGAACCTCTACTGGAACTTCACGAACGTGGCCCCGGGACCCCACAGCATCCTCCTGCGGGCTCGGGTGAGCAGCGGCGCAACCGGGAGCGAGCTCGTGAACTGGGTCTACCTGAACTACACGTCGACGAATGGGTATGCCCTCTCGGGCAGCGAGGACTCCGCGGTACTCGCGATTCCCGAGTTGGGCGACTTCTTCTTCGTCGGCCTCGTGCCCTTCCTGATCCTTGGGCTGCGGGCCCGCGCCCGTCGGAGGCGGGCACAGGAAAAGGAAGAGGGAGTGGCTGACAGCGTTCCATGGACCGATGGCCGTTAAGGCAGCACGCTTCGTCGCCCACCACAAGGATGGACGGCTAACGTGCCTAGGTCATCGGCCCAAGCCCCGGTCAAGCCGGGGCAGGCTTCCCGCGGGCTCGCGCACCGCAGTAACGCAGGGAACGTGGGCGGGCTTAACTTCCGGGTTCGGAATGGGACCGGGTGTATCCCCGCCGCCTTGGCCGTCAAACCACTGCTATCCAGCGCGAGGGAGGGCGCGCTATTTCAGGCTTTCGTCCTAGGGCCGCGGGAGGATCGCCCCGAGGAACGCCGAGAGCAGGTTCCCCACGAAGAAAGCGAGGAGGAATCCCGCGAGGAGCGGGACCATGAACGGCACCTGGGGCTGGACCCAGACGCGGCGGACCCCCGCGGCCCTCAGCTTCTCGATCTCCGCTTGGCGGTCCCCGCCCCGGCGGGGGAAGAGGATGGCCACGTGCTGCCCCTTCGCGTCGATCTTCTCCATGAGCCATGCGTGCGCGGGAAGCCGGTCAATGTCCGCACGAGTGCCGAAGAGGGCCATCGGAAACTTGAGGTCCCCGCGGATCGCGTTCGCGATCAGGTAGGCGACGGGGATGGCGAGGAAGAGGATCGCCGCGTTGATGAGAGCGACGAAGGAGAAGGGGAAGTCGAGGGGGACGACGAGGATCGGGAACGGGGAGGCGTTCGGTGCCGCTGGGACGAGGAGGGCGAGGGCAATGAGGGCCTTCGTGTCAGCGCCGCCATGGAGGAGGCCGATCTGGTGCATCCCCTGGTACAGGAGGATGAGGAGAAGCGGCACGAGGAGCCTGAGGAACACGTCCGTCTCCGAGGGACCGGCGTCTCGGGCAAGGACCCATGCCCCGAGGACGAGGAGCCCTGCCGCGGCGAACACTCCGACCCGCAGCGGCCTCGCGTGGAAGCCGTCCTCCTCGAACAGGGGCCGTCCGTAGAAGATGGCGTAGAACAGGATCGCCATGGCCGCGAGCATCGCGTATCGCTCGAAGAGCTGCCGGTCGTCGTAGGTTTCGATGGCCAGCAGGACCAAGCCTGCGGTGCCGAGGAGGACCCACAAGGGATCGCGGACGCGTCGCGTGCGGACGTCGGCGATTGCCGCGAAAAGCAGCCCTCCCGTCGCAAGCGCGAGACGCGCGGCCGCGAAGGAGTCCACACCCGCGCATCGGGCATTCGTTATTTCAAGGGTTCGACCTCGCTTCTCGTCGGCACGAAGTCGTCGCCGGTGGTCCGTCCAAGTTGCAAGACTTTGACAGACCCGACGCCTCGGTGGCGTACCCTGCGATTCGCTCGCAAACGACTAAATAGACCCAGAGAAATGCGAGCCCGTCGGAGGGATTTTCGAAAACCCTCCGGAATCAGCATGATGGAACCTCGCCGGATGAAGGTCAAGGTCTGCCTCGTTGGCGAGCACGCCGTCGGGAAGACGTCCCTGATCAAGCGGTACGTCCTCAACGAGTACGACGATCGGTATATCGTGACGCTCGGGGCGAAGGTCTCGAAGAAAGAGCTCCTCCTCACCCCGAAGGGCGGCGAGCCAATCCAGATGGACATGACCATCTGGGACATCATGGGATCCAAGGGTTTCCGTGAGCTTCTCCGCGAGGCCTACTTCCACGGCGCCCAAGGGATCCTTGGGGTCGCGGACATCACCCGCTACGACACCCTCGAGGACCTCGACTCCTGGATCGAGTCCGTGTTCCGCACCGTCGGCGAGGTCCCGGTCACCTTCGCGGTCAACAAGAACGACTTGCGGGATCAGGCGGCCTTCGGCGAGGAGCAGGTCAAACAGGCCACGGAGGCCTTCGATGCGCCGTACTTCTACGCGTCCGCGAAGACCGGCGAGAACGTGGAGCTCGTCTTCCGGAGCCTAGGCGAGAGGATTGCGAAAGCAGCGCCGGGCCCGCCCTCCTAAGCCCGCGGCCATAGCCTCAAGTATCCTGGCACGCCTCCCTCGGTTCCTGTGGCGACTCCCGCCTCAGATTCCGCGGCCGTCCGCGTTCGTGTTACTCGGGACCTTGGTCTCTTCGACGTAACGATGGCCGCGGTGGGCGCGATGGTCGGCGCCGCGATCTTCCTCCTAGTCGGCGCGACGTTCGCGGTCGCAGGGATGTGGTCCCTCGTCAGCGTTGTCCTCGCGGGGATCCTCGCGCTTTTCGCGGGAATGGCCTACGCGGAGCTGGCGTCCGGCCGCCCCGATGCGTCCGGCGGCGCGTACGCTTGGGTCAGCTCGGCGCTCCCTGCGCCGAGCGGCTTCCTCAGCGGCTGGCTGGCTTGGGGGGGTGCGATGGCGACGTCGACCTTGTGCGCGCTCGGGCTCGGCTTCTTCCTCCTTGAGCTCGTGAAACCCTCCACCGACCCGCTCGCGGGAAGCCCCCCGGAGGCCGCGATCATCGGCGTCGTCGTCCTCGCGGTCGTCGGCCTTGCACACTTCGCAAGAATCCATGTTTCTGTCCGCTCCCTCGTACGCGTGAACCTCGTGAAGGTCCTCCTGATCCTGGCCCTCGTGGCGATCGGGATCGCCTCCCTCCCTTCCTCGCGTCCTCTCCCAACCACGCCCTTCCCGGGTTCCGTGGGCCTCGTCCTTGGAGCAGGGATCTTCTTCATCGCGTTCCAGGGGTTCGAAGTGATTGCCCAGCTCTCGGATCAGGCGAAGAACCCCGAGCGGACGGTGGCGCGGGGCACATTCCTTGCGGTCGGTCTCGCCCTCCTCGTATACCTCCTCTTCTTCGTCGCGGTTCTCGGGAACGCCCCATCCGGATTCGTGGGCGGCTGGCCGACCTGCGCGGATTGTCCCGGGGCTTCCCAGGGCCTCCTCTTCGCGGCGATTGGGAGCGTCTTCGGCCAGCCCTACTTCCGCCTCGCCTTCCTCCTCGTGGGCATCGTCTCCCTCTTTGGTGCCCTCAACGCGAGCGTGACTTCCGCGGTGCGGACGTGCTTCAGCATGGCCCGCGACGGCCTCCTGCCAAGCGCGTTTGTGCGCGTGGGCGCACGGCAGGTCCCCCCTGCGGCAATCCTGGCCACCGCCGTCGGCTCGGCCATCCTGCTCCTCCCGAGCCTCCAGACGATCGCGATCCTGGCGGGCCTCGCTTTTCTCGGATTGTTCGCGTTCGTCGAAGCCTCCGTGATTGCCCTCCGCCGCCGGGAGCGTCCGGACCGCCTCGGGTTCCGGATGCCCCTCGTCCCCGCGTTGCCTCTGTTCGCAATCGCCCTCGACCTCGCGACCGGCGCAATCTTGTGGGGCTTTCCTGCGGCGGCCGCTCCTTCCCTCTCGATGCGTTCGGGGTACATGGCCACGTACATCGGGGCGACGTGGCTCGCCGTGGGCCTCATCTACCACTACTTCGCAGGAGGCCGTGAGGTCGTTCGCCGCACGGGAGTGACCTCGCGGGCGGACGTGGCGGAACTTCTTGCGACCTCGGAGGAACCCGTGGAGTTGGAGCGTTACCGGGTGTTCCTGCCGCTGCGGGAGTTCGAGGACACGGCCCTCGTTGAGTTCGGGGCAAAGGTCGCGCGCGCCCGGAAGGGCGAATTGTCCCTCCTGAACGTCGTCGAGATTCCCAGAAACCTCCCGCCGAAGGCGATTCGGTTTCGCTATGTCGACGACCGCATCCGCGGCCTCCAGAAGCTCGCGAAGATCAGTGCGCAGATGGGCGTGGACGCACGCCCTGCGGTGAAGATCGGCTACAAGGTCTACGAGATTATCTTGGACACCGTGAAGGAGGAGGCTGTGAACCTTCTTGTGATGGGTTGGCGCGGCCCGCGCCTCGAGTCGGAGCGGCGCCTCCTCGGGAGCAACATCGACTACCTAATCGAGAACGCGCCATGCGACATCGTCGTCTTCAAGACCCACGGGTTGTCGAAGCCCCTGAAACGGATCGTCGTCCTTTCAAGCCCGATCTGGAGCGTCCGCGGCATCGGGGACCTTGCCTTGATCCTCGCGGAAGAGGACCGCCCGGAGGTCCACATCGTGAGCGTCGTTGGGGACCCCTCGGAAGCGGATCGGCTGAAGGAAGACGCGGCTCCGTTCCTCGAGAAGGCCCATGCCCAGGGGATTCCCGTCGAACAGAAGATCCTCTACTCCCGTGCTTGGGAGTCCGTGGCAATCCAGGAGAGCGCGGAGGCCTCCCTCCTCATGATTCGCGCGACGTACCCAGGGGGCCTCCGGAAGTTCGCCCTCGGCCCCGTGGAGGATCGGATCGTCAAGCTGGCGAATTGTCCCGTCCTCATCTACCGCAAGGGCGGGGAGGTCCCCGGCGGCAGCCTCACGGCCTGATGCCCGCCTTCCCGAACAGATCCTGGATGCGGTAGATGAGGTTCGACTTGATTTCTTTCATCCGCTCCGGATGGTCCGTGTACGCGTAGAGCTGGTACACGACCTTGTCCCCGGAGACATCCTTCCCGAAGACCTCTGGAGGCCGATCCTGTACGATGCCCTCCGTCTCCCTTGCGGCCTGCAGGAGGACATCCCGGACGCGCTCGTGGCCGATACCGAAGCCGATGGCGACCTCGACGAAGATCGCGTACGGCTTCGAACGGCTGAAATTCATCACGGGCTCTTGCAGGAGGCGAGAGTTCGGGATTTGAACGAGTTCCCCGCGCAGGGTACGGACCGTCGTCAGGGTGAGGCCCATGGCGACGACATCGCAAACGGACTCGTCCCCGACGCGGATCCGATCGCCCACGTCGAAGAGGTCTGCCCGCATGAGGGCGAGGCCCGCGAGGAGGCTCCGGGCGGTCTCGAATCCCACGGCCGCGACGATGATCACGAAGGCGATGAACCCGGCGGCGAAGACGACGAGACCCGTCTCGGAGACGAGCACGTTCAGGACGATGAAGAACAGGACAACGGCGCCAACGACCCAGACGCTGTAGCGCGCCACCGACTTGAACTCCTCCACGGCACGGAGCGTGAACTTCTTCGTCCGCCCTTTGAGGTCCTCGAAAATCGACCCCACGAATCGGTCGGCGATGACGATGAGCAGGATGCCCAGAAGGACCTCGACGAGGATCGTAGGGTTGAACTCCGGGAGGGAGCCGACGCTCCGCCGGATGGCGTCCTGGTCGGCCAGCGGCAACGTCCGGACGCTCCCGAGGACGCCGATGACGAGGGCCGCGAGATAGATGATGTACTTCAGGACGACCTCCGCGAAGGCGAGGGCCGTCGGAGGCGCAACCCGCCTCGGCTTCGCTTTCAGCTCCCCTCGAAGGTACGCCGCGAAGCGATGGAAGACCCGGACGATGATCGCCGCGGCGAACATCACGAAGACGAAGACGAAGAGGGCCGGTACCCGCTCCACGAGCGCGGCGACGACATCGCGGAGGGCGGGGGATCGCGTCGCGGCGAGGGCGAGGATCATCAAAGCCACGAAGGCGATGACGACGCTCTCGAGGACGCGGTGGACGAAATCGATCGTGGCTCGGTCGAGCCAAGCGCTCTCCAGGGTCTTCAGATATTGGACGTACCGGGAGAGCCAAGCGAGGCTCCACATCATCACGCCCACGAGGACTATGATGAGGACGATAATGGGCAGGAAGTCGATTATCGTGGCGAGGGCGTCCCCTTGGAACGGGATTGCCGGGAGGAGTGCGTCCACCGAGCGGTCACTCGACGACGGCAATATAAGGATTGGCGGAACCCATTGAAATAGGTCCTGAAGGCAGGTCACCTCGCTCGGGTTTAATACGCGTTGGAACCTTCCGCCGAAGGAGGCAAGAATGCAGGACCGGTCTCCCCTGCCGTTCCCCGCCTTCGTCGCCATCTGGCGGGCGTCCCTGGTCGTCGCAAGCCTCCTCGTGGCTGCGAGCCTGGGCGTCACCTTCTCGAGCCATGAGCCTGTCTATCTCGTCCTGGCGACCACGACGAGCACGCGGGATACCGGGCTCTTGGACTATCTGGACCCCCTCTTCGCCCTGGACGCGGGCATTCAGGTGCGCTATGTCGCAGTGGGGACGGGACAGGCCCTCGACCTGGGCCGTCGCGGGGATGCCGACGTGGTCCTCGCCCACGCCCCCTCCCTCGAGGCCCCGTTCATGCTCGAGGGCCACGGCCTCTGTCGCAGCCCGGTGATGTACAATCGGTTCCTCATCGTCGGGCCGCCGTCGGATCCCGCGGGAATCAGCGGCATGACGAACGCCACGGAGGCGTTCCGGGAGATCTGGCAGACGAACTCGGTGTTCGTGTCCCGCGGCGACAACTCCGGGACCAACGTGAAGGAACTGGCGATCTGGGCTCTCGTCGAATACACGCCGACGCAGAACGATACGTGGTACCTCTCCACGGGCCAGGGGATGGGCGCGACCCTGGCGGTCGCCTCGGAGAAGGGCGCCTACACCTTCACGGACGACGGGACGTTCTACGCCCAGGTGTCCGGCCTCCGGCTTCAGATCGCGGTCCAAGGGGACCCGTTTCTCCTCAACCATTACCATGTGATCGTCATCAACCCCGTCGAGCACCCCGGGGTGAACGTGAATGCGGCCACCGCGTTCGCGCGCTGGCTCGTCTCCGAACGCGGGCAGGCTCTCATCGCCGGGTACATGATTGGAGGCCACCAGCTCTTCACGCCGGAAGGCCTGGATGAGTGCTGAGATGGTGGATTGGTCCGCGGTCGGAGAGATCGTCACCCTCACCCTGCTCGTTGCAGGTACCTCGACCCTCATCGGCGCCCTCGTCGGCGTCCCAGCAGGAACCTACGTGGCCCTGAAGAAGTTTCGCGGCCGCGGCTTCGTGCGGACCCTTGCCTTCACCTTCTACGGCTTTCCCCCCGTCCTCGCCGGCCTCCTCGTATACCTCCTGCTGTCCCGCTCGGGGCCCCTCGGTTTCCTTGGCTGGCTCTTCACCCCGATCGGCATGATCGTGGCCCAGTCCTTCCTCATCGTGCCCATCGTCATGGGGGTCACGATTTCCGCCGTGACGGTCGTCGAGAAGCGGCTCCACGAGACTGCCCTCACGCTCGGCGCCGACGAGCGACAGTGGCGGGCCACGGCTGTCCACGAGGCTCGCGTCGGCGTCTTCACGGCGGTCATGGTCGGCTTCGGGAGGGCGATGTCGGAGGTCGGAGCGGTCCTCATCGTCGGCGGAAACATCGCGGGACAGACGCGAGTCCTCACGACGGCGATCGTCCTCGAGACCTCCCAAGCCCATTACGTCGAGGCGAGCATCTTCGGAGTCATCCTGTTCGTCATCGCCTTCGCGATCTTCGCGGTCCTCCAGAGGTTGCAGCGGGAGGGGACCGTGTGACCGCGGCCTTGACCCTTTCCGCGGTGCACAAGTCGTTCGGCGGCAAGCGTGTCCTCCGTGGCCTCGACGCCGAAGTGGCCGAGGGGGAGATCTTCGGCATCGTCGGACCGAGCGGAGCCGGCAAGACGACCGTGTTGAGGATCCTCGACCTGCTGGAGGCCGCGGACGGCGGGACCGTTTCCTTCCGTGGGAAGTCCGTCTCGATCGGAACCCGGGAGGCCCTCGAACAACGGCGTCGGATGGCGATGATCATGCAGAATCCGACGACCTTCCGCGCATCGGTGTTCGAGAACGCCGCGTACGGCCTCTGGTTGCGGGGCGTGGGGGAGGAGGAGATCCGCGGGCGGGTCTACTCCGCCCTCGATTTCGTGGGCCTTCTGGACCGCGCTCAAGAGCCTGCGTCGACGCTCAGCGGTGGCGAGCAGCAGCGCGTCGCGTTTGCACGCGCCGCGGTCCTCCGACCCGAATTCCTGTTCCTGGACGAGTTCACCGCGAACCTCGATCCTACGAACGTCCGTCTCCTCGAGCAGGCCACGAAGCGATACCGAAAGGAAGCGGGTGCGACCCTCGTCATCGTCACGCACAACCTGTTCCAAGCGAAGCGCCTCGCGGATCGCGTTGGTTTCCTCTTCGGCGGGCGTTTCACGGAGGTTGCGCCCACGGAATCCTTTTTCGAGAGTCCCACCAGGCCGGAGACGAGGGCGTTCCTCAGCGGCGAGATGGCCTACTAGGGCTCATACAAGCGTGAGGTCGATTGCCTCGACGCTCGACACGCCAGGGATGCCGGACAGGGCCTGTTCGATCCGATCCGACGCGCCCGCCTCGTCGGGGACGACGGCGAGGGCAAGGAGGGCCCGGAGGCCGAAGGCGACATCCTTCTCCTGCATCCCCTTCAGGGAGGTCCCCAGCGCCTTCTGAACGCGATCTTTGATCGTCCGAAGGTCCGTGCTCGGGTCCTCCGGCATGAGACGGAATGTGATTGCAACGTTACCCATGGCGGTCCCTCAGGGTCCCACGAAGGAGCAGACGGGGCAGTGGTACGCGACGGATTGGTCCCGGCAACGGGTGCATCGTCCGATGCGGCCCTGGCCGCAGCTGGGGCAAAGGAACGTGGTCGTCCCCCTTCCGGAGAGGACGGCCCCGCAGGAAGTGCAACGGATCTCCGAGGCGGGCACGGGGCGCGGGAAGGGGAGGGGCGTATAAAACGTTGTGGCCCTCGCCGTCTCTCTGGACATGTATTTTTCCAGATGGATAATAATGCGACCTCGGCCGGGGAATCTGCAGGGCCATGGGACTCGCGGGCGCCGCAAAGTTTAACTACAGCCGTCGGCTAGCACCGCGGTCGCATGCCGCCGTCGCCAGCCCGAGGGCCCGTAGCTCAGCTAGGTAGGATGGCGCAGAACCGTCCCTAGAAAGAGCATCCGGCTTTTAGCCGCCATCCTCGCGGAAGGTGGAAGGAAACCGGGTGGTCCGGGGTTCGAACGGGCCCTGCGGCCCGCGCGGGGTCCCCGAAAATCCCCGCGGGCCCGTCCAGGCTCGCGCAGGTGGCATGCCAGGTCCAAAGAGAGGCCGCCCGCGGGAGGAACCCCCTTGAGGTTCAATGTGTTGGAGCATCAGCTCGTACCTGAGCATCATCTCCTGTCCAATGAGGAGTCGCAGAAGGTGTTGGGAGAGCTCCGGATCACGAAGGATCAGCTGCCGAAGATCCGCCGCAGCGACCCCGTGATCCAGGTCCTCGAGAGGATCCACGGCCCCATCGACGAGGGCCGTATCATCCGGGTCGTCCGAGTCAGCACGACGGCCGGAGTGTCGCAGGCGTACCGGCTCGTCATCGGGAGGTAGAGAAATGAGAGAGCTCATCGACGCGTTCTTCCGGGAACGCAGCGTCGTGAACCACCACATCGCCTCGTTCAACGACTTCTTGCCGACGATCGACAACCCGAGCTCGAGGATGCAGCGGATCGTGGACAACCTCCGATCCTCCCCGGAGGACGACCGACGGGGCGTCATGAAACTTGACGAGGACCGCACGGAGGGGGACGTCATCGAGATCCGGATTGGGCGGAAGCGGGACGAGCGCGGCCGCATCGACCTGGAGGCGAAGCCAACGATTACCCTCGGCCTGCCCATCGTCAAGGAGGCCAACGGCGCGACCCACCCGCTCACGCCCATGGAGGCGCGCCTGCGGAATCTGAACTACACCGCTCCGATCTACCTCGATTTCACCGCGATCGAGAACGGGATCGAGCGGGAGCCCGAACGGGTCCACATTGGCAACCTCCCGATCATGGTCAAGTCGAAACGCTGCCTCCTCTACAAGGAGAACATGGAGACGGAGGGGGAGCTCACCTCAGAGGAGTACAAGCGCAAGCTGATCGAGATGGGGGAGGACCCCTACGACCCCGGGGGCTACTTCATCATCGGGGGCACGGAGCGCGCCCTCATCTCCCTCGAGGACCTCGCGCCGAACCGCGTCCTCGTGGAGTTCAACGAGCGGTATGGGCGCAAGGTCGAGGTGGCCAAGGTCTTCTCCCAGAAGGAAGGATACCGGGCCCTCACGCTCATGGAGAAGCGGAAGGACGGGCAGCTCATCGTCTCCGTTCCCACGGCCTCGGGCCAGATCCCGCTCATCATTCTCATGAAGTCGCTGGGCATGGAGAAAGACGAGGACATCTACAACGCGATCGTCTCCACGCCCGAGATGGCGAACATCGTCTACGCGAACATCGAAGAGTGCCAGAACAAGAAGATCTACCCGCCGAACGGGATCTTCACGAAGGATGACGCGATCGGCTACCTCGAAAAGAAGTTCGCGACGGGGCAGGCGAAGGAGTACCGGATCAAGAAAGTCGAGTCGATCCTGGACCGCAGCCTCCTCCCCCACCTCGGGGACGCCCGTGAGGATCGGATCAAGAAGTCGATTTTCCTCGGACGCGTCGCGCGCACGATCCTGGAGCTCTCCCTCGACCAGCGACGGGAAGACGACAAGGATCACTATGCGAACAAGCGCCTCAAGCTCGCCGGCGACCTCATGGAGGACCTGTTCCGCGTCGCCTTCGCGAACGTGATCAAGGACCTGAAGTACCAGCTCGAGCGGTCCTACGCGAGGCGGCGGGAGCTCAAGATCTCCTCGGCGATCC
The DNA here is from genome assembly GCA_036555455.1 of Thermoplasmata archaeon. Taxonomy (GTDB): domain Archaea; phylum Thermoplasmatota; class Thermoplasmata; order RBG-16-68-12; family RBG-16-68-12; genus RBG-16-68-12. The sequence continues at coordinate 22,546 of DATBLI010000003.1, forward strand.
GCCCGGACCTCCTCACCCAACGACTGCTTCACGCCCTCGCCACGGGGAACTGGGTAGGGGGCCGCGCTGGGGTGAGCCAACTCCTCGACCGCACGTCGAACATGAGCGCCCTGAGCCACCTGCGACGGGTCACCTCGCCCCTCACGCGGTCCCAGCCCCACTTCGAGGCCCGGGACCTCCATCCGACCCAGTGGGGCCGCCTCTGCCCGAACGAGACGCCGGAGGGCCAGAACTGCGGCCTCGTGAAGAACTGCGCCCTCGTCATCGACGTGTCTGAAGGCTTCCCCGAGGACGAGGTGAAGCTCCTCCTCGCGGACCTGGGCACGAAGCAGGTGAAGGGCCAGCAGACCCAGCTCACCCGCGTCTATGTGAACGGAGACCTCGTCGGCCTCCACGACGACCCGCACATGCTCGTCGCGGAGATCCGCGAGCGACGCCGCAGCGGCTTGCTCAGCCACGAGGTGAACGTCCGCTATGACGACAACATGGGGGAGATCATCATCAACTGCGACGAGGGCCGGATCCGTCGTCCGCTCCTCGTCGTCAAGGATGGCCACCTTGTCCTGAATCGGAAGCATGTCGAGGACCTGAAGATGGGTCGGCTCCGCTTCGCGGACCTCATCCGGAACGGGATCGTGGAGTGGGTCGACGCGGAAGAGGAAGAGGACACGTTCATCGCGATCTATCCGTACGATGTCCCGGCCCGGTGCAAGGAATGCCGGCATCCCCTGAGCCGCAACGACGTCACGTGGGTGAACATGGGCAGCCGGGACGAGGATGTGGAGGCCGAATGCCGGCACTGCCACAAGACCTTCCGCGTGAAGTCCCATATCACGAAGGAGCACACCCACCTCGAGGTCGATCCGATGATCATCCTCGGGGTCGCGTCCGGGGTGATCCCCTACCCGGAGCACAATGCGTCTCCGCGGGTCACGATGGGTTCGGGGATGGCGAAGCAGTCCCTCGGCCTCGGCCAAAGCAACTACCGCCTCCGGCCCGACACGCGGAGCCACCTCCTTCACTACCCCGAGGCGCCCCTCGTCCAGACGGACTCGATGAAATACGTGGCGTTCAACGAGCGGCCCGCGGGACAGAACTTCGTCGTCGCGGTGATGTCCTACCACGGGTACAACATGGAGGACGCCATCGTCATGAACAAAGCCTCCATCGACCGCGGCCTCGGCCGCTCCTCGTTCATGCGGACGTACCGCGCCGAGGAACGCCGCTATCCCGGCGGCCAGGAAGATCATTTCGAGATCCCTTCCCCGGATGTGCGCGGGGCCCGGGCGGACCTGAGCTATGCAAGCCTGACGCCGGACGATGGCCTCATCTCGCCGGAGGTGAACGTCCAGGGCGGGGAGGTCCTCATCGGGAAGACGAGCCCGCCGCGGTTCCTCGAGGAAGAGACGGACTTCCTGACCCCGCAGAAGCGTCGGGAGACGTCGGTGACCGTGCGCCACGGGGAGAGCGGATGGGTCGACGCCGTCATGCTCACGGAATCGGAGAACGGCTCCAAGCTCGCAAAGGTGAAGGTCCGCGACCTGCGGGTCCCCGAGCTCGGCGACAAGTTCGCCTCCCGACACGGGCAGAAGGGCGTGATCGGCCTCATCGCGGCCCAGGAGGATATGCCCTTCACGGGCGAGGGGATCATCCCGGATCTCGTGATCAACCCCCACGCGATTCCGTCCCGGATGACCGTAGCGCACGTCCTCGAGTCGATTGGCGGCAAGGTCGGCTCCATGGAAGGTCGCTTCGTCGACGGAACTCCTTTCTCCGGAGAACGGGAGGACGCCCTGCGAAACGCCCTCGAAGGGAACGGCTTCCGGTCGAACGGGAAGGAGATCCTGTACGACGGTAAGACGGGCCGGATGATTCCCGCGGAGATCTTCATCGGGGTCATCTACTACCAGAAGCTTCACCACATGGTCTCCGGCAAGCTCCACGTGAGGAGCCGAGGGCCCGTGCAAATCCTCACGCGCCAACCGACGGAAGGCCGTTCGCGGCAGGGGGGCCTGCGGTTCGGGGAGATGGAGCGTGACTGCCTCATCGGCCACGGCGCCGCCATGGTGATCAAGGATCGCCTCCTCGACGAATCCGACGGGACGATTCAGTACGTCTGCGGCAACCTCGAGTGCGGCCACTTCGCGATCAAGGACCGCAAGGGGAACCTTCGCTGCCCGGTCTGCGAGAATACCTCGAAGATCTACCCCGTGCAGACCTCCTACGCGTTCAAGCTTCTCCTCGACGAGCTCCTGTCCTTGGGAGTCGTCATGCGGCTCCAGCTGGAGGACATGCGATGATGTCCATGCGAGGCGTCACGAAGCGGATCCAGGCGATCAAGTTCGCCCTCCTCAGCCCGGATGAGATCCGGCGGATGTCGGCCACGAAGATCATCACCGCGGACACCTACGACGACGACGGTTTCCCGATCGACATGGGCCTCATGGACTCCCACCTCGGGGTCATCGAACCCGGCCTGCGCTGCAAGACCTGCGGCGGGAAGGTCGACGACTGCCCCGGCCATTTCGGCCACATCGACCTCGCGATGCCCGTGATTCACGTTGGGTACGTGAAGGACATCAAGAAGCTCCTCCAAGCAACGTGCCGCCGCTGCGGCCGCCTCCTGCTCACGCGCCAGCAGGCGTTGGAGTACATGCAGGAGATGGAGCAGGTCGAGGAACTCGGCGGGGATCTCGCCGAGGTCGGCCTCGTCTCCAAGGAGACCGCGAAGGAGGCGCAGAAGCGGCAGCGCTGCCCCCATTGCGGGGAGGACCAGGGCAAGATCACCCTCGACAAGCCCTCGACCTTCCGCGAGGACGGCCACAAGCTCACGCCCAAGGAGGTCCGGGAGCGCCTCGAACGGGTCCCGAACGAGGACCTCCGCGTGCTCGGGATGAACCCCGAGGTCGCGCGGCCCGAATGGATGGTCCTCACCGCCCTCCTCGTGCCGCCCGTGACCGTGCGCCCGTCGATCACTTTGGAGAGCGGCGACCGGTCCGAGGACGACCTCACGCACAAGCTCGTGGACGTCCTGCGGATCAACCAGCGGCTCCGGGAGAACCGCGACGCCGGCGCACCCCAGCTCATCGTCGAAGACCTCTGGGAACTCCTGCAGTACCATGTCACGACGTACTTCGATAACCAGACCGCGGGCATACCGCCGGCTCGACACCGCAGCGGCCGACCCCTGAAGACCCTCGTCCAACGCCTCAAGGGCAAGGAAGGTCGCTTCCGGTCGAATCTTTCCGGGAAGCGCGTGAACTTCAGCGCGCGCACGGTCATCTCCCCGGACCCCATCCTCTCCATCAACGAGGTCGGCGTGCCCGTGGAGGCCGCCCGGGAACTCACGGTCCCCGTCCACGTCCAGGTGTACAACTTGGACATCGTGAAGCAGTGGGTCAAGCGCGGGCCCGCTCCCGTCGGTGCCCTCGCCGAATACCTAGCGGGTGTGAACTACGTGATCCGGCCCGACGGCCGGCGGATCCGGGTGACGGACAAGAATGCGGAGGTCGTCGCCGAGGCCGTCGAGCTGGGCTACGTGATCGAGCGGCAGCTCGTCGATGGGGACATCGTGCTCTTCAACCGGCAGCCCTCCCTCCACCGGATGTCCATGATGGCCCACGAGGTCCGGGTGATGCCTCACAAGACGTTCCGCTTCAACCTCGCCGTGTGCCCGCCCTACAACGCGGACTTCGACGGGGACGAGATGAACCTCCATGTCCTCCAGAGCGAGGAGGCCCGGGCGGAGGCCCGCGTGCTCATGCGGGTCCAGGAGCATATCCTGTCCCCCCGGTTCGGCGGTCCCGTCATCGGCGCAATCCACGACCACATCACGGGCGGTTTCTTGCTGACGCACAAGGACTCCCGCTTCACGCGGTACGAGGTCGCGTTCATCCTTTCGAAGATCGACGTTCATGAACTCCCGCCGCCCGAGATTCGGAAGGGCGGGGAGGAATTCTGGACGGGGAAGCAGCTCTTCTCCACGATCCTGCCGAAGGATCTGAGCATGACCTTCAAGTCGTCCATCGCCCCGAAGGGGGACATCGGACTGAAGGAACTGAGGGAGGAGGACAGCCTCGTCGTGATCAAGGCCGGCACCATCGTTTCCGGGACGATCGACGAGAACGCCGTCGGCGCGTTCAAAGGGAAGATCGTGGACAAGCTCGCTCGGGACTACGGCCCGGATGCTGCGCGGGAGTTCCTCGACAAGGCCACGAAGATGGCCATCGGCGCGATCATGGTTCGCGGCTTCACCACGGGCATCGATGACGAGGACATCCCCGACGAAGCGAAGAAGGAGATCGCGGACGTCCTGAGGGCCTCCATCTCCGACGTCGAAGGCTTGGTGGAGAAGTACCACCAGGGAAAACTCGAGCAGATGCCGGGACGGTCCCTCGAGGAGACCCTCGAGGTGGAGGCGATGAAGATCCTCGGCCGGGCTCGAGACAAGGCCGGCCAGATCGCATCGAAGCACCTCGGGATCGAGAACAGCGCGGTGATCATGGCTCGCTCGGGCGCCCGCGGGTCGATGCTCAACCTTTCCCAGATGGCGGGCTGCATCGGCCAGCAAGCCGTGCGCGGCGAGCGGCTGAGCCGCGGCTATTGGAACCGCACCCTCCCGCACTTCCGGAAGGGCGACCTGGGCGCGGAGGCGAAGGGCTTCGTGAAGTCCTCCTATAAGTCCGGCCTCCACCCGACGGAGTACTTCTTCCATGCGATGGGCGGGCGCGAAGGGCTCGTCGACACCGCGGTGCGGACCTCCCGATCAGGATACATGCAGCGCCGACTCATCAACGCCCTCGAGGACCTCAAGGTCAAGGAGGACGGCACGGTCCGTAACACGGCGGATACGATCATCCAGTTCAAGTTCGGCGAGGACGGTGTGGACCCGTCGAGGAGCGTGCAAGGCCGGGCCGTGGATATCGACGACATCCTCCAGGAGATCCTCGGCGAGGAACCCTCCTGGAAGGAGCGGCTCCGCGAGCAGGAGATGGCCTCCTACGGCCTCACGGAGAAGGACATGTACGTGGAGATCTCCGAGGAGGAAGTCGAGGTCGAGGAGGAGGAGCCTCCCTCGGAGGAGTGATCATGGCTCGCGCGGCGACGATTCAGGCCCTGAGGAACCGCGGCATCTCGAAGAAGACCGCGGAGGCCCTCGCGGACGCCGGCTTCACCCTCGAGACCCTTCAGAGATCCAAGCCGGAGCGGCTGAAGAAATTCATCGCCGCGAAGGAGGCTGAGAAGGTCCTCCGCAAGGTCACCGCGCCCGCCGCCGAGGAGAAGGCCGCCCCAAAGCGGAGGCCGGAGCGGAAGGCCCCTCGCCCGGGTCGACGTGCCGTGGCCAAGGAGGCTGCGGCCGCGGAGCCTGAGGCCCCCTTGGTGATCCCGACGAAGGCGCCGTCCCTCTCCGAGGGGGAGAAGGAAGTCCTGGAGGCGCTCCGGGAGCTCGGCAAGTCCCTGCCTCGGTCCGTCGTCACCGACCTGGCGAAGAAGATCCACGGCCTCAAACTGAGCAAGAGGCGCCTGCACGAGGTCCTCGCGAAGGTCTGCGAGAAGTACGACATCCATGTGATTGACCCGAACGAGTCGGCCGGAATCGTGTCCGCGCAGTCCATCGGCGAACCGGGCACCCAGATGACGATGCGTACGTTCCACTACGCGGGCGTCGCGGAGATGAACGTCACCCTGGGATTGCCTCGGCTCATCGAGATCGTCGACGCGAGACGGGTCCCCTCGACCCCGATCATGGAGATCTTCCTGAAGCTGGGCCATGGCGACCTCGATCGAATCAAGAAGATCGCCACTGAGATCGAGATGACGGCCGTCGAAGACGTCGCGGATATCGAGACGGACCTCGTGAACATGCGGGTCCTTGCGTACCCGGACGACCATCGGATGAAGTCCCGCGGGGTGACGTGGTCCGAGCTCGAGGAGAAGCTCAAGAAGCTCGGGGAAGTCCAGGAGGTCAAGCGGCAGCTCGGCAACGCCGAGAAGAAGGTCCGGGCCGTGGTCGTCGAGGCCGGCGAGCCGTCCTTCAAGAGGCTCCAGAGGATCATCGAGCAGCTGCGGACGACGAAGATCAAGGGAATTGAGGGGATCCGCCGCGCGATCATCCGGAGGCGCGGCGATGAGTACGTCGTCTACACGGAAGGATCGAACCTCTCCAAGATCCTCGAGCTCCCCTATGTGGACGCCTCGCGGACCACGACGAACTCGATCCAGGAGATCTACGAGGTCCTTGGGATCGAGGCCGCGAGGAACGCGATTGTGAACGAGGCGTACAACACCCTGCAGGAGCAGGGCCTGACCGTGGACATCCGACACATCATGCTCGTGGCAGACATGATGACGAACGACGGAGACGTGAAAGCGATCGGTCGCCACGGCATCTCGGGGCGCAAGTCTTCCGTCCTCGCCCGAGCCGCGTTCGAGATCACCGCCCATCACCTCCTCCGCGCCGCGATCACCGGCGAGGTCGACTACCTCGACGGCGTCGCGGAGAACGTCATCGTCGGTCAGCCGGTCACCTTGGGCACGGGCGCGGTGAACCTCGTCTACAAGCCCCCGGCGCTCGATGTCCTGAAGAAGTACGCTCCCCCGAAGATGCCCGCGCCGTCAAGCCTGGAACCCGAGGGTGCCTCGGAGGAGCCGGAGGCGGTCCCGTGATCGACGTCCCGCGCGCCCTGCGCATGGCCACGGACACCGGCGACGTGCGATTCGGCGTCCGGGAAGTCCGGAAGGCAGTCAAGACGAGGGCCGCGAAGCTCGTCGTCGTCGCCACGAACTGCCCTCGGTCCCGCCTCGGCGACCTGGCCGGCGCCAAGGTCTACGAGTTCGGTGGGACCAATGTCGAGCTCGGCGCCTCCTGCGGCGTGCCTTTCTCCGTGTCCGCGATGGCCGTCGTCAGCCCCGGCGATTCGAATATCCTCAGTCTCTAGGTGGCCCATGGCGGAAGTCACCTTCGATGAGCAGACGATCAAGTACGTTGCATTGTTTCAGGATCTCACGCGGACGACGGTTGTGGATTGCGTCGACGCGGAGGACCGGCTCATCTTCGTGGTGAAAGCGGGCGACATCGGCAAGGCGATCGGCAAGAAGGGCGAGAATGTCGCGAAGCTCAAGCGACTCGTGAACAAGGACATCCATATCGTCGAGTTCTCCGAGGACCCGGAGAAGTTCGTCGCCAACGTCTTCCGGAACTACGACGTGAGGGGCGTGGCGATCGAACAGCGCGGAGACATCACCCACGCGACCGTGACCGTGGAGCCCACGAAGAAGGGCCGCGCGATCGGGAAGGAGGGTCGGAACCTGCGTCTCTCGCGGGATCTGATCGCCCGCCATCATCCGATCCAGAGCGTCAGCGTGGCCTGAGCCGCCGGACCGCGCTGGAATCCCCGCGGAACGTTTAACCCCGCAAGGATGTATGGCGAGCCCATGGCCGGTTCCCTCCCTATCCCCGTCGTGACGACGCCCGGCCTCGAGGGCTATCGGGTCTCGCGCTACCTCGGAATCGTCGCCGGCGAGACGATCCTTGGAACGGGGTTCGGCTCCGACTTCATCGCGAGCATCAAGGACTTCACGGGAGACCGCGTGAATGAATGGGAGCGTTGGATCGAGCGGGCGCGGTCTACCTCCCTCTTGGAGCTAGCCCAGCGCGCTCAGTCCTTGGGCGCCAACGCGGTCATCGGCGTGGGCTTCGACTACGAGGTCATGGGCCAGAACGGGTCCATCGTCATGGTCACGGCGACCGGAACTGCTGTCCTCGTCGAACCAACGCACTCGTAGGCGAACGAAACTCAAAGCGCGTCCGCCGAAGGCTGAACCGTTTCCCGCGGAGGGGCCCGAAGGCTTACATAGCACCGCAGTTTCCGCGGTTTTGACGAATCGCCGGGCACCCCCGCGCCCGTTTTGAGGTGTTCCCATCCAGCGCAAGTGGACTGTGCTCTTGGTGACGACCGTCGGAGTCCTCATGGCGGGCATCGACTCCCGCATCGTCATCGTGGGCCTGCCCCAAGTCGCCCAGGCCTTGCACGCGGACGCGGAGCAGGACATCTGGATCACGCAGGCGTACGTCCTCGGAAGCACGGTCGCCCTCCTCCTCATCGGGCGCATCTCCGACATGTTCGGCCGCGTGAAGATCTACACGAGCGGCTTCGCGGTGTTCACGGTGGGCTCGCTCCTCACGAGCCTCGCCACGAGCCCAACCCAGGTCATCCTCTTCCGGTTCGTCCAGGGACTCGGATCGGCGATCCTGTTCACGAACAGCGCCGCGATGATCGTCGACGCGACCCCCGAGCACGAACTCGGGTACTTCCTCGGGATCAACCAGGTCGCGTTCCGGGTGGGCGCGATGGCCGGCCTGACCGTAAGCGGCCTCATCCTGACCCTGTTCCTCGACTGGCGGGCCCTGTTCTACATCAACGTGCCGATCGGAATCTTCGGGACGTGGTGGGCCCATCGGAAGCTGCGGGAGATCGCGAAGCTCGAGAAGGGCGCCCCGATGGACTGGCCCGGATTCGTCACCTTCACGGTCTTCATCTCAAGCCTGCTCCTCGCCCTCACCCTCGCGGCCTACGGGATCGCGGCGGAACAGACGGTCTTCATCCTCGCCCTCGTGTGCCTCATCTCCCTCGTCCTGTTCGCGCTCCGAGAACTCCGGACGAAGCACCCCCTCCTCGACCTGAAGCTCCTCCGGATCCGCGAGTTCACGGGAGGGGTCGTGGCCCAGCTTCTCAACGCGATCGCCTTTGGCGCCGTGCTCCTCCTCCTCAGCCTGTACTTCCAACAGGTCATCGACCTCAGCCCCCTCCAGACGGGCCTCGTGATCATCCCCCTCGACATCGCCTCCGTGGTCCTTGGTCCCTTGAGTGGCAAGCTCTCGGACCGCTACGGGCACCTGCCGTTCACCACGGGCGGCCTCGCGGTCGTGAGCCTCTCCCTGTTCCTCTTTTCGACCTTGGAGGTGAACACGCCCCTCCCCTTCCTCGTCCTCTACATGGCCCTCTTCGGCGCGGGCCTCGGCATCTTCGCATCCCCGAACATGAGCTCGATCATGGGCTCTGTGCCCTCCCTGCGGCGGGGGATCGCGTCGGGCTTCCGCGCGACGTTCTTCAACGTGGGTTTCGTGATCAGCTTGAACCTCGCGATCCTCGTGATGACCCTGCAGGTGCCGTACGCCCTCATCTCCCAGGTGATTGCGAGTCCGAACGCGAGCCTCACGGCCGCGGACAAGGTCGCCTTCGTCGAGGGCCTCCGGTCGAGCTACCTGTTGCTCGCGGTCCTGAATACGTTCGCGATCCTGCCCTCCGCGCTCCGCGGGCCACGGGCGAGGAACAACGGTCCTGCGGTCTCCTCTCTCCAGGTGGGCGGCGAGAGGTGAACGATGTCGAGCGTTGCGCCTCCCTTCTTCGCCCGTTGGCAAAACGGTTATTATCGCCGACGGACATCGGCGCTCCGCCTGCGTTCGCAGGCGAAGGGATCCCCCATCCATGTCCGCGCCTCCCGCGGACGCCTCCCTCGCGTTGACGTTCAGCGAGGCGGACCGCGAACTTCTCGCCCAGGTCGGCCGCGGACCGAGCGACGGTCCTAGGGCGTGGAGATTGAACGGGCAGGCCCACCGGCTCAGCCTCGTTCAGGGCTTCGACCGGCTCCTGAGCTGGCCCTCCTTGCATGACGTCGCGCGCTATGAGCACCAAGTGCGCACGGTCCTTCGCGTGCTGCGGGTAATGCGGGGCCGCGCGGTCCTCGCCGACGAGGTGGGCTTGGGCAAGACCGTTGAAGCGGGGATCGTCCTCAAGGAATACGTCATCCGGGGCCTCGCCCGCCGTGTCCTGATCCTCACCCCGCCCGCGCTCCGTGTCCAGTGGCAGGAGGAAATGCAGGGGAAATTCTCTCTCCCCTTCGACATCCTGGGCTCCGTCGCCGATTGGGACACGCACCCAATGGTGATCGCTTCCCTCGACACCGCCAAGCGCGAACCGCATGCGGCGCGAGCGAGGTCGATCCTTTGGGATGCGGTCGTCGTGGACGAGGCCCATCGATTGAAGAACCGTGAGAGCCGCAACTGGCGGTTCGTCGCGAACCTGCGCAAGAAGTACATGCTCCTCCTCACCGCGACCCCGATCCAGAACAACATGGATGAGCTGTTCAACCTCGTGACCCTCCTCAAGCCCGGAGCCCTTCATACCTACGACGAGTTCCAAGCCCGGTTCGTCGGAAGCCGGGACGGCCGCGTGCCCGCGCGGGTGCCGGAGCTGCGGGATCGGCTGCGCGACGTGATGGTCCGGAACCGCCGCGCCGCCTCCTTCGAGCTCCCGCCCCGCCGCGTCCACTCCCTCCCGGTCCGCCTGACGACGGCGGAACGGCGGCTCTACGACGCGGTCAGCGATTTCGTGCGAGACGCCTATGGCGCGCCGATTCGAAGGCTGCCCCTCACCGCGAAGCTCACCCTCATTGTCCTCCAGCGGGAAATCGGGAGCAGCACGTTCGCCGCGGCCCGTACCCTCGGAAAGTTGCAGAAGAGCACCATGTTTGGCTCGGAGGAGCAGGAACGCCTTGCGGTCCTGTCGTCGGAGGCCGCCGCGATCCGGGAGAACGTGAAGGCGGAGCACCTGCGGCGGTTCCTCGCCTCCACGGAGGATCAGGTCCTCGTCTTCACGCAGTACCTGAGGACCCTCGAGTACCTCGAGCGCGTGCTCGCGGAGGACGGCATCGTCCCCGCCGTCTACCATGGCGGCCTCCGAGCCGGCGCGAAGGACGACGCGGTCCGCGCCTTCCGGGGCGGCCGCCGCGTCTTCCTGAGCACGGAGGCCGGCGGCGAGGGCCGCAACCTCCAGTTCGCCCACGTCCTCGTGAACTACGACCTGCCCTGGAACCCCCTCCGAATCGAGCAGAGGATCGGGCGGGTCCATCGACTGGGCCAGGACCGCGAGGTCCACATCGTGAACCTCTGGGCTGTGGACACGGTCGAAGAGTACCTCATCGAGCTGCTCGACCGCAAGATCCACATGTTCGAGCTCGTCGTGGGGGAGCTCGACCTCATCCTCGGCCACATCGAGGGACGCAAGTCCTTCGAGGAGCTCCTCATGGACATCTGGGCGCTCCGGCGGGCAGAGGAACGCCGGGAGGCCCTGGGACGATTGGGCGACGTGCTCGTCCGGGCCCGCACGCACTACGAGACGGTCAAGGACTGGAACGCCACCTTCCTCGCGCCTCTGAGCGAGGAGGCGAGCGCGTGACGGAGGCGGCGAGTCTGCGGGCGTTTGTCGCAGAAGCCCTCCGGGACGGAGGCGCAGAGGTTCGGGAGGAAGGGGATGCCCTCTGGATCAACGCGCCGGGATCATTGCAGAGGGACCTCGAGATTCCCGCGATGCACAGTCTCGTATTCGATCCGGAGCGGGCCGGGGAGTTCGGGGCCGAGCTCGTGGCCCCGGGCAGCTACTTCCTCGAGCGCATCCTCTCCCGTGCGACCTCCCGAGGGCGGTGGGATTGCGGCCGGTACCAAGTCTCCGGAGAGGCGTGGCCGCTCGACGCCTTGCAGGAGTCGGGCGTGCCCTTCAACCCTGGGAATTGGATTGTGGCGGAATCTCGGGAAGGATGCCTCGGGATCTTCACCTTCCGGGTCGTCCTCGAATCCGACGAGAAGCGGGAGAGCTACCATGCGATCGCCGTCCCCCTTCCCTCGGACGACGGCTGGGAAATCCAGGCCACTGTCTCGGAGAGGGAGCTCCTCCCCGTCCCCGTGCCTTCGGAAGGGCTCGCGCTCGAGCCTGCCTACCGCGTCGCCTCCCGCGTCCTTGAGGAACGCGTCCGGGGACGTGTCGAGGCCTTTCGCAAGGCTTCCCTTGCGGCCCTCGAAGAGGAAGTCCGGCGGATCTTCGCCTACTTCGACGGCACGGTGCGGGAGGTCCAAGCCGCAGGGTCTCCGGTCGCGCGCGGGCTCATCCGGGCCACTGAAGCGGAGCGAGACCGACGCCTCACGGAAGCCCTCGAGCGTTTCGAGCCCCGAGCCACGGCGGTCCTGTGCGCCGTCCGGATCGTGGAGACTCCCTTTGCGCGGCTCATGCCCCCGAAATCGGGCCCGGGATTGGGGACGATCACCGTGGACGCGTTCACGCGGACGGTCCGCCTCCGCGAAGGGATCACGGGAGCCGGGTCCGCTCGACTTCCAGCTGGTCCGCCGTTGGATACTCCTCGACGACGTACGAGGGCCGGCCCAGCTGCGGGGCGATCTCCTCGAGGATCCACGGCGCGATCTCGATCCGCTTCCGAGCGCCGTCGAAGCCCATGAACCGACTTGGCACGCGGTGCTTCGTCGCGAGCTCCCCCATGAGGTCGCCGAGGCCCTCGCCCTCGATCACGCCCTTGATGAGCGTGCCATCCTCCGAGATGACGTCCCACGGGCGGGCGACGCTCTCCGCGCGCCGCCGGATCCTCGTGCGCAGCTGCCATCCATCCTTGTAGCCGCTCGTGCAGTAATGGACCGTCGTTTTCCAAGGGCGCTCGAGGATCCGCAGGGCCGCGGCGTCTCCCCCCTTCACGCCGTATGCGAGTTCGTGCTTGATCTCGTACCCGCGGGCCTTCATCCGCGCGAAGTTCGCGTCCGAGAACTCCATCTCGTCCAAGTTCACGAACGCGAGGCCCTCCTCCTCCGCCCATGCGATGAGATCTAGGAGGTCTTCCTCCCGCTCGGGGATCAGGGGGACCTCGAGCCCCACGGTCATCCCCAACGACTTCGCGAGCCGCACGGCGCTCACGAAGCCGCTCTTTCGCGCGCGGACCCAGAGCCCGGGCGGCACATGGAAGCGGACCTCGTCGAGGCCTGCCGCCGCGAGCGCGCGGATCTTGTCCGCATCCGTGGACATCGTGTAGAGGTGCGTATGGAATCCGCGGCCGAAGGTTCCCTTCAGCAGGCGGATGTAGTGGCACGTGCGCTCGACGGCCTCGAGGGGGTCGCCGCCGGTGATCCCCGCGCCCTTCGCGCGGATCGCCCGGGCCTCCTCGATCACGTCTGCGTCGGACTCGACGCGCTTCTCGTCCGCGAAGACGACGTCCCGGTACATCTTCTCGTCGGAGACGGGACAGTAGAAGCAGTGGAAGGAGCAGAGGCCCGTGACGAAGAGGACCATCTTGGCCCCCTCCGTGCACTGCTCGCATCCGATCGGCAGACTGCCCTTGAGGAGGGAGCCGCACGGGCGCTCGGAGAGGGGCACGCCCCGTGACGAGACGCCGACCCGAGATAAAGGTTCGCCCGCGGCGGCACGTGCGGGCGCATCTGTGTACCTCTAAGTGGAGGTATGGACCGCAAGGGTGATCAGGCGCTCGACGCGGGCGCGCTTCCGCGCGAACTCGGCCTCCGCGCGACGGTGGTACTCGGCGATTTTACGGAGGAGGATCTCCCTCGCCCGCGCGGACTCCACGCGACCAACGTAGTCCTCTTTCCGCAGGGAATGGCCGTCTGTCCTCTCGTAGTGCCAGAAGTACCAGTACCGCCGTCCGCCGAAATCGCGGGCCCGGGCTCCGCAACCGATCTCCACGTTCTCATACCTCTAAGTAGAGGTACGTCGAGGAAGGGCATGGCCGTATGGGGTGGGGGGCCGCGAATGTATTCGGCCGCGGTGGCCCTACAGAGGCCTCTTGCACGTGGAGCACACGAGCCGGCAATCCTGCTTGCATTCCAGGCACACGCCGTGGAGGAACTCCTCCCGGACCGGCGCGTGGTGGCAGTCGCTCACCGCCGTCACAAGGCGTCCGCAGTAGTCGCAGAGGTGCTGGACGGGCTTCTTGCCCGCCACGTACCGCTGGTACGCCATGAGGATCAGGAGGACGAGGATGAGGATGCCGATGATGATCGCGACGGTGAGGCACTGGAGGCTCCCGCCCTCCGTTCCTTGAAAGGGGAAGGAGGTCGTCGGAACGCCCACGGCCCCGAATCGCGGGAGGCACGATTAAGGATTCGCCGCGCGGATCCGTCGGCCCTTGGAGGGACAAGCCTAAATCTGTGGTGCTCCGTCTCGCGGGTGTGGAGAGGGAGGATCCGCGCCGTGTCTTCGCTCGCCTCGGGATTCGCCCGAGCAAGGGCCGCGGCCAGCACTTCCTCGTGGACCGACGGGTCGCCGCCCGACAGATGAACTACGCGGACGTGAAGGCCTCGGATGTTGCACTCGAGATCGGCCCTGGACTTGGCGTCCTGACGGCGGAACTCCTCGCTCGCGCGAAGCATGTGGTCGCGATCGAGTCGGATCGTCGGTTCGCCGAGTACCTGCGACGCCATCTGCCGAAGGCGGAGGTTATCCACGGAGACGCCCTCCGTGTCGAATGGCCACCCTTCGACGTGATGGTCTCGAACCTCCCCTATCAGATCTCCTCGCCCCTGACGTTCAAACTCCTTGGAACCCCCTTCGACCGCGCGATCCTCATGTACCAGTGGGAATTCGCGAGGCGAATGGTCGCGCCGCCTGGCTCCGCCGACTACTCACGGCTGAGCGTGGGCGTGTACGTTCGCTCGAATTGCACCCTCCTCGAGCGAGTGCCGCGCAATGCCTTCCACCCGCAGCCACGGGTCGACAGTGCCCTCGTGCGCCTCGAGCCGCGGCCGAGCCCCTTCCCGATCGCGGATCCGGATCTCTACGACACGGTTGTGGCCGCCCTCTTCGAACATCGGCGGAAGACCCTCGAGAACGGCCTGCGCCTCGCCTGGAGAGAGTTTGCCGATCGTGCCGAGGACTTCGAAAGGATTCTCGCCACGGTGCCATTCCGCGGCCGTCGCGTCGAGGAGCTTCGCCCCGAGGAGATTGCGGGCATCGCCGACGCGATTCGTGTGGCGAAAGGTTAATGGTCCTCTCGCAAATAGCGCGTCCCTGGTTTCCCGGGAGCTTCCATGGTCAGGAGGAAAACCGTTTCTGAACTCGATCAGGCGGAGATCAAGCTCGAGAGCCTCCTCGAGCGCCGGAGCGCCCTCAACCAGGAAGCCGCCCTCGCCCGCAACGAGCGGGACATGATTCACGAAAAGAAGCGGGAGCTCTCTACGAAACTCCGGGAGATCAAAGCACGCCGGGACGGCTTCGTGGCGGAGGCCCGGACGCACCGGAGATCGCGGGACGAGCTCCAGGGGAAGGCGAGGCAGCTCGTCGAGCTCAGGCGCAAGTTGCGGATCCGGACGGGAAGTTCTGTGACGACGGAGCTCCGGCTCCTCAAGAAGCAGACGGACGAGCTCGAGCTGAAGCAGCAGACAGCGAGCCTTTCCCTCGCGGAGGAGAACGACCTGATTGATGATCTGAAGGGCCGCCTCAGACGTGTGAAGGAGCTCGAGGCCCTGAAGAAGGAGCAGGATGCCGTCGCCAAGGAGGTCCACGACCTCGACGGGACGATTACGGATCTCTTCGCTCACGCGGAGAAGGAGCACGAGGCGGCCCTCGACTTCAGCAAACGTGCCGAGGCGGCCCACGGGGAGACCGGAGACTTGGTCCATGAGATTTCGGCGCTCGTGGTCGAAGGGGACCAGAAGCACGAGGAGTACCTCAAGGCGAGGGAGAAAGCGGACGAGGTCCACGCGAAGGTCGTGGAGATGCGCGAGAAGGTCCTCTCGATCAAGGGCGCTCGCCGCGCGGAGGCCCGGGAAGCCCGCGAGCTCTTGAAAAGCCAGAACCGAAACGTGAAGCGGGCCCTCTACGACGAGAGGAGACTCGAAGAGTCTGCGGACGCGGCCCTCAAGGCGCTCCTTCAGAAGGGACGGGTGGAGATCTGACACGATGAAGGCCGTCGTCCTCGCCGGCGGGGAAGGCACGCGCCTCAAGCCTCTTACGTACAAGCGGCCGAAGCCGCTCATGCCCGTCGCCGGTCGGCCGTGCATCGACTACGTGATCCGGAGCCTCGTGGCGTCCGGCTTCCAGGAGATCGTCGTGACGACGGCATACCTCAGCGACACCCTGATCAAGACGATCGGGGATGGGCTCGAATACAACGCGTCGATCCTGTACAGCTTCGAGGCGAACCCCGCGGGGACCGCGGGCGCGGTGCGCCGCGTGGCGAACTTCATCGACGACACGTTCGTCGTCGCGATGGGGGATCTCCTTGCAGACGTGGATTTCAAGGCCCTCTACGATTTCCACAAGAAGAAGGGCGGCGTCGCCACGATCGCCCTCACGGAGGTCGAAGACCCCACGCAGTACGGCATTGCGGGGATCGACGCGAAGAACCGCATCGTGAAATTCAAGGAGAAGCCGCCGAAGGAGGAGGCGTTCTCGAATCTCGCCAACGCCGGCATCTATGTCCTCGAGCCCGATATCGTTGACTTCATCCCGGCGGACCAGAAGTTCGACTTCGCGAAGGACCTCTTTCCCAAGTTGCTCTCGAAGGGCCTCGCCCTCTACGGGCAGAAGCTCGAAGGGATTTGGATGGACATCGGGCGGCCTCACGACCTGTGGAAGGCCTCGATGGAAATCGTCCGCCGGGAAGGCCGGCCCTTCGTGCGCCCGGGGATCCGAAGTGAAGGACCCTTGATCCTCGAGGCGGACGCGATCCTCGAAAGCGACGTCAGCCTGCGGGGCCCATGCTACATCGGGCCGGGCGTGCTCCTGCGGACAGGGAGCGTCGTGGACAACGCGTGCCTCTACGAGGCCGCGCGGCTCGAGAGCAAAGCCGTCGTCCGGAATAGCATCGTGCTCGAGGCGAGCGTCGTCGGGCCCACCGCCGAAATCGTCGACAGCGTCGTCTCGCGAAACTGCGTGATCGGGGAAGGCGCTCGGATCTCACGGAGCATCATCGGGGACGACATGACCGTCCGGGCGGGTTCCCGGCTCGAGAACGCAACCGTGTCGTGATGCCGCTCCCAACGCGGCACGATTCGTTTCTGCCTCTTGGGCCTACGCGAATCGCAGGAGCAGGATGAGGTTGCAGACCGCGATCGCCACGAAGCTCGCGGGGGCCGCCGAGGCCATGTACTCCCGCCACGTGACGTGAACGTTCGCCTTCTCGGCGACTGCCAGTCCGACGACGTTCGCGGACGCCCCGATCGGCGTCGCGTTCCCTCCGACGTTCATGCCCAGGGCGAGGGGCCACACCATCGTGCCGGCGGGGATGCCGCTCCCGACGGATAGGTTCCGGATCACGGGGACCATCGCCGCCGCGAACGGAACGTTGTCGAGGACCATGGAGAGGATGGCCGACATCCAGAGGAGCAGCGTCAGCAGGACCGCGGGGTTCCCGCCCGCGATTCCGCCGAGGCCCCTGCCGAGGTCATCGAGGACCCCTGTCTTCTCCAAGCCGCCCACGACGACGAAGAGTCCGCCCAGGAACATCAACGCGTGCCAGTCAATCTTCGAGACGAGGTCGGGCATGTCTTTCCCGCCGAAGATGAGCACGAGGGTGGCTCCCAGGAGTGCGACGAAGGCGACCATGAGGTCGAGGACCTGGTGGAGGACGAGGAGCGTCACCGTGAATGCGAACACGATGAGGGCGACGCGGAGGAGTCGCCAGTCCGTCACCGCGGAGGCGGGATCCCATCCTCCGTCCGCGGCCGCAGGCGTGGGGGTCCGGTGGCGGCCGGACAAATGGGTGCCTCGGAAGTAGAGGATGAAGAAGCCCATGTTCACTGCGAAGGCGGCGAGCGCGACAGGCCCCACGTTCTTGGCGAAGTCGAGGAAGCCAAGGTTCAGGGCCGTTCCCATGATTACATTCGGGGGGTCGCCGACCATTGTCGCGCTCCCGCCAATGTTCGCGGACGTAATCATGCCGATGAGGAACGGCGTGGCGCGCACACCGAGGAGGCGGCTGGCTTCGAGAGCCAGGGAAGCCATGAAGATCATCACGGTAATGCTGTCCATGAAGGCGGCGAGGACGCCGGTGAGGGCGCAGAGGAGGAGGAAGGTCCGCGCGGGGCGAAAGCGCGCCGCACGGAGGGCGTGGAGGCCCAGCCACCGGAAGAAGCCCGCGTCCCTCAGAGCGGAGACGAGGACGAACATTCCAAAAATGAGGCCGAGGGCGTTCCAGTCGACGTACGCGACGGCTTCGGGAAGCGTGAGGATCCCAAGGCCGAGGAGCAGGAGGACGCCGAGGAGAACCGCCGTCGTGCGGTGCACTCGCTCGCTCACAATGAGCACATAGACGAGGACCATCACTGCGATGGCGAGGAGATTCTCCTGCAACCCATCCCTTGGACGCGAGACATGGGGTTGCAGGTCAAAAGGGCTTTGTCAACGCTCGGCCCCGTCGCACTCGCCCCCTCCTGACGACCGCCTCGGCGAGGTTTCCTCCAATCCGGTATCCGAGATGGCGGTAGGATGGCGCATCGAGGACGATGAGATCCGCGAGCTTACCCGGTTCGAGGCTCCCAACTTCGCCTTCGCGGCCGATCGCGTGCGCCGCGTTGATCGTCGCGCCCGTGATCGCCTGGGACGGGAGCAGTCCGTTGTGGTGGCAGGCGAGGGCGATCACGAGTTGCATGGAGTCGCACCAGCAGTTGGGGTTGAAGTCCGTCCCGAGAGCCACGGGCACCCCCGCCGCGATGAGCCGACGGCCGTCCGCGAAGGGCAGCCGGGATGCCAGGGAAGTCGCAGGCAATAGGGTTGCGATGACGCCCGCGTGGGCCATCGCCTCAACGCCCGCGTCGGAGGCATGCAAGAGGTGGTCTGCGGATGCGGCGTGGACTTCTCCCGCGAGGGTCGCGCCCCCGCAATCCGTGAGCTCGTCGGCATGGACCTTGGGACGCAGGCCCCGGGAGGCCGCCGCGGTCAGGAGCCGCTTGCCCTGATTCGCGTCAAAGTAGCCCGCTTCCACGAAGATGTCGCAGAAGGACGCGAGCTGAGCCGCAGCAACGAGCGGGAGGGTTTCCGAGATCAGAGAGTCCACATAAGCGTCTCCCCGGCCTATGAATTCCGGCGGCACGGCATGAGCTCCCAAGAAGGTCCGGACGACGTCGACTCCGGCCGTTCGCCCTGCGTCCTCGGCCGCTCGGAGCATCTTGAGCTCGTCGTCGCTCCTCAGGCCATAGCCGCTCTTCACCTCGACGGTCGTCGTGCCGTACGCCACGAACTCGAGGAGGCGCTCCACGCCGATCCGCGCGAGCTCGCCTTGACCGGCCTCCCTCGTCGCGTTGACCGTGTGCAGGATGCCGCCCCCCCGCGCCGCGATCTCCGCATATCCGAGGCCTTGGGCCTTCCACTCGATTTCATGTTCGCGGGAGCCCGCGAAGATCGCGTGGGTATGGGCATCGACGAAACCGGGCAGGACGACCTTTCCCGCGGCGTCGATCGTGACGTCCGCCCGGGGGTGTCGAGCGAGGACCTCCGCCGTCGGGCCGATGTCGCGGATGCGTTCCCCCTCGACGAAGACGGCACCGTCCTCGATGAGGCCGAGCTCGGCGGCCGCCTCTCGCGCGCGGGGACCCCGCGGTCCGCGCAGGGTGAGGAGCTCCGACGCATGAAGGACGAGGAGCGTGCGGGCCGCGGGCTTCTCTCCCCGCGGGGCGCGGATCTTGTGGGCGGCCGCGGGTTTCATGGAAGCCACCGGAGCCCTTCGGGGTCCGTGCGGACGAAGAAGGCGCTCCCTCCCGCTTCGCGGATCGCCTTCGCGGCCTTCTCCGGCTCGTCGGAGAGGGCGACCATGCTGCCCCCGCCCCCCGCGCCGGTCAGCTTCGCGCCGTAGCTGTGCTGGCACGCGGCGTCCACGAGCTTGTCCAGCATCGGATGGCCTACGCCAAGGGCGTTGAGCAACGCGTGATCGCGGTTCATGAGCCGGCCCGCCTCTTCCCGGTCCTCGCGCTGAAGTGCGGCGAGGCCATCGAGGGTGATCCGCCCGATCTCTCGGATCATTCCCGCGGCTTCTGCGGACCGATCCACGCGTTCCTTCACGCCCGCGACGAGCGGACCCGTGGCCGCACTGATCCCCGTGTTACCGACGACGAAGGTGAGCGGCGGAAGGGGGCATCGATGGAGATGCCACTCGCGCGTGTCCCGCCGGATGGACCAAAGGAGCGCTTCGCCCGGCGTGGGGCGCACGAGGATGCCGCCTCCCGCGGCCGCGGTCGTCGTGTCGATAGGGCTCGCTCTCCCCTGGACCGCATGCTCAACCTCGAAGGCCTCTCGAGCGATCGCGGCCGGATCCACGGCCTGTTCCTGGAGCCCGTGGAGGGAACCGAGGGTGGCCACGGTGACGGCCGCGGAAGACCCGAGGCCCGCGCCCGTCGGGATCATCGAGCGCACCTCGATCCACAGGGGGTCGCCCTTCCAGACCCGGTCGATCGCCCTCTTCACGTACGCGTACCGGGGCTCGTCCAGGGAGGCCCCGTCGGCGATCCACGTCGTGTGGGGCCGCGCATAGACCTCCGTCCGAAGGTTGATCGCCGTGCTCAGGGCGGGCTCGCCGAAGACGACGGCGTGCTCCCCGAAGAGGATCAGCTTTCCCGGAGCCGATGCCGCCATCGCAGGCGATTCGCGCGGCCCGGACTTAAACCCTCGTTTCAACCGACTTCGAGGTCGCGGTTGAACTTCGAGGACAGATGTTCGTAACCCTCGAGGGCTCCGGTTCGCGGCTGGACTTTCTTCATCGCAGCCTCGAAGTGCTTCTTCTCGACCCGGATTTCTTTGAGCTCCTTCTCGTCGAAGCTCTCCACCTTTCCGGCGTACTCGCGAATCGCGAGCATGGAGGCTTCGTTGCAGATTGCTGCGAGCTCCGCACCCGTGTAGCGGTCCGTCCTCTTCGCAATCTCCTCGAGGTTCACATCCTTCGCGAGGGGTTTTCTCCTCGTGTGGATCTTGAGGATGGCCTTGCGCGTCTCCAGGTCGGGAGGCGGGATGAAGACATGGCGGTCGAAGCGGCCCGGTCGGAGGAGGGCAGGGTCCACGAGGTCCGGACGGTTCGTCGCGGCGATGACCGTGACGCTGTTCAGCTCCTCAAGGCCGTCCATCTCCGTCAGGATCTGGGAGATGACCCGCTCCGTAACCCCGCTGTCCGAGGCGCTCATTCCCCTCACGGGAGTGATCGCGTCGACCTCGTCGAAGAAGATCACGCAGGGGGCGGCCGTCTTCGCTTTCCGGAAGGTCTCTCGCACCGTCCGCTCGCTCTCCCCCACCCACTTGCTGAGGAACTCGGGCCCGCGGACGGAGATGAAATTCGCCTCGGACTCCGTGGCCACGGCCTTCGCCAGGAGCGTCTTGCCAGTCCCCGGCGGACCATACAAGAGGATCCCTTTTGGCGGCCGCGCGTCCATGTGCTGGAACAGCCGGTTCATCTTTAGGGGCCATTCGACGGATTCCCGGAGCTCCTGCTTCGGCTCCTCGAGCCCGCCGATGTCCTCCCAATGAACGTTCGGCTTCTCGATGAGGACCTCCCGCATCGTGGAGGGCTCCATCTCCCGGAACGCCTGGAGGAAGTCGTCGCGGGTGACTTCGAGCTTCGCGAGGACCTCCGCGGGGATCATGTCCACCTGGAGGTCGATGTCCGGGAGGATGCGCCGCAGTGAGCGCATCGCGGCTTCCTTGCAGAGGGCCGCGAGGTCCGCGCCGACGTACCCATGGGTTACGCCCGCGAGGTCCTTCAGCTCCACGTCCTTCGTGAGGGGCATCCCGCGGGTGTGGATCTGGAGGATCTCGAGGCGGCCGTCGCGATCCGGCACCCCGATCTCAATTTCCCGGTCGAACCGACCCGGTCGCCGCAGTGCGGGATCGAGGGCGTTCGGGCGGTTCGTCGCGCCGATGACAACCACCTTGCCCCGGGCCTGAAGCCCGTCCATGAGCGCCAAGAGCTGTGCGACGACTCGTCGCTCCACCTCCCCGCTCACCTCGTCCCGCTTCGGAGCGATGCTGTCGAGCTCGTCGATGAAGATGATGCTCGGTGCGTTCTCCTCGGCCTGATGGAAGATGTCCCGCAGGTTCTCCTCGCTCTGCCCGTAGAACTTGGACATGATCTCCGGGCCGCTGATCGACGTGAAGTTCGCGTTCGTCTCGGAGGCCACCGCCTTCGCGAGGAGAGTCTTCCCCGTCCCGGGGGGACCGTGGAGGAGGACGCCCTTCGGCGCCTCCACGCCGAGCCGTTCGAAAAGCTCCGGGTGCCGCAGGGGGAGCTCGATCATCTCGCGAACCTTGCGCACCTCGTCCCCCAGGCCCCCGATGTCCTCGTAGGTCACGTGGGGGACCTTCGCGATCTCCTCTTCCTTGATCGGCTTCTCTGCGATCCACACCTTCGTGTCCGCGGTGACGATGACCGCGTTCGCGCTCGGTGTGAATCCCGTGACGGCAAAGTCGAATTTGCGACCCATGATGCTTACGGAGACGAGGTCGCCACGGGTGACGGCGACGCCTCGCAGGACTTGGGCCATGTACTGCTCACCGCCCATAATCCGGACGGGCTCCGTCGGGGCGAGGCTGATCTTCTCCGCATCCCGGGCGGCCGCCTTCCCAAGGCCGACTTTCTCGTCGATGCCCACGCCGGCATTGCGCCGCTGCATTCCGTCCATGCGGATTACGCCGCGGTTCGCGTCTTCCGGGTAGCCGCGACGGACGATCGCGGCGGTGGCCTTGCCCCCCTCGATGAGGACGACGTCGCCCTCCTTGAGTTCGAGGATCTTCATGAGTTCCGGATCGAGCCGGACGATCCCGCGGCCGGCGTCGGCCGCCTTTGCCTCCGCGACCCGAAGGAATTTCTCGCTCCCTGGCATGTTCCCGTCTCCTAGGCTTGGGCCCGCTTGGGTCCTCTGTACCCAACATCGCCGCCGTACTTGAAATCGGCCTTCCGCTCCCGCGTCGACTCCAACGACGCGATGCGGGGAGCGGAAGGTACGAACAGGGTCCGGGTCACGCGACCCGAACCTTCACGGCCTTCTTTTCTGGGGTGGGAGCCGTCTTGGGGACCCGCACCTCGAGGAGGCCGTCCTTGAGGGTTGCCTCCGCCTGGTCCGCGAGGACTTGCGTGGGGAAGGCCAGGCTGCGTTGGAGCGAGGAGTAGCTGCGCTCACGGAAGTAGTAGTCCTTCTCCGTCTCCTCGCGTTGGCGGCTCGTCTCCGCGCGGATCCGAATCCCCTCCGGGGTGACCTCGACGTCCACATCCTCTTTGGACACGCCGGGGAGCTCGGCCTTCACGACGAATGCGGGTCCCTCGTCCACGAAGTCCACGAGGGGTTCGCGAATGCGAAGGGCCTGCTCGTCGCCGCGGAGGGCGAGAGGCATACGGTCCCACGTCCCGAGGAAGTTCCTCCGGAGGTCGTCGAACCAACGGTCCATCTCATCGAACCATTCCGACGGCGTCCGCAGCGGTCGGGACAACCCGCTGGTTGTTCCTTCTGGCTTCGGGCTCAGCTCCGTGTTCTTCGCCTTGCGCAGCATGTCCATTTCCTCCCGCTCGCTTGGGCGAGCGCCAATTATGTGTCTACGCTTCTATATAAGTATTCCTCAATAGCTCTCAGGAGTCAAAACCCCGCGACAAGACTCGCAAGCGCTTCCTCGGTGCTCCGAAGCCGCGCTACATCTCCCGCTTCACCGTGAGCGGGATGGCACCAGTCTTGAACTCGATCGTCGCGATCTCGATGGGGTCCACGACGTCGGCCGGGGTGTCGATGAGGATCGGCGCTCCCATGCTGACCTGAAGGGCACGGGCTCCGATGATTCGGGCTTTCTCGAAGCGCGTGTAGCGCATGGGGTCTCTCGCAGGGCCGCGGCTGGGAGGGGAACCGAAGGCGCGGGAGGGGGCGGCTCAGGCGGGCCGAAATGGATGCCCCTACTTCAACCTTCCCCACGTGGAGAAGCGGCCGCCGTCCTCCCGAGACACGCGCCAGCCCGGCCGAAATGGATGTGGACCTAGCCGACACCCGGAAGCTTGGACCAAGAGTCCCGCGAGCCGAGTCATTTCTCTCCGAGAGAATCTGGAGTGAGAATTGGATGTCACCCTTCTTGACCTCCGGGGTCTACGACGCGTAGAGCTACATCCCCCGGCGAGCCCGTCCTCTGGATTCCCGATAGCATGGACTACCACTCGTTCCGACAGGCCGCGACCCTCCTCTCCGGCGAGTACAGCCTCGCGATCCTCCGCTCCCTGCGGGACGGGAACTGGCACCTCTCGAGCGAAGTCGCGAAGGCTCTCGACATCCACGTGTCCACCGCCTCTCGCTTCCTCCAGCGCTTCGCGGATCTCGGCCTCGTCGAGCGCCGACGCCACGACGCACGGACCTCGGAGTACCGGCTCCGGAACCCGCGGCTCCGAATCGAGGTCGACCTCGCGGACGAAGCGAGCACGCTCCGCGAAGCCGTCGACTTCTACGTGGCCTATTTCCAGTTCCTCTTCGAAGGCATCCGCACCCTCGGGAATCCCACCGTCGAAGGCCAGATGGAACGGAGCATCGGGTCGCAGCACCAGGAGCTCCGGGCCGCTGTGTTCGAGCAGATGATCGCCGGGAGCAACGCGGGCTTGGAGCACCTCCGGGACCTCATGGCCGCCGTCCACCGGGCCCTGTGGGAGGTGTGCTCCCAGAGCCTCGGCTCCGCGACCGCGGAACGCCTCTTCCAGGCGGCCCTCCGAGGGGCGATCGACATCCATCCGGACCTCGCGGTTCGGTGCGGCCTCGTCCGGACCCTGGAGAGCTGATCCCTTGGCTCGGCTGGCCACCGGGATTGCGGGATTCGACGGAATGCTGGGTGGCGGCATCCCCGAGGGCAGCAGCATCGTCCTCCAAGGGCCGCCCGGCCAGGAGAAGCTCCTCTTCTCTCTCACCTTCCTCGCGGAAGGGCTTCGGCAGGGCTCCAGCGGCATCCTCGTGATTTCGTCCCAGTCCGCGGAGTCGATCCTTGCGGAGTTGCGGCGACTGGGGGTGGACCTCGACAAGGTCGCCAAAGAGGACCGCCTCCGGATCGTGGACTGGTACTCCTGGGCCGAGGAGACGATCACGGACGTGGAGGAGCGGGGGATCATCTTGCGCTCCTCCGTCGACCTCTCGACGGCAGGCGCCGCCCTCAGCCGCGCGATCGCCTCCTTGCGTGGCGATTCGCCGAAGCGAGCCGTCGTCGAGATCCTCTCGCCCGCGACGAACGTCTACGAGCTAAACCAGGTCTACGCATTCGCCCAGAGCTCGAAGCGGAAGTTCGATCGGTTCAACTTCACCGCTTTCTTCCTCCTGGAGAAGGAGATGCACGCCCCCGCGGTTCTGTCCACCCTGACGCAACCGTTCGACGGCGTCATCGAGATGGAACGGGTCCGGACGGGGGACCGGATCGTCCGGAAGATCGGAGTGCTCCACCTCAAGGAGACGGCTCCGGTGACCGCGTTCCTCCCCCTCGTCATGACGGACAAGGGCTTCCGGGTCGTGGACCCGAATGCGCCCGCGGCCGTTCGTCCGAGCGGGGAGGGCGGCGAATCCGCGGGGACGGTAGGCCCTCCTCCCGCGAAGCACCACCCCACCCTGGCACCCCTCGCGATGGGGTCCGACACTCCTTCGTCGCGCACCCTGCGGATCCGCCTCATCATGGACATCGCCCGCGAGCGGCTCACCCAGGATCCCGCGGACGTGGATGCCCTCTTCGCCCTCGCCGCGGCCCAGGCCACCCTCGGGGACATCCGGGGCTCCCTCGATTCCCTGCGACGCCTCGCGGACATCGACGAACGGTATCCGGGTCTCTGGGTCCTCAAGGCGAAGCTCCACGCCCGCCTGGGAGAGGAAGCGGAATGGCGCGAGGCCCGGATGAAGGCGGACGGCTACACGGAGCCCTCCGTCGAGCCCACGGCCGGGCTCGTCCCGTGTCCCGTCTGCCAGAAGCTCATCGCGAGGGAGGCCTCCCTCTGCCCGAGCTGCGGCAGCCGCACGGATACGGAGATCGACATCATCGACGAGCTGGAGAAGCTCACCGAGGAGCTCGCGATTCCGCCAGAGGTCCCTCCCGAGGCAGACACTGCCATCCCAGAGGCCCTCGCGGAGCTCGAGGCAGCCGTTCGGCTCGAGGCGGAGAAACCCGCCAAGGAGCCTGCGAAGCCCCCGGCGCCAAGTGCCCCGGCCAAGGACGCTTCGAAGCGTCCGGAGAAGGCGCCGGGTCCGAAGGGGCTCACGAACGGGAACGTCCTCCGACGCCTCGCTCGCGGACGCACCGCCCCATCGACGGGCGGGCGTGGCCGAACGAATGGCCTTCGCGGGCGGACGAACGGATTGACGAACGGCCTGACGAACGGCTCGGGCCGGACGAATGGCCTGACCAACGGATTGGGCCGGACGAACGGGCTCACGAACGGTTTGCGGGGGCGCACGAACGGCCTTCGCGGGCGGACGAACGGGTTGACAAACGGCCTAGGACGGACGAACGGGCTCACGAATGGCCTGGGTCGCACGAACGGACTGGGCCGAGGGCGGGGTGGGAGGCGGATCCTCGGAATGCGAATGCGCTCGGGATGGGCGGGCATCGCAATTCCCATCGTGGTCATTGCCCTCCTCATTCTCCCCCTCTTCTTCCTCTTCGGCGAGGCTCCCTCGCCCTACCCGATCGCGATTGACGGGCAGTTCGCGGACTGGGCCTCGGTCCCGGTCGAGGCGATGAACTCCGGAGCCGTTGGGAACGCGAACGTGGACGTCGTCCGCTTCGGCCTCGCGGATAACCTTGGCCCCCTCGCCTTCTACGTCCAGGTCGCAGGATCCGCCCTTGCGGGGGGCGGGGCGTCCCCAGGGACAATGGACACGGTGCGGATCTTCGTGGATATCGACGCGTCCCCCGCCACAGGCTATCGGATTGACGGCCGCGGCGCGGACCGGATGATCGAGATTTCCGGGTACGACGGCGCCGTCCGTTCGAGCAACCTCTGGGAGTTCGATTCGAACCGGGACAACCGGGACTGGAATGGCTGGATCAAGGCAACAGGAACTCCGGCCGCGGCGAATGGAGCTCGGATTGAAGCCCAAGCAGAATGGCTCGCGCCCGCCCCCTCCGATGGCGTCTCGGTTGCGACGGTGCACACCCTCTCCTGGGACGGTCAGACGGATCAGGGGGACTTCCCCATCGGCCTCGGAGTAGGGACCCTGATCGCGGTGGCGGAGCCCCAAGTCCCTGATCTCCTCTCGGGGAACATGGTTCCCCTCCTCCGCCTCACTCTGGCCGCGCATGGGCAGCCGGTCTCCTTCGATTCCCTTCAGGTCCAGATCATCGGTACCGCAAGTCCGACGTCCGCCCTCGCCCTTCGCCTCCTCGACGGGGCGACGATCCTCGATGGCGTCGTCCCCGCGTCGCGAGACGTCACGTTCTCGTTCCCCGCGATCCAGATTGCTGTCGGGTCCACGGTGACCCTCGCTGTCGTGGGGGACTTCACCGCCTCGAGTGGCGAGACGCTCGGTGTCCGGCTTCCGTCCACCCAGCCCTTCGGGATCGACCGGGACGTGGCCACCGTGCAGGAGAATCCTGGAACCCGCAGCGTCGGGTACCTTGGATCGATTCCGCCGGTCCCCCAGGTCGACGGCGCCTTCGATGAGTGGACCGCCCTCTCCGGGGACGCGTCGAACGACGTGGCCCCGCAGGCGAACACGGATATCGACATCAGCCACTATGCCGCGCAAAGGGATGGCGCTTCGACCTTCCTCTACACGGATGTCGCAGGCCGCATCCTGCGGGGGACGCCGGTTCCCGAGGCTCCCCACGCAGTGCCCGCGGAGAGCCCGCCGTCGGTCCCGGACTCGGATCGCGACACCGTGCCTGATGCGGCAGACCCGATGCCGCAAGACTTCAACAATGACGGAATTGTGGACACCCAAACGAACGGTGACTACGACGGCGATGGGGTCACCGACTACGGTTACACCGGTGGGACGGACTTCTGGCTCAACACTACCCTCCCGAGTACGTTCCCCGCCCCGTACGCGGGACGGACCGTCGACATCTACATCGGTCCATCGGTGCGGCCGACCCTCCTGGGCGAGGACGTGCTGCGGATCTTCCTTGACATTGACAACCAGACGTGGAGTGGCTATTGGATCGGTGGCATCGGAGCGGATCGCCTCGTCGAGATCCGCGGGAAGGATGGCCAGATCACTCAGTCCGCGCTCCTGACGTTCTCGGGTTCGTTCCCTGGAGCTTGGTCCTGGGACCCCGTCTCCCCGGTCACGGTCGCCCTCGCCTACCACGCGGTGGAGCTCTCGGTCCCCTTGAACGCAAGCGAGATCTACCTCGAGGCCGGGGACTTCTGGGGATCCATCGATTCCACGGCAGCCGCCTCCACCTTCGCGATGCAGCTCGCCTCGTTCGAGGTTTCCGCCGCGAGTGTGCCGCTCTCGGTGCCGTGGATCCAGGCCGGTCCCCAGGTTCAGGCGACATCCATCGACGGAAGTTCGAACTCAGCTACGACGGTCTACAACCAACAGCGGAAGGTCGTGCGGGCTGGAGACGTCGCCGGCCAGACCGCCTGCGACGCGACGAACTCGGACGGCTGCTGGTACGCGGTGTTCTATGATCAATACGCCGAGGCAACGTCGGATACTGCGGCATCGACAGAGACCATTACGACGGGCAGCCGGGCCTCGGGGACTTTCCCGGCGGACATCGCATCCGAGAACGGAGTCTACGCCCAGTACCGGGAGGCCAACACAGGAGGCCGCATCAAGGCTGTGCAGAACGGCGCTGCCTCGATGGGATCCGGTGCCACGTCGGTGACCGCAACCCTCTCGCCGAGCGTCGACACGACGAAATCCTTCCTCGTTTTTGGGACTCGAGGGAGCTACGCTGACCCGGGCGTCGGGCAAATCTCGGGCCAGATCACCGGTGCCACGACCGTTGCTTTCCAGCGCGACACGTCAGGCTCCGCGGTCACGATCGAATGGTATGTCGCCGAGTTCCTCAGCGGAGTGTCCGTGCAGCGCGGCAGTCGATCGATGGCCGCTCTCACCGAGAACGTGCCGATCACGGCCGTCACCCTGAGTCGGAGCTTCGCGCTGATCAGCTATCGAGTG
The DNA here is from genome assembly GCA_036555455.1 of Thermoplasmata archaeon. Classification (GTDB taxonomy): domain Archaea; phylum Thermoplasmatota; class Thermoplasmata; order RBG-16-68-12; family RBG-16-68-12; genus RBG-16-68-12. The sequence continues at coordinate 51,443 of DATBLI010000003.1, forward strand.
GCCGGGACGACCTGGAACGCGGATGACTTCGTGAAAGCGAGGCTCACATCCACGACGAATCTCGAGCTGACGCTCAACACGGTGCCAGGCGTCAACGCCGTCGAATGGCAGGTCGTGGACTTCCCCGGAGCGAGCGTGCAGACGGGCGAGGTGAGCTTCCTTACGACGGATGCCTCCAAGACGGCCGCTCTCAGCCCCTCGGTCGATCCCACGAAATCGTGGCTCATCCTGAGCTACAAATCCGACGCTGGCACAGCCGCCGACATTGGGCAGAAGATGGTCCGCGGCGTGATCACGGACGGGTCGACGCTCACCTTCGACCGATCGAACACGGGTCAAGCTGTCCAGCTCACATGGTTCCTCGTCGAGTTCACCGACGGCACGACCGTCGAGCGCAACACTGCCTCGTTCTCCACGAGTGAGACGACGAAAGACGTTGCTGTGAGCAGCACGTCGAATCGGATCGCTGCCAGCGCGGGACTCTACAACCGAGGCGGCAGGACACCATATAGTGCGGATGACAACCCCGGAGTCGCGACCGTCACCCTTGACTTCACCTCGGCGACGAACCTGCGCCTCACGCGGGGCCTCACCGGGTCGCAGACCACCGATGTGGCTTGGTACTCCATCACGTTCGCGGGCGAGAGCTATCAGATGTCCATCCGGTACGACTGGGCCAGCGTCCCCTCCGGAGATTCCCACACCCTTCGCGTCAAGGGCTATCGTCCGGACGAGAACATCAATGTCCGGGTCCTGACGCCCCCCTCGACGTGGAACACTCGGATCGTGATTTCCGCGACCTCGAACACACTCTACACGTACACCTTGACAGCCGCAGAGTACAACTCGGGCGCACCGGCAATCTCGTTCGTCGATGCCGGGGGCGATGCTGCGCAATCAGATCTCTTCCTCGACCTCTCCGTCGTCACGACGTATGCCAACTGGGATCGAATCATCCTGATGCGAAGCTCCGACCCGAGCGGGTCGACCTGGGGCTCACAGATCGTCCTTGCGTCGGGCCGCTCGGCGGATGCCCCGCTCCTGTATCCGTATGATTCTGCAGAGCCATCGATCGCGATGGACTCCGGCGGACTCCTCCATGCCGTGTGGGTCTCCGCGGCCTCGATGGGGAATCAGAACACGTTCGACCGGGTCCGGTACGCAAGGACGACGGTCGCCTATCCGACCCAGGCCCAGCTTGGCTCCGCCGCGAATTGGGAATTCGGCGAGACGACGAGCTACTACCCTGGCACAGAGACAATCACAACAGGATCAGGATGTGGAGGCACATTCCCGACGGACCTGCAGAGTTCGAACAACGCCTATCGTTGCTATCGCGAGGCGAACACGGTTCCGGGGGACGTCGACAGCACGCCTGGGACGGAGACGATCACGACGGGAACCAAGGTGAGCGGGACATTCCCCACGGATGCGTCTTCGTCCGACAATGCCTACATCACGTACCGGGAAGCCAACACGAATGATGGCGTGATTTCATTCGTAGATGCAGGTGCGCAAGTGGCCTCGAGTTTCAGCACGTCCCAAACGCCTTCGCTCCCCGGTGGATGGCAACAAAGCGACGTGTTCGTCGCAATCGTCGCGTCCCGACAGAACGCCCAAGCGTCCTGGACCTTCCCCTCCGGGTGGGCGCAGCGGGGGATTGTCTACCGTAACATCGACACCAATGCCGATCTGACCCTCGCCGTATGGTGGAAAGTCGCCGGCTCATCCGAATCGGACCCATCGGTGACGATCAATTCGGCCTCAAACGGATGGTCAGCACAGATCGCCGCTTACCGGGGAGTGGACACCGCCAACGTCTGGGACGTCGCTTCGGCCGCCACGGGATCGAATGCCGCGGCGACAACATGGACGCCTCCATCCGTCACCACGGTTACCGCGAACGCATGGACACTCTCGACGGTCGCGACGAGCGATGCGAACGCACTCGGCTTCTCCGTCTCGCAGAGTTTCACCGCCCGGATGTCTGGGGCGAGCTATGACACAACGACAGGTTCCAACCACGCGATTGGCTTGGCAGACAAGTCGATCGCGAGTCCCGGGGCCGTCACGATGCCGACCTGGTCTCAGACCGTGAATGGGGCGGACTCTTGGACGGGCATATCGGATGCGCTCCGGCCGAGCACGACGAACTACAAGCTCAACGTCCAATACGACTGGTCCGGGATATCGCTCGGGGGAGACGCTTACTATCTCCGCATGGAAGCGCATCACACCGCCGGAGAGGATTTCCTCGTCCAGGTGTGGGACTTCGTCGGCTCTGCATGGAACACCCGGATTACCGTCACGAAGACCTCCGACGACAACTCCGTCCAGTCCTACACACTCACCGCAAACGAATTCAACTCCGGTGCTCCGCGAGCACGGTTCATCAGCAGCAGCGAGACCTCCGATCCTGCGCAGAACGATTTCCTTGTGGACCTGGCCGTTGTGACGAAGCATTTCAACCCGAACTACCAGATCGAAGTGCGGCATGACTGGTCCGCGATCCCAACCGACGGAAGCTCTTACGAGATCTGCGTCGAAGCGCACATCACAAGCTCGGGTGGAGAATCCATACTGGTCCAAGTCCTCACTCCGCCATCGACTTGGAACACCCGCATTACGGTAACGAAGACTGCAGATGACAATTCCGACCAGTGCTACACCCTGACCACTTCGGAACGCAACTCCGGAGCGCCATCAATCCGATGGATGGGCAGCACGGAAACGAGCGACGGGACGCAGACTGACGTCAACATCGATCACGAACGGGTCATCCGTCACTCCGTGAAAATCGTCGACGATGCAAACCCAGGCTTCATGCCGACGGTCTCCACGGACTCCAGCAACAATCCGCACATCGCGTGGAGTGGGTCGAGGGCCAGCGGGAGTGTGTACTACAAGAACAAAGCGGCGGGCGCCTGGAAACCGACGGTTTCCTGGGGCACGACCTACACCGGCATATCCGTCGACGTCTCTCCTCAGAACAACTACGTGAGCCTCGCCTGGTACTATGAGGCGGCGACGAACGAAATTCAGTACACTGTCTGCAAGAACCTCGCGGCGAGCAACTGCGATGCTTCGTCCGAATTCACGAAGTGGGACGGAACCGCAGGGTATGACACGGTCGCGACTTCCGTCGAGACGGGCGCCTATCCGAGCCTGGCCACAACATACGAGGCGAACGGGGACCTGTGGATTGCCTATGCCAAGGATGTGGACGGGTCGACGCGGGCGATCTACGCTCGGTTCCTCGACTATCCCAGCACAGGGTTCACGGCCGTGGAAGCGGTCGATTCCTCGAGCGGCGTTCAGTTCACGCGGCCCACGATCGGCTTGGACAAGGATGGCAACCTTCACGCCCTCTACGTTGCGATCTCGGGCTCACAGCTCTACTACGCGGGAAGGACGGGCGGGAGCTGGGGAGCCCGGATTGCGGTCGACGCGCCTGCCGACTACCCGTCCCTCATGGTCCGAGCTCCGAACAACGCAGTGTACGGCAGCGTCACAGGCGGCGTCTACTGGATGTCATCGACATCGGAGACATACTTCTTCATTCCCGAGTTCGAGGACATCGTCCTTCCCCTCTCCGGGGCCCTCATCATCGCCTTGTTCTTCGGAAGACGTGTCCGATCGCGGCAGCGAGATCCTCCCACCCGTCGGGCTCGGGCCAGCGAGCCGAGCGATCTCTCCTCCCGGTGAGTCCCTCGTTCGGGTGATGCGTCACGCCCGCAGGGGTTGTCCCTCGGCACTAACAGCGCGTTTCACGGCCAAGCGCTGCTCACTCGACGCCCTGACCCATGCCGAGGGATTGTTGGACGCCGCGTTGTCCCCCTCTCACGGTGCGCCCCGGGTCGGGGCTATCAAGGAGGGACCCATGCGCCGTCCTCTCCCGGCTTGCATCGCGCGTCACGGGTCGGCGCGACCTTACGCGGGAGCAGCCAATCCATGGGCCCGCGGCAGGATAAACGTTCGCATCCTGTCCGCATCCTTATTTAGCCCGCTTCCCTTCGGGCTCTCCTCCACGTCGAGGAACCATGGACGACCTGCGAAACGCGATTGCGCTCCTCTTCAAGCGGAAGGGGCGCGAGGAACTCACGGAGCGGGAGTTCGTCCTCTCCGCGTCGATGGATCTGCGGTGGTTCCCGCCGAAGGATGCCCAGCGTCTGCTCCAACTCGGGCTCGAGACGAAACTCCTTGAGTCCCAGGGCGGGACGATTCGCCCGAGCTTCGACGTCTCCTCCGTGGACGTGCCGCGGGACTTCGCGCCGACGGCGAAGACCCTCGTGGCGCCCATGCCCTCCGGCGAAGACCTCTTCGGCCAGATCGTCAACGCGATCGCGACTCGGACGAAGTCGGACCGACGCAGCGTCGTTGCGACGGTCAATGCGATCCAGGAGAGGCTGGGCGTGGAGATCGAAGTCGCCGCGCTCGTCGCAGCCAAGCGGGCGGGCCTCGACGTTGGCACGTTCCTCGGGCCCGTGAAATCCCGCCTCGGGATGCCGTGATCAGCGCGATTCGTCCTCCATCTTGATGAGGTCGCCCAAGGTCAGCGGACCGGTCGGCCCTTGCTTCTTGACCGTGATCGGTTGCACGGCTTCCTTGAGCTGGATCCCGAGTTCCTTCTCCAGCTTTCGGATGAGTACGTCTCCGGGGGTCATCGCCCCGGACTCGAGCTTCGCGATGACGCTCGCCTTCTCGTTGATCTTCGCGCCCAGATCCGCTTGCTTCCATCCCCTCGCCTCCCGAGCGAGCCGGATGCGTCGCGGGAAGTCCTCGGCGAGTTCCTTCCCGCCGGTCTCCGCGTACACGTCCCGCGGCGTCAGACGGCGCTTCCTCGCCTCGAGGCGCTGGGCGATGAGCGGGGGCATCGTCGAGCGTCGGACAACGGGAGTGGACACCTCGTCTCCGAACTTCGCACAGGAGGAGCACACGGCGAGGATCGTGCTCTCGATGGCTACGTTCCTCGTGCGAGCAACGTCCGAGCCGCACAATTCGCAGATCACGAGACCAAGTCCGCAAAGCCTAAGTAAAGGGTGCTCGGTATATAGGCTTCGTCTTTCGCCCGCCCACCGGACGGTTGTTATGGACGAAGAACAGATCCGAGAATTCTCGGAGAAATTGAGCGAGCGGATCGCCTCGCTCGAGGAGCGGAACGACAAGCTCCTGGAGGCCGCGCGGCGCGTCGACGCGGAGAAGCGCTTCGCGGAAACGGAGCTCCAGCGGCTGCAGAAAGAGATTAAGAGGCTCAAGCAGGAGCTCGATCGGCTCAAGACGCCGCCCCTCATCATCGGCAACATCCGCGATGTCCTGACGGACGGCCGGGTCGTCGTGAAGTCGTCGACGGGCCCGGACTTCATCGTGAACGCCGCGGACTACATCGCGAAGGAGAACCTCCTCGTCGGGGCACGCGTGGCCCTCAACAAGCAGACCCTCGCAGTCATGGGGGTCCTGCCGCCTTCGTACGACCCGATTGTCACGGGTGCGGAGGTCATCGAGAAGCCCGAAGTCACCTACGAGGATGTCGGCGGCCTGGAGCCGCAAATCCTCGAGCTGAAGGAGGCCGTGGAGGATCCCCTCCTGAAACCGGACCTCTACCGCCGGGTCGGCATCGAACCGCCGAAAGGCGTCCTGCTCGTCGGCCCGCCTGGCACGGGCAAGACCCTGCTTGCGAAAGCGGTCGCGAATCGGACGAAGGCGAAGTTCATCCGCTTCGTCGGGTCGGAGCTTGTGCAGAAGTACATCGGCGAGGGGGCCCGACTTGTCCGAGAGCTGTTCGAGCTCGCACGAAAAGAGTCGCCGTCGATCGTGTTCATCGACGAACTCGACAGCGTCGGCGCGAAACGCCTTGAGGTCGCGACCTCGGGGGATCGGGAGGTGCAGCGGACCCTCATGCAGCTCCTCGCGGAGCTCGATGGCTTCAACCCTCTGGGCAACGTGAAGATCATCGGTGCTTCGAATCGCCCGGACATCCTCGATGAGGCCCTCCTGAGGCCCGGCCGGTTCGACCGAATCATTGAGATTCCCACGCCGGCCCACGAGGGTCGCCTCGCGATCTTCAAGATTCACACGCGCAGGATGAACCTCGCCACAGATGTCGACAAGGACCTCCTTGCGGCCCGCTCCGACGGTGCCACGGGTGCGGACATCAAGGCGATGTGTACGGAAGCGGGGATGTTCGCGATCCGGGAGGACCGGGATCGTGTCGAGCTGGCGGACTTCGAGGCCGCAATCGACAAGGTCCTTGGCGAGAACCGCGTGCGACATGAGACCGCGAGCGGCGCGATGTACGCATGATTTCCACCCGCCACCTTCGGCAACCCTAAATACGGGCCCAGGTGTCCCTTTCTGCCTTCCCGGCGGAGGGAACGATTGCCCAAGGCTCAGGCGTGCCCGATCTGTGGCGTCCCCGTGAAGCCGGAGAACCTTCTCCGGCATGTCGACTCCACGCACCCGCGGCATCCTGAGGCTCCCGCGCTCCGGGAGACGCTCCGCGGGAAGCCCGGCTATTCGGGACGCGGGAAGGTGTCTCGCCCGGTCCGTCTGAAGCGGATCCATCTCGCAGTGGTCGCGGTCGTCGTCCTCCTTGGCGTCTCGGCGTATTACGTTGCGCCCCATCTCACTCGATCCGGACCCATCCCGTGCGTCACAGGCACGTACGTCTACCATTGGCACGCCCAGCTCTACGTCAACTCCGCTGGCGTGTCCTATCCGATCCCTGCGAACATCGGGCTCACCCCGGGTTGCGCGATGCCCCTCCACACCCACGACGGGAGCGGCCTCATCCACGTCGAGCCCGATGTGAATCGACTGTACACGATCGGCGACTTCTTCACGATCTGGGGGAAGTCCTTCGGCAGCCCGGCCCGGATGCTCGTGAACGGCACGGAGACGAACCCCAGCACGTCCGTCGTCCTGTACGACCAGGAGTCGATCATCCTGAACTACGCATCCTTCACCTGAGACATCCTGCCTCAGGGGGCCTCGGATTCGTCGCCCGCGCGAGGCCCTTCCATTCCCGTACCACAACCTTTATCGTCGCCGCTAGACTAGCCCGGCCCCACGATGGTCCGACGCCTCCGCGACGATGACGCAGCGATGAGCAATTGGGTGGCCCTCCTGCTCGTCGTCATCATCGTAGGTGCCATCCTCGGCGTCTATTTCGTCTACCTTGTGTCCGGGCCACCCGCGTCGCCCATCACGGCCCAGCTCGGGGACACGGTGAGGGTTGAGTACATTGGTACATTCGCGAACTCCGGCCTCGTCTTCGATACGAACAACAAGAGCGTGGCCGACGATGGCGCGACCTACCCGAAGGCCTTCTCGTTCGCCGCCCATTCCACATGGTCGCCCCTCGAGGTCGTCCTCGGCCAACACACCGTCGTCAAGGGCTTCGAGGACGGTCTCTTCGGGCTCCGTGTGGGCGAGTCGACTGCAATCGTCGTGATCCCCGAGGAGGGGTACGGACCGGCCGACCCTGCGAAGGTGTTCGTCCACTCCCTTCTCGAATCGGTGCCCGTGAGGACCACGTGGAACTTCTCCGCCTTCAATAAATACTTCAACGCGGCCCCTGTCTCCGGGGCCATCGTGACGGACCCCGTGTGGCGCTGGCCGGTGTCCGTGAGCGTGGCAAATGCGATCGTCACCGCGATCGCGAGCCCCATCCCGGGGCAGGCGATCCGGCCGTACGGCGCGTGGGATGCCCAGGTCCTAAGCATCGATGACACCGCGAACGGAGGCGCTGGCCTCGTCCTGGTGCAGCACCGTCTCACGCCCGCGATGGTGGACCGTGCAGGCGGAACCGATCCGAGCGGGGCGATCTTCTACGTCTCCGCGGTCGACCTGAGCGCCGGGACCTACACCTTGAATTTCAACTCGATGTCCCCGCCGGTCGGAAGGACCCTCGTTTTCCAGGTGACCGTCGCGTCGATCTCGAGGACCGCCTGAGGGGCCCGTCATGGCCTCTTTGGAGGAGTGGCTCGAGGGCCTCTTCGCATTCCTGGGGCCCGCGGGGTCCCTCCTCGCTCTCGCCCTCCTCTTCGCGATCGATGCGGCAATCTTCCCGACCCTGCCCGAGATCGCGATTGTGGTCACGTACCTGTACGGCGCCCCCGAATGGGGCCCCCTTCCCCGGGCGTTCCTCCTCCTCGGGATGGCGTTGGCCGGCGAGGTTGCCGGGAACACACTGACGTACCTCTGGGTCCGCAAGCTCCTCGTGGACCGAGGGCGGATGCCCCGGATCATCGAACGGGCCATGGCCCGCTGGACCCAGTTCCTCCTCGTCCCCGACGAGCGGATCATCCTCGTGAACCGCGTGGCTCCGGTCGTCCCCTTCGTGGGCGCGTTCATCGCCGTCCTACGCTGGAGCTACCTGAAGTCCCTCGCCTACATCCTGATCGGCGCCGCGGCGAAGTACTCCTTCCTCCTGGTCATCGTGGGCGCCCTCCGCGTCGCGTACAGCCGCGAGACGGCGACGCTCCTCACCTTGTCCGCCGTCCTCGTCCTTCTCGCCGTCTCCCTCGTCGCGTCGTATTTCTATCGCCGTCGTGCCCCGGTGCCGCCACGGCAGGCCGCATAGGACTCGCGTCCGCGGGGGGCCTGCGCGAAGGGGCGGCTCGACCCTAGGCGCGCTTGTCCGAGGCGACGGTTCGGACGGGCGTTGGTCGGAAGAGGATTCGAGGCGCCTGCCCCGTGACATAGTACAGGAGCGTGGACGTGACGTATTCCCACAGGACCGTGCGCCGGAGGCCATGGGCCCGGAGCCGTCGCATCGACGTCCGCACGGTGACGGGAAGGGCCACGAAGCGGCCGAGGCCGCGGGACCGAAGGGCCACATCATGAGTCTCGTTGAGGAGCAGGTCCTCCCGGATCCCCCCGAGGCGCTCGAACGTATCTCGCCGGAAGAAGAAGCAGTAACCCGCGTTGTGGGGCATGCCCCAGAGGATCGCCGCTCGTTGGTATCCGTTCGCGAGGAAGTAGAGGAGACGTTCCGTAGGGGTGCCCTCCTCGGGTGAGAAACTGGCCGCGCCGCCGATGACGGCGGGGTCGGCAGCCGCGAGGCGGACGGCTTCGAGGAGATCCCGCGGGACGACGCAGTCCGCGTCGACGAACACGAGGAGATCCCCCGAGGATCCCCGGGCGCCTCGGTTGCGCCCTTCTCCGGGTCCCTTCCGCTCTCCATGGAGGACCCGGGCTCCGGAGGCGGAGGCGATCTCCACGGTGCCATCCGTGCTCCCGGAATCCGCGATCAGGATCTCGTCGGGAGGGACTGTCTGGGCCTTCAGGGACGCGAGGAGGAGGGGAAGACGTTCCGCCTCGTTCAGCGTGGGCACGATGACCGAGATGCGGAAACCCGCCGCGTGGGCAGCGGGCCAGGAAGGAGGAGCGACGGTCGCGGCGATTCTAAGGAGTGAGGAGGCGCTCGTACACGCGCTCGAGCCGCCGCGTGCAGCGTTCGATCGAGTACGGGAGGGCGCTCATCCGCGCCGCCTCGCCCAACTCGTCGCGGTCCGCGAGGCACGCGAGGACCGCGTCCACACAACCCTGGACGTCGTTCGGGTTGAACAGACGCCCGTTGACCCGATCCTGCACAAACTCCGGGATGGCCCTGAAGTTCGCCCCTGCGACGGGGAGGCCCGAGGCGAGGGCCTCCAAGACGACGAGGCCTTGGGTCTCGAAGCGCGAGGCGATTGCGAAGGCGTCGGCGGCCGCGTAGTAGTTCGGCAGCTCCGCGTCGGGCACGAAGCCCGTGAAGATCACATTCCCCGCGAGGCCCATGTTTCGGACGAGGTCGTAGTAGCGCTCGAGCCATGGCCCCGCGCCGACGATGAGGAGCTTCGCGTCCGGGTTCGCCTCGAGGATTCGCGGGAAGGCATGGATGAGGGTCTGGAGGTTCTTCTCCGGGGCCACTCGACCCACGTGGAGCACGACCTCGTTGTCGTTGAGGCCCCATTTCGTGCGCACACGGTCCCCCGAAACGCCGGGATGGAAGCGCTGCGGATCCACCCCTGTCGGGATCACGTCCGTGATCGTGGCCTGCGGGGACAACGCGAGGATTTCGTCGAGGATGGCCCGGCTCGGGACGACGACCCCTTTCGACTTCCGCAGGAAGACGCGGAGGTACAGACGCAGGCCCCGCTCGAGGAGATGGAGGTTGATTCCGAAGGGCGAGTAGAAGGGGAGGGTGTCCTGGATCATCGTATGGAAGGTGGACACGCTGGGGATCCGAGCCTGCCAGGAGGCCCAGAGGCCTTTGATGCCCAGGGTCCCGACGCCGTGGATGTGGATGATGTCGACGTCCAACTCCTTGACCTGGTCGACCTCCCGCCCCGGGTAGATCGCGAACCGGTATCCGGGATAGTGGCGAAGCTCCCTCGCGCGGACGAAGATTGTGTTCTCCTCGCGCTTCGCCCGACGGCGTGGATCCTCCGGCGCAAACACGACGACCTCGTGGCCGTGGGCCTCGAGCTGGTGCCTCGTCGTGAGGACGGACGTCACGACGCCGTCCACCGTCGGCAGGTAGCTGTCCGTGAAGAGAGCGATCTTCATCGCACCGGTCTCCTCCCGAGTCGACGGAGCTTCCGCAGGGCGTCGTTCGGATCCTTTCCGAGCACGAGCGTCATCGTCTCTCGACCGCGTCCCCCGGCGCCCAGTAGGACGTCGGGGACCACCCCTTTCCACACGATGGCCCGCTCAATCTGCGGCCTCGAGAGACGACCCACGGCCGCCATGACGAGGCCCGTCGCGCGCAGGCGGCGGGCATCCCTCGTACCACTCCTTAAACCTATCGCGCAGCGCAGGGCTGGGTTGACATTCGCGGCCGCGACGACAGCGTCGACCGCCACTCCGGTGGCACCGAAGACCGCAGGTCCTCTTTCGCGGATGGATACGACGTCCCGCCCCGAGAGCGGAGAAGGGGATGCGAAGGCGAGCTGCCATCGTGGGTATGCGGGCCCGAGGATCCGGCGGAGTTTGGGCAATGCGAGGAGCACCTCGAAGGCAAGGCCGTAGGCGTCGGACCGATACTGGGAGTTGATGACCTCGACGCCGTGGCCCGCACGATACGACGTCTGGAAGCCTGCGCTCACCCGATGCCGCGCCTCTTCCACCGCATCGAACAGCGGTCGGCCGAGGGCGAGGTAGCCCGCGATGGATGCGGCGAGGGTGCACCCAGCGCCGTGGAGCTCTTTCTCATAGCGGTATCCACGTAGCCGCCGGAGGCTTCGTCCGTCGTAGTAGACGTCCACGAGACTTCCGGCGACGTGCCCTCCCTTCACGAGGACTGCGTGTGCGCCGAGCTTCCGGATCGCCCGGGCCGCATCCTCCATGTCCTTCACGGATCGTATGGGAGCGCCCGCGAGTTGTTCCGCTTCGTGGCGATTCGGCGTGACAAGGTCCGCGCGTCCGAGGAGCCGGTCCACGAGAGCATCCCGGAGGCCGTCTCGTTCCAGGCTCGCGCCGACGGTCGCGACCATGACCGGGTCCACGACGACGGGGACGTCCGTGGCCTGCAGGATTTCCGAAACGGCGGCGACGATATCCGCGGAGTAGAGCATCCCCGTCTTCGCGGCGCGAATGTCGAAGTCGCTGAGGACCGCTTCGAGCTGGGCGCGGATTTCCGCGACTGGCAGCGGGAAGATTGAGGTGACGGCCCGGGTGTTCTGGGCGGTCACGCATGTGATCACGGACGTCCCGTGAACCCCGACGGCCGCGAAGGACTTCAGGTCGGCCTGGATGCCGGCGCCTCCGCCGGAATCGCTGCCCGCGATCGTGAGCGCGCTCCTCATCGACGTGTGCGAGGAGGTACCCCGGCTTAAGCATGACGACGCGTTTCTCCCGGATTCCCTCCGAGCGGACTCACCGTTAAATAGGACGTGCCTCATCCAAACGGGACATGCGGGCGCGGAGCGGGCATATCAAGTTCGACAAGAAGGTGAAGTGGAAGAACCTGGTTTCCGCGTTCAAGCCCATGTTTCTCAAGTTTCTCGAAGAAACTCAGCAAATGCCTGAGGACCCGGACAACGTCGAGGTCCTCGTCGAGGAGAATCTGCGCGATCTGAAGCTGAACCGCAAGCCCGAGGGCTACAACCGCGATGGGGTGATGCGGATGGTCTTCCCGATCTCCGACGCGGTCGAGTTCTACATCTACGGCCCTGGGAAGACCGTCGAGGTCGCGCGGGTCACGGAGCAGGTGAGCCGCGTGCTCCAGAAGTACCGGTTGAAGCACACGATCGAGTGGGACAAGCTCACCCTGTTCATGGACAAGAAGGAGTGAAGGGCGTCGTCATGCCCCGAGGCGGACAGCGTCCACGGTCGAGTACACGGGACCCTGCGGCGTGAGGACGCTCTTCTTGAGGCGTACCTCTTCCACGGACACCTCGCCGAAGACGTCCTCCCGGTGGGCTACTAGGATGTCCCGCGCCAGGTCGAGACCTCGGCGTCCCTTCACGCGCGCCAAGGTCACGTGGGCCGTCCAAGGTCGTCCCTCCCTCTCGTAGCCGAGCGCCTCCATCTTGTCGTCGAGAATCCCCGCGATCCGGACTAGGGGCTCGGCGCCCTCGGTGCCCACCCACAGCACGTTCATCCGCGAGAGGCTCGGAAAGGCGCCCGTGCCGCGGACGCGAATCGCGAAGGGCGCGACGCCCGCGCACGCTTCGTGCACGATCCCAATGATCTCCGGGACGAGCCCTTCCTGTGTGTCCCCCAGGAACTTCAGGGTCAGGTGCAGCCGCTCCGCATGCACGACCTTCAGCGAATCTCCTGCGCGTCGGAGCTGCTCCGCGAGTTCGACGACGTTGGGCATCGTCGGGAGATCCACGGAGATGAACGCGCGGAAGGACATCGGCTCACTCCCGGGCGGGAAAGGCCGCGCCGCAAGATGGACATTTCTCCGGCTGCGGTTCCCGGGACACGGGTGCGCCGCAGGATGCGCATCGGGGGGCTGACGCCGCAACGAAGCTGCCGGCTTCGCTCATCTCCCCCTTTGCATACCCTTCACGGATCGCCTTCAGCAGGATTTTTGCTGCATCTGCCGCGGGCACTCCTAGTTCTTTCCCCAATGCCTCCGCATCAATCACGCCTCGGGACTCGGCGAACCTTCCCGCATGGGCCAGGGCGACATCTTTCAGGAGCAACCGCCGCGCGTGGTTCAGGAAGTAGAGCCCGGGCACGAAGAAGACGATCGCGCAGAGCGTTGCGGCGCCTGCGGCCAGGGCCTGAGAGAGCCCCAAGGCGATGATCGCGAGCAGGGCCATGGTTCCGCTCGTAACGAGGGCGAAGAGGGCGAGTCCGCGGTACCACAATCGCCTTCGCAAGGACTCCCTCGGTCAATCGGCCACGAGCGTGCCATGGAAGGGCCGGCCGAGGATGGCATCCCGGACCGCACCGAGGTCCCTCCCCTGGACCACGCACAACGGAATGCGGTCCCGCGCAAGCACGTGGGCCGCCACGGGGTCGAAGACGATGGACGGCCCCGCCGCCGGATGGCCTTCCCCGGTCAGCCCCACGAGTTCCTCGAAGTTCATGCGCTCGATGCGACGGGCATTGGGATCGGCCTTCGGGTCCGCGGTGTACACGCCGTCCACGGAAGTGGCGTTCACAATCCGGCGGGCCCGGACGAGGCGTGCCAGAGAGGCGCTCACCCGATCCGTCGTGTGTCCCGGCCGAGTGCCGGCCATGACGACGATGGGGAAGCGCCGCGACAAGCGCGCGGCCTCCGAATACGTCGTTGCGGGCTCGCGGTTCGACCGTCCCTGGAGGGCCGCGCCAAGGAGGCGCGCGTTCATCCGCGTCACCTCAATGCCGAGTTCGTCGAGGGAACGTTCTGCAAGCCCGAGGGCGCGACCCGTTTCGATGTAGTAGCGCGAAATCCTCCCGCCTCCCGTGACCGCGAAGATCCTCACGGTACTCGAGAGCTCCCGCAGGAGGGCGGCGAGCCGGCGAATGTGCGCGGCGTCGTCATCTCCAGGAACCAAAACGGATCCGCCGAGGGAGACGACGACTTTCTCCATAGAATCGATCCGCGACGCAAAGTCTAATGAACGATAAAAACTGTGTGGTCGACGAAAATGCCAGAAATGTCTGAGATGGGCCGGTATAAGTTTCGGCGCTCACTCGAAGAGATCGAGAAGGCCCAGGGTCGGGGCACGGAACTCGTGTCCGTCTACATCCCGCCCAGCCGCCCGATCTTCGACGTGTCGAACTACCTGCGGGGGGAATACTCCCAGTCGTCAAACATCAAGAGCGCGAGCACCCGGAAGCATGTGCAGCAGGCGATCGAGTCGAGCATCCAGCGTCTGAAGTCCTATCGCATGCCCCCGCCGAACGGCCTCGTCGTGTTCACCGGCCACAAGCAGATCGGCGCCGATCAGACGGAGATGGTCGCCTACGTCCTCGAGCCGCCCGAGCCCGTCTCCTCGTTCCTGTACCGATGCGACTCCAAGTTCTACACGGAGCCCCTCCACGAGATACTCGCCGAGAAAGAGGTGTACGGGCTCGTCGTCATCGACCGGAGCGAGTCGACGATCGGGCTCCTCCAGGGCAAGCGCATCGAGATCCTGAAGAACATGCAGTCCCTCGTCCCCTCGAAGCACCGGATGGGTGGACAGAGCGCACGACGCTTCGAGCGCCTCATTGAGATCGCGGCCCACGAGTGGTATGAGAAGGTTGCAAGCGTGATGACGGACGCCTTCTTGAGCCGCCCGGAAATCAAGGGCATCCTCATCGGTGGGCCCGGGTATACGAAGGAGTACTTCGCGACCCAGGACTACATCCACCACGAGCTGAGGAAGAAACTCATCCCGACGTTCCTCGACACCGGCTACACGGACGAGTACGGCCTGCGGGAGCTCGTCGAGAAGGCGAGGGGCGTCCTCTCGGGCCTGGACCTGATGCGCGAGAAGGGCCTCGTGCAGCGCCTCATGGAGGAAATCCGCAAGGAAAACGGCGGCCTCGCGGCTTATGGGGAGGACCAGGTTCGCCAGGCACTTCAGCTGGGCGCGGTGGACACGCTCCTCATTTCCGAGGGACTCCGGAAACACCGCGCGAAGGCCCGGTGTGCGAACGGGGACTGGGAGGGCGACAAGACCCTGGCCGACGATGCGTCCCTCCCACCATGCCCGAAGTGTGGCGGCGTCCTCGCCATCGTGGAGAGGCAAGACCTCGTCGAGGAGGTGAGCTCCCTCGCGTCTGCGATGGGGACGAAGATCGAGCTCATTTCCAACGACTCCGAGGAAGGCCAACTCCTCGTGCGGGCCTTCGGCGGCATCGCCGCGATCCTCCGGTATCGGGTGAACTGATGGGCCACGACCCGTGGACGGAGTTGAAGGATCGGGCGGATCAGGTGCGGATATCCTTCGAATCCCGGATCGGCGTCCGCTCCCCCGGAGAGATTGCGGAGGCGCCGGAGGAGAAGGGCCTCTTCTCCCTCGCGGTCTTCCCGTATGCGAAGGAGCTGAGGAAGCCCCCCGAGCAGGTCGCGGCGCTTGCGGAGCCGCTCGAGGCCCCGGAACCGTTTGGCCCGCTCCGGGCCACCGGAGGATACGTGAACTTCATCCCCGAGCCAGGGGCCTTCGCCGCCCACGTCCTCTCGTCCGTGGCCTCCATGGGCGAGGCCTACGGACGTTCTCCCGCATTGCCCACGCGAATCCTCTTGGAGCACACGAGCACGAACCCCACCGGGCCGCTCCATGTGGGCCGAGCGCGGAACCCCATTTTCGGGGACGCCCTCGGGCGGATCCTCACCCTGGCCGGTTATCCTGTCACCCGGGAGTACCTGGTGAACGACGTCGGGAAGCAGATGGTCCTCCAGTACTGGGCCGCGAAGAACCTGACGCCCGAGGAGGTGGGTCCGCCCGACATGGACAAGGAGGACTACCGCCTCGTGAAGTACTACCAGCGGGCCAGCGCGCTGCTCGAGGAGCGCCCCGAGATGGGCGAGGAAATCATGGCGCTCATCCAGCGCTTCGAGCGCGGGGATGCGGCGCTTACCCGCGAGGTGCGCGGGGTCTCCGAGACCGTCCTCCGGGGCATCCTGCGGACCTTGGCCCGGCTTGGCGTCACCTACGATTCCTTCTTCTGGGAAAGCGACCTGATCTTGAATGGGAGCGTTCAGGCCGTCATCGACCGGCTCCTGCCCTTGAGCCGGGAGGAAGGGGGTGCGCACTTCCTCGACCTGACCCCCTTCGGGCTCGAGGGCGATACCGCGAAGTACTTCTTCCAGACGCGGCACAAGACCTCCCTGTACACGACGCGAGACATCGCCTACCATCTGGACAAGATGACGCGGTGCGACGTGGCGATCAATGTCCTCGGTGAGGACCAGAAGCTCACCTTCCTGAGGCTCAAAGGCGCGTTCAAGCTCATGGGGATCGATTGGGCCCCGGAGACAATCTTCTACGCGTTCGTCAGCCTGCCCGAGGGCCGCATGTCCACGCGGAAGGGTCGCGTGGTGAACCTCGATGACCTCCTGGACGAAGCCGTGGAGCGCGCGTACGCCGAGGTGTCACGCCGCCGGGAGGATCTTCCGGAGGCTCGGAAGCGGGAGATCGCGGAGCTTGTTGGCATCGGAGCGGTGCGGTACAACATCGTCCGGGTCCAGGCCGAGAAGCGGATCGTCTTTCGATGGGAGGAGGCCCTCAACTTCGAGGGGAACTCCGCGCCCTTCCTCCAGTACGCCCACGCGAGGGCCTGCAGCATCCTCGAGAAGGCCGGGGCGCGGACGAAGGGGGATGCCCGCCTCCTCGTCCATCCCCAGGAACAGCTCCTCCTTCGGCGAATCGCGAAACTGCCGTCGGAAATCCGGGACGCGGCGGACAGCCGACGGGTCCACGTGATTGCATCCTTCGTGGCCGACGTCGCGGCCCAGTTCAACCAGTTCTATCGGGATTGCCCCGTGCTCGCGGCGGAACCCGCAGAGCTTCGCGCGGCCCGGCTCGACCTCGTGGACGCCGCACGGATCGTCCTGCACAACGCCCTCGGGTGCCTCGGGCTCCTCGCTCCGAGCGAGATGTAGAGGGAGAACAAAAGAGAGAAGGGAAGGGAAGGCGGCTACAGCCGCTTCTTCTCTTCCTTGGCTTCCTTCTCCTTTCGGGGCTTCTTCTCCTCGCCCTCGACCTTCTTCCTCCGGAGGCGGCGAGGCTGCCACTCGCCCGACTTCACCTTCCTCCGGTAGTACATGAAGAAGACGAAGACGGCGATGACGCCGACGACGCTGCCGAGGATTGCCCATGAAACCCACGCGGCCTGCTGGACGACGACGCTCTGGGACGCGCAGTTCTCCGAGGTGATCCAGGTGTACGGTTCCTTGGTGTCCTGCACGCACACCTTGATCGTCTTGTTGCCCTGGCCGACCACCGTCACTTGGAAGGTGAGGGTGACCGTGTTGTCGGAGGGGATGGCCTGGGTTGTCGTGGACCACGACGGGGTGGACGACAAGAGCGTGCTTGCGCCGTCCGCCGAGACCTCGTACACTTTCGCCTCAACGAGGCTCGCAGTCGCCCGGTCGGGTTTGTTCGTGACGTTCACCGTCACTGTGAGCGCCTGCCCTTCCTCCGGGTTCGTGTTGTCGAGTTTCAGGGTCCCCGCGGGGATCCTCAAGTCCGGATGCAGAGTCGTGTCCACCTGGACCGTGAGGTTCGTCGTCAGATTTCCCTCGTTCGGTGTCCCGGAGCCGAAGCCCGTGTCTTTGACCCTCAGTTCCACGGCGTAGGAGTTGTTCCACTCGTCCCAGGCGAAGGAGATGTTCATCCCCGACTTGGGGTGGCTCGTGCCCGTCTCGCCAACGAGGGGTCCCGGGATCGTCCAATCGAACGTGAGGGCGGAGAGGTTCTCGTAGTTGTCCGTCGTCTTCGACGCGTTGAACGTGTATACGCGCTTTTCGACCAGGTTCGATCGCGCGACGATCGAGTAGTCGTTCGCCGGGTCGAGGATGAGGAAATCCGGCTTCGGGGCTTCCGTGTCGTTCACCTGGAGCTTGAGGGTCGCGTTCACCCCTTTCCATCCGACCGCGTCGGTCACGGTGAGGTTCACCGTGAGGTAGCCCGGCTTCTCGAAGGTCCAATTCACGATCTTCCCGGTCGCATCCGTGATGCGGTCCCCGTTGAAGTCCCACGCGTACCCGGAGCCCTGAATGACGCCGGCCTTGCCCGCGTACGCGAGGTCCGTGGACAGGCTCCCGTCGAACTTGACCATCGTGTCTTGATCGAGCTCCAAGGTGAAGTCCGAAGAAGCCATCTCCGTCGCCGACCGCGTCCCGGTCAGGTTCGTCTTGAAATCCCCCACGGGGGTGCCGCCATCGACCCAGATTGTGATGTCCCGGTACGTCGCGTTCCCACCCGCTTGGACGACGGTCAGGTTCACCACGTACTCGGCCGGGGTCGTGTAGGTGAACGAGGACTGGATCCCGTAACCAATGTGTTCGGTCATCGAGACATTCGCCTCGAAGCGCCACGTGAAGTTCGCCTTCGTGATGTCCCCGATGGGGTCCGAGCTGTCGGCGCCGCTGAACTGAATCGCGGTGCCTGAGGCGACGTAGGCCTGGTAGTTCTCCGGGGTCGCGTTCACGACGTAGAACTTGCCCGTGGGCCCGATGACCTTCGCCCGCGCGGTGCCGTTCAGGGACTTCTCGATCACCATCTTCACTTGGGGCGTCTGGCCGGAGGCCGTGGGCACGCCGGGATCGATCGTGATCCGGGTGTAGTTCGCCGTCGTCACCGGCGGGAAGAGGGTGCTCGTGACCATCTCGTAGGCGCGCGGCAGCTGAACGACGTATACCTCGTTGTGGTACACGGTCGTGTTCGAATCCACGAGGCACGTCACGTTCACGAAGTACTTCGGCTGGCCGTAGGTGACCCAGGACGTCGTCTTGAGCCCGTACGTTGCCGATGTGTTGATCCACACGGTGCCCGTGCCGAGGAGGTTCGCGACGCTCACGACGTACGAGCTTGCGGACGCGTTGTACGCATTCCCGTCCGTGAGGAGGAACGCGTCCGTCGTCACGTACTGGGGCCCCTTCGCGAGGAGCCAGGTCTGGAACGCCGTCGCCTCGGAGGCAACGAGCGCGCCGTTCCCATTCCCAAGGGTGGCGTCGATTTGCAGGCGCAGGTCCTTCAAACCTGAGGGCTCGAGACCCGCAAGGGTGCTATCTTGGTTCAGGGTGAGGTTCCGGTACACCGTGAGGTTGTTCCAGTCCGTCGCCCCATACAGGACTGTGGTCTCGAACACCTCCTTGGCTGACGGGTTCAGGACCACGTCCACGGGATTCGAGGCCACGGGGATCGTGATGGTGGTCCTGCTGCTCGTGTAGTTGTTCGCGTCCACGATCATTGTGAACGTCCCCGCGGGCGCATGGAAGTCGTAGAGGCTCCCATTCACGTTCGCCCCGATGAGCCTCCACGGGTCCGCCGTGGACCGCGCGGGATCGTACAGGAACGCGGTGAGGCCCGAGGAGATGAACTGGCCCGAGGGGTTCTTCGCGTGCCCGATGACTTGGAATCGCTGCTGCATGACCACCGTGTACGCCGCCACGGCCAACGGGAGCGTATCGTTGCTTGGGGCGTACCAAGGAGCCGTCGTCCGGAGCTGGAAGGTCCCCTCCCAGACCGTGATGCTCGCCTCCCCTGTGGCGTTTGACGCCACGGAGGTCACGAACCGGAATCCCGTCGTGATGTTGTACACGTCGACCGTCGCGCCGGAGATCCCCTGGGCCGCGACGTTTTCGACCGTGAGGTTCACGGTTCGGGACGGCAGCCCGCTGGGGTTCTGCTTGTCCATGCAGAGGTCCCGGCTCACGGTCACGGACCCGTCGAATCGAATGGGGGCCGTCGGCCCGACGGGGTAGTACCCGGTCCTCGTAGCGGAGAGGGTGTAGCTGCCGCTCGAGGGCGTGAAGCTGAACGTCCCGTCGTTCGCCGTCGTCACGGTGACGGGGCTCTTGAAGCCCTGGGCATCCTTCAGGGTCACCTGGGCGCCTCCAAGGTAGGTCGTCTGGCTCGCGCAGTCGCTGACCAGACCGACGATCTGCTCGTTCGCCCCCTTGGACAGAGCGGGGAGCAGCGCCATCGCGCTCAGGACGAGCACGAGGAGCATGAGGATGGCCCCCACTCCACGATGACCACTCGGATACATTCGGTCTCTCTCCTCTTGTCAGCACATGGGACCGGCCCGATCTCGCAACAATGAGGCGGGCCGGAGGATGCGGCGAATTGAGTGGGGATATTTAAGCGTGCTGGAATGCAATCCGAACCTCTGCGGTCGGCCAAGGGTCCATGGAGACGGATGCGCGGACCCTTGTCGCCCAAGTCAACTCGAGGTTCGTCCTCTTGGTCGTCGCCAACCTCTCCTCGGCGGTGCGCAGAGATCCGGCCTGTCGGCGGGAACCTTCGAATGCGTTCACAGCCGACTTCGCCGGCCCGTCCAGCGGATTCTCGCCGCCCGCGGCCATATCCGCGGTCTTGTCCGAAGAAGTCGGCGGAGCCCCCGGCGGTCGCCCTCCTCGACGTGTTAGCTCCGCGTGCGGCCCCGGGAACGTTTATCGAGCCCTTCCGCGGTCCCCTTCTGATGGCCCGCGAGACGGACTTCGCGGAGGCCCGCCGGAGGATGATCCGTGCGCTCGAGGCCCAGGGGGACCTCCGAAGCGGGCGTGTGCGCGAGGCCTTCCTCCGCGTTCCCCGGGAGGAGTTCGTCCGTCCCGGGGACCGTTCCCTCGCGTATGCGGATACGCCCCTCCCCATCGGGGAAGGTCAGACGATTTCCGCGCCTTCCATGATCGCGATCATGCTCGAGGAGGCCCGCCTCTCCTCGGGGGAGCGGGTCCTCGAGGTCGGCACTGGATCCGGGTACGGCGCGGCCCTCCTGGCATGCCTCGTCGGCGCTGAGAACGTCGCCACGATCGAACGGCTCCCGGCTCTCGTCGTGTGGGGTCAGGAGAATCTCCTCCGCACGGGCTTCGGCGGTGTCGCCGTCGTCCTGGGGGACGGCAGCTTGGGGCATCCAGAACGGGCGCCCTACGATTGCATCCTCTCGACCGCGGGTGCGCCGCGGATCCCGCCCTCGTGGGCGGGACAGCTCCGCATCGGAGGACGGATCGTCGCCCCCATCGGCACGTCGCCCTACGGGCAGGACCTCGTGATTGCTCGCCTGCAGGAGGACGGAACCCTGGGCGTCCGCCGAGGCACGCCATGCGCGTTCGTGCCCCTCGTCGGGAAGGAAGCTTGGGCAAGCGAATGACTTAGCCCGGAGCCGCGGGGTGGCTCCAGGCCTCCTCGGGCAGACTCTGGTACACGCGATCCTCCGTCGATGGCTCCGCGCCTCGCTCCAGCTCCTCGATCGCTTCGGTGTTGAGATGCCAGTAGAAGATCCGCCAGTTGCGGCCATCGAGGAGGGGGACCGTCTCCCAGTAGCTCTGGAGCAGGCCCGCGTCGGAGAGGGCGTAGAAGAGTTTGCGATCTTCCGCGTCGATCCGGTTGTCGATGATTGTATCCTGGAAGCCGAAATAGCCCAGGACCACGCGAGCCTCCTCCTGCGCGACCTCGGGGTCGTGGTGCATCCGATGCTCGATGGCGTTCGCGAGCTTCTTGACGGTGATCATTTCCTCTCCGCAATACCCGTCTATTACGGGCCCTCGGACGCTATTAATAGTTGTGCCGGAAAGCCGCTGAGGCAGGCATCGAGGGTCTCATCCCTCCCGATGCCAGGCCGGCTCTGTTACGAATATCGATAGCAATCTTTTGAGAGACACGATTTAAGTAACTCCCAATCCGTCGAACCTGCGGAAAGGGGTCCGATGAAGCGCAAGTCGGGAAGAGCCATGGTGGACTTCGATCGGAAGGTAACGGTCGTGCACTTCAACGTTGGATCTGGTTACCTCACGTACCTCGAGGAAGAGAATCCCGAAGGGGCACCCCGCCTGAAGAGCATCACAATCCCCAAGAACGAAGAATGATGCAGAGCTTTTTGCAGCCTATGGCAGTTGCGCGAGCCGGGGCGACCCCGCCCGAGGAACCTGATTCCCGCGGCGGAACGCCCGAAGCGTGGCCGGAGCTGCGCCTCATGGAAGCCTCTCTCTCCGGGGACCGCAAGTGTGCGGACTGCGGGAAACGCACGAGTCAGTGGCGACCCGTGCGGCGCAACGGTCTCCCTGTCATCCTCTGCCTCGAATGCGCAGCAAAGAATGTGCCACCGGAGGCCGAGGCCTGTCCCGAGTGCGGGGCTCCCCTCCGCCATGGCGACAGTTTCTGTGGGAAGTGCGGCGCGCGAATCGAGTACGCGTGTCCGCAATGCGGCTCGACGCTCGAATCGGACGACGTCTTCTGCGGGAAATGCGGGACCCGGCTCATTTGAGCGACAACTCGGCTCGGATGATTCGATCATCATCCGTCGCACAACCCGGTTCACGGCCGATCGCTGATACAGGGCACGGATGCGCACTTGAGCGGCGACTAGACGACGCCTTTCCTGATCTCCGCGTGGGTGGCCTCGGTTCCTGACGCTCTGCGGGCGGCTTGTTTCCTTCTCACAACGTAAGGGAGCAGGAGGAGATAGCCACCCGTAAGTGCCATGACGAAGACCAAGGCCTGCTGAACGCCAACCAAGACGCCGCCGACCTCAGTCTGCCGAAGGATCAACAGCAGAACGATGACGGCGATGAAAGGAATCGCTACCCAGCGGTGGAAGCGGCGCACCCACTTGTTGTAACGCACCAGGCCGTATCCCCTCCCCGAGATGGCGGGTTGGCGGTTTATATCTTGTCCACGCGTCTCCAGGGCCGTCAACTCAACGACCTGCTGCTGTGATCGAAGGGGGACGCGGGCCCGCCACGTCCCGACCCTGTTAAGGTCGACTTTTCTGCCGAGTGGACCGAGTGGGATTTGAACCCACGGCTTCCGCCTTGCGAAGGCGGCGATCTTCCGCTGATCTATCGGCCCGCGGGAGGACCCGAAAGGTCCGCGCGAGAAATAGATTTCGGCTCCCGCCGCCCGCTGTCATGAGCCGGGCCAAGGGTTTAATAGCGACTTTCTCGTGGGCGCGGTGACTCCATGGTCCTTCACTTGTACAACACGCGTACTCGGAAGAAAGAGCCATTCGTCCCACTGGCCGAAGGTCGCGTGAAGATGTACGTGTGCGGGCCGACCACATACGACTACAGTCACCTAGGCCATGCCCGTTCCTACGTCGACTTCGACGTCGTGCGCCGGTACCTGGAGTATCTCGGCCACCGCGTCACCTTCGTGCAGAACTTCACGGACATCGAGGAGGTCATCATCCGGCGAGCTTCCGCGGTCGGGAAGCCTCCCCTGGACTACGCGGGTTTCTACATCGACGCGTTCCTCGCGGACATGCGAGCGCTCAACGTGATGCCGGCCAGCCACTATCCGAAAGTCTCCGAACATATCCCCGAGATTCTCGGCGTCATCGAGAAGCTGCTCGCCACCGGATACGCCTATGCGGCCGACGGCGAGGTCTACTTCGAGACGGGCAAGACGCGGCGTCTCCTCGGCAGTCTCTCCCACCACCGGTTCGAGAGCATGATTGCAGATCAGCTCCCGCCCGGGAGCCAGAAGCGAGATCCGCTGGACTTCGCCCTCTGGAAGAAGTCGAAGGAAGGCGAGCCCTCGTGGCCGAGCCCCTGGGGCCCCGGCCGTCCCGGATGGCATGTCGAGTGCAACGCGATGGCGTTCAAGTATCTCGGCGCTCCCCTCGATATCCACGGCGGCGGCGTGGACCTCCAGTTCCCCCACCACGAGAGCGAAGCGATGATCTGCGAAGGCGCCTGGGCACGAGACTGGGCCCGCACGTGGATGCACAATGGCTTCATCACCCTGCAGCAGGAGAAGATGTCGAAGAGCCTCGGGAACTTCATCACGATTCGCGAGGTGCTCCGGGAGTATTCCGGCGAGGTCGTTCGTCTCTGCCTTCTCAAAGCCCACTATCGGGAGGATGTGGAGTACGACGCGGAGTGTTTCAAGCGCACGAAGCAGGAGTACGACCGGATGCGCGAGGTGATCGGAAAGTCGCGCGCCGCGCACGGACGGGGAACGGGCGGGAAGATAGATGCCCTGCTCAAGGAGACCCGAGAGCGATTTCTCCAGGCGATGGACGACGACATCGACACACACACCGCGACCTACCGGCTGCAGCAGATGACGGAGGCCATCCTCGACCAGGAGGACCTGTCGGCCCTCGAGGGGCAGAAGATCGCCAACGTCTACATGGAGCTCGGTGGGATCCTCGGCGTGCTCTCGCCGACGAGCCCGTCTTGACCCGCGGCCTCCGTGGGCCGCGTTGGAACCGCCGCGGGAAGATGCCCCTCCCGTTGCCGCGATGCTGAATCGAGTCGAACCGACGCGAACGTCGTCGAGGAAGACGACCCCCAAAATCCTTTTATGATACACCCGTATCAGCGCGTACCCTCGCAGGGCTGTCCATGGCCGAGTTCAAAGCCGTCATCGCGGACCCGAAGTCCGGCAAGACATACAAGAGGGACATCACGGGTCACTATGCGAACGCCCTCGTCGGCAAGAAAATCGGGGAGGACGTCGACGGCCTCTACGTGGGACTTCCGGGGTACAAGCTCAAGATCACGGGTGGGAGCGACAAGGACGGCTTCCCGATGCGGCCCGACCTGCCCGGACCACGTCGGAAGCGGCTCCTCGTGAGCGGTGGCGTCGGATTCCACCCGACGCGCCCAGGGATGCGGAAGAAGAAGGCCGTGCGGGGGAACGCGATCTCCCCGGACATCCTCCAGCTGAACCTGAAGATCGTCCAGCGCGGCCCCAAGTCCGTCGAGGATGCGTGGCAGGAGCAGGCGCGATGAAGGTTCCCGGCCAGCCCGACGTGAATATCGGCGTCGTCGGCCATGTGGACCATGGCAAGTCGACGCTCACCGAGCGCCTGACCGGGGAGCGAACCGACCGGCACTCCGAGGAGATCAAGCGCGGCATCTCGATCCGCCTAGGCTACGCCGACATGGCGATCTACAAATGCTCCCGGTGTGAGGAACCGCAGTGCTACTCAACATCGGAGACTTGCAAGGTCCACAACACGAAGTCGGAGTTGCAGCGGATCATCTCGTTCGTTGACTCGCCCGGCCATGAGACCCTCATGGCGACGATGCTCAGCGGCGCGGCCCTCATGGACGGTGCCCTCCTCGTGATTGCCGCGAACGAGAAGTGTCCCCAGCCGCAGACGAAGGAGCACCTCATGGCCCTTGGGATCATCGGCGTCACCAACATCGTCATCGTTCAGAACAAGATCGACATCGTCGACCCAAAGCAGGCGGAGGAGAACTACCAGCAGATCCAGCACTTCGTCAAAGGCACGGTGGCGGAAGCCGCCCCCATCGTGCCCGTCTCCGCCCACCACGACGTGAACCTGGACGTCCTCCTCATGCTGATCGAGAAGGTCATCCCCAACCCCAAGCGGGAGGAGTCCAAGCCGGCGAAGATGTATGTGGCGCGGTCCTTCGACGTGAATCAGCCGGGGATCCCCCCCGAAAAGATCGTTGGCGGGGTGCTGGGGGGAAGCCTCATGCAGGGGAAGATGAAGGTCGGAGATGAGATCGAAATCACGCCGGGCCGCCAGGTGGCCGTGGGGAACAGGACGGAGTGGCGCAACCTGACGACGGAAGTCCGATCCCTCCACGCGGGGGGGATGGGACGAAAGGAGGCCCGCCCGGGCGGCCTCATCGCCATCGGCACGAACCTCGATCCCGTGCTCACGAAGGCGGACGGGCTTGTCGGCCGAGTGGTCGGGCCGCCGGGCACGCTCCCCGAGGTCATCCCGAAGATGTCGATCGAGGTCCATCTGCTGCCGCGAGTCGTCGGCACCGCGGAAGACCTGAAGGTCGAGGACATCAAGACCTCCGAACCCCTGATGATCTCGGTGGGCACTGCGACGACGGTCGGTGTCGTCACGTCGGCTCGGCATGACGTCGCCGAGATGACCTTGAAGATCCCCGTCGTGGCCGAGCCGGGGCAGCGCGTGGCCGTCTCCCGTCGGATCGGCGGGAAGTGGCGGCTCATCGGGCACGGCGTGATCCGTTAGCGGATACCCGCCAACCCGCGTCAGGGTCGATATCCAAAAATACGGACGGCCTCCATGGCCGGCGGGCGTATGCGGGTTCTCCATCGCGACATGAAAACCGGCGAGGTGAAGCTCCGAATTGAGAACCCGGACGACCTTTGGCACCTTGACAACCTCGCGCAGCCCGGCGACCTCGTCCGCGCGTCGACCTACCGACGCGAGGAGTCCAAGTCGGACAAGGTACGACCGGAGCGGATGGAGAAGATCCGAGTCACGCTCACCCTCCGGATCGAGAAAGTGGAATTCCAGGCGTTTTCGGACCGCCTGCGGCTGAGCGGCGTCATCGTCGAGGGCCCGCAGGATCTCGGGAAACACCACACCCTCAACGTCGGGGTCGATGACGTGCTCACGATCTTCAAGGGCTGGAAGCCCCATGAGGTGCGACGCGTCGAGGAGGCGGTGGCCGCATCCCAGAAACCGATGGTCACGTTCCTCTCCCTCGATGATGAGGAAGCGCTTGTCGCGCACCTCCGGCAGTATGGAGTCCAGGAGCTCGCGACGATCCGAGCGCCCGGACATGGCAAGATGTTTGCCACGGGGGATGCCCAGAAAGCGTACTTCGACGAGATCATGGGCACGCTGCGCACGACGAACTTGGGCGAAGCCCTCGTCCTCGTCGGCCCGGGTTTCACGCGGGAAGCCTTCCTCGAGCACCTAAAGGCCCGGGATTCGAGCCTCGCAAGGCGCGTGCACGCCCAAGGCACCTCCCAGGCCGGGATCCGCGGGATCCACGAAGCCCTGCGATCGGGGATGGGCGCGAAGCTCTTCGCGGACAGCCGCGTGGCGTTCGAGACCGCGCTCGTGGAGAAGGTCCTCGAGGCGATTGCAACGAACCGGGCCGTCGCCTACGGCCGTGCCGAAGTCGCGGAGGCCGTCGACGTGGGCGCCGTGGACACCCTCGTCGTGAGCGACGCGGTCGTCCGCGACCTCGAGGTCGAGCGGATCATGCGGGACGTCGAGGGGCAACGCGGCTCCGTGGTCCTCGTGAGCCGCCACCATGAGGCGGGCGCGAAGCTCGAGGGTCTGGGCGGCATTGCGGCCCTCCTGCGCTACCCGATCCGTTGACCGCCGCCGTGCCTCCGTTCACGCGCGGCCGTGGGATTCCCCTTTCACGGAGGCCGCGGCGATGAGGTGGGCCACGCGCAGGGGCTCCGGGAGGGCCCCGCGGACCGTCGTGAGGGCGAGGCCTTCGACGACCTCGCGTCGGGTCGCCCCGACGTAGGTCACATGGAGCGGGGTGTGGCGGGTCGTCACCTGCTCGATGCGGTAGTCCTTGATCAGCGCCCAGCGGTTTTCCCAGTCATCGAACTTCCTGCGCAGGGCTCCCTGGATGGACTCCAAGTTCGGCTTGCGCCGCGTGACGGTGACGATGGGGACCTTGAGCTCGCGGTGCAACGCGGCCAGGTCGATGACGTTGAAGCCCCCCACCGCGACGCCGTTGAGGAGGATCATCCGCAAGCCCTCGCGGTACCTCGAGGCACGAATCATTGCTGCGATCCGCTCCGTCGCGTCGCGGCCGTCCACGCGAGCGTGGGTCATGAGCACGCCCTCGATGTACGCGGGCGCCTGCACGGACACCCCGACGACGGGGACCTCCGCATCGCCAAAGCGGAAGGGTCCGTCGTCGACTCCGAGGAAACGGGACTTCGCCTTCATCCTAGATCAGCTTCAGGTGCCCCGTCACCTGGTCCACCAGCTCGTTCGCCCCCGGACCGATTGCAAGGCACGTCACCGTGCCGGGGGGCAGCTCGGTGAGCCCGGCGTCCTCTACGAGCGCCGTCGTCAGGCCCAGGGAGCGCGCCCTCGATTGAAGGGCGTTCAGATCCTGGAGGCCCGTCGCCCGCACGACGACCTTCTTCTGGCCCTCGTCGTACCAGTCCGCGAAGGCTTTGCGATGTCTCGCCTTCGCTTCGAGGGCGGCCATGACGGCGGCGTGGGCGACCTGGACGGCGAGCTTCCCCTTGGACAGCTCCAGGTCCCCGCGGACCGCGACGACGAGCTTGTGCTTCATCGGCCCGATCATCCGTACAGCTCCTGGGCCCGCTGTTCCTCGAGGGCCTTGA
The DNA here is from genome assembly GCA_036555455.1 of Thermoplasmata archaeon. Classification (GTDB taxonomy): domain Archaea; phylum Thermoplasmatota; class Thermoplasmata; order RBG-16-68-12; family RBG-16-68-12; genus RBG-16-68-12. Next base: position 79,588 of record DATBLI010000003.1, read on the forward strand.
GCTCCGCCTCGACCGCCTTGAGGTCCCGCCGGGCCGCATCCCTCTTGCCCTCGTAGTAGCCGCTCGCGTCCGCGGATTGGAGCTGCATCCGGCGCTCGTAGTCCTTGATCGTCCGTCGCAGCTTCTCCCGCTGCTCCGCGAGCGATTCGAGCTTCATTCGAATGCGGTGGTCTTTTTCCTCCTCAGAGAAGAGGTCACCCGGCGCGGCCTTCGGGAGGCGGGCGAGGGAGGGGTGCAGGCGGGACATCCAAGGATACGCGCCGCGCCACCACCCGAGGACGAAGAAGAGGACGCTGAGGCCGATGAGTCCCCCGGCGATGTTCGGTGCATCGACGTAGCCGACGACGTTGCCGAGGTTCGCGGTCTCCTTCACGCCGAGCGAGTTCAAGAAGAACCCCCACAGGACGGTGACCGCGATGGACAGGACGATTCCGAGCGTGATTCGGTAGAGCGCGTCGTACTCCCGGTCCAGCTCGCCCCGCCGCGGGTACAGGACGTTCACGAGGAGCCAGCCCGGCAGGAAGAAGACGAGGAGGAGGGCCCCCAGCACCCGGAGCGCCCCGACAACGTCGTCGAGCACTGCGGCTGGCCAGCCTCCGGACTCTATTTGAACGTTGCGCGCATCGTCGCCATCTCGAGGAAAATCCTTAGGGACATGCGGGCATACGTGCCGGCGGAGGATTCCCGTGGACCGCCCTCGCATCAAGACCTACGTCCGCGGCTTCGACGACCTACTCGGCGGCGGCATCCCCGCAGGCTACGTCGTGCTCGTGTCCGGTGCTCCCGGCACGATGAAGTCGTCCGTCGCCTTCAGCGTCCTGTACCAGAACGCGCTCCAGGAGGGCCGCAAGTCCGCGTACTTCACCCTCGAGCAGAACAAGGATCTCCTCCTCGAGCACATGGCCTCCATGGGCATGGGCGAGGAGAAGGCGTGGGAGCACGTCGCGCTCCTCGACATGGGGAACATCCGGAAGAACCTGAATCTCCTCCAGGGACGAGGAACGTGGCTCGAGCTGTTCAAGATGTACTGCAACAACATCATGAAGGCAGACCGGATCTCGGTCCTCGTCATCGATTCCCTCGACGTGCTCGAGACGATGGCGAAGATGCAGGACCGGCGCTCGGACCTGTACTTCCTCTTCGAGTGGCTGCGGGATCTTGGCCCATTGACCTTCCTGATCTCGGAGAAGCCCCTCGATGTCGGCCCCGGGGGCGCGACCCCAGAGGAGGCGTACCTCGCGGACGGAATCCTGCAGCTGGGCATGTACCCGACGACGGACCTGTACGTGCAACGCCGAATCCGGGTCGTGAAGATGCGCTCGACGAAGCACGACACGGGCTACTACGTCCTCTCCTGGGAGGACGGTGCGTTCGAGGTCGCCCGCGCAGTGTCCGGATCGCCGTAGGCGTTCGTATCGGACGGGAGTCCCAGACACAAGGGTTTAATATTCCCCGGCCCCGCTTGCGTGAGCCTTCGGGCGCACTCCGTCCGGGCATGCGGAATCGCTGGGAGATATGCAGGTAGGCTCGGTGGCCTCCGGGGACGAGAGGGAACCCGTCCAGCTCAGCGTCCTCGCCATCGACGGGAACGAGGAGAACCTCATCCTCTGCGTGACCGCGATGGGCCGGCGTGGGCACCGCGTGTCGGCCTCCGCGGCGGGCCGCGAGGGATTCCGTCTCGCACGGTCCCAGCCCTTCGACGCGATTGTCGTGAGCCACAAGCTGCCCGACATCTCGGGCATCGATCTCCTCAAAGCGCTCCGGGAACACGTGCCCGGGACCCCGGTCATCTACGTCGTGCCGACGGGGGCGGAGGACCTCGTCTTGAAGGCCCTCGATGCCGGGGCGACGACGTACCTCCTCCGCACGCCGAGGTTCCACGAGCTCCTACCTCCCCTCGTGGAGGAAGTCGTCGCGGAGGTGCGGAGGGGCCGCCGCCTGGAACTCGAGCAGAGAGCCCATGCGAAGGACGTCGAGGAGCTGCGGCGGATCGAGGACGAGCTCACGGGCACAGAGGCGCGCCTCCAGGTCCTCCTTCAGCAGGCTCCGATTGTCCTGTGGACCGTGGACCGGGAGCTGCGCTTCACCTCGAGCACGGGCGCGGGCCTCGCCTCGCTGGGCCTGAAGCCGGAGGATGTGCGTAGCCGGAGTCTCCAGGAATACTTCGGTACGCAGGATCCCGAGTTCCCGCCGATCCTCGCGCACACGCGGGCCCTGGCCGGCGAGCCCGCCGCTTTCGAATTCGAGTGGGCCGGCCGGAAATTCGAGGTCCATCTGAGCCCGCTGCGCTCCGCGAGCGAAGAAATCGTCGGGGTCGTGGGCGTCGCGTTCGATGTTACGGAACAGCGCCAGGCGGTGGAGGACCTGCACCGGAGCGAGGAGCGGTTCCAGCTCCTAGGTCGCGCGACGAACGACATGGTTTGGGACTGGGATCTGGAGACAGACGCGGTCTGGCGGAACGGGGTCTTCACGACTGCCCTGGGGTACGCGGCGGAGGAGATCCAGCCCAATGGGGCTTGGTGGGACTCCCTCGTCCACCCCGACGACCGGGGACGTGTCCTGCCGCGGATGCGAGCGGTCATCCACGGCGAGGACGAGACGTGGTCCGACGAATACCGCGTCCGTCGGAAGGATGGCACGTACGCAATCGTCCTCGAGCGGGGCTTCATCATCCGCAACCCGGAGGGCAAGGCCGTCCGCATGGTTGGCTCCGCCGTCGACCTGACAAGCCGAAGGCGAGCCGACGAGGTCCAGCGGGCGACGTATCGCATCTCCGAGGCCGCGACATCCGCGAAGAGCCTCGACGCGCTCTACGAGACGATCCATTCGATTGTGGCCGAGTTGATGCCTGCGGGGAACTTCTACGTCGCGCTGATCGACCGGGAGGCGAAGACCCTGAGCTTCCCTTACTTCGTGGACGAGTTCGAGCCGAAACCGGAGCCGCAGCCCCTCGGGGCGGGCCTCACGGAATACGTGATCCGCACGGGGAGGCCGCTCCTGGCCACTCCTGAGGTGTTCGAGGGTCTCATGCGGACCGGCGATGTCGTCCTCATCGGCCCGCCCTCAATCGACTGGGTTGGCGTACCGCTCGTCGTGGGCGACGAGACGATCGGCGCTCTCGTCGTCCAAACGTACAAGGAAGGGGTCCGGTACGGCCCCGAGGAGAGGGACATCCTCTCCTTTGTGAGCGATCAGATTGCGAACGCGATCGACCGCAAGCGCACCGAGGAGATGCTCCGTCGCAGAGACTCAATCCTGGAAGTCGTCCGGTTCGCCGCGGAGGAATTCCTACGTGCCCGCCAAACGGAGAACCAGATGCCCGAGGTTCTGAGGCGCTTCGGGGAGTCGGCCCGCGTGAGTCGGGCGTACATCTTCCGGAACTCCAAAGGTCCTGACGGGAGCATCCTGACGCAGAGCATCTTTGAGTGGAACGCCCCAGGCGTCAAGTCCTTCCTCGATCCCCCGAATCAGCCCCCCCGCTCCCTGCGGGAGCGCGGCTTCGCGCGATGGGAGGAGACCCTCGGCGCGGGTGGGATCATCGTCGGCCACACGCGGGACTTCCCCGCCACTGAGCAACCCTCCCTGGCCGCGCAGGGGATCCTTTCCATTGTCGTCGTCCCGATCTTTGCGAGGCGCGACTGGTGGGGCTTCATGGGCTTCGACCAGTGTGACCAGATCCGAACGTGGACCCTCCCCGAGGTCGACGCCCTTCGGACGGCGGCGGGAACCCTCGGCGCGGGCCTCGAACGGGCGCGCTCGGAGTCGGCTCTCCGTGAGAGCGAGGCTCGCTTCCGTCGCATGGCGGAGAATGCCCAGGATGTGATCTACCGGTACCGCATCGCCGAGCCCCGCGGGTTCGAATACGTGAGCCCGGCGGTGACCCAGCAGATCGGGTACACTCCCGAGGAGCACTACGCCGACCCGGACTTCAGCTTCAAGGTCGTCCACCCCGAGGACCGGCCGGTGCTCGAGGCGGCGATGCAAGCGCCCGCACTCCTTCGGAAACCGCTCTTTCTCCGTTGGGTCCGGAAGGACGGAACGGTCGCATGGACGGAGCAGCACAACGTCCCGATCCTCGATGATGCCGGCAACCTGGTCGCCATCGAGGGGATTGCCCGGGATATCACGGAGCGCCGATGGGCCGAGGAGGCGATCCGTCAGTCCGAGGAGCGCTACCGGATCCTCTTCGAGAACAACCCGCAGCCCATGCTCGTCTATGAGCTCCCTTCCCTCTGCATCCTGGCCGTCAACGAGGCCGCGGTGCGTCACTATGGCTACACGCGGGAGGAATTCCTCTCGATGACCGTCAAGGACATTCGCCCGGCCGAGGACGTGCCTAAGTTCGTGGAGTTCGTCCGGGACCTCAAGCCAGGCATGCGGATGGCGGGGATCTGGAGGCACCGCAAGAAGGATGGTGCGATCATCGACGTGGACATCGTCTCCCACAGCCTCGACTTCGGCGGGAGGAACGCTCGCCTCGTTCTCCTGAACGATGTCACGGAGAAGAAGCGAGCCCAGGAGGCGCTCCAGGCTTCCGAGCGCCGCTTCCGGACACTCTTCGAGTCCGCCGCGGATGGGATTCTCCTGATCGACCGTACGGGGACGATCCTCGACGTGAATCCGGCCGGGGAGGCGATCGGCGGCCAACCTCGCGCCGTCCTGGTCGGCAAGAACATGGCCGATCTGATTCCCCCGGAGGAGCTCGAGCGTGCCCGGCGTCACTTACGCGGCCTCCTGAAAGGGCAACCGCAGGAGGAGCCCTTTGAGATGCGTCTACGGACCTCGGACGGGAGGGTACGATTCCTGGAGACTCGGTCGAGGGCGATCCAGGAACCCCTAAGGGGCACATACATCGAGACGATCGTCCGAGACGTCACGGAAGAGAAAGAGATGCAGCGTCGACTCCTGGAGAGCGAACGGCTCGCGTCGATGGGTCAGATGGCCGGATACGTGGCCCACGAGATCAACAACCCCCTCGCGAACATCTCCCTCCTCGTCGCGGCGATTCAACGGCGGACCAAGGACACGGAGATCCTCGAGAGACTCGAGAAAATCAATGTCCAGCGACGGCACTCGGCGAGCATCATCTCCGACATCCTGAGCTTCTCGAAGCAGCGAGAGATCCAGGCCGTGGAGCTGGACCTCCGGGAGGTCGTCGAGGTCGCGGTGGAGCAAGCGGGCCAGTACCGGCGAGAGGGGGTCCGCCTCGTCACGCAGCTGGGGGACCGGCGCCTAATCGTGGCGGTGGATTCCCTCCAGATGCAGGAGGTGTTCATTAACCTCCTCAAGAACGCGTTCGAAGCCACGAGCTCCGGCTCCGTCACGGTCCGCGCGGAGGAGCATGCGGAGGGGATCGCCGTGTCCGTGGCGGATACGGGACCGGGCATCGACCCGGACATCCTCGACCGGATGTTCCAACCTTTCGTCACGACGAAGAGGAAGCTCGGTGGCACCGGACTCGGGCTTGCCCTCTGCAAGAGCGTCGTGAACGCCCATGGTGGGACGATTCGCGTGTCGAGCTCGCCGGGGAAAGGGGCGACGTTCACCGTTACGCTTCCCAGGGGGGATGCCACTGAAGGTCCTGGTCGCGGATGACGACGCGACGATGCGGGAAGAGCTCGCCGCCCTCTTGTCGGAGGACGGCCACATCGTCCGGGTCGCCGCGGACGGCCAGGAAGCGATGCGGATCCTCGAGGCGGAGGCCTTCGACATCGCCCTCCTTGACCTCGTGATGCCCCAGGCGACGGGCTTGGATGTCCTCAAGCGCCTCCAGGGCAGCGGGTCCTCCACGGCCGTCGTCATGATCACGGGCCACGGCTCCGTCGACGTGGCCGTGGAGGCGATGAAGTCCGGGGCCGTCGACTTCCTCGTGAAGCCCTTCGAGGTCGCCTCCCTCCAGCGTGTCCTCCAGTCCATCGCGGACGAACGGCAGGCGCGGCAGATGTTCGCTCGACCCGCTTCAAACCCCGAGGCCCGAAAGGCCCTCTTGGAGGACGCGGCGTCACGGCGAGCGCTCCTCGCCGTCGTGGGGCCGAGCGGGCGTCCCCCACAGGGCGTCACCCGCGTCCTTCGAATCGGCGAGGACGGTCGACCCCCCGACGTCTTCGCCCCCCTGCAGCTCTATCAGCTCAATGGGGCCATCGATGGGTTCCTCGCCGGTGTCGAGCGCCCTGTCATCTATGCCGGGGACTTGGTTCTCCTGGAGCGCCTCCACGGCAGGGAGGACCTGAAGGCGTGGATCCGACACCTTGCCAGCCGATGCGCGGCGAAGGGAGGCGTCCTCGTCGTGGCGCCCCCGGACCCATCCTTCGTCCCCGACCTGGAGGCGGGAGCGGGAGAAGAGGGACCGGAGCCCGGCCTCCAGGGGATGCTCGAGTCCCTCGCGAACCCCATCCGTCGCGGGATCGTCTCCTATGTCTTCTCTTCCGGTCCCGTCGCGTACTCCGCGATCCTCCGGATGAACTTCGTGGACTCGTCCTCGAAGCTTTCCTTCCACCTCCAGAAGCTCATCGCGGATGAGCTCCTCGCGAAGACGGAGAGCGGGGCCTACGTCCTCACCGAGGACGGTCGGCGGGCCTGGCGCGTTGTGCGCGCCCTGAGCGAAGAGCGTCGGCGGCCGACCGTTCTCATCGATTTCCCGCGATGAGGATTGGTCAACTTCTCCTGAGTCAAGCGCTCTTGCCAACGGCCTATAAGAGGCCCCCCGGGCCTCGTCCCTGCGAAGGGGAGGTCGACGAACCTGCAGGCGAACGGCCAAGACGGCGCGCGCCGTCTTCTCATCGTGGACGACGACGAGGGGATGCGAGCCAACCTGTCCGAACTGTTCGGGGCCTTCGGCTACGCAGTCGTGACCGCGGGGAGCACCCCGGAGGCGCTGGAGAAACTCCGCGGGATGGACGTCGACCTGCTCCTGACCGACTACAAGATGCCCGGGCCGAGCGGGGTGGAGCTCATCGAAATGGCACGCCGCGAACGTCCGAGGCTCAGCGCGATCCTGATGACGGCCTTCGGAGACAGCTTCAAGGAGATCGAGAGCGTCCGACGAGGGGCCATCGGATACATCACGAAGCCCTTCGAGGCGGACGAGGTCGTCGAGCTCGTGAGGAAGATCCTCGACCTGAGGGGGGAGTGAGTCGATGCGGCCTTTAGAGGTGAGCCAGACCGTGATGGACGAATACTCGGCCCGGATCCTCCTCGGGACCACGGAGCGGGCGGCGTCCGCACTGGACCTGAGCCATCGCTTCGGGATTCCGATTGCGGCCTGCTATCGCCGCATCCGTCAGCTCGAGGAGATGGGCCTCGTGTATTGCGAGAGGGCCCTGCCTTCGCGGAACGGAAAGGGACTCCAGTTGTTCCGGTCCCGCCTCCGTTCCCTCCGCCTTGTCCTCGAGGAGGGCACGCTCAAGGCCCGGATCGTCCTGGACGGGATTGTCCCGTCCGAGGGTCTGGAACAGGTCCTCAACCTTGCGGACCCCCAGCCCTCTCCTTGACCTCCGGCGAACCCTCTAAGGGCCTCGCTGCGATCGCCCTCCCATGGCCGACACGACGGCGACCGTCCGTGAGCTCCGAGACTGCGTCCAGGAGTTCGTTCGAGCGCGCGACTGGGAGCGGTTCCACAACCCGAAGGACCTTGCGGTCGCCTTGAGCATCGAGGCGTCGGAGCTCCTCCAACGGTTCCTCTGGGAGCCGCCGCGGCCTCCTGAATCCTACGCCCCCGACGACCGTGCGGCGTTTGCCGACGAGCTCGCGGACGTGGCGATCTACACGCTCAGCTTCGCGAATGCGATGGGGATCGACCTCTCCGAGGCAGTCCTCGCGAAGGTCTCGAAGAACGAGGCGAAGTATCCCGCGGAGCGCTTCAGGGGGCTGGCTCCCTGAGGGTCCCGTAGCGATCGGCCGTGACGAATCCCCCTTCGAGGCAAAGGGCTCTCAGTTCGCGGTAGGCGAAGTCCGCAAGGGGTTCGAGATTCACGACGTCCTCCAGGTTGTAGGCCACGAGGGTCTCGAGCGCGTCGTCATCGCCTTCCTCGTACGCGTGCCAGAGACGCACCGCGTCGAAGCCGCTGAGGCCTTCCGTCGCCTCGCTCCGCTTGATGCCGAGCCGACGCTCAATGGCCTTCAAGCCCCCGTAGAAGCCGAGGCGGTGGAGGGGATGCATCAGGTCCACATGGATCTGGCCGAGGGCCATCCCGGGAAAGGCCCGCTTCAGGAAGGGCACGTCGAACCGCAGGCCGTTGAAGGTCACGAGCATTTTCCTCCCATCGAAGGCGCGCGGCAGTTCCTCCATGTTGATCCCTTTGACGAAGGATCGCTTGCGATTCCCATCATAGACCCCAACGACGGTCACCGCGTCCCGGCCGATGGAGAGGCCCGTGGTCTCGATGTCGAGGAACGCCGCCTCCCTCCGGAAGTCCGGCCATGCGCGCCAATGCTCTCGCGGTTGAAGTCGCGTCGCGAAGTAGCGGTAGCGCCCTCTGGCCAGAGCCTCCTCGGAGCGAACGAGCTCCTCCGCAACCCTTCCGGCGACTGCGAGCGGGAGACGCCCCTTCACCCTGGCCAAGGCGAAGTCGTCCCAGGACCGGACGCCGGCATGCCAGAGGGCCTCCTCCCTGCGCGGACCAATCCCGGGCACGTGGAGGAAGGTCTGCCGGAGCACGCCCCCGGTGATGGCGCGGGCAGGATAGCCTTTGCGGGGAGGTCGGAGAATCGTCGCCGCGGGGGGACGGTCGGCCCTGAGGCAGCAAAAGGCATATTCGCCGGGCTCCCATGGCCGCGCGTGTTCGAGCTTCGGGAGCGGGATGGGCTCGGCCGGATCGGGCTCCTCGAGACCCCCCATGGCAGGGTGGTCACCCCCGCCCTCCTCCCCGTGGTCAATCCGAACCGCCCGATCATTCCTCCCGCGGAGCTCGCGGCCCGGTTCGGCGCGGAGATCCTGATCACAAATGCGTACATCCTGGGGAAGGAGCCTCTCCGCGAGGCCGTCGCGAAGGTCGGCGTCCACCGACTCCTCGGGTTCGACCGCGCGATCATGACCGATTCCGGAGCCTTCCAGTCTCATGTGTACGGCGACGTGGACGTGACGAACGCGGAGATCATCGGTTTCCAGAAGGCGATCGGTTCGGACCTCGGGACGATGCTCGACGTGTTCTCGGAGCCAGAACACGACTACGCTCGCGCCCGGCGGGACATGGAGGAAACCCTCCGCCGCGCCGCAGAAGCCGCGCGGTTGCGCGGGGAGATGATCCTCGTCGGCGCGGTCCAAGGGGGCGTCCATGAGGACCTTCGGGAGCGGTGCGCCCGCGAGGTCTCCGCCCTGGACATCGGCGTCGCGGCAATCGGCGGCGTCGTGCCGCTCATGGAGGCCTATCGCTTCCGCGACCTCGTCCGGGTGATCGTCGCCGCGAAGAAGGGGCTGGACCCGTCGAAACCCGTCCACCTGTTCGGCGCGGGCCATCCCCTCGTGTTCCCCCTCGCCGCCCTCCTCGGTTGCGACCTCTTCGACTCCGCAGCGTACGCGAAATACGCCCGGGACGGACGGATGATGTTCGCCGACGGCACGCGCCGTGCGACGGATGCGAAGGAGAGCGGGTGCCTCTGCTCCGTTTGCACCTCCCATCCCATGGAATCCATTGCAGCGGATGAGCGACTCATTGCGGAGCACAACCTCCACGTCTCCTTCGCGGCGGTCCGGGAGGTCCGTCGGGCCATCTCGTCCGGGGACCTCTGGGAGCTCGCGGAGCGACGGGCGCGAGCCCATCCAGCGCTCCTGGATGCCCTGCGGGAACTCCGCCGGCACAGCGAGTTCCTCGAAGAGTGGGAGCCGGTATCGCGGCCCGGCGCCCTGTACTTCGTAGGCCCGGAGACGCCACACCGGCCCGTGCTCCACCGCCTCCGTCGGCGGCTCCAGGAACGGTACGCGCCCCCTCCCGCGAAGGGCCTCGTGGTCTTCCCCGAGGATGGACGCCCGTACAGCGATCGGTACCGTCACGCCCTCGAGAAGATCCTGCGTACTGCGGACGTCCATGCGGTCGTGAAATCCATCTGGGGTCCCGTCCCGATCGAGCTCGACCATCTGTGGCCCTTTTCCCAATCGATCGTCCCGGTCGACCTGGACCCGGAAAGCCTCGAGGCGGCGGAGGTCTTCTTTCGGCAGTGGGCCGAGGGGGCGGGCTATCCATTCGGACTCCTGTGGGAGGGGGATCCAAGCCTGCCCGAGCTCGGGCGTAGGGCCCCGGGACCCCGGGAGGTCGATTGGAATCTCCTCCGGATCCGCGGGACGGCGGATGTCCAGTTCGGGCGCACGGCCGCGGGCGCGCTCTTCCGGGGTCGCGTCTCCTACGTCACGTCCAAGAACACGGGGAAGATCCGGAACATCCTCGTGGACGGGGAGCACGTCCTCTCCCTGCGCGCGGAGGACGGCCTGTTCACCTTGAAAGTCCCTGGCGCACGGCGCCTCCAGAAGGCTTTCCCGTTCCCGCGGCTCCGCGTCGTCGTCGACCCAGACGCCGTTCCCTTCCACCGCGGAGGCAAGAACGTCATGGCGAAGTTCGTGAAGGACGCGGACCCTGAGATCCGGCCGCGGGATGAGGCCCTCGTGGTGTCCCCTGAGGACGAGCTGTGCGCGGTGGCGCAGGCCGCGATGAACCGTCGGGAGATGCTCGCCTTCAAACGCGGGATCGCCGCGTTCGTCCGCGAGGGCGTGCCGCCCCTGCCGTCCGCTCCGCCACGCTGATGCAGGCCAGATAGTCGTCGAGGGTATGGAGGAGGCTCAAGGGGTCGTCCGCCGAGGCGTCTGCGACGATGGAACTCCGCGCGCGCCGCGTGCGGATGTATCCCTGATCGTCGAGGGAGACGGAGTCGGCGACGGCCTTCGCGATCGCGACCTCGTCGAAGGGGAGGGTGAGCTTCGCGCGGGCCTTCATCGGGATAGCCCCGGGCAGATTCGAACTGCCGTCGCGGGTTCCAAAGACCCGAATGCTTGACCGCTACACCACGGGGCTGCGGCTGTGCATTTCCTCGGGCGTATAAAGCCCATTGTGAGGGCACACTCCCGGAAACGCGGGCGTTCTCGAGACCCTCCCGAGGGTCCGAGGAAGTGAATCTCGTGGCTTCTTGGGAAGGGGTCCGATTTCAAACCACTCCCGCTGCGGGGAGTTCGGCGCGAGGCGCTTGCATGGCGACGGTGTGGCCGAAGAGGTCCGTCGCCCGGGCCCGTTCGATGCGGATGTCGGCGAACTCGCCGATGGGGATGGACTCGGTCATGACCACCTGGCGGTACTCTTGCGTCCGGCCAAGGGTCGTGCCTGCTTTCCCGGGGTCCGTCACGAGGACGCGGACGTCCCGGCCAACGAAGGCCTGGTGGATCTCCCAGGCGACCTGGAATCGTAGGGCTGTGATCCTGCGGGAACGTTTCTTCACACGCCATCCTACGACCTGGTCCGGCATCTGCCCGGCAGGTGTCCCGGGTCGCGCCGAAAAACGCGTGACGTTCACGATATCCGGCTGCACCCGCCGCACGAGACTCATCGTCGCTTCGAACTGCTCCTCGGTCTCTCCCGGGAAGCCAACGATAACGTCGGTCGATAGGGTGATCTCGGGGTAGGCGCGCCGGAAGGCCGCAACGATGCCCTCGAAGTCCCGGACTGTGTACTCGCGCCGCATCGCGCCGAGGACCCCGTCGTCCCCGGACTGGACGGGGAGGTGGAGGAACTTGAAGATCCTGTCCGATGCATACGCTTCGATGAGTTCGTCCGTGATCGGAAGCACCGTGAGGGGATCCGCCATCCCGACGCGGACTCGGAAGTCCCCGGGGATCCCGTCAATGGCCTTCAGGAGTTCCGCCAGAGTCGTCCCCGCATCGAGGCCGTAGGCGGCGGTGTCTTGGCCGGTGAGCTTCAGCTCCTTCACCCCGCGGTCCACGTGGGATCTGACTTGCGCCACAAGGTCTTCGACCGGAGAGGACTTCACTCGGCCGCGGGCGAATCGCGTGATGCAGTACGTGCAGCGACCGGCGCATCCTTGGGCGATGGGGACGATGGCATCGTGCCAGCCGAAGGAGCCCGACTCAACGTCCGCTGCCCGATCCCCGCAAGCGGTCCCGGCCCCGAGGAGATCGACGATCTGTTCCCACTTCCGGGGGGGAAGGAGCCGCGCCTGCGGCACGATGGACTTCACTCGGTCTCGCTGCGCCGCCGCCATGCAACCGGCGACCACGAGGGGCTTATCGAGGGTCGCCAGCTCCCGCATCCGGCGGACCATCCTCCGTTCCGTCGCATCGACGACCGTGCATGTGACGAGGACATGGGCGTCCGCCTCCTGCGCGGTCGGCGTGAGGACGTGGCCCTGGCCGACCAGGGCGGTCTGCATCAACCGGGCCTCGCCATAATTCTGGGTGCAGCCGTAGGCCTCGACGTACACCTTCACGAGTCGGCTCGAACGCGACGAGGGTATTTTCCCCTTTGGTCGCCCTGATTCTCGCCGTCGAAAGACAAGGACACAACTCTTATCCGAGCGGGGGATGTTCCCGCCTTACCATGGCTGAGCCTGGTGTGGAGGAGATTCCCCCGCCCCCTCGACCGCCGGAGCACGAGCTTCGGGACCGGGCCCACGCGGCGAAACTGCGCCATAAGGCCGCGAAGGCGCGAGTGAGGGCTCACGATCTCAAGGAGCGCGCGATGCGCCTCGAGGAGAGGGCGAACGACCTGGAGATGAAGGCGGATCAGCTCGACGGGATTACGCGGGCGCCGCCGCCGACGCCCCTCGATGAGTGATCCGCGGGCAGTACGGAGAGATTCGGCCGCCGGGCATACCCGCGTTCCGTGACATCGTTCACGTATTGGGTCTCGAGGAAGAGGGAGAGCACCGGGCTCCGCGTCTTCGTAAGTTTGCACATGGTCCCATCCCGCGGGCACGATGGGCCCTCCCCTCGTTTGAATCTTTGTCAAATCCGCCAAGATTCTTAGCTCATCCGCTCTTCTGGGCTGGCATGCCCGCTAGGCGCGACCCCGGCTTGCCCATCGTGGCCCCCGACGTGGTCGAATACATCGATGCGCTCGCGAACCGCGGCGACGAGGCTTTGAAGGCTGTGGAGGACCAAGGGGAACGGGAGGGCTGGCCGATCGTCGGCGCGGCGGAGGGCAGTTTGCTCCATGCGCTCGCGAAGGCGATCGGGGCCAAGCGAATCTTGGAGTTAGGCGCTGCGATCGGCTACTCGGGCACTTGGCTGGCTCGCGCGCTGCCCGAGGATGGCCAGCTCATCACCATGGAAGGGAACGCGAAGACGGCGAAGATCGCCGCGGCAAACTTCGCGAAGACGGGGGTGGCGAGTCGCGTGACGATCCTCGTGGGCGCGGCCCAGGAACTCATCCAGGATCTGGAAGGGTCGTTCGACGTGATCTTCAATGACATTGACAAGGAAGGTTACCCGGACGTGCTCGACCCCTGCATCCGCAGACTCCGCGTCGGTGGGCTCCTCCTGACGGACAATGTCTTGTGGCATGGTGAAGTCGCGAGGAAGAGCCGGTCCGCGGAAACGCGAGCGATCCGCGAGTACAACGAACGCCTGTCCAAGGACCCGAGGATGGTCGCCACGATTGTGCCTCTGCGGGATGGCGTGTCCGTGGCGCTGAAGGTCCACGAGTAAGGGGGAAGGATCCGAGCCGGCACCGATGCGTTCCGGGACGCCGCATGGTTAATACGGCTCAGGCCCATGGACAAAGAGATGGCCCGCAGGCCGCGGCGGAAGCACTTGTTCGTGGAGACCGACGGGCAGGTGTACCTCGTCCGCGACCAGGGCAAGCTGCGCTTCCCTCGCCGCGAGGAGGAGCTCCCGTTCCGGGTCGAAGGGAGCGGCACGATGGCCCTCGGCGACGACGTCGTGTTCAAGGTGAGACCGAAGCTCGACCGCCACCCGGAGGACTGGCTCGGGCGGGACGCCATCTTCGACCGCGACGACGTCGACGACCTCGTGAAACGCGCGATCTACTCCACGATGATCCGTTGCGTATCTGAGATCGTCCTTTCGAGAGGATCGCGAGTCCTCATGGTCAAAGCCGTCCGGGGTTTTTCGGAGGGCCACTGGAACCTTCCTGGCGGATTCATGGACTACGGGGAGGGACCCGAGGTCGGTGTCACCCGAGAGGCCGAGGAGGAGATCGGCGTACCCGTCGTCCTCGATGGACCCCTGAGCGTCTACGTGTCCGGCTTCCCCGGCAAGCCGTCGTACACGCTTGGTTTCCTGTTCAAGGGCCACGTCGAGTCGGAGCGGTTCCGCATCAAGCCGGACGAGATCGAGCGCGCGGAGTGGTTCACCGTGGACAAGGCCTTGACCTTGACGCGGAACCCGTTTGCGAAGTGGGGGCTCGTGGACTTCCTCCTGCAATCCCCCGAGGCCCAGCGTGCGTTGCGGGTGAGCCGGCACGGCCTTTCGAAGGGCGCGAAACGCGTCGTCCGTCCCACGGTCTTCCTCGACCGGGATGGAGTGATCAACCGCGGCCGGCCGGGGTATGTGCGGAGGCCGGAGCACTTCGAATTCCTCCCCGGGGCGATCGAAGGGATGCGCGCATTGCAGGTCCGGGGATGGCGGCTCGTCATGGTCACGAACCAGGACGTCATGGGCTGGAAGCTCATCCCGGAGAAGCAGCTGGGGCAGATTCACGAGCGCATGCTGTCGAAGCTGCGGGCGGAAGGGGTGGAGCTCGCGGAGATTTACTACTGCCCCCACCACGTGCTTTCCGATTGCGCATGCCGCAAGCCGCGGCCCGGGATGCTGCTCGCCGCGGCAAGGGACCTCGGTGTGAACCCACGGATGGCGTGGATGGTGGGGGACAAACCCCTCGACGTGGAAACGGGCCGGGCCTTCGGTTGTCGAGTCGCATGGGTCGGGTCCAAGGAATGGCGCGCTCGGTTCAAGGACGACGTACGGCCGTGGGCGCCCGAGGTCAGCGCCAACAACCTCAAGGAGGCCGCGGCGGCAATCGCTCGGCACCCCCATCTCCATGATCCGCGTTTCGAGCACGACAAGGTCATAACCTAGGTTCGCGGTGGGCGCGCGGGGATCCGGGATGGCGCAGGAGTACGGCCTCTTCGTCGACGGAGAGTGGCGCAAGTCCAAGAGCAGGCGGTTCGAGACGACGGACCCCGCGACGGGCGAGGTCCTGGCCACGTTCCCCCGGGCCACGGAGGACGAGGTCCACACGGCGGTGAAGGCCGCCAAGGGCGCCTTCGATGCTTGGAGGAGGACTCCGGCACCGCGACGGGGGGAGTTGCTCCTCAATGCCGCGCGCGTGATGCGACAGAGGAAGGAGGACTTGGCGCGCACGGTGACCGCGGAGATGGGGAAGATCATCGCGGAGGGCCGCGGGGATGTGCAAGAGGCAATCGACTTCTTCGAGTATGCGGCAGGCGAGGGCCGTCGGATGTTCGGCGACACCGTGCCCTCGGAGCTCCCGAACAAGATGTGCCTGACCGTCCGGATGCCCGTGGGACCCGTGGGCCTGATTACGCCATGGAATTTCCCCATCGCGATCCCCGGCTGGAAGAGCGGCGCCGCCCTCATCGCCGGCTGCCCCATCGTCCTCAAGCCGTCGAGCCTCACGCCGCTCTGCGCCGCCAAGTTCGTCGAGTGCCTCGATGAGGCGGGCTTCCCGCCGGGAGTGGTGAACCTCGTGACGGGGAGCGGTCCTCTTGTCGGCGATGGCATCGTCGCCCATCCCGACATCCGGGCGGTCTCCTTCACGGGCGGGGTGGACACGGGGAAGCATGTCTACGAGAGCGCCGCGAAGAAGATGATCAAGGTGGGCCTCGAGTTGGGAGGGAAGAATGCGATCATCGCGATGGATGATGCGAACCTCGAGCTGCTCTTGGACGGCGTCATGTTCGGGGCGTTCGGGACGGCCGGGCAGCGCTGCACGGCGACATCCCGGCTCATCGTCCACAAGAGGATCTACGACGAGGTCCTCGGTGAGCTCGTGGAGCGCACGGAGAGGCTGAAGGTCGGCAACCCCCTCGATGAGAGCGTCGACATGGGGCCTGTCGCGTCGGTGGAACAGGAAAAGAAGGTCCTCGAGTACATGGGCATCGGGAGGAAGGAGGGCGACCGGCTCCTCGCGGGGGGAGCGAAGTTCAGAGGAGGGGCGTACGACGTCGGCTTCTTCCTCCAGCCGACGGTCTTCGCCGTGGATCGCGAAGCTCGCTTGGCCCAGGAGGAGATCTTCGGCCCCATCCTGAGCGTCCTGAAGGCCAAGGACTACGAGGATGCCGTGGGGATCGCGAACTCCGTGAGGTACGGGCTCAGCTCATCGATCTACACGAACGACCTCCGTTGGGCCTTCCGGGCGATACAGGATCTCGAGGCGGGGATCACCTACGTGAATGCGCCCACAATCGGAGCGGAGGTCCAGCTCCCCTTCGGAGGCACGAAGGAGACGGGACCCACGGACACTCGCGAGGCGGGCACGACCGCGCTCGAGGAGTTCACCTACTGGAAGACGGTCTACGTGGACTACTCCGGCCGACTTCAGAAGGCCCAGATTGACACGGCAAGGTTGGTCGGCGGCTGAGGTCGAGCCTCAGGTTCGAGGGCCCGAGGAGGCGCCCTGCCTCCGTGAGGAATCTACCCGCCTCCGGTCCCGAGGAGATCTTTGCTCGACTGCGTGAGGTGCCGCGGATCGAGGATCTTCTCCGCCTCTTCCGCAGGGAGGATGCCCTTCTCAATAACGATCTGCTTGACCGTCTTCCCGGTCTTCCCTGCTTCCTTCGCGATTTCTGCAGCTTTCTCGTAGCCGATGATTGGATTCAGCTTCGTCGCGATCGCGGGGCTCGATTCCGCGTAGTGCTGCAGGACGTCGACGTTGGCGCTGATCCCCTCGATGCACTTCTGCGCGAAGACCCTCGCGACATTCGAGAGAAGCTCGATGTTCTGGGAGAGCCGCTGGGACATCACGGGCATCATCGTGCTGAGGTCGAGGTTCGAGTGGGTGTTTGCGACTCCGATGGCCACGTCGTTCCCGATGACCATGACCGCGACCTG
Source organism: Thermoplasmata archaeon (assembly GCA_036555455.1). Classification (GTDB taxonomy): domain Archaea; phylum Thermoplasmatota; class Thermoplasmata; order RBG-16-68-12; family RBG-16-68-12; genus RBG-16-68-12. The sequence continues at coordinate 96,617 of DATBLI010000003.1, forward strand.
CATGACCGCCTCGGGGATGACGGGGTTCACCTTTCCTGGCATGATCGAGGAGCCCGGCTGGACGGCGGGCAGGTTGATCTCTCGAAGGCCGGTGTGCGGCCCGGAAGACAACCATCGCAGGTCGTTCGCAATCTTGAGCATGGACACGGCGACCGTGCGGATGGCGCCGCTTGCCTCGACGAGGGCGTCTTGGGCCATCTGAGCTTCGAAGTGGTTGTCGGCGACGCGGAACTTCGTGTTCGTCGCGGCGCTGATCTTCTCGACCACCCGGCCGGGGAACTCCGGATGGGCGTTGATGCCCGTTCCCACCGCCGTGCCGCCGATCGCGAGCTCTGCGAGGGAGCCGCGGGCCGCGGAGATCCGCCGGATCCCATGGTCGATTTGTGACTCGTAGCCGGAGAACTCCTGGCCGAGTCGTATCGGCGTTGCGTCCATGAGGTGGGTCCGTCCCGCCTTCACGATGGGATCAAAGTCCTTCGCCTTCTTCGAAAGGCTCTGTTCGAGTTCCCGCAGGGCCGGCAAGAGATCCCGGTCAATCGCGATGAGCGCGGCGACGTGGATGCCGGTGGGGATGACATCGTTCGAGGACTGGCCCATGTTCACGTGGTCGTTCGGATGAACGGGCCCCTTCTCCCCGAGGGGATGGCCGAGGCTTTCATTCGCGCGGTTCGCGATGACCTCGTTCGCATTCATGTTCGTAGAGGTACCGCTGCCCGTCTGGAAGACGTCGAGGGGGAACTGGGCGTCGAGCTTCCCTTCCATGACCTCGTCCGCGGCCTTCACGATGGCCCGGCCGATCTTCGAGTCGAGGAGGCCGAGCTCGATATTCGTCTCGGCCGCCGCCTTCTTGATGAGCCCGAGCGCGTAGATGAACTGCCGGCCGAAGCGAATCCCGCTGATGGGGAAGTTCTCGATGGCCCGTTGGGTCTGCACCCCCCAGTACGCCTCTTTGGGGACTTTCAGGTCGCCGAGGAAGTCCTTCTCGATCCGGTATTCCGTCAATGCGATCGCCGCGGTGCCCAGTGGGAATCCCGAGTATTAACCTTCGCACCATACACAGAATATGTACTCCCCGGGCCGAACGTTGATGAAGCAACGGCCGGGGATGGTGCACGTGGTGGAGCGATTGCGCGAGATTCCCGTCGATCGGGTGCGAGAGGCCGTACGCGACCTCTACAAGGAGGCCTGCGTGGTGATGAATCCGGAGCTGCGTCAGGCCCTCGCGCAGGCCGCGGAATCGGAACCGAATCCTCAGGGCCGCGAGATTCTCACGATGCTCCTCGACAATGCGGACCTCGCGAAACAGGAGAGCCTGCCCATGTGCCAAGACACAGGGATCGCGGTCGTGTTCCTCGAGATCGGCGAGGCCGTGCGATTCGACAAGCCGGGACTCCTCGACGCGGTGAACCAGGGCGTCCGCGAGGCGTGGAAGGAGCAGTTCCTGCGCGCCTCCCTCGTGAAGGATCCGCTCCGCCGCGGAAACACGGGGGACAACACGCCTGCGATGGTCCATGTCGACATCGTCCCCGGGGACCGCGTGCGGATCGTCGTGGGCGCGAAGGGGACGGGCGCGGAGAACATGTCGAAGATGAAAATCATGAGCCCCTCCGCAGGGGCGGAGGGAGCGAGGCAGTTCCTCTTGGAGACCGTGAAGGCCGCGGGGCCGAATGCCTGCCCGCCGTTGGTCCTCGGCATGGGAATCGGTGGGAACTTCGAAGAGGTGGCGCTCCTCGCGAAGAAGGCCCTGTACCGGCCGATGGGCCGGCCGAACCCCGATCCGTACTATGCGAACCTGGAGGCGGAGTGGCTGGAGGCGGTGAACCGCACCGGCGTCGGGCCGCAGGGCCTGGGGGGCCTGACGACCGCCCTGGCGTTGCACATTGAGGCCAAGCCGTGCCACATCGGGGCCCTTCCCGTCGCAGTGAACATCGACTGCCACGCGCATCGCCACAAGGAGGCGATCCTATGAGCGAGGCGGTTCGACTTCGGCCGCCTCTCCGCGACGAGGATGTCCTGAAACTGCGGGTCGGAGACCGTGTCCTTCTTGACGGGACGATCTACGGGGCCCGCGACGCGGCCCACAAGAAGATGGTGGACCTCCTCGACCAGGGGAAGCCGCTCCCCGCGGACCTCCGCGGCCACGTCCTCTACTATGTCGGGCCGACTCCCGCGCCGCCGGGTCGGGTGATCGGCTCCGCGGGGCCGACGACGTCCCTGCGAATGGATGCCTATGCGCCGCGGATGTACGAGTACGGGGTCAAGGCAACGATCGGCAAGGGGAACCGCAGCCCCGCGGTCGTCGACGCGCTCGTGAAGTACAAAGCCGTCTACCTCATCGCGATCGGCGGCCTTGGCGCAACCCTCGCCCAGAGGATCAAGTCGGCGAAGGTGATCGCCTATCCGGAGCTCGGGACAGAGGCCCTCTGGGAGTTCCGCACAGAGGACTTCCCCGCGATCGTGGCGAACGACGCACACGGTGCGGATGTGTTCCGCGAGGGCCAAGAGCTCTGGGCGAAGCGGCTCGCGGCCGCCTGAGTCCCCGCCTTCGGTTCCTCTGTCCGAAGTTGGACGATTGTCCTACAGGAGGCTGTCACTCGACGCGGTGACAAGGACTAATATAATGCCGTTATAGTGTACGGACCGCGCTTGAGACCCCGACCGGCTCAGGGCGCCCGTGGGGGATAGACATGCCCAGTCAAAGTCCCGTCGAGCCCCTGGTGGTGGAAGAGGAGAGGACCTGCCCGGAGTGCGGCAGCGAACACATCATCCGGGACTACGCGCGGGGGGAACTCGTCTGCGATGCCTGCGGGCTTGTGATCAACGGGACCGCGATCGACGAGGGTCCCGAATGGGCCGCATACTCCGTCGAGGAGAGCGACCGCCTCGCGCGGACGGGGGCGCCCCGGAGCTACGTCGCCGGGTCCTCCGGCCTGACCACGGTGATCCCCCTCTCCAACAAGGACGCTCGCGGGAACACGATTCCGCTGCGGGAGCGGGAGAAGTTCTACCGGATGCGAAAACTCCAGCGGCACTCCGGCCACTCGCGGCCGGGCGAACGAAGCCTGCCCGAGACGATTCGCGCTCTGGATCGGGTGGCATCCCTCATGGGACTCCCGAAGCCCGTGAAGGACGAGGCCGGCTACATCTGCAAGAAGGCCCTCGAGAAGGGACTCGTCCGGGGCCGGTCCATCGAGGGGGTCGTCGCTGCGGCCGTGTACGCGGCGTGCCGCATCGACGGCGTGCCTCGGACCCTCGACGAGCTCCAGCAGACCACAGGCGTCCGGAAGAAGGCAATCGGGAAGGCCTATGGCGCCCTCCTTCGGACCCTGATCCTTCGGGTTCCGCCCTCCCACCCGACGGACTACGTGAGCCGGTTCTGCTCGAAGCTCGCCCTGAGCAACGCCGTCCAGACCGAGGCTCTCAGGATTCTCAAAGAACTCGAGAAGGTGGAACGGTCCATGTCCCTATCGCCCTCGGGAACGGCGGCCGCTGCGATCTACCTCGCGTCCCTCTCCTGCGGCGAGCGACGTCCTCAGAAGGCGATTGCGAAGGTGGCGGGGGTGAGCGAGGTGACCCTGCGAAACCGCTTCCAGTTCATGGCGGACTTCATGAGGCAGCTCACGCTGCCACGGGGTCGCGCGCCAAAGATTGGCACGTCAGGTTCCCGAGGCTAGCTCCGTTGAGAGGGGATCGTGCGACCCCAAGTCTGGCCTCGGCGAATCGAGACAAAAGATTTGTAAGGGGCGGCCTTGTCTCTTGGCCCAAGGACGTGCTTCCTCCATGGGACCGAGGATTCTCCCTCTCCGCCGCAACCGCGACGTCGATTCGTTCATATCCAACCTTCGCGCATGGGACAACCTCCGTTCCGAATCCTCCGTTGACCTGTGAGGCGTTGTGATCGGATGTCCGTACGGTTGAAGAAAGTGAATGTCCTCTCCTGGATGATTGGTGGGCCCCAGGGGAGCGGCGTCGACTCCTCCGCGAATGCCTTCGCAAGGGCGTGCGCCCATGGAGGGCTCAACGTCTTCGGGAAGCGAGAGTACTACTCGAACATCAAAGGCGAGCATTCGTACTTCACAGTCCGGGCCTCGGCCGGGATCGTCCGGTCTCATGTCGACGAGGTGAACGTCCTCGCAACCTTCGACGCGGAGACGGCCTTCCGACATGTCCCCGAGGTCACGGACGACGGCGCGGTCATTTACGACCCGGCGCTCGGGAAGACGAGGATCTCCGACGTCCCGACGATCGAGGGGCGACTCCGGAGCGAGCTGAAGACCTACCTCATCGCGCGCGGCCTTGGCGAGACCCTGGACGACATGCTCATGTCGGCGAGGCAGCGCGGCGTGAGCCTGATCCCGGTTCCCTACAACGACATGCTCACGAAGGTCGCGGACGAGTTCAACGTGGACACCTTGAGCAAGATCGCACGCATGGTGAACATGCTCGCAGTCGGCGCCTCGTTCGGCATCCTCGGGTTCGGATTCGAGTACATCGTGAAAGCCCTCGACGACGTCTTCCGCTCCAAGGCCACGGTCGTGAAGATGAATGTCTCCGGGGCCCAGAAGGCCTACGATCTCGCCAAGGTCCTCGCCCCCGAGTTCCCGTACCGTCTCGAGAGGATCGCGCGGACGGACTCGCGACTTTTCCTGTCGGGCAGCCAGGCGACGGCTCTCGGCAAGCTCTACGGCGGCCTCCGCGTGCAGACGTACTATCCGATCACCCCTGCGAGTGACGAGAGCGAGTACCTCGAGTCCAACGAGGTCCTTGACTTGACGTCCGGTCGGGCGCCTGAGGAGGAGGACTCCGCGTTTGTCCGGGACAAGGGCGGCTCCATCCTCGTCGTCCAGACGGAGGATGAGATTTCCTCTGTGACGATGGCCTGCGGCGCGGCCCTCGCGGGTGCCCGAGCGGCCACCGCGACGTCGGGCCCGGGCTTTTCCTTGATGATGGAAGGAATCGGCTGGTCCTCGATCAACGAAATCCCACTTGTGATTACCCTATACCAGCGGGCTGGCCCGAGCACGGGGATGCCGACCCGCCACGAGCAAGGCGACCTGCGGTTCGCCCTCCACGCCGGGCATGGGGAAAGCCCGCGGATTCTCTTGGCGAGCGGAGACTTCGAGGAGATGATCCGAGACGGTCTCCTGAGCCTGAACCTCGCGGAGCGCTACCAGATGCCCGTAATCCATCTCGTGGACAAGGCCCTCGCGAACAACAGCGGGACGATTGCGGTCCCTGATCTCGGCGACCTGCGGATTGACCGCGGATTCGTGGCGAACGGTGGGAGCCTGTACTCCCCGGAGCATCCCTACAAGCGCTTCGACTTGGGGAAGGGTCCCATCTCCCCTCGGGCAGTCATCGGCCAGAGCGGGACGATTTTCTGGAACACGGGGGACGAGCATGACGAGTTCGGCCACATCACGGAGGACCCCGGACTCCGGAACATGATGATGGAGAAGCGCGAGGCGAAGCTCACGATCGCCGCGAAGGAGATTCCGGAAGCGATGAAATTCCATTACTTCGGCCCGTCGAGTGCGGATACGGTCCTCGTCTCTTGGGGCTCGACGAAGGGCCCCATCCTCGATGCCCTCGATCAGCTCCACAGGGAGAAAGCCTCCGTGGGTTTCCTCCAACTCCGTCTGCTGAACCCCTTGGCCACCGAGGCTGTGATGGAGTACCTCGCCCCTGCGAAACGCCGGGTGGACATCGAGATGAACTTCGGGGGCCAACTCGGCGGTTTCATCCGCGAGCGGACAGGCGTGGAATGCACCCATCAGATTCTGAAGTACAACGGCCGGCCGATGTCGTGCACGGAGGTTTACGACGCGGTCCAGCGGATCCTTCGCGGGAAGGCCGAGAAGAGGACGGTGTTGACCCTTGGCGCTTGAGCAGATCCTGAAGCCCCAGGACTTCGCGACGGAGGTCCACAATGACTGGTGCCCGGGTTGCGGAGACTTCGGCATCCTGCGCACGATTCAGATGGCCCTCGCGGAGCTGAAGATGGACCCGTCCCGCGTCGCGATGGTCTCGGGGATTGGCTGCTCCGCGAAGACCGTCCACTACATCAAGACGTACGGGGTGCACACCCTCCACGGACGCGTCCTTCCCGTGGCCCAGGGGATCAAGCTCGCGAACCCGAGCCTCGAAGTCATCGCCGTCGGCGGAGACGGGGATGGCATGGGGATCGGCGGAGCCCACTTCGTAAATGCAGGCCGCCGGAACATCGACATGCTCTACATCCTCTTCGACAACGGCGTCTACGGCCTCACCAAGGGCCAGGCTTCGCCGACCTTGAAGCTCGGCGTGCAGACGAAGTCCCTCGCCCACCCGAACATCAACGAGGCCGTGAACCCGATCTGGCTCGCCCTCGCGTCGGGGTACACGTGGGTCGGCCGCGGATACTCCTACGACGTGCGGCATCTGAAGGACCTGATCGCCCAAGGGATCCGGCACAAGGGCTTTGCATTCCTCGACGTCCTCCAGCCTTGCCCCACGTACAACGACATCAACACGAAGGAGTGGTACGGTGGGGAGGACCGGGCGGAAAGCAATGGGGGAAGGCCCTTGCCGCGGGTCTACAAGCTCGAGGCGGGAGGCTACGACCCCGAGGTGCGCGATGCCTCCGAGATCGAGACGAAGGCCTCCCAGGCCCTGGTGAAGGGGCTCGAGTGGGGCGACCGCATCCCGATCGGGGTGTTCTACCGCAACGAGCACGCGCCCATCTACGGGGAGCGCATCCAGCAGCGAATCCCGACGTATCTGCAACAACCGCCCGCGACCCAGCCGATCGCCGCCCCGGACGGCCGTCCGATTACGGATCTCACGCGGCTCCTTGCGCGGCTCACGATTCCCCCGACGGCATGAGGGCGCCCGCCTTCGATGGTTCCGGGCCCTCTCCCACGACTATGGGCTTCCCCATCTCCCAGAGGAGCCCCGCCATCTGGGCCAAGGCCCCGGCGATCGCGGGATCGTCCGTCCAGATTGCGATGTCCTCCCCGCGGGACGTCGAACCGTCGTCGGGGATGGGGTGGGTCATGAGGAACTCCCGCCCGTCGACGCCATGGCGGCACACGGGCAGGAAGAAGTCCACAGTGCGAACCTCCCCGTAACGGCCGAGGGCGCGGACCTCTTGGGCGCTCTGCGGCGTCACGTGGAACGCCAGGCGGATCTGTACTCCCGCACGCTTCCGGTCCGCGAGATGGGGCGCGAAGGACCGGAGGATGCGGCCCGGGCTGTGGGTTGAACCAACGCTGATGATCGTCTTCGATGCCCCTTCGTACATCTCCGCGAGCTTGTCCCGGACGTTCCGTCTTCCGTAGATCGCCTCGAACCGGCCCCGTTCCTCGGCGCTTTCCGTCGCGGCGATGGAGAACTCGCGGGCGACCGTCTCGAGGTTCGCGTCGACGTGCTCGGCGCGGTTGCGGTAGTCCTCCACGAGCGATCGGAGGAATGCGCCGAGGGGGGCTGCTTTGTACCGCAGGGGATTCTCCGGGAGGATCTGGACGAGCCCCTTGCCATGGAGTTGCCGCATCGTCCCGTAGATGCGGGTCCTGGGAACGCGGGACCCCGCGGGGATCTGGCTTGCCGTCGCAGTGCCCAGGTCGAGGAGGGCCAGGTAGACGCGGGCCTCGTACTCCGTGAGCCCAAAGTCCATGAGCTTCCGGATTCGATCTGCGGTGACGGGCACGGGCGGCCTCCCCTCGCCTCGGAACCATGGCTCCGTTCGTGATAAAGGTTGTCACCGGAAGGAGTGACACTTTCGTGGTCCGGTTGCGATCACACGTCTGGCAAAGAAAAGGGATTTACGGGCCATCCTGCTCACAGCTAGGCGAGAGCCGATTCTCCATGCCCTCCGCACCTCCAGGGCCGATGGTCGCGAATCTTCGCGCCGTGCTCGGGGCGTCGAACCTCTTCGTGGACGAGGTCACGCTCCGCACATGTTCGACGGACGCGAGCCCCTGCTTCCTGGTTCCCCAGGCGGTCGTCCGTGTCTCCTCCGAGTCGGACGTGGTGGAGACCCTTCGGATATGCGCGGCCCACGGCGTCCCGGTGACACCTCGGGCCGCCGGAACCTCCCTCTCGGGTGCGGCCATCGGAGCCGGCGTCGTCTTGGACACAACGCACCTGGCCGCGATCCGCGAGTTCAACCCGGCGGAAGGTTGGGTCCGCGTGGAGCCTGGCGTCCAGCTCCGCGACTTGAACGCGTTCCTTCGGGAGAAAGGCTTCCGTTTCCCTCTGGAGCCCGGGAGCCTCGACTGGTGCCGCATCGGAGGCATGCTCGGGCACAATGCCTCGGGATACCAGAGCGTGAAGTACGGACAGACGGCGGACTACGTCCTCGCGCTCCGGGTCGTACTCGCCGACGGGACGGTCTTCGAGGCCCGTGACGTCCCCTTGGATGGACCGGAGTGGGGAAGCCTCCTCGCTCGCGTGCCCGCCCTCGAAGCGGTGCGGCAGACGATCAGTTCCCATAGCGACGCGATCCTCCGCCACCGGCGGCCCGTGAAGAAGCACGCGTGCGGCTACGACCTCGCCTATCTCGCGGAGGCCCTTGGTCGCGGCGCTTTCCCCTTGGCTCGCCTCTTCGTTGGCGCGGAGGGCACTCTTGGCGTGGTCACGGAGGCCACCCTCCGCGTCCTGCCGCTCCCCACACGCACGGTGACCCTCCTCCTCTTCTTGGACCGCTTCGAGGAGCTCGGTCCCCTCGTCGAGGATCTCCTGCCTCTGAGGCCGAGTGCGCTTGAGGGGATTGACGGGGATTCCCTGGATGTCCTAGGCCGCGGGGCCCACGGGATCCCGCCGCAGGCGCGAGCGATGATCCTCGTGGAATTCGACGACGAGGATTTCGAGAGCCGCATCGATCGCATTTCGCGGGAGATCGTCCCTCGGCACGCCCTCAGTCGCCCCATGGAGATCGCGTCCAGCCTTGAGAGACAGACGGCTCTATGGTCCGCCCGGCGCTCCCTGTTTCCGACCTTGCTCCGTCAACCGGGGCGGCGGCGTCCGTGGGGATTCGTGGAAGACTCAATCGTCCCGACATCGCGGGTCCCGGAGTTCATCACCTTCCTCGTGTCCCTCACCCGCAAACACGGCACCGTCGCGGGAATCTACGGCCATCTCGGGGACGGCAACATCCACTACAGGCCCCTCTTCGATCCAACGGACCCGGAGGACTTCGAGCGGATGCGGGCCATGCGGGAGGAGTTCGACGACGCGGTGCTTGACCGATTCCAGGGGGCGCCCTCCGCGGAGCACGGGATCGGGCGCATCCGTGGGGAGGCCCTCTCGAGGACGTGGGGGCCTGAGGTCGTCGGAGTCATGCGGTCAATCAAGGAGACCCTCGATCCCCGCGCCCTCCTGAACCCGGGCGTCCTCCTCGCGTCGACCTCGTGGTGGGAGGCGTGGGGAGGACTCGAGAGCCGCGAAGCGCAGTGACCGCGGCATCACCGAACCTTTAAGCCCGCATCCGTGTGACAAGGGTTAAGAAGGTCCCCGAACTACGCGTCCCGGCGCGTCCCTCGAGGGGTAGCGGAGACATCTCGATGATTCAGCGTCCCGAGCAGGCGAACATCGTCGGGCTGCGGTCCAAGGACTTCCTCAAGTGGGTTGATGAAAACATCGACGCCCCGCTGAAGCGCGGCCCCGGCGGGAAGATGCTCGAGCGGATGAAGGAGGGCCTCGTTGGCGAATTCTTCAACTGGGCCAAGCGCAACTCGACCTGGCCCCTCCACTTCGGAATCATGTGCTGCGCGATCGAGATGGCCGCCACGTCGGATCCACGATACGACGTGGAGCGGTTCGGCGTGATCTACCGCAGCTCTCCGCGGCAGTGCGACGTCCTACTCCTCAACGGCCCCATTTCCCTGAAGCTGCGTCCCGCCGTGCGGCGGCTCTACGAGCAGATGGCAGACCCGAAGTGGGTCATCGCGATGGGCGAGTGCACGATTTGCGGGGGTCCCTACTACGACAGCTATGCGGTCGTCAAAGGCTCCTACACCTTTGTGCCGACCGACGTCTTCATCCCCGGTTGCCCCGTGCGTCCTGAGGCCCTCATCGACGGTTTCCTCAAGCTCAGCGCGAAAATCAAGGCGGAACGTCACGGCTGGATTCGGACGAAGAAAGGACGGGTCGTGAGCGCCCGCGAGGGCGAACTCATGAGCATGCCCGAAGGAGAGTACACCTATGAGGTCCCCCAAGTCCGAGGCTGATCTCGCGAGGGCTCGCGAGACGGGATCCATCCGGGGCATGCTCCAGCCCATGTCGGCCACCCTCAAGCAGATGCTGAAAACCTTGCCCGTGATCAACAAGGTGGTCCCGGGTGGGAGAAAGCCCGTGACCCACTTGTATCCGTACCAGAAGGTCGAGCTCCCCTCGGCGTTCCGCGGTCAGCACAGCATCGACTGGTACAAGTGCATCGGATGCGAACTGTGCGCGAAGGTCTGCCCGAATGAGTGCATCTACTTCGAATTCCACGAGGTCGCGCCGAGCAGTCCGTACCTTCATCCGAGCCGCGCGGTTCTCGACGAGATGAAGAAGATCATCCGCCGGCCCGCGGTGGACATCGGCCACTGCCTCTTCTGCGGCAACTGCATGGAGTACTGCCCGACGGACGCCTGGGACTTCACCCAGGAATTCGAGCACGCCGACTACGCGCGCGAGGACCTTTACTACCGCAGCGAGGAACTGAAGACGCCGGACGCGGACTCGAACAAGGAGACGGTCCTCATCAACCGGATGGGAGAACACCCGATCTGCGAGGTCGATGTCTGCATCGGCTGCAGGAAGTGCGAGCGGGAATGCCCGACGCGGTGTATCGACATGCTCGATGGGCCGAACGAGCGGAAGGGGAAGCCCATCGTGATCCCGGAGTTCGATTACGACAAGTGCATTGGGTGCCAGCAATGTGTCGACGTGTGCCCCGTGGACTGCCTTTACATGGAGGAGATCGTCTACAAGGATCTCCATGGCTTCTACCACATCAACAAGCAGGGTGAGGTGAAGCTCCTCGAGGAGCAGACGGAGGAATTCCTCGCAAGACAGTCATAGGCCCATTCCTATTGGAATGTAGAACCTTTTAACCCGCAGGCTCTTCGAGGTCAGGCGGCCCAGTCCTCACGGGTGCGAGCGGGACTCCATGGTCGGGACAACCGTCGTTGGCAACTATCCGCGGGTTGGCGACACCCACGAGGAGCAGGGACTCCGTCGGGCGATCGCGCGCTTTGATCAGGGTGAAATCTCGGAGTCCGACGTTCGACGGGCCGAGCGGGAAGTCATTCAGTCTGCCATCCGAGAACAGGCGGATGCAGGGGTCGATGTCATCTCCGACGGCCAGGTCACTTGGCACGACAGCCAGAGCCACATCGCGCGCAGGCTCTCTGGAATCGAGATCGATGGCCTCGTTCGCTACTTCGACACGAACACGTACTATCGGCAGCCGGTCGTGGTCGGTCCGGTGGAATGGAGGGCCCCGATCGTGGCGGATGAATGGAGGTTCGCGCAGGACCGCGCTCCCCGGGGGGTTAAGGCGATCCTCACGGGGCCCGTCACCCTCGCCTCCCTGGCCGTCGACCGGCACTACGGGAGGAAGCGGGCACTCGCCCTCGACATCGCCGCCGCTCTCGCCCAGGAAGTCCGCGCCCTCGCGAAGGCGGGGGCGGAGCATCTCCAGATCGACGAACCCATCCTGACACGCCATCCCGAGGACCTCTCCCTCGTCTCAGAGACCCTGGAGGCGCTCCACCGTGAGAAGGGCCGCGCGGAACTCACGCTCTTCACCTACTTCGGTGACGTCGCGAGAATCTACGATGATCTCCTCGAGGTCCCCGCCGACACCATCGGCTTGGACCTTGTCCAAGGGAATCGGACGTGGTCGATGCTCGAGGCGAGGTCCTCGGAGAAACCGCTTGTCCTCGGCCTCGTCGACGCACGGAACACGAAGGCGGAGGACCCGAGCGCGGTCGCCGCGAAGGCGTGGCAACTGCGCGATCGCGTCGATCTCGACCGGTGCTATCTCTCTCCCTCGAACGGCCTTGAATTCCTGCCTCGGACGAAAGCCCGCGAGAAGCTTCGGATCCTCGTTCAGGCCGCGAGACTATTGGAGGCCAAGGCGTGAGCGCCCTCCAGACCACGAGCGTGGGCTCGTTCCCGAAGCCGGAGTACCTCCTCCGGGCGCGCGCGAAGGTGTCAAAGGGTGAGCTCGGACGGGAGGAACTTCACGCCCTCGAGGAGAAGGCGACGAGGGAATGGCTTCGGTTCCAGGAGGAGATTGGAATCGACATTCCCGTGGACGGAGAGCAGTACCGCGGGGACATGGCCACGTACTTCGCGGAGAACATCGAGGGCACGGAGATTTCGGGGCTCGTGCGGTCCTATGGGAACCGCTATTACAAGAAACCCATCATTGTCGACGAGCTCCGCCGCAAGGGCCCCATCAGCGTGGAGTGGTTCACGTTCGCGCAGTCCCTCACGAAGAAGCCGGTGAAGGGCATGATCACGGGGCCGTACACGATGATGGACTGGTCCTTCGACGAGTACTACGGATCGCGGGAGGAGGCCGCGATGGCGTTCGCCCGGCTTCTCCATGGTGAGGCGAGGGACCTGGAGGCCGCCGGGGCCCGGATCATTCAGGTCGATGAGCCCGCCCTCTCCACGCGCTCGGACGAGCTGCCCCTCGTCGTGAAGGCCGTCGGCGAGGTCACGAAAGGGCTCGAGGCGAAAACGATCCTGCACACTTGCTACGGAAACTACGCAGAGATCTACGACTACTTCGACCGCCTCCCTGTCGACCAGCTGGACCTCGAAATGTCGAACTCCGGTCTGGACCTCCTCGACATGTTCCGAACGAAACCGATCCGCAAGGAAATCGCCTTCGGGGTGATTGACGTCCATAGCCACGTCATCGAGACGGAGGACCAGGTTCGAGATCGCATCGAGAAGGGCCTTGCGATTTTCCCGCCGGAGAAGCTGTACATCGACCCGGACTGCGGCCTGAAGACGCGGACCGTCGAGGGCGCGATGGCGAAACTCAAGGTCATGGTTGAGGCCACGCAGGCGGCGAAGAGGGAGCACGGGCTGAGCTGATCTCGCGCCCACGGCCTGCCGGGCAAAGGGTCTTACCTTAGCGATGCCGTATCATGCGTGGAGGACAGGGATGGAAGGCCCGACGAATCTCCGGGTGCAGGCATACACGCCGGCCCGCCTATTCACGCTCGACGAAGCGAACGGCCTGATCCTGCAGATCTCGGGGATTTTTCAGCGAATGGACCCCAAACTTGCGCGTTTGCGAGAGCTCCAGGACCTCGCCGAAGACGCGGAGATGTACTGGGGCTCGGAAGGCGAGACGATGCCTCTGCCTGAGCGCGAAAGGCACGTGCAGCTCGTCACGGAGGCCGCAGACGTCAGGGCCTCCCTCGACTTGGATCTCAAGGAGATCCACGGCCTTGGCTGCGAGGTCAAGGACGTGGCCTCCGGACTCGTCGACTTCCCCGCGGCCGTCGAGGGGAACCTCGCGTATCTCTGCTGGCAGCGCGGAGAAGGGACGATCGCGAATTGGCACACCCTCGAAGGAGGCTTCGCGGGACGCAAGCTCTTGCGTCCACCGCCCGAGGCGGAACGTTAATATCCCGCGGGGGCCTAGGAAAGGCCCAAGCCCCGGAGGCACCGCATGCCGACGAAGGACGAAGTCATCACAGTCCTCAAGAAGTGCTACGACCCCGAGATTCCGATCAACATCTACGACCTCGGGCTCGTCTACAACATTGACATCAACGAAGCCGACGGCAAGATCGGCGTGAAGATGACGCTCACCGCACCCGGCTGCCCGGCGTCCGCGTACATCGGCTCCGACGTGAAACGAAAGCTCGAGCAGCTCCCCGGCATCAAGGAGGCCAAGGTCGAGGTGGTGTGGGACCCGCCGTGGACGCCGGAGATGATGTCGGAGTCCGCGAAGAAGCAGTTCGGCTGGGGCATCTGAGAGCTTCTTTCCTCCTTGGAAGAGCCTCGATTGTTGATCGAGTGGCGAAGGTTGATATCCCCACGTCGGTATCCCAGCAACCTGCGGGTTCTCGGGGTGGCGCGTTGATCGCGAAGCACGTCGGCAGCTCGGATGCCCTAGCCAAAGCGGTCGGGGCCACCCTCGAGGGGCTCACGTTCTATGAGTTCGCCCACGTCGTCGCCGCGGACACGAGAGTCAAGGTGACCTTCGAGGACCTCGGCCGGCGCAAGAAGGCCGAACTCGCGAAGCTGGAGGCTGTCGCCGGCAAGGCTGCGAAGGAGGTCTCCGTTCGACCGGGGATCTTCCCGTTGGACTCCGTGTCGAAAGCCGAGTGCTACGTATGCGGCCACATCGTCGAGACGGGACAGATGCCGGAACAGTGTCCCAAGTGCGGGACTGCCCGATACACGTTCGAGAAGGAAATCTCCCTCGCGAAGGCATGGGAAATCGCCGGGGAGGCGGCCCGCAAGTCCGCGGCGTTCTTCCGCGAACTGAAATCCCAGGCCGGCCCGGATGGGAAATCCGTCTTGGACGAACTCGCGAAGATGGAGGACGCCCTGGCCACCGAGGCCGGCCAGGAGCTCGCCGAACTCCGCGGCTGAACGCGGTGGTGCGCCGATGCCCCGGGTTGCCAAGATGCCCTCGGTCCATGAACACGTACACGCGTGCACGATGTGCGGCTACTGCGTCCCCGTGTGCCCCGCGTACCAGGAGGCGGGCTGGGAGAGCGCGTCCCCTCGCGGGCGCGTCTTTGCCATCCGGCAGTATGATTTGAGGGGGCCCCTGGACCGCCTGCTCCGCCGCCACGTGACGCCCGGAGAGGATTTCGCCCGGAGCGCATGGGAGTGCACGGGGTGCGGCGCGTGCGAGGAGATCTGCCCCGTCGACATCCCCTTCGACCGAATGTGGGACGACGTGAAGGAGTGGATGGTCCTCTCCGGCTTCGAACGGCGTCCCTTGCGTCCCTACCTGGACAATATCCGCGAGAGCCACAACCTCTATGGGGAGCCTCCGGAGAAGCGCCTCTCGTGGCTCCCGGCGGAGGCGGTCCAGGCGGAGCGGCCCGAGGTCGTGTTCTGGGTGGGCTGTGCCGCGAGCTACCGGATGCAGCGGATCGCCCTTGCGGTGATTAAGATCCTGAATGCGGCGAAGGTCGCGTACCGCGTCCTCGGGCCGGAGGAGTGGTGCAGCGGCGCCCCCCTCGCGCGAATGGGATATCAAGAGACGGTGAAAAAAGAGCTCATGCCCCACAACATCGACGCCGTCGCCCGCACCGGGGCGAAAGCCCTCGTGACGGCATGCGCGGAATGTTACCGCGCCTTCGCCCGTGACTACAAGGACTGGGGAGGCAGCCCGCCCTTCAGCGTCTTCCACCTCTCCCATTTCATCGAGAAGCTCATCCGCGAAAAGCGGATCGCGTTCACGAAGCCTCTCGCCCAGGGGGTCGCCTTCCACGACGCTTGTCACATGGGTCGGGTGTGCGACACGTTCGATCCGCCGCGGCAGGCGATGAAGTTCATCAAGGACCTGAAAGTCCTCGAGATGCGGCCGATGCGTGAGGAGGCCCTCTGCTCCGGCGCCGGCGGAGGCTTCCCCGACGTCTATCCGGAACAGGCCGCGAATGTCGCCTCGCGTCGGCTCGAGGCCGCCGTGGAGACAGGGTCGAAGTCCCTCGTCACCACGTGTCCGCATGCGGAAGCACACTTCGAGAAAGTCGCGAGACAACGGAACATGCAGATCAGCATCGTTGATCTCGCGGAGATCGTGGCCCAGGGGCTCTAGTCCGCCCTCCTGATGAAGGCCCGTGGTCAGATCGTGAAGCTCAAGCCGCACGAGCATGAGGTCTTCGCGTTGGGGTTCTTGATCTTGAACTGCCCGCCCAGGAGGTCCTCCTCCCAGTCGAGCTCGGAACCTTGGAGGTACGCCATGCTCTTCGGGTCCACGTACACGGAGGTATCGCCCGCAGGGACGACGACATCACTCTGCCGCTGTTGTTCCGCGAGGTCCATCCGGTATTGCATGCCGCTGCATCCGCCCGCGATGATCCGGATGCGGAGGTTCGCCTGCGGACGGCTCTCCTTCTCGCGCAGGCTGTGGATCCGGCGGATCGCGCTCGGAGTGACGACGAGGGCGGATCTTTCCGACATGGTTGCGGACATCGCTTCCACGCCGTTCGAAGACGGTCGGCACCCTTAAGCCTTCCGTCGCGGTTGGCTCGCTCCTCGAGGGAGCCTACCGTTCGTGGGGACAGCGACCAAAGCTATATATAACGACGTTATAGTCCTTACTGCGCTTCTCAGCGACAGGTGACTCCATGGTCTCCAAGAAGGCTCTCCAGCAGGAGATCGAGGCCCAGGAGTACAAGCAGGGCTTCGTCGCGGACATTGAGGAAGAGATTGCGCCGAAGGGCCATAGCGAGGACATCGTCCGCTTCATCTCGAAGAAGAAGCAAGAGCCCGACTGGATGCTCGAGTGGCGCCTCCGCGCCTACCGGCACTGGCTCACGATGACGGAGCCGCACTGGGCGAACGTCCACTATGACCCCGTGGACTACCAAGGGATCTCCTACTATGCGGCCCCGAAAGCGAAGCCGAAGACCATGGGCGAGATCGACCCGGAGATTCGCGCTCTATACGACAAGCTCGGAATCCCCCTCGAGGAACAGAAACGCCTCGCGGGCGTCGCGGTCGACGCGGTCCTCGACAGCGTCTCCGTGGCCACGACGTTCAAGAAGCGGCTTGAGGACGTCGGGATCATCTTCTGCTCGATCTCCGAGGCGATCCGGGAGCACCCCGACCTCGTGCGGAAGTACATTGGGTCTGTCGTGCCGTTCAACGACAACTTCTTCGCCGCGCTGAATAGCGCGGTCTTCAGCGACGGCTCCTTCGCCTATGTTCCGCCGGGCATCCACTGCCCCATGGAGCTGTCCACGTACTTCAGGATCAATGCCATGGACACGGGCCAATTCGAGCGCACGCTCATCATTGCGGACGAGGGCGCGTATGTCAGTTATCTGGAAGGCTGCAGCGCACCGATCCGGGACCAGAACCAGCTCCACGCGGCCGTCGTCGAACTCGTCGCCTTGGACAACGCCGAGGTCAAGTACAGCACAATCCAGAACTGGTACCCCGGGGACAAGCAGGGAAAGGGCGGGATCTTCAACTTCGTCACGAAGCGGGGCAAGGCCCTCGGCGTGAACTCGAAGCTCTCCTGGACCCAGGTGGAGACGGGCAGCGCGATCACCTGGAAGTACCCGAGCTGCATCCTCCAGGGGGACAATTCCCAGGGCGAGTTCTACTCCGTCGCCGTCGTGAACAACTACCAGCAGGCGGATACGGGCACGAAGATGACCCACATCGGGAAGAACACGCGCAGCACGATCGTCGCGAAGGGCGTCTCCACCGGCCATGGCCAGAACACGTACCGCGGCCGGGTGCAGATCCTCAAGGGCGCGACGGACGCGCGGAACTACAGCCAGTGCGACTCCCTGCTGCTCGGGTCGACATGCGGCGCCCACACGTTCCCGGACATCCAGGTGAACGAGCCCACGGCCCAGATGGAGCACGAGGCCACGACCTCCAAGATTGGAGACGACCAGCTGTTCTACTGCCAGCAGCGCGGGATCACGCCCGAGGACGCGACGAACATGATCGTGAACGGCTTCTGCCGCAAGGTGTTCCTGAACCTCCCGATGGAGTTCGCCGTGGAGGCCCAGAAGCTCATCTCCGTCAGCCTGAACCTCGAGGGGACCGTGGGCTGAAGCCAACCAGGGTGCGAGGAGGACCACGTCATGTTGGAGATCCGGAACCTGCATGCGAAGGTCGCGGGGAAGGACATCCTGAAAGGCATCGACCTGAAGGTGGACGCGGGCGAGGTGCATGCCGTCATGGGGCCCAACGGCTCGGGGAAGACGACCCTGGCCCAGGTCCTTGCGGGTCGCCCGAACTACGAGGTCACGGCAGGCCAGGTCCTCTTCGAGGGCAAAGACCTCTTGGCGATGAGACCGGAGGACCGCGCTCGGGAAGGCATCTTCGTGGCCTTCCAGTACCCCGTAGAGATCCCCGGCGTGGGCAACGCCTACTTCCTCAAAACCGCGGTGAACGCGGTGCGGAAGTATCGCGGCCAGCCCGAGCTCGACGCGATGGAATTCCTCAGCCTGGTCCATGACAAGATGAAGCTCCTCGGCCTCGACGAGACCTTCATGAAGCGCGGGCTCAACGAAGGCTTCTCGGGAGGGGAGAAGAAGCGGAACGAGATTTTCCAGATGGCGGTCCTGCAGCCGCGCCTCGCGATCCTCGATGAGACGGACTCGGGCCTGGACATCGACGCGCTTCGGATCGTGGCGAATGGCGTGAACACGATGCGGTCGAAGGATCGCGCGATGCTCGTGATCACCCACTATGCCCGCCTGCTCCAGTACATCATCCCGGACGTCGTCCACGTCCTCGCCGACGGACGCCTGGTGAAGCGGGGCGGAAAGGAGCTCGCAGAGCAGCTCGAGCGGACGGGGTATGCGGGCCTCGGAATCGAGGAGGAGGCGTCCGCCGCGGTGCCGGCGGCGCACTGACGGAGGCACGTCCGTGGCGGTGGCCCTCACCCTGACGGAACCGTACGTGGCCGCATTCGAAGCCTTCGAGAGTGCGATCAACGGCGGGGAGGCGGAATGGATCCGCAAGGCCCGTCGTGGCGCGATTCGCCGCTTCCAGGAGGCAGGCTTCCCGACTCTGAAGAATGAGGATTGGAAGCACACGGACGTCCGCACGATCACGAGGATTCCCTTCCGGGTGGATCCGTCGCCGGAACCGCCGAAGATCCCCGGCGACCTCGTCGAACCGTACACGTTCGGCGTCCTCAAGTGCAGCCAGCTCGTCTTCATCAACGGCCGCTTCGCACCGAAGCTCTCGTACCTGCGTTGGCTTCCCGAGGGCGTCCGCGTCCGGAGCCTCGGCGAGGTCCGCCAGGCCCGGCCGAGGGACCTCGAGCCTCACCTCGGTCGCTATGCGCGCGTCGACCGGAACGCGTTTGCGGCCCTCAACACGGCCTTCTTCCAGGACGGGGCTTTCGTCCATGTTCCCGAAGGTTGCCTCGTCGAAGAGCCCATCCATATCCTCCACGTCTCCACATCTCCCGCGCAGCCCGAGGTCTCCTACCCGCGGAACCTCATCGTCCTGGACGACGCCGCCCAGGCCACGGTCATCGAGTCCTACGCGGGCCTCGACAAGGGTGTGTACCTCACGAACGGCCTCACGGAAATCCGTCTCGGCGCGGGAGCCGTGATGGACCACTATCGGATGCAGCGGGAGAGCGATTCGGCGTTTCATGTCTCCTCGACCGCGATCCACCAGGGCCGGGCGAGCAACGTCGCCTCGACGTCCGTCGTGTTCGGGGGAGGTCTCAGCCGCAACGACGTGGATGCGGTCTTCACCGACGAAGGCGCCGAACTCACGCTGAACGGCCTGTACTTCCTCCACGGCCAACAGCACTGTGACCTTCACACGTTCATCGATCACGCGAGGCCGAGCTGCACGAGCCGCGAGCTGTACAAGGGCATCCTCGACGGAAGGAGCCGTGGGATCTTCTACGGGAAGATCCTCGTCCGGGAGGGCGCGCAGAAGACGAACGCGCGGCAGACGAACAAGAACCTCCTCCTCTCGAGGGAGGCCTTCGCGGACAGCACCCCGGGCCTCGAGATCCTCGCGGACGATGTGCGGTGCAATCACGGTTCCACGGTCGGGCAGCTCGACGAGAATGCGATCTTCTACCTCCGCTCCCGTGGGGTCGACGAGGAGACCGCCCGCGCCATGCTCGCGTACGCCTTCGCTGCCGAGATCGTCGACGGGGTGAAGGTCGCCTCGATGCGGATCAAGCTCGACCAGCTCATCCTATCCCGGCTCCCGAAGGCAGAGCTCCTCCAGGGCGCCGCGGAGGCGGCCGGATGACAGACCTCCGCGAGCTGTACCAGGAGGTCATCCTCGACCACACGAAGAACCCGCGGAACTTCCGCGAACTCAAGGATACGACGAACACGTCCGTCGGCCACAATCCCCTCTGCGGGGACAAGGTGACCGTCTACGTGAGGGTGAAAGGGGATCGAATCGAGGACGTAGCCTTCGTCGGCCAAGGCTGTGCGATATCGAAGTCCTCGGCGTCGATGATGACCGAGGCGGTGAAGGGCCGGACCCGCGCGGAAGTGGACCGCCTCTTCGACGCCTTCCATGAGATGGTCACGGGGCGGCCCGGCGACGCGATCGATGCGGAGGTCCTTGGAAAACTCGCCGTGTTCCAAGGCGTGTCCGAGTTCCCCCTGCGCGTGAAGTGCGCAAGCCTGGCATGGCACACGCTCAAGGCGGCCCTCGAGAGGAAGGAGGGCACCGTCTCCCTCGAGTGAATACGCGGCCGGCGCTTGATATCATGGAGGAGTAGGATGCACACGAATCTTCAAGTAAGAAGGCCGGCATCGGCGAGGTGACTCGATGGCCCGCGCCGCGAAGCTCCTCCTCAACGTCCCCGAGATACGGAGGGACTTTCCGATTCTCGCCCGCAAGATGAGGGACAAGCGCCTCGTCTACTTGGACAGCGCGGCGACATCCCAGAAGCCGCAACAGGTCATCGACACGGTGGCGGACTATTACCGCCGCTACAACGCGAATGTGCACCGTGCGATCTATGAGCTCGGGGAGGAATCGACCCGGGAATTTGAGGGGGCGCGCGAGCGGATCGCATCGTTCATCGGCGCGAAGTCGCCGACGGAGGTCGCCTTCACGAAGTCGACCACGGAATCCCTGAACGTGATCGCCTATGGCTGGGCTGTCAAGGGCGGTCACGTGACGGAGGGCGACGAGATCGTGGGCACGGTGATGGAGCACCACTCGAATCATGTCCCTTGGCACTTCGTGCGAGACATGCGCGGTGCCGCCTTGAAGTACGTCGACGTGGACGACGAAGGGCGGCTGCGGATGGAACAATACGACGAGCTGATCACGAGTCGCACGAAGGTCGTCACCGTCGCCAACGTCTCGAACGTCCTCGGCACGATCAACGACGTGAAGGCAATCGCGAAGCGCGCCCACGAGGTCGGCGCAATCTGCGTCGTCGACGCGGCCCAGAGTGTGCCCCACCTCCCCGTGGACGTGCAGGACATCGGCTGCGACTTCCTTGCCTTCAGCGGGCACAAGATGCTCGGGCCCACGGGGATCGGGGTGCTCTATGGCACCTCGGAGATCCTCGAGGCGACGGAGCCGCTCCTCGGCGGGGGCGAGATGATCCGTGAGGTCCACCTCGGGACCGCGAAGTGGAACGACGTGCCCTACAAGTTCGAGGGAGGCACTCCGAACATTGCAGGGGCGATCGGGCTCGGGGCCGCGGTCGACTACCTGTCCAGCCTCGGGATGCCCGCGATTCGCCAGCACGAGATCGAGCTCACCTCCTACGCGCTCGATGAGCTCCGTGGGATCCAAGGCCTCCGCACGTACGGCCCGCAGGACATACGGGATCGTGGGGGGGTCGTCTCGTTCACGATGGACAAGGCCCACCCCCACGACGTGGCCTCGATCCTCGACGTGGAAGGCGTGTGCGTCCGCTCGGGCCACCACTGCGCCCAACCCCTCATGGACCGCTACGAACTCGCCGCGACGACCCGAGCCTCTTTCTACGTCTACAACGACTTCGAGGACGTCGACGCCTTGATCTCCGCGCTTCACAAGGTCCGCGAGGTGTTCGGCTAGATGGCGGGCGGGATTTACCAGGCCCAGATCCTGGACCACTACAAACATCCGCGGAACAAGGGCCGCATCGAGCCCGCGGATCTCCACGCGACGGAGTCCAACGCCCTGTGTGGCGACACCGTCTCCCTGTACGTCCGGCTTGACGGCGCGGACCGTATCCGGGCGGTCACCTTCGACGGCGAGGGATGCGCAATCAGCCAGGCGAGCGCGTCGATCCTCACAACGATCCTCGAAGGGAAGACTTTGGTCGAGGCGAAGGCTCTGGGGACGGAGGACCTCCTCAAGGTCGTCGGCGTCCCCCTGAGTGCGGTGCGAGTCCAGTGCGCCCTCCTCTCCTTCAACGTCCTCAGACTCGCGCTCGCGGAGAAGCCCGTGCCGTCGGGTCCCTGACCGCGGCACGATCGGTCACGAGACCATGCCCCCCGATCCGAAGCCGAAGGCGTCGAACGTCGCCGACCTCGTCGGGAACACGCCCCTCCTGCGCCTTGACCGCATCGCGAAGGATGTGGTCCCCAGCGTCGAGCTCTACGCGAAGGCGGAGTGGGACAACCCCGGCGGGAGCGTGAAGGATCGGGCGGCTCTCTACATGCTCCGGGAGGCGATGCAGAGAGGGCTCACGCCTGCCAAGGTCATCCTCGATGCGACGTCGGGGAACACCGGGATCGCCCTCGCGATGCTCGGGGCCGCGGAAGGCTTCCGGATCACGTTGTGCGTGCCAAAGAACCTGAGCCCCGAGCGCCGTCGGATCCTCCGCGCCTTCGGGGCGGAACTCGTGTTCACGCCGGCCGCGGAGGGCACGGACGGCGCGCAGCGCGTGGCGAAGGCGATGGCCGCAGGGGCGCCTGACCGGTACTGGTACTTCGATCAGTACAACAACGAGGCGAACTGGCGCGCCCACTTCGAGACGACAGGGCCGGAGATCCTCGACCAGACTCGCGGCCGGATCACCCATTTCGTCGCGTGCCTTGGGACCACGGGCACCTTCGTCGGCGTCGGCCGGCACTTCCGGAAGGTGGGCGCACGCGTTCGGATGATCGCGGTCCAGCCAGAGAGCCCGTTCCATGGGATCGAGGGCGTGAAGCACCTCGAGACCGCGACGAGGCCGGGGATCTGGGATCCCTCCCTTGCGGACGAGTTCATCACCGTCGCGACGGAGGACGCGCAGCGGATGGCGCTGCGCCTCGCACGGGAGGAAGGCTACCTCGTCGGGACGTCGAGCGGCGCCGCAATGGACGCGGCCCTGCGGCTCGCCGAACGGATCCGGGAGGGCGTGATCGTCATGGTCTTCCCGGATGCGGGGGACAAGTACCTCGGGGAGCGCTACTGGGAGGAGGCTCTGTGAGCGTCGTCCTCACGCGAGCCCAGGTCCGGGAGATCGAGGCCCACGCTCAGGAAACGTATCCGGAAGAGTGCTGCGGCTTCCTCCTCGGGCCCTCCGACCAGCCGCGTCGGATCGCGGAAGTCCGGCGCGCCACGAACGTCGTCGAGTCGGACCGAGGGCGGAGATATGTCATCGATCCGCGGGAGATCCTCACGGTCGAGAAGTCCCTCGAGGGCATGGACCGTGAGATCCTCGGCTTCTATCACAGTCATCCGGACCACCCGGCGGCTCCGTCCGAGTTCGATCGGAGCCACGCGTGGCCTTGGTATTCGTACGTGATCCTAAGCATCGTTGACCGGATGCCTGCGGACCTCCGCGCTTGGTCCCTCGACGGGGAGACGCAATCGTTCCGGTCCGAGCCCCTCACGATGGCGTCGTGACCGCCGTCCTCGCGCCAGCGGCCCCGGCCATGAGTGCGCCCCCGAACCCAATCTCCCACACGAGGGGCGGGTACACGATCATTCGCTCCATGCCCCCGAGGCCGGAGCCGAGGTACTGGCCCGACACGAAGAGGGCGAGGGCGGCGAGTCCGATGACCCCGAGGACCGGTGAGACGAAGTTCAGGGGAAGGCCCTCGAGGGGGAACGCGAGGATTGCGGCCACGTTCGCAAACACGAACGCTGTCAATGCGGCGACCAAGTGGGGCCCGGGGATCGTCTCCGGGAAGACACCGACGCCGATGGCGCCGGCCCCCGCGAGGAGGATCGCGACCGTGAACAGCCTTCTCCCGTGGGACGGGTGGAGCAGGTACCCCGCGATCATCCCGAACCCGCCGACCACGACGATTGAAGCATTAAACAGGAGGCCCGTAGGCCCCACCCCGAGGTCGCTGATCGCGTCGTTCGACACGCTGTATCCCGGTGCGAGGGCTTCCGCGAGCATGAGGACCGTTAGGAACTGCGCCGATCCGACGAAGAAGAGGAGCCCCGCGAGGGCATGGCTCGAGAGACGCATGGTGGGACAAAGCGACTCTGAATTCATAGCCCTTGCGCTCGATTCGCGCAGGGGGATGCCGGCGCGCAGCGACTGCCAAGGAGCTACGATGTTCGCGGGACGCCCATCGAGGTCATCTCCGGCGGAAGCCCTAAGTATAACAGGGGAATAGGAGACAGCCCATGGGAGCCTCGGTGAAGGTCCTGATCCCGACGCCCTTGCGGCAGTACGCAGGCAACGAGGACTCCATCGATGTCCAGGCGAAGGACGTCCGGGAGGCAATGGGTGCCCTCGTGGCGAAGTACGACGTGTTGCGCCGCCACCTCTACGGCGAGGAGGGCCACCTGCGCAATTTCGTGAACGTGTACGTGAACGAGGAGGACATCCGCTACTTGCAGAGGGAGTCCACGCCCCTGAAAGACGGCGACACAATCTCGATCGTCCCGAGTATCGCGGGCGGCTCCCTCTCGGTGATCGATCAGCTCGCGGCGAGGCGGAAGGATGCCCTGTCCCCGCAGGAGATCAAGCGCTACTCGCGGCATCTGATCCTGCCGGACGTGGGCATGACGGGCCAGCTCCGGCTCAAGCGGTCCTCGGCCCTCGTCGTCGGCGCGGGCGGGCTCGGCAACCCTCTCCTCCAGTACCTTGGCGCCGCGGGCGTCGGCCGCATCGGCATCGTGGACTTCGACGTGATCGACCTGACGAACCTCCAGCGCCAGGTGATGTACGGGACGAAGGATGTCGGCCGCAAGAAGCTCGAGGTGGCGAAGGAGCGCATCCTGTCGATCAACCCGAACGTGGACGTGCAGACCCACGAGGCGCGACTCACGTCGGAAAACGCGTTGGACGTCCTCAAGGATTACGACGTCGTGATCGATGGCACGGACAACTTCCCAACGCGGTACCTCGTCAACGACGCGTCGGTCTTGCTCAAGAAGCCGAACGTCTACGGGTCGATCTTCCGGTTCGAGGGCCAGGCGAGCGTCTTCTGGGCGGAGAAGGGTCCGTGCTACCGCTGTCTGTATGCGGAACCGCCTCCTCCGGGGCTCGTGCCCTCGTGCGCCGAAGGAGGAGTCCTCGGCGTCCTTCCGGGCATCGTCGGCTCCGTCCAGGCGATCGAGGCGATCAAGATCCTGCTGGGGAAGGGCGATCTCCTCGTCGGCCGGCTCCTCGTCTTCGACGCGATGCGAATGCGGTTCCGCGAGCTGAAGCTCCGCAAGAACCCGGACTGCCCGGTCTGCGGGCCGAACGCAACGATCAAGGAACTGATCGACTACGAGGAGTTCTGTGGTCTCCGCGCCCCCTCGGAGCAAGTGAGCGAGGAGTACCGGATGAGCGTCGGGGAGCTCAAGGAGAGGCTCGACAACGGCGGCGAGGTTGTTCTCCTCGACGTCCGCGAACCCATGGAGTGGGAGATTGCTCACTTGAACCGAGCCGTCCTCATGCCCGTGGCCCAGGTGCCCCAACGGGTGAACGAGCTGAGCACCGCAGATGACATCGTCGTGTACTGCAAGACGGGCGTGCGTTCCGGGCGGGTCACGAACTTCCTCCGGGAACTCGGCTTCCGCAAGGTGAAGAACCTCGAGGGCGGCATCGATGCCTGGGCCGACGAGGTCGACCCGGCCATGCCGCGGTATTGAGCTTGCCCCTCGGAGCGAGGCTCAGACGAACTCCTTGACGATTCGCCCGAGAGCCGCGGATGTGCTGCCATCGAGTCGCGGCGGCTCATGGTGCTTCAGGATCCACTCGACCTTCTCCCGCGCGATCGCCATCGGGTCCTTCCGTCCCTTCTGGACCCAGATGTCGAAGGGGTCGCTGTCCCACAGCATCGGGAGGAAAGCCTCGCGGAGGTGCTTGAGGGTGTGCGCGTGAGCCAGGTAGGTCCCGCCCACTCCCACCTTCTCGATGAGGTCTTCCGCGAGGGTCTCCCGATTCACGTCGAAGCCCTTGCACATCGTCACGACGGATCGCGCGATCTCGTGGTCCAGGAGGAGCTGCTCGTACGAAAGGAGCGTGGACCCGTCCGGCTCGCCGATCCCCGCCACGACCTCACCGCCAACGAGGGCACAGGACAGCGCGGACATCGCATTCTCCAAGGTCGCCTGGAGGCCAGGAGTCTTCGCGCTTGTCCCGAAGGCGCCCGCGGAGACCGGGAGGCGGCAGTAGCGTGCGAGCTCGGCGCAGGCCCCGCACAGGAGGGCAGTCTCGGGGCCTCCGCCCAAGTAGGCTCCCGTTCGAGGGTCCATGCTCCCGAGGATCGATCCGTACAGGATGGGCGCACCGGGCTCATGGGCCTCGATCATGCACGCCGCGGCGAGGGTCTCCGCGTGGCTGACGACGAGGTCGCCTGCGAGGGTCGCGGGGCCGCTCATCCCCGCATGGGCCATGCTCATGATGTGGATGGGGGCTCGGCCCTCCGAGAAGGCGAGGGCCGCGTCGGAGGCGTTCCCGTCGAGGACGAGGGGCGAGACCGTGCAGAGGACCGCGGATAGGTAGTGCCGCTCCCGGAGTTCCTCGAGGGAGCCGACGACCGCAGCGGCCATCCGGACCTGGGCACGCGCCTCCTCCGCGTTCGACGTGGACTCCGACATGATGTGCTTCGCCGTCGTCTCCATCGAGACCCTGACCCCATTCACGACATGGGACCGTTCCGGCACATCGAAGGGCACGACCATCGGGGAGTAGACGCTCAGGTACGGGAGCCAGTCCGAAATGAGGGCCGTCCTCCGCACGTCCTCGAGGACGGACTTCCTCCGTGTGCCCTCCGCCGCTTCCCAGACGGAGACGCCGCAGGAGTCGGTGGTGTAGTAGTTGTGGCTCCCGTCCATCGGGAGGTCGTACTCGTCCGACCTCCCGGCGAGGGTGAAGCGACGCGGGGCTTCTCCGAGGAGTCCTTCGACAACGTCCGCGGGGAATCGCACGGTGCGGCTCTTGTCGTCGACGACCGCCCCCGCGGCCCGCAAGTCCTTGCGCCCCTGCGCGCTGTCGACGCGGACTCCGATCCGCGCCATCACATCCAGGGTGGCCTCATGGATCCGCCGTTTCTCCTCCTCCGTCATCCAGTCCGCATGCACTCGGACTCGGAATCGGTCTGCAAACGCGCCCACGGTGGCTCCTCCCTTGGGCGGGGCGCAGGCGCACGCGGGGCTATCAAACGCGCGTACTTTCCTCGCGGAAGGCTACGTCTCGCGCGGGCGTTCCTCGGGTTTCGCGCCGGCAGTTCGGCCCATGGGCGCCCGGATGGCCTCGGCTCGAAAGGACCAAGAGGCCCGATCGCATGTTCCGTCCCGAATGCCCCTCGACCCGGGGACCGTCCATCGGTTTGCGATGCTTGAACGCGCGGTCAAGGGCCAAGTGAAGCAGGGCCGCTACGACGAATCCCTCAAACTCGTCGAGGAGCTCTTGTCGATCGCGCCCGCGGACGCAGGATTGTCGAAGCTCAAGGTCCGCTTCGCGGCGGATCTCATCAAGCAGGCGGCGATGCACCAGAAGATCGAGGCTGCGACGAGAATCGTCCAGCTCGTGGACACCCTCGTGTCTCCGGATCACCTGGGAGATCAGGAGAAGCAACTCCTCGCCCGCGCGAAGAAGGACCTCTATTCCCTCTGATGGCCACCACGTTTATCCGGCACGGAAGGCGTCCTTCCGGGCATGTCCCCTCCGCACTCCCACGAGGGCTATGCCGAGTCCCTCGAGATGATGCGCCGCGAGAAGGACTACTTCTTTCGCGAGGACCCAGGCTCCCCGATTCCCTGGAATCTCCGGGCCGGGTTCGCGGGGCTCGCGTACTTCCCGCCGGATCCGGCGTACCGCCTGCGGGTGCGCCTCATGAAGCTCCCGAGCCCGGAGCCGGTGACCCTAGCCACGTCGAAAGGAGTCCCGCGCCCCATGGTCCGCTACGGTTACTTCGAGTTCGAGATGGGTGGGGTGAAGCAACGTCTCTACGCCTACAAGCCTGCTTCCCAGCTCGGTCGCCAAGGAGGGGAATCCTCCCTGTTCGTCCCCTTCCGCGATGCGACCTCCGGCAAGGAGTCCTACGGCGCCGCCCGCTACCTCGATATCGAGGAGGGCCCCACGGAGGAGCATGCCCTTGATTTCAACCTCGCCTACAACCCGTACTGCGCGTACAGCGACGATTATGTCTGCCCCTTCCCGCCAAGGGAAAACTGGCTCACCGTGCCCATCCTCGCGGGGGAGAAATCCTTTCCTCGGGGTCACTGAGGCCGCGATCGGTTCGGCGGGACCGAACCCCGACGTCGTGGGCTCAGATTGGTGCCTCCAGTAGCGTCATCGTTTGGACGACGCCTGGCGCCCTTCGGATCCGGGTCGCGATGAGCCTGCCGAGCGCGGCCGTGTCTGAAGCCTGGACGGTGAGAATGTAGTCGTACTCGCCGAAGAGGAAGTTGATCTCCTCGAGCATCGGAATCGTTTGGAACGTCTCCAGGGCTTCCCGCTCCTTCCCAGCTGCGACCTTCACGAGCACGTAGGCCCGCATTCCCCGCCCCGGCGAGGGCATCCCCTCCTCAGGTACATCCGGTTTCCGCTCGCTCGGTCTCAGAAGTCATCCGTGGGGTAGTGCACGAAGCGTCCCGAGATCCCTCCGAAGAGGCGCGGAAGATCGCGGGTCCGGAGGCTCCGCGTCAGGGAGACCGCCATGGTGGTGTCTGGGATGGGTCCGTCGAGTTCGTAGCCGAGGGCCTTGAAGCGCTCTCGGTCCCGTCGACAGGTGATCCAGTTGACCGTCGCGATGCCTCCGCGGGCCTTCCGTTCGCGGAGCCGGACGATCGCCTGGAAGTCCTCGGCCCGGGGCGCGACCACTTCCTCCATGAGATAATCCTCATAGGGTCGGGTCCGCAGATACCCCGCGAGCGCCCCGTTTCGGACGGCGACGAGGTAGCGAGCGAGGCGGTCCGGATCTACGCGGATTCGCATCGGAAGTGTCTCGGGGAATCGCTCCGTCCACCCGCAGAGGCCGCGCACGGACGCGGTGTAGAGCTCCTGGATTCGCGGGAGGTCCGTCTTCTTCGCGGGCCTCAATCGGATTCCCTGGGCGCGTCGCCCGGGCCGGCCGATTCGCCGGGACGCAATGTAGAACGGGGCGAGGTCCACATAGCCCAAGGTTGGGTAGACGCGATAGCCTCGGATGTTGCGGCTCGTCGTGAGCGTGGAGATCCGGAGCCCATCATCGCGGAACATGCCGTGGACGTGTTGCGAGAGCCGCCGCACGTAGCCTTGACCCCAGACGGAGGGAAGCGAACAGACGCCCTGGAGTCCTCCGACTTCCTCCACGCCTGTGGTGAGCCGCACGGGGAAACGCAAGGGCACGACCTGCGCGACCGGCTTCCCCCGTTCGACCGCGTACATCGCATAGGAATCCAGATACCGGGGGTCAGTCCGGCACATGATCCGGATAGATCGTTCCGTGAAGGCCCAGGAGAAGGCGGCGAGGGTCAGCCGTTGGACTTCGTACGGGTCGACCTCATCGTAGGAGCGGATTTGCATGGGTCCTCCGCCGTGAGAGGACAGCGAGACTTGAAGCTACGCGCCCCGTGGGGCGGTGAGCTCCGCAGCGCATTCCTCGAAGGCGGCCGTGTGAAGGTCGACGTCCGTTCGGGTCGTGGCGGGCGCGACGAGGGCCATGTTATGGAATGGGGTCATGAGGATCCCGCGGTTGAGGCAGTAGAGATGGAGGAGGCGGTCCAAGGCCGGGTCGATTGCGGCCTCCGCTTCCGTTCCGTTCTTCGGCGGTGTGGCGCGGAAACGGTATTCGACCCGAGTGCCGAGGCGCGTCACGTGCCACGGCAGGCCGTAGTTCCGGATCGCATCCGCGACGCCCCGCTCGAACCGCTCGGCGAGGGGCATCATCCGGCGGTATGCGGCCTCCGTGATCACGTATCGCAGGGCCGCCCGCATCGCCGCCGCGGCGAGGGCGTTCCCGGTCAGGGTTCCCCCGATTCCGCTCTCGTCGGAGCCCTCTCCCGTGATCCAAGCTAGGACGTCTTCCGCGAGACCTTCGCTCATCCCGTAGGCTGCCGTAGGCACGCCCCCCGCAATCGGTTTGCCCAGGGTCACCATGTCGGGCTTGAGGCCATAGGCTCCCGTATAGCCTGCGGGCCCAGCGCAGATCGTGTGGGTCTCATCGAGGATGAGGACCGTGCCTGTGTCCCGGGTTGCCTCGCGCAAGGCCTCATGGTAGTCTGGCTCCGGGAGGATGATGCCGCGGTTCGTCATCGCCGGCTCCATGAGGACCGCGGCGACATCTTTCGGCGCGAGGGCCGCCTCGAGGGCCGGAACGTCGTTGAACTCAATCGTCTTCGTTGTCATCTCGGGATCTACGGGGGCGCCAATGTTCCCCCGACGGAGCACGGTGCGTCCGTCCCGAAGGTCCACGAGGGCTTCATCGACGGTCCCGTGGTAGCATCCGTTCACGACGAGGATCTTCGGCCGTCGTGCGACCCCCCGCGCGAGGCGGATTGCGAAGCGGTTCGCGTCCGTGGCGGTCATCGCGACCTGCCAATACGGGAGCCCGAAGCGCCGTGCGAGCTCTTCCCCGACCCAGACGGAGTCCTCCGTGGGCAGCATCATCGTGATGCCCTTCCGCACCTGCGTCGTCACCGCGCGGACGACGGCGGGCGGGGAGTGGCCGAACATCGAGCCCGTGTCGCCGAGACAGAAGTCCACATAGTCGTTCCCGTCGACGTCGGTCACGTGAGCTCCTCTCCCCTCCTTGACGAAGATCGGGAACGAACCTGCCCACCGGATCATCCAGTTCATCGGAACGCCCGCGAGCAGGGAGCCGCGCGCCCTTTCGAAGAGCTTCTTCGACTTCAGGTGCGCCTCAATGAAGCGTCCCTGCTCACGCCGGAGGATTTCCGCGACCTTCTTCCGTTGCACCGCGATCATGTGACAGCCCCCCGTGGGTCCGTCCCGTCGTCGGAACGACCGTAGGGCGCAATCGCCGCGGACTCCATAGACTCTTCGGAAGAGACCGCGCGGGGAGGGGGATTTGAACCCCCGAGCGCAGAGCGCACTGGATTAGCAATCCAGCGCCCTACCAGGCTAGGCGATCCCCGCAGGCCCGTGACCATCGGGGTCCGTGTATAAACGCTTTCTCGGGGCGGGCACCCGGAGACGAAGCCTCTTAGCCCTGTGCTCTATGCCGCGGTGCTCCATGACGACCCCTCTGGCTCCCCTCCCCGGGCTTGCGGTCCTCCGTCGCCGGGGGTACCGCGAACTCATGGCCGTCATCGCGGTCCAGTCTCTCGGGAACACGATGTCAACGAGTTTCTGGCTCGTCTACCTCGTGAGCCCACCGAACAACTTATCCTTCGAGGTCGCGGTCCTCGTCTGGCTCCTCCCCTTTGCGATCGCCGCGGTCGCCGTGCCCCTCTATGCTAGCGGCCGCGCGGTCCGGGCCACTCCCAGCATGAGCGTGGGCCTCTTGGCCGTGATCGGCGGGCACCTCTCCTTCGCCTTCCTGCCTCCCGCCTATGCGATCCTCGGAGGCGCCCTGGGTTTCGGGATCTACATCCCGACCTTCTGGCTTCCCCTGAACCTCCTCCTCTCGAAAGAGACAAGCCCGAAGAACCGAGCGGGCCGCATGGCGGGGATCACCGCGACCTTCACGATCGTATCCGTCGTCGCTCCCGCCATCGGCGGGTTCCTCGCCCAGGCCTTCACGTACTCGACCCTCTTCGTCCTCTCCGCAGGGGTCATCGCCGCGAACCTCCTGCTCGTCCGGTCCCTCCAACAGAGGGAGGAGACCCACGTCTTTCGCTTCGATCTGCGAAGGACGGGGCCGCGGGCGTGTCTCGCCTTCAGCGGCCAGGGGGCCGTGGAGGGCCTCACGACCGCCGCGACGCCGCTCGCCTCGTTCCTCTTCACGACGGCGGCCGCGGAGCTCGGGCTCCTCTTCGCGTTCTTCTCCCTGGCCGCAGGCGTGACGACCTACGTCCTCGGCCGCGTGTCCGACCGCGTGCGCCGCCGGACGCCCTTCCTCCTCGTGGGTCCCCTCCTTTCCGTGCCCGCGAGCCTGGCCGCCGCCCTCCTGGTGGGACGCGATTTCGGGGGCTTCGCCATGACGGTGGGCCTCTTCTCAGTCACGTCGTCCCTTGCTCCCCCGATCATCATGACGATTGCCCTGGACCGCATGGAGGACGCCCTCCCCCAGGTCGTCGCGACCCGCGAGATCCTCCTCAACGTGAGCCGCACGATCTCCCTCGTCGGCGCCCTCGCAGCCCTCGCCGCGGGCCTCGGCGTGGCCTTCCTGTTCCTCCTCGTGGGCGGCGTCGTCCTCCTGGAGGCCCTCGCGAAGTGACTAGCGTCCCGGAAGCCGCGCTCCCTCCCTAGAAATACGTACGACAGCTTCAATAAAAGGACATGTCCCCGTTTCCGTGCGCCGAAGGTCCTGGGAGACGCGGCGGGGCGGGATTGGGTGAGGGAGGCGGGTACGGAGGGCGGGTCCCGTTTCACGAGGAGACGGTGGATTCAAGTGGGCATGGCCGCGGCAGGGCTCGCCGCCGTGGGAGGAGCAGCCCTCGTCCTTCAGAGGCTCCTGGCGCCTCCAAGCCTCCCCGCAGGCAGGGTCGAGGAGGCCCTCGTGTACATCTCGTCCTCCACGGACCAGTGGTGGAACTCGAAAGCGGGGACGCGGGTGAAGGTCACGGACTTCGGACTCTGGAGCGGTGCGACCGCGGTGTGGCATGGTGTCCGGGCCGAGAGCGGTGAGATCGTCTCAGGGACGGGCTACCCCGCCCTCGTGATCCGCGTGCCCCGCGTTGACGCCTACCACGACCTCCCCTCCCCACCCCCCTGGTCCCTCCCTGCCGCATACTCCCTCTTCTACGATGACCCGACCCGCGACCTGCGCATCGTTGCGGTCATGGATCGGTGCCCGCACCTCTGCTGCTACCCCGGCTGGCACGTCATCACGGACCTGCCGATCCCGCGGGACTACGCGGTCTATGGCGCGCACCCGCCCACCTACGAGGTCTACGGCCAGGATCCAATCTGGTGCATCTGCCACGACGCCCAGTTCGATCCTCTCCTGCTCAAGGCGGACGTGAATCCGCACAGCCAGCGAACCTTCCCCGGGGCCGCGGTCGTCCACGGGCCCGCCACGTGGGCCTTGCCTCTCATCCCCCTCCGTTCGGTCGACGATGTGCTCGAGGGAGGCATGGCCGACGTCCGCTGGTATTCGTACTGCTGACTCCGGGTTCGCGCCGCGCGCTGCGACACGCGTCGCCGAAAATCGTGGGGTCGAAACCCTCAAATAGCTCTCGTCTCTATCTGATGGAAGGCTCGGCAAAAGGCGATGACACTTACGTGAGCCTTACCTGAACCGAGCTCGTGACGGCCGTTTTCGGCGAAGGCCCGGATTCGTGAGGGGTCCTATTCTGAGGCGGCCGACACCGTGGAGGTTTGAGAACCCCGCGCGGGTCTCCCGCGCGTGCCCTCTCGAACCCGACGTTCGCAGTCCAAGAGGCAGAGGTGCATTGCTACCTCGCCAGATCCTTCAAGGTAGCTCAATAACCGTTTCGTGCAAGATCAACTCCGGTTGATCCTGCCGGCGGGCACCGCTATGGGAGTTCGCTTAAGACATGCGAGTCGAGAGGTGCAAGACCTCGGCGGACGGCTCAGTAACACGCGGATAATCTGCCCTCGGGTGGGGGATACTCTCGGGAAACTGAGGATAATACCCCATAGATCTGGGATGCTGGAACGCTTCCAGGTCGAAAGCTCCGGCGCCCGAGGATGGGTCTGCGGCCTATCAGCTTGTAGGGGGTTTTACAGACCCCCTAGGCTTCGACGGGTACGGGCTATGGGAGTAGTCGCCCGGAGATGGATTCTGAGACACGAATCCAGGCCCTACGGGGCGCAGCAGTCGCGAAAACTCCACAATGTGGGAAACCACGATGGGGGAACTCCCAGTGCGAACACTTTGTGTTCGCTGTTCCCATGCCTAAAAAGCATGAGAAGTAAGGGCCGGGTAAGACGGGTGCCAGCCGCCGCGGTAATACCCGCGGCCCGAGTGGTGCTCATTATTATTGAGTCTAAAACGTCCGTAGCCGGTCGGGTAGATTCCTGGGTAAATCGAGACGCTCAACGTTTCGAATTCCGGGGAGACCGCCTGACTAGGGACCGGGAGAGGCGCGAGGTACTCCTGGGGTAGGGGTAAAATCCTGTAATCCTGGGAGGACCACCAGTGGCGAAGGCGTCGCGCTAGAACGGATCCGACGGTCAGGGACGAAGCCCAGGGGCGCAAACGGGATTAGATACCCCGGTAGTCCTGGGTGTAAACGCTGCAGGCTTGGTGTCGGGGGTCCTACGGGGGCGCCCGGTGCCGGAGCGAAGGTGTTAAGCCTGCTACTTGGGGAGTACGGTCGCAAGACTGAAACTTAAAGGAATTGGCGGGGGAGCACCGCAACGGGAGGAGCGTGCGGTTCAATTGGATTCAACGCCGGAAAACTCACCGGGGGCGACCCTCACATGAAGGCCAGGCTGATGACCTTGCCTGATTTTGGGAGAGGTGGTGCATGGCCGTCGTCAGTTCGTACCGTAAGGCGTTCTGTCAAGTCAGATAACGAACGAGACCCTCGCCCCTAGTTGCCAGTTCCTCCTCCGGGAGGGGCGCACACTAAGGGGACCGCTGGCGCTAAGTCAGAGGAAGGAGAGGTCAACGGTAGGTCCGTATGCCCCGAATCCCCCGGGCAACACGCGCGCTACAAAGGTTGGGACAATGGGCTCCGACCCCGAGAGGGGGAGGCAATCCCGAAACCCAATCGTAGTTCGGACTGAGGGCTGTAACCCGCCCTCACGAAGATGGATTCCGTAGTAATCGCGTGTCAACATCACGCGGTGAATATGCCCCTGCTCCTTGCACACACCGCCCGTCAAGCCACCCGAGTTGAGCCTGAGTGATGGCGTCGTTTTTGCGGCGCTAGAACTTAGGTTCAGCAAGGAGGGCTAAGTCGTAAATGTGTTGCGACTCCCGATCCGCGAGGAACGGGAACAAACCTGGCTATATGCGGGGAACTCCGTGCATCCTCGAGTACCGCGATGCGGTCACAACCTCGAGGTGCGGACAATCCGCAGGGAAGGCCGGTCGAGGGACCGGAACCCTCAGAGACTGCACGCCGGGCTCCGACGCAAGGCCGCGTCGGATGGTGATACAGTCCACGCCCCATGGCGACATGGGGAGCACGTGAACAAGGTATCTGTAGGGGAACCTGCAGATGGATCACCTCCTAAGCTATCTTAAGGAGACCTTGTGGCAAGGTAACGAGGGCCTCCGCCCTTGGACTGCGAGCGTCTAATCCACCCTTTTTGGAGCCGCCGTCGAGCGGCGGCTGGGTCTGCGATCCAACTCTCAGTCGACCATCTGCACGATCGCGTACTCGTTGTCGTCGGGGTCGAGGAACTTCGCCTGGATGCCGCCCCACTCCTTCTTCTCGGCCTTCTCCGAGAACCGCACGCCGCGGGCCATCAACGCGTCCTGAGCCTTGTAGACGTCCTTCGTGGTGAACATCACGGACGTGTCCTCTCCGACGTGGGCCATGTCCTCGTCGTAGTCCTTCGCATCCTCGTACATCTCCCGCGTCGGCGTGAAGGGGGCGATCCCCGTGCCCTTCGGCGAGAGCTGGAGCATCACGAATTCGCCTTCCCCCTCCTCCCCGGGCACCCTCCTCGCTTTCAGGCCGAGGGCTTTCTGGAAGAACTCCCTCGAGGCCTTCGCATCCCGGGAGACGACGGTGAGGAACGCGAGGGACGACAGGCCCGCGCGGTGCACCTTCGTCTTCGAAGGCTGGACGATGAACAGCTCATTTCCATCGGGGTCCGAGAATCGGCCAAACCGGCCACCCTCGCCCTCAGTCTTGACCTCGATTCCCTTCTTCCCCAGGGCCACGACAGTTTTCTTCAGGTCCGACGTCAGGAACCCGATGCCCGTCACCACGCCGATTTGTTTCTGGAATTCGTCGTAATCCGGTCCCCACGTCGGCACCGGCTGCCACAGGTTGAGGCTCGCGTCCGCGCCGCCCTTTGTGGCGCCTAGGGCGAGGTACTCGACCTGGGGCATCGAAGACCGCACCTTCAGGCCGAGCTTCTTCGTGTAGAAGGCCTTCGCTTTCTTCAGATCGCGCACGAACACGCCCACGTCGCTCAAGGAATCGAGGATTGCCACGATTGCTTCCCCCAGACCTCCCCGCTATGGACTCCGGGCACTTAAGCGCACGCCATTCGCGCCTCGTCCGGTGCGCGATCGCCGAGGACTCGGCAGCATTCCACAACCGGACATCGAGCGAGAGCGACGTCTCCTGCGGAAACTACTTAAGAAGCCCTCCCTTACGCGGCGCCGGCAGGGCATGAAACGGAGCTCGCGCGCTTGGAAAAAGCGCGGGAAGATGCGGTGGAAGTGGCGCAAGAAACGGATGCGCCGCCGCAAGCGCGAGCAGAAGATGCGCCAGCGCTGAGCGCTCCCTGGGCTTTTCGGCCACGGCATCTACATCGCTTGAGAGCGGGCCTTTGCCCGCGTCCCACGCAAAGATAGATGTAGGGCCGGAAACTACGGAACGGCCGCATCGGGACCCATGGGGACGTAGTTTAGCCTGGTAGAATTACGGGCTCCAGTCATGGGCGTGATTGCGAACGGGTTTGCTGATCCGGTGATGACTGACTGGAGCGCGGACCCATGATTCGCAAGCAACGGGCGCGGGTCGCTCCCCGCCCGGGAGAAACCCGTCGATCAGGGTTCAAATCCCTGCGTCCCCATCCCCGATCCCCCGGAGGCTCTCTTCTACGTGGAATCCGCACTGCGGTTGGCAGGCGGCTGTGCTCCCCAGA
The DNA here is from genome assembly GCA_036555455.1 of Thermoplasmata archaeon. Lineage (GTDB taxonomy): Archaea > Thermoplasmatota > Thermoplasmata > RBG-16-68-12 > RBG-16-68-12 > RBG-16-68-12. The sequence continues at coordinate 133,488 of DATBLI010000003.1, forward strand.
ACATTGGCAAGTCACGTGGCTTCAATTGCTATTGGATGGAGAATTTCTGAACGCGCTCGTTTCCGTGATCGGTCACGTAGAATTCTCCTCGCTCGTTCGCGGCGATGCCGTACGGCTTGCTTAGTTGTCCCACTTGTTTGCCGCTGCCGCCGAACATGAATAGGAGACGGCCATCTAGGCTGAAACCCTGAACCCTGTCATTGAGGCAATCTGCGACAAGGACGACTTCATCCCTACACACAGCGATGCCCATTGGTTGATTCAACTCTCCTGGGCCTCTCCCTGGTCGCCCGAACTTCAGCAGGAAGTTGCCTGCCTGGTCAAACTTCTGTACGATGCCGTGTAGCGTGTCCGTTACGTAGATGCAGCTCTTCCCATCAAACGCCAGGTCATGCGGATCGTTGAACAAGCTTCCTCCATCCTTTCCCTTCCTGCCGAACTTCGATTGGAATCTGCCATCGGCGTCGAACTTCTGGATGCGGTCGTTGGCAGAATCAACGACGTAGAGGCATCCCGCTGCGTCGAGATGCAGGCTGCGAGGCTTGTTGAATTCCCCTTCTCTCTTGCCACGCCTCCCAAACTTCGTCAGGAAACGTCCTAGCGCGTCGAACTTGTGGAGGCAATGCATCTTGACGTCGGAGACGTAGATGTTTCCATCCTTGCCCACCGCGATTGCATTCGGCCAGGCGCCGATGAGCCGACCGCCCACATCGAACTTCATCAGAAACCTGCCTTGAGGGTCGAATTTCTGAACGCGCCCATTCACCATGTCGGCCACATAGACATTTCCTGACGGATCCAGAGCAATGCCGCGGATGTAGTTGAACTCCCCATCCCCGCGCCCGGCCCTGCCGAAGGAGCCAAGGCACCTAACTGGAAATGCCTGAAGCATCCTGGAACCTCCCCCTGCTCTCCCCGGTTCTCCGGTACGTATGTACACGCCACCGGGTTGACAGATAGCCCCCGCATGGGAGTGGGTAGGCCTATACCTTCCTGCCTGTGGACCGCAGCCGGGCAAGCAGCGCCGCGTAGGGGCCGGGAACAGGGCGATAAAAACAGCCCTGTAAGGACATGCTCGTACTATGCATATGGGCTCCTTATCCCTCCCATTCACGTTGGTGGGCACGGGGTATCTTCCCTCCCTGGGAGAGGGGTCTGAGATGGGGAGTCCAGAAGCTGAGCCAGAGAGTAGTGTCCCAAAGCCTGCGGGTGCGCCGGCGCGGCCGAAGAGCCGATGGATGCTGGTGATCGCGGTCGTGGTCGTGCTCATCGTCGCCACGGTGATCGGTGCCTGGGCCCTCGGCGTGTTCAACCCGCCGAAGGAGAAGGTCCTCGTCATCGCGATGAGCTCCGACGTCGAGACGATGGATCCGGCGAAGACGAGCGCGATGTACGGGCCGCCGGGCATGATCTACGAGACGCTCATCGGACGGGCGTTCGACGG
>DATBLI010000004.1:0-11088 GCA_036555455.1 Thermoplasmata archaeon
CCGTGCCGCGGTGGCCCTGAGCCTCCTCGGCTTCTTCACCTGGGGCCTCTGGGGATTCCTCGTGAAGACGAGCGTGTCCGTGCTGGGGCAGGGCAACCTGGACCTCCTCCTGGCGACGGCGTACCTCGCGGTGACAGCGACGTACGCGATCCTGCGAAGGAATCCCCCGACTCCGGGGGATTCGCCGTCCCGGCGGATGTGGTCTCTCGGCCTGTTCGTCTTCCTCTCCGGGGCCCTCGGCGCGATCGGCCTGACGGTCGCCTACGACCTCGGCCCTGCGGCCCTGGTCGGCCCGGTGTCGGGGACGTACCCGGTCATCGCGACGTTGGGCGCGGCCGTGTTCCTGAGGGAGCGGCTGAACTGGCGGGTCGCAGGGGCACTCGCGGCGTTCGTCCTCGGAATCGTCCTCTTGTCCGCGGTGTGAAGGCCGGGAGAAGGTCGAGAGCCGGACCCCCTTGCGGCGGGACGGATGGTTGCCATGGTAGCGCATCAGTACCAAGGCCATCGAGTCACTGTTAGGGCGGGCACCACGGCCCTGTCCCTTCGGACCGAGACGAAGGAGATGCTGCGCAGGCTCAGCTCGAAGGTCGTCGAGGCCTTCACCTGCGGCCGCGGCTACCGCGGAGGGGTATCTCGGGAGCCTCCATCAGCCTCGGCTTCCGCGGACGAATGGCCGCGGGCCCCGGTGGTGGCGGTTAAGTACGTGCTTCGCCACTCACGAGCCTGGGAGGGTGGGGAGTGTCGACACCAGAGTCAGGGTCGGCTGGCGAGAGTTCTGAGGCTCCTAAACTCGAGATTCCCGCCGCCGGGAAACCGAAGCGCCGAAAGATGCTGATTGTGGCCATCGTTGCGGCGATCATCATCATCGCGGCGGTTTCGGTGTGGGCTATCATCTATCTGGGGACGGGGTCTCTGAGCATCAGCACAACGAACCCCTTTGTGGCCGCCAAGAGCTCGGCGAGCTTTCAGGCCGTCATCACGACGCCGGCCCTCGTGAGCGCGGGGCCCGTCGACTGGCAGTTCGGCGACGGGACCGACATGAGCGGGGCCGCGGCGAACGTGGACCATACGTACCAGTTCCCTGGGGCGTTCTTCATCTTCGCGTCGTCCACCCTGAGCAACGGGAAGATGGTGGACAATTCCATGTCCCTCTTCCCCATGCCGGTGGGCCCAATCCCGGTGGCGAGCCCCAATCCCTTGGGCGAGACATCGGCCCTGGGCGCGTTGTCGATCGACGAGACGGGCTCGGCCACCGGCGCGCCCCTGATCGCGACGGGAGGTACGATCCTCTTCCACGCGTCCATCCAGCTTGCACCGGACTTCGCGTGGTCCGACGAGGTGAACCCGGCTACCGGCGAATGGTACAACTACTCCTGGGACGTCACGTCGCTGACCATCGACTTCGGGGATGGCTCCGCCGCCTCGACGAACACCTCCACACCCTTCGACGACGCGCTGGAGGGCTACCCCTACCTCGCGAGCCATCCGTACACCGCGCCGGGGATTTACGTGGCGACCCTGACGGTCACGACGCAGAACTACTCCTTCCACCAGGTGGACGGCGTCCCGGCTGAGCCCGCAGCCACCCCGGTCTCGCCCGCGCAGACGCAGACCACAGAAGTGGGCCAGTCTGTAGCTGTGGGCAGCTACCGACTCGTGAGCTACTCGGGCAACGTGGTCAACCCGCGGACCATCGTGAACATGGAGGCGTCCTCGGGAGGGACCTGGACCCTGGATCCCTCGATCAACTACATCGGATCGGAGCCCATCATCAACATCTACCAGACTCTGCTGGGCTACAACTACACGTCCACGACCGATCTTGTGCCGATCATCGCGGAGTCGATCCCAACCCTGGCTAACGGAGGCATCAGCTCCGACTACATGACCTACACGTTCCACATCCGGCAGAATCTCAGGTTCTCCGATGGCACGGCTGTGACGCCCTGGGACGTGAAGTACTCCTTCACGCGCACGATGCTCTTCGTGGCCGGGTCGCCCCCGACCCCGGGATGGCTCATCTCCCAGTTCCTGGTGCCGACGGACGTGGACGGCAACTGGCTCCTGGACTACGCCAACGTGAACGGCGCCATCTCCATCGACAATACGAGCTCAACGGTCACGTTCCATCTGGCGACCCCGGCTCCGCCGGTCGTGTTCTTCCAGATCCTGACGAGCACCCTCGGATGTGGCGTCGCGAGCCATACGTGGCTGGAGAGCGTGGGGCCGAAGCTCGTGTGGTCCGACGCGGGCTTCCAGGACTACCAGCAGTATGGGGAGCTCCAGAACTGGGTGAGCGCCTGGCGCAACGGCGCGGTCGGATCGGGGCCGTACATGATCGACTACGTCGCCAACCCGGACGCCATCGTGCTGAAGGCGAACCCCGAGTTCACCGCGGTCCCCGGCGCTCCGGCGCCCACTGTCAACAAGATCGTCATCCAGTACGTGGCGGACGACTCCACGCGGGAGCTGTCCCTCCAGACCGGGAAGGCGGACATCGCCGCGATCTCGAGCAGCCGGTACGCGGTGGCGTCCAGCATGGCGCAGCAGGGCCTCATCCACATCCTCCCCGTCCCGACGATGACCCTGTACTGGTGGAACTTCAACATGGAGATCTACCAGAGCGGGACGCCGTCGAATCCGTACGGGAACAGCGTGCCGCCGAACTTCTTCGTGGACCTCAACATGCGGAAGGCGTTCTTCTACGCGTACAACTTCCAGCAATACATCGATCAGATCCTGGGCAATGCGGTCTACAACACGAAGTTCGGCACGTTGTACAATGGGATCATCCCGGAGGGCATGCCCGGCTACGTGAACTACTCCTATCTGGCCACGTATGACATGACCAAGGCCCACCAGTACTACAACCAGACCCAGTGGGTCCAGGACCGCGGCTGGGCCAGCTCCGGGTTCACCCTGGCCCTGAACGTGGGCCAGGAGGATCCTATCGCGTCGGCCGCGGCGGCGATGTGGGCCCAGAGCCTAGAGGAACTCGCGCCGCCCGGGCAGATCCACATCACGATCGTGCCCATCACGGACGCTGAGGTCACGGCGTACGCGGTGCCCCATGCGAACCCCATGGCCATCTACTCCGTGGGCTTCGGATGGGCCCCCGACTACCCGTGGCCGACGGACTACACGGTGCCCATGCTCCTGCCCGGACTTACGTACGACACGCCCTACGGCGGGTACTACACCGCGACGAACGGGTTCAACATCGAGTACTTCGCGAACGACGCGAACGGCACAGACCAGGTCGCGAACATGACCCTGATGTACAACTGGATCGACGACAGCCTCTACGCGAACAGCACGAACCTGGACCAGGCTCTGTGGGACTCCCAGCAGGCGAACTGGATGGGGATGAACGAGACCCTGTACGTGCCCGAGTTCCAGCTGTACAACCACGTGTACTACCGCACCTGGATCTCCGGGATGGACTTGGAGGCGAACCCGCTGAACGGCGGCCAGTGGCTCCTGTACGCCTACCTCTCCAAGCCGGACGGTGTGGCCGCATCGTCCGTCCCCACGGGCATGTCCGCCCTCGCATCCGTCATCGCGACCGCGTTCGCGGGCCCGGCCCTGGTGGCGATCGTGGATTCCCGTGGTACCCGGAGGGGACCGAGAGAGAAGGAGAACTAGGGACCTCACTCCTCAACGATCTTCCGTTTGGTGCGAGGAGGCCAGAGGCGACGGTAGAGACGGTACTCCACATACGCCAAGGACGCGAAGAGGAGGAAGAGAGGGGGGACTGCCCAGAGCGGGTGTCCGGGCAGCCAATCCAGAACCTGGAGCGGGGTGAGGAGATCGAGCGCAAGACAGCCCACGACGTAGAAGGCTTTGATCATGTCCCCGAAGACGTAGGCGAGGTCGGGATGCCGTCCGGCGACCCCGCGGTCCTCCTCGACCTCGTCCGGATCTTCGGTGATAACGACCCGCGACATGCAGTCCTCCTGCCTCGGCAGGGAGTGGCCCGGCCGCTCCTGCGCCCATCTCGGGCCGACCACATAAACGTGCGGGAGGTGGCCTCGTGCGGCTGAGCCTCTACATCGCGCGTCGGCTCGTGCTCCTGATTCCCACCCTCTTCGGGGTCACAGTCATCACGTTCGCCCTGAGCCATGCGGCGGGACCCCTGTACTCCGCGGCGATGTACTGCAACCCTCACTTGCCCATCTCCTGCCCCGAGCAAGTCGAGCCGATTATCAAACACTACCACCTGGACGACCCGATCCCCGTCCAGTACGTCTACTACCTCAACGCCCTCTTCCAGGGGGACTGGGGCTTCACCTCCACGGATCTGTTCCAGGGCACGGTCGCCGACGCCATCATCCTCTTCTTCCCTCCGACGATCGAGCTTGCCGTAGGCGCCACGCTCCTCGCCACCCTGCTGGGGATCCCCACGGGCACGATCTCCGCGGTGAAGAAAGACAAGATCCCCGATCACGTCACGCGCATCGTGGCCCTCGCGGGCTACTCCGTGCCCTACTTCGTGCTCGCCATCTTCCTCCAAGTCCTCACCGTGATCTTCGTCCCGAACTGGCCCATCGCTGGGATCTACGACCAGACCAAGCTCGATCCGAGCACGAGCCCGTGGGCGTTCACGCTCTTCGAAGGGGGACCCCATTTCTATCCGCAGCCCACCCACATGCTCGTCCTCGACGCCGCGATCCACGCGGACTGGCCCATCTTCTGGGACGCGATGGTCCACCTCATCCTCCCCATCGTCACCCTGGCCTTCGGGGTCCTCGGCGTGATCCTCCGGATGGTCCGATCGGGCATGGTGGACTCCATGAATCAGGACTATGTGCGGACGGCCTGGGCCAAGGGCTTGCCCAAGCGCGTGGTGATCGCAAAGCACGTTCGACGAAACGCGCTCCTTCCCGCGACGACCGTGATCGGCCTGCTGTTCGCATACCTGCTCGGCGGCGTCGTCCTCGTGGAGGACATCTTCGCATGGAGCGGCCTGGGGCGCTGGGCGACCTCGGCGATCCTCCATTCGGACAGTGGGGGCGTGATGGGATCCACGCTCATCTTCGCCCTCGCCCTCGTGTTCACGAACCTGGTGGTCGACATCGTGTACGCGCGGCTCGATCCGCGCATCAAGTTGTGAGGTGGGAATGGCGACGGTCGATGTAGTCACCGCTCGGGAGGTGCGGCAGGAACCGGGAGCCCTCCGTCGGCGGCTGAGCGAGTATGCCCTCATCTTCCGGCTCTTCATGCGGAGTCCGCTGGCGGCGGCGGGGTTTGTCATCCTGCTGGTCTACGTCGCGGACGTGGTCTACGTCCAGTTCTTCATGGCCAATCCGGACGTCCTTTCCACGAACTTCAGCGCGGTCATCCCCACAGCGCCGTTCTGGTGGCCGGGCGGCACAGCCGCGGGGGGCTGGATGGGCACGAGCTACCCCGGCATCGACCTGACGTCCGGGATCATGAAGGCCATCCGCATCGACCTAATCTATTCGACCCTCGTGGTGATCGTCGGCGCGCTCTTCGGAAGCCTGATCGGCCTCTATGCAGGATACCGCGGTGGTCTCTTCGACGAGGTCCTGATGCGGGCGACGGACGTCACCTACTCAATCCCCTTCCTCATCTTCGCGATCGCGGTGGGCTTCGCGTTCCAACAGCGGAACTTCCTGACTGTCAACCTCGTCCTCATGGTCCTATGGTGGCCGCCGTACGCGCGACTCGTGCGGGCGCAGACCCTCTCCGTGAAGGAGATGAATTTCGTAGAGGCCGCCAAGATCGCCGGCGCATCGGACGCACGGATCATGTTGCGCCACGTCCTCCCGAACACCCTGGCGCCCGTCTTCGTCCAGGTCTCCCTGGACCTGGGCGTGGTGACCCAGGTCTTTGCGGCCCTGGACTTCATCGGGTTCAACGCAGGGAACCCGTTTCTCCCCGAACTCGGGAACCTCATCCAGATCGGCTGGTTCCACGGGTTCCAGTTCTATCCGTGGACCGTGGTCCTCCCCAGCGTTGTGCTCCTCATCTTCACCATCGCGGTCAACCTCGTGGGCGACGGGCTGCGCGACGTGATGGACCCGCGGCTCCGGAGGTGAACGCACGAACCCCCTCCTCGCGGTCCGTGGACTGAAGACCGAGTTCGCCACAGCCCACGGGACCGTCCATGCGGTGGACGGCGTGGACCTGGAGATCGGGGAGGGGGAGGTGGTCGGCCTCGTCGGGGAGAGCGGATGCGGGAAGTCCGTCACGGCCCTCTCCATCATGTACCTCATTCCCCAGCCCCCGGGCCGGATCGCGGACGGCGAGATCTGGTTCAAGGACGTGGACCTGCTCGCCGGGGGCGCGGACGAGGTCGTCGTGAAGAAGAGGCGCAAGGGCCGCCTCAAGCTCGTCCGTCGCGATGCCCTCATCGACCGGCACCAGGCCCGGATGAGCAAGATCCGCGGCCGCGAGATCTCCATGATCTTCCAGGAGCCCATGTCGTCCCTGAACCCCGTGCTCCCGGTGGGCTACCAGGTCGCGGAGGTCCTCCTCTACCAGCGGCGGAGGCAGATCTGCGACGGCATCCTCTCGCGAAAGGAGCTGGACTCGAGCCATCTGAAGCAGTTCGAGCGGATGGTCGCGACCGTCGATCCCACCGATCGGGAGCACCGCCTAACCGAGTTCTGCGTGGCGAGCGGCCTGCAGGCGGACAAGATCTCCGCGATCGCCAACGATTCCAGGCGCTCCAAGGAAGAGAAGCTCGAGGCAATCCGCGAGCTCGGGGAGCACCGTCGTGTCGGGAGCCTGTGGTTCATCCACCTGATGAAGCGGCTCGACACGCTGGAGACGGAACGCGCGGCCCACGAATGGGAAGCGCTCTCCCGCGCCACCCTCGCGAAGAGCGCGATGCAGGAGTTCGACCCGTCTCGGAATCCGCGGGCCTGGGGCCTGCCGCCCCTCGCCAAGGTATCCTTGCGGGGGGACGCGGTCCGCCTGACGTTCCGAGCCCCGCCCACGGAGAACCACAGGTCGCTCGTCGAGGACACCGTGAGGACCGAGGCCCGGGGAGCGAAAGGAGCGGCCTTCCGGCTCGTGCGGAGTGTCTCGCTCGACTCAGGTGGGATCGATCTCCGCTTCGCCGAGGGCGTGGCCAGCGGCTTCATGCATGAGACGGAGTACCGGTCGCGGAGCCTGCTCTACCGCCTTCTCATGGCAATCCCTCTCCTGCGTACCCGACTCATGAAGCCGCTCCAGGAGGAGGCCCGTCGCCAGGTCCTGGACCTGCTCAAGCTCGTGCGCATTCCGGAGCCCAGCAAGGTGTACCGCGAGTATCCCCACGAACTCAGCGGCGGGATGCAGCAGCGGGTCATGATCGCCATGGCCCTCGCCTGCGACCCGGCCCTGATGATCGCGGACGAGCCGACGACCTCCCTGGACGTGACGACGCAGGCCCAAATCCTGAAACTGATTCGGGACCTGCGCGCGAGGGTCAACTCGGCCATCCTGTACATCACCCATGACCTCGCCGTCATCGCGGAGCTGTGCGACCGCGTTGCGGTCATGTACGCGGGGAAGATCGTCGAGGATGCGCCCGTGGAAGAGCTCTTCGCGAACCCCATGCATCCGTACGCCCAGGGGCTCCTCGAGTCCATCGTCTCCATGGATTCGCTGAAGGTCGAGGCCGGCGCGCACCTCCCCACGATTCCGGGGACCGTGCCCGATCTCATCGATCCGCCGAGGGGGTGCCGCTTCCATCCCCGATGCAAGTTCGCGTTCGACCGCTGCAAAGTCGAGGATCCCCAGCTCCTTGGCCGAGGGACCCCCCACCGCGTGGCATGCCATCTCTATGACGAGGGAGGGTCGCATGGCGCTGGACGATGATGCCCAAGCGCCCGTGCTGATCGCTGCAGAAGGACTGCGGAAGCACTTCCCGGTGCGCGGCGGCTTCCTCCAGCGGGAGACGGCGCGCGTCCGCGCGGTGGATGGCGTCAACATGGCCATCCGACAAGGCGAGACGCTGGCCCTTGTCGGGGAGAGCGGTTGTGGCAAGACGACTCTCGGCCGGCTTCTCCTCCGGGTCGTCGAGCCCACGGAAGGGGATGTGTTCTACGACGTGCCCGCGGACGAGTACCGTCGCTTCACGGATCGTCGAGTGCGGCCCAGCGAAACGGGAGGCGGTCCGGCGTCCCATGTCTTCGAACAGAGGTACGCGATCACGAGGCGAGACCATCTGATCGAGGGGGGACATCTGCAACGCTCCCTCGTGTTCTCGCTCGTCGCGGCAGCCCTCGCGTCCCTCCTGATCCCGTCCTCTCTCATGGCCGTCGCGGGTCTGCCCTTCCACGACCCGTGGGTCGTCGCGGGCTTCGGGATCCTCGGGGGGATCCTTGCGGCGGTCGTGGGTTCCCTCTTGCTCACTGCAAGCGTGGCGCGCTTTCCCGCGATCCTCGCCCTGGTGGCCCTCGTCCTAGTGAACGTGGACATCGTCGTCGCCCAGGCCTTCGGCATCGGTCTTGTGCCAGGAAGCCCACCGCTCGATCCGTGGACCGCGTATGTAACTGCGTGGGAGGCCGCGGGCTTCGGGATGATCCTGGCGCTCATCCTGGCCCCCGTCGCCGCGGACGTGTGCGCCCGAGCGCTCCTAGAGCATGGGCGCCGGGCGCGGCGGCACACCCATCGCCGCCTCCGGGCCATCCGCCGAGACATGCAGTCCGTCTTCCAGGATCCGTTCACCTCCCTCGATCCACGGATGCTCGTGAAGGACATCGTCATGGAGCCCATCTTGGTCAATCGGATCATGAGACGGGCGAAGGCCGAAGAGCGGGCCGCGGCTCTGTTGCACGAAGTCGGACTTCGACCGGACCACCTCTATCGTTTTCCCCACGAGTTCTCGGGCGGGCAGAGGCAGCGGATCGCGGTGGCCCGGGCCCTGGCCCCCAGCCCGAAGTTCCTCCTCCTGGACGAGCCTACGTCGGCCCTGGACGTGTCCGTCCAGGCGCAGATCCTCAACCTGCTGAAGGACATCCAGCAGCAACAGGGCCTGACCTACCTCCTGATCACCCACAATCTGAGCGTGGTCAAGCAGATGGCCGACCGCGTCGCAGTCATGTACCTGGGAAAGATCGCGGAGCAAGCGGCCACCGCCGAGCTCTTCCAGTCGCCTCTTCATCCCTACACGAAGGCGCTGCTCTCTGCAGTGCCCGTCCCCGACCCGAAGCGGCGGCGGGACCGAATCATCCTCCCGGGCGACGTTCCGAGCCCCATGGACCCGCCATCGGGATGCCGCTTCCACACTCGATGCCCCGCGGTCCTCCCGGTGTGCGGCTGGAGCCCGAAGGACATGGCTCCTCTCGCCAAGCATCTCTTCGACGCTTCGAGCAACCCCAAGGCGGAAGGCCTGCCGCCGCTGGAGGAGGTCTCCATCAAGGGCCAGAGGCTCCGTCTCCTCTTCGGGAAGGCGCAACTGGTGGACGCGGAGCGCAAGCTCGTAGAATCCCTGGTGAACGAGCAGCAGGGGGGCGGGCCCTACCGGATCATGTTCCAAGCCGTGCGCCGCGTGTCCCTCGGCGACTCGTCCATCGACCTAGAGTTCCTGCCTCCACGGGAACCCCAGATGATCGAAGTGACTCCGCGACACGAGTGTGCCTGCTTCCTATTCCCGACCGGAATCCGCGGCGAGTCCGTCTGGGGACCCGACGGTCCACCCGCCGGTGCAGAGGCAGGCGGCGCTCCGCTCCCTCTCGTGGACGCGACGTGAGGACCCCGCGTCAAGCGATCCGGTGATGCTGGCGGAGGATCTCCACGACCTCGGGAACGGGCAGCCCCGGCGAGGTGTTCCCGTCGCGGCCCACCATGGTCTCCGCGGTGAACAGAGAGTCTGCGATGGCCTCCTCGGTCGCTTCGACGGCCGCCAGGAGCAGGGGATTCATCCCGCCGTCAGGGAGGCGTTTCTCCGTGAGGACGACTTCCGAGGCATCCTGGGGCACTCGGCTCGACGTCGAGAACGCGAGCGAGATGTCCCCGCTGCCGTTCCCGCTGAACGATCCGAGGCGCGCGAGCCCGTGGAACGCCCGCCGGGCCAAGCGCCCGAGCTGGCGCGAGGACAGCGGCGCGTCCGTGGCCAGGACCATGACGATGGAGCCCCCGCCTCCCGGAGGGAGGGTTGCGTTCGCCTTCTCTCTCGCGTGGAGCTCCCGTCCGACCGGGATGCCCGCGATCATGAGATGCTCCCGCCACCCGAAGTTGGACACCACGAGCGCGCCCACGGTGAACCCACCGTCGTCGGCGCCGAGTCGGCGGCTCGAAGATCCGATGCCTCCCTTGAACTGGCAGCACGTCATGCCCGTTCCCGCGCCGACGATCCCCAGGCGGACGTCCTCGCTCGCGCTGCGGAGGGCTTCCCGCACGTGGGCCGGCTTCACGTGGAGACCGCGCGCGTCGTTCAGGAACGAGTCGTCGCACTCGGAGACCGTGGGGATGAACGCGTCGGCATCCGGGTTCGCCTCCAGGGTCGCCTCGATGAGGCCCATCGCCGCATTGCCCACGCACATCGTGTTCGTGAGGGCGATGGGCGTCTGAATCACGCCGAACTCCCGGATCGCCACGGCGGAGGTGAGCTCGCCGCATCCGTTGACTGTGTCCCACATCGCCTTGGGGCAGTCCTCCAGGATGTTTCCTCGGTGGGGGACGATGACGGTCACGCCCGTGCGGACGGGCCCCGTTCCCGGTACGAGCTTCCCCTCGCCGGAGATGAGCGTCACGTGGCCCACGCGAACTTCACCGACGTCCGCGATCGTGTTTCGAGGTCCAGTCTCAAGGACGCCGAGGCGGAGTCCGAAGCTGCGGCATCGAGGTCCCATGGGTCATCCATCCTCCAGAGAACCCGCGACGATCGGGAGCGGCTTATAGCTACCGCAGCGCCATGCGGCGGAGTCTGCCGAAAAGTCCTTCGGGTTCTGCGCCCTCGCCGCCTCCATGGCGGGGGACGCGGAACTCGTTCTCGTGGGCGGCAAGATCTTCACGGCATCCGACGCGCACCCCTGGGCCCATGGGCTCGCGGTCCGGGGCGATCGGATCATCGCCGTGGGCACGGAAACCCAGGTGGAACGATGGTCCGGAAGGGGGACGAAGACCGTGGAC
>DATBLI010000005.1:0-5306 GCA_036555455.1 Thermoplasmata archaeon
CGTCCGAGTCCAACACGAGATCCACACGACGAAAGTTACGTTCAACTACATATACTTGCGCACGAGGAGGCTGAACCGACTCCATCCACTCCGGGGCCGCGGAGACATGGAGGCACTCTTGGCACATGGTCGTCGGTGCGATGGGCCCTCCCCGTCGCCCGGCCGGTCGACCGCGTCGTCTCAGCTGCATCTGTCACGAGCCGTGGACCTCGACGACCCCCGCGTACACGTAGGCCCAGCCCAGGCCGACCCAGTAGTCCAGATCCTCGCTGATCCCGCGGATCGTCGACTGAAGCCCCTCCGCCGTGATCTCCGCGACTCTGACGGTGTCCGGCCGGAAGCGGAATCCCCAGGTGTTGGCGTATCGCTCCACGACGCCGCCGACCCACAGCCTCGACCCGTCCCCGTGCATCCCGACGAGCCTCGCCCACACGGTGTCGTTCGTCGGCTCGACGGCGAGCCGTGACGCGTAGAGGTCCTGGATCACCGCCCACCGATTCGTGTCGTGCTTCACAGGGCTCGGACCGAGGACCGCGAAGATCACGAAGGCCAGGACCACAACGACGACCAAGGCCGCCGCAAGCGCGACCCAGAGGGGTCGACCCGGAGTTCTCCTCCCTCGGAGCTTGCCGTCGACCGCCATCTCGAATCCTCCGGTTCCTCATAGGACGAACTTCCAGATGTTTCAATCGGATCTGTTCGCAAGGAGGCAAACCTCGAGATCGCGGACGGGGGAGGCCCATGCCCGCTTGGAGCGGTTTCATAGGAGAGCTGCGATTACCGAACGTCCGCAGGTCTCGCTCCCCAATAGACCGGAGGGTTTCGATGAGACGAACGGATCGGTTGGTCAGCCTGATTGGCGTCCCGACGAATTCGGCGGGGAAGACGGATAGCGTCGCGAGGGCCCCTGTCGTCCTCCGACAGGCGGGACTCGTGGACGCGCTCCGCCGCTCCTGCGACATCCGCGATGACGGAGACGTGTCGTTTCTCAGGCCCATGGAAAGGCGCGATCCGGAGTCAGGGATCATCGCGTATCGCTCCCAGGCGTCCATGGTTCGCACCGTTCGCACGAAGGTGCGCGGCATCCTCCAGGAAGGCCGTTTCCCGCTCGTGATCGGCGGAGATTGTCCGATTCTCCTCGGATGCCTGGCCGCCGCGAAGGAGGTCCAATCCACCGGACTGATCTTCGTGGACGGACATGAGGACGCCTACCCTCCGCATCGGTCGCCGACCGGCGAGGCGGCCGACATGGAACTCGGCTTCGCCCTCGGGCTCGAGACGCCGACGTTGATCCGTCGAGCGATGGGCTCGGAGTCCGTGGTCCATCCGTCCCAAGTCTGCATCCTCGGCCCGCGCGATCGAGAGATCCTCCAAAGGGCGGGCATCCGGTCCCTCGATGACGGAAGCACCCCGTTCTACAATGCGAATGCAGTGCGCAGAGGGGGCCTCGGGACCTTGGCTCGCAAGGCCGTCCGACGGGTGGCCTCGAAGGCCGGCGCGCTGTGGCTCCACGTGGATCTCGACGTCCTATCGACGCGATCGCTGCCGGCCGTGGACTACCCGCAGCCCGGAGGCTTGACCTGGGTCCAGCTGGAGAGCCTCACGACCGTGGCCCTCGTCTCCGGGCGCGCCGTCGGTATGGACGTGGCAATCTACAATCCCGACCTGGACCCAGAGCGGCGCGGCGCGAGGCGAATCGTCCGGTACCTGCAGACCGCGATGGCGTCGACTCGTTGAGACCCCTGGGTCCAGCTTGAGCGTGGTTGGTGAGACCTATGCGTCCCGGTGACTACGGATTCAACTGCCACAGCACGTAGTTCAAGGACCCTGCGATCGTCACCCACACGAGGTAGGGCACGAACAGGACGCCCGCGAGGGCCCTCACGCGCCAGAACGCGACCAGGGTCGCGAGAATCGCCAACCAGAGGACGATGATCTCCCCGAACGCCGCGGGCAGATTCCTCGCTCCGAAGAAGAGGACGGACCACAGGACGTTCAAGCCGAGCTGGACGCCGAATAGGACGAGGGACGGGGAGAGGGCCCATCCGACTTGGCGCCACACGAGCCACGCGGCGATCCCCATGAGCGTGTACAGGACCGTCCAAATCGTTCCGATGACGGCGCCCGAGGGCGTCCAGTCGGGCTTCGCGAGGCCTGCATACCAGGGATCGAGGGACAGCGCGGTCGCGTACGAGCCGATCGCCGCGGCAGCGAACGAGACGCCAAGGAACACGGCGAGGGCGATCCAATCCCGGCGGCACAGCGTCAGGGCCACGGCCTCGACGACCCTGGCGGCCGTACATAAGGGCGATGTCGATACTGCGCTGCGCGCGGACGTCGCTCACTGTTCTCGACCACGCCGCGGAGCGCTGGCAACCCGCCGTTCGAACGGTGGTCGCTGTATGTGCAGGTTGTCCGCCTCGGCAGGCGACGCCTCAGGCCGGGGGTAGCTCCTCGAAGTCGGAGTGGGCGGCCCCCGGTGGGTTCCGAGCCAAGGCCCCCTAGGACGTCGCCGTCTTGGTTGGGTGGCTTTTCGACGACGGTCCTGCCTCGTCGGCACGACGTCCGGGCCGGCGCCGCTGCTTTTATGCCCGTGGGCCGCGTCCCTCCCGCCGCGGCGGGCGGATCGGATGACGCGAGTGGCCCTCCTGGAATTCTCCTCGGCGCCGTGCGACGTCCAGGAGAACGTGGAGCGAGCCGTACGGATGGTCGATGAGGCAGCGAGGAAGGGCGCCGAACTCGCTGTCCTCCCGGAGCTCTGGAACACGGGCTACCTGGCCGGTCCCCTCTTCCGGCGCATCGCCGAACCGATCGCGGGTCCGTCCATCGCGGCGCTCGCCGGGGCCGCGCGGCGCCATGGACTCTGGATCCTCGCCGGGAGCATCGCGGAATCCCGCGGCGCAGCTCCGCACAACACATCCGTGCTCCTCGATGCCCGAGGACACGTCTGCCTGGTTCAACGGAAGGTCCACCTCTGGTCCGACTACGAGCGCCGCTGGTTCGCGGCAGGACGAGGTTTCCGGACCGCCCGGACGCCCTGGGGCCGTGCCGGGATCATGGTCTGCTACGACGGCGACTTCCCCGAGGTCCCCCGGCTCCTCGCCTGCCAAGGCGCCACGATCCTGTTCCATCCCGCCGCCTACTCCCTCCATGGGAAGCGGGACTGGGGCCTCCTCTACCCGTCCTGGGCGCGAGCCAACGCGGTCTACCTCCTCGGCGTCAACCATGTGGGCCGCGAGCCGGGCTCCCACGCACGCGCCGATTGGCCCCGGGGCCTCACCTTCTTCGGAGGTTCGCGCGTCCTCGGACCCCGGGGAGACGTCGTCTTCGAGTCCCGGTCGCGGACCGCGAAGGTGCACCTCGTGGACATCGACTTCCGGATGACCAAGACCTTTCGCGCACTCCGGTCGGAGGTCCTTGGCGACCGACGCCCCGCGGAGTACGGCGCCCTGGTGCATCGATGAGGGATCCCGTGCCCCGCAAGGCATCGAAGCCGTTCCGAATCGCCCTCGTCCAGATGCGGATCTCCCCGCGACCGGAGGACAACGTCCGAGGGGCGATGCGCAGTGTCGCGGCGGCGTCCCGCGGAGGCGCGGACCTCGGCATCCTGCCGGAGCTGTTCACGAACCGGTACGTGGGCCAGTTCGCAGACACGCGGAGCCGGAGGAAGCAGTTCCCCGAACCCCGAGCCCTCCTCGCTCGGTTCCAGGAGGCGGCCGGGAGCGAGCACGTCGCGGTGGTCCTCCCCTACGCCGAGGTCGTCGACGAGGCGACGTGCTACAACGCCCTCGCCCTGATCGACGACCGCGGGAATGTCCGCGCCCGGTACCGCAAGATCCACATCCCCGACTCCGAGGGATACCGGGAAGACCGCTACTTCCAACCCGGCAACCTGGGCTACGTCGCGGCTCGCGTCGGCCCGGTGAAGGTCGGCCTCGCGGTCTGCTGGGACCAGTGGTTCCCTGAGGTCTCCCGGGCCCTGGCCCTCCGGGGCGCCCAGCTCATCGTCTACCCCAGCGCGATCGGCTCCGAAATCGCCCGGCCCGGATTCGATTCGCGCCCGGACTGGGAGCTCGTCATGCGGGCCCAAGCCGTCATGAACCGGGTGTTCGTCGCCGCAGTGAACCGCGTCGGGCAGGAGGAGCGGATCCGCTTCTACGGCGGCAGCTTCGTCGCCGACCCTTGGGGCCATGTCCTCCGCCGCGCCTCGACGAGCCGTCCCGGGATCGTGTTCGTGGACTTGGACCTGTCCCAGATCCGGGAGGCACGGTCGTTCTTTGGGTTCTTCGACACGCGGAGACCGGAGACGTACGGAGACCTCATCCGGGACGCGGTGAGTTCGGCCTGACACGGACGGTCCCCGGAGGCCCGTCAGGAAGACTTGGCCTCCGTGATCTCTGCGGCCGGTCGTCAAGCGGTGGACAGGAGCGTAATCCCTGTGACAAAGAGGAGGAGCGCCACGCCCACTCGCCAGTCCAGCTTCTCCTTCAGGAACGCCGCGGCCCCCAGCGTGGCGATGACCGGATAGGTCGCAGACACGGGTGCCACGAGGGCCGCCGGTCCCGAATCGTACGCGGCCGTCAGGACGATCGCGGCGATCGAGCCTGACACGAAGACCCAGATGCCGATGGCCCAGATCCGCCGTGACGGATTCGGCCGCGGTACACCATGGTTCCTCCCGAGAAGCGCGGCCATGGCAGCGATGCCCAGGTAGCCCACGGCCAGCAGGAGGAACAGGCTCCCCTCCCCGAGCGCGTCCACGCTCGCCTTGACCAGGAAGCCCCAGAGCCCCCAGGTGAGGAAACCGCCCAGGCTGAAGACGACCGCCGCGCGACGGCCTGCGGTCCGGTGTCGCGGCTCCACGGTGAGGAGGAGCACGCACGCGATGGTCGCCACGATGCCCAGGACCTGGAGGCCCGCAAGCACTTCGCTCAGGAACGTGACACCGAGGAGCACGGTGAGCACGGGCGCGGTCGCGGAGATCGTCCCGACCAGGCCGACGCTCCCCCGCCGCATCCCCGCGAAGAAGAACAGGTATCCGGTCCCGCCGAGGAAGCCCGCTGCCAGCGCGGCGAGGACCACGGCCACCCCCACGGAAAGGGGGCTGCGCACACTCACGAGTCCGGCCACCCCGAACGCGATCCCCTCGGTCAGGGTCGCGCCGACGCTCATGGCCCTCGTTCCGAGACGGTCGGCGCTCGGCTTCGCCGCGAGGGTGCTGAACCCGTTGAGCACGGCGGCCGTCAAGGCCAGCGCCAACCACCCGAGCCCCATGCCGAAACCGGGGAGCGGGGCGGGGCGCATGA
>DATBLI010000006.1:0-3160 GCA_036555455.1 Thermoplasmata archaeon
GGACTTCTGCCGAAGGACTGCACTCAACCATAAGTAGCGTGGCTGCGTGAGGGACCGGGATGAGCAAGAGCAAGAAACCCTCTCCGACAAAGGATGCGCGGAAGGCGCTGGACGCGCGGGTGGAAGACCTCCGCAAGAAGATCCTTCATCTCGATCCCTACTCCGGATGGTTCCCGAAGGACGCTTCGAAGCGGATCATGAACATCGTCGATGCGGAGCTGGAACCGATCGGCGAGCTGGAAACCGGGAGTGACGGCTTCGTCCAGGTCGCCCTCCTCGCGGGCCGCCGTTTCATCCGGGTCTCCTACTACCCCGGTCAGCCCCACGCCACGGTAACGACGATCACGCTGGACAAGTAGCCTGAAGATCCCGAGGACAACGGCACCCGAGTCGCATCGCGAGAGCCCGCGGCACGCGAACCCGAATCCTTTCCTTCTGAGGTTATCGAGGGCGGGTCCCTCCCCGCCTGCGATCTATCGGTAGCCCACAACCTGGGTTACGGCCTCAACTAGGTCGACCGAACGAATCACGGTGCCACAGTACTGGCATTTCGTCAGAGCGTCGGGAGGGGTGTCTCCCGTGATCCTGGAAGGGCTGCGACACACGGGGCACGTGTAGCTCGCGGAGAGTCCCATCCTCCTCAACTGCTCGACGAGGTCGTTCAGGTCCACATGGACCTGCGTAACCACGTGCTGCCTGTCCCTGCGCCTCACCTCTCCCGCCTCTCTCCACATCCCTGCATTCTCATAGGATCTGGCGGCGTCTTCATATCGGCCGGCGAGGACGAAGTGTTCGGCCTGAATTACGAGCGCGCGCCTGGCCGCCATCGGGTCCAAGACGACCCCGGAGAGGCTCCAACGCTGCCTCCACGGGACGAGGACTTGGCCCTGGGACATGCGATCTCGCGTCCACTTGTCAAGGCACTCCCAGCTGCACGCCTTGCAGTGAACCGTCTTGCCGTCGGGCCTCACATAGGACCCGTACACGGAGAGGCAGTGGCTGCATGCGGCCCCGCCGCAAACAGGGCAGGCCTGAATCGGCAGGAGCCAGCGGGAATAGCCGCATCGAGGACAAGTGGCCATCGATTCTCTCCGTGATGCTATAGACGCACCTCACGAGGTTGAATATCTATCGGTGGAAAGCCCGCGAAGGTTCGGCTATAGGTCCAGCGGGGAGACCTGGTCGCCCTTCTCTCGTCGGAGAGCCTCGAGGCGCTTCCGTTGCACGCCGAGCTGTCGGAACAGCTCCTCCGGGACTTCCGCTTCGGAGCGGTAGATTGCCTCGATCCGGTCCGTTTTTGAGAGCAGCTCCGGGATACGAACCGTGAACTGGGCTGCGTACGCCTCGGCCGGATAGCCCTTGCCCAGGTGTCTTCGGAAGAGCCCACGCAGGTCCTCGTACTGCGGAATGAGCCCCGTGGGCGTCTCGATCGCGCCGACCTCGCCGTGGACCCGCAGGTCCATCCACTGCAACCACACCCGCTTGTCCAGCTTGCCGTTCATGTACCTACCCGTGCGGCCCCTAAGGAAGTAGTTCACGGAGAAGATGAGGGGCGGATTCCGAAGGGCCTTCCCGAAGTCCAGGTGCATCCGGATGTAGCGGCCCAAGGGCAGGGAGAGGAAGTCCAGATTTGACATCAGGTTGAACTTCCGCACGCCCGCTTGGCCTAGGGTCGCCGCGGTCGTCTCGCTCTCGATCGTCGCCGCCTTCGTCGTGACGCCGTGGGCCCAATCGAAGGCCTGCTCCACCGGCACGCAGGTGTCCGAATCGCGGCCGCCGTAGATGATGCCGCCCGCGACGACGCCTCGGGGGTCCTCCGCCATGGCATCGCGGTTCGCGAGCTCCCCGATCCGCAGGGTGTACCGCGAGTTCGGATGGGAGACGGGGATCTCCTTGCCCTCCTCGTCCTCCTTGCCCTTCCGCCAC
This sequence comes from Thermoplasmata archaeon, assembly GCA_036555455.1. GTDB lineage: Archaea > Thermoplasmatota > Thermoplasmata > RBG-16-68-12 > RBG-16-68-12 > RBG-16-68-12. Next base: position 1,927 of record DATBLI010000006.1, read on the forward strand.
TTTCCGCTGTGGTTCGTGCCCTCCTCCGGCAGGTCGACACCCATCCCCTTCCAGTATGGCCGGCCGTCGTGGACGAGGACGTTCGAGAAGATCACCTCGCCAGGGCGGGTCAGGGCGTCCCAAATCACGGGGTCGTCCCTCGCGTTCACGTCCTGGATAATCCCGAAAATCCCGCGCTCGACGTTCACCGCGCGCACCTCGCCGCCGACGTTCCGCAGGTAGGCGAGGTCGTCGCCCACGATGGTCTGGCCGGGGGTCATCGCCGTGGAGGTCTTGCCGCACATGGAGGGAAAGGCTCCAAGGAAATACGTCGTGCGGTCGCCGGGACCGTGGACGCCCATGAGGAACATGTGCTCCGCGAGCCAGCCCTCCCGGGACGCCCTGCAGATCGCGAGGCGAAGGGCGAGCTTCTTCAGGCCCACGGTGTTGCCCGCGTACTGCGTGTTCACGGTGTACACGGTCTCGTCCTCGAGGTCGATGTACACGCGGCGGTTCTTCCAGTCCGCGCTCACTCCGTTCTCGAGGCGGCCCGAGGCGTGCAGGAAGCGGAAAAAGCCCAGGCCGTCACCGCGCCGCCGGAACTCCTCGTAGCCGGGGCGGTAGAGGAGGTCCTCGCTGTGCGCCACGTATGGGGAGTCGGTGATTTGGACGCAGGGGATCGAGAAGGCGGACTCCAGGGGCCCGAGCACGAGGAACCGCACGATCATCCGCCGGCCTGCCATGGCACCGGCCATGAGGCCCTTGACCTCCGCGAGGCCTTGGGCCTTGGGAATCGAGTTGATCCGCGGACCGAGGTCCATTCCCGGCGGCAGCAGGTACTTCGTCGAGAACGTGTCGCGGCCCTGATCCTGGTATCCATCGAAGTGGATCGTGTGGCCTGCCATCGCCAGGGGTGTCTCCTCTCCGCTCGCGAGGGCCAGCTCGCGAATGGCGGCCAGGTCGCCAGCGTCGTCCGTGGCGACGAGCACGGAGACAGGTCGGAGGAGCTCCACGGCCTCCGCGACGAAGGCCCGAACCCGCTCGTTCCCGATCGCGGCGAGCTTGCGGAGGTCGTCGGGGTCCATGTGGCTGCGCAGCAGTTCCTCGGATTCGGCCCTCCCGATCCGGCCCTCCGGCGTACCGGGAGAGCGACGGGACGTCGGGCCAGGTGGACGAGCCTGACCTGATTGCACGGGACCCATGTCCGAGGTGGAGGGCGATAAGTCCTCGCTCGATACTGTACCGCAGGATTGTG
>DATBLI010000007.1:0-5980 GCA_036555455.1 Thermoplasmata archaeon
GGCGGCGCAGGCGTCGGTCTCCCTGAACCAGAGCGTCGGCTCCGACGACGAGGGAGAGCTCGGCGACCTCTTCGCCGACCGCGAGGCCGCCGACCCGTTCGACGAGGCCGAGGAGTCGCTCCGCAAGCAGGGCGTCCGCAAGGCGCTCGACGCGCTCCCCGAGCGCGAGCGGCGCATCCTCGAGCTGCGCTTCGGCTTCGAGGGCGATCCCTGGACGCTCGAGGCGATCGGCTCCGAGCTCGGGCTCACCCGCGAGCGGGTGCGCCAGCTCGAGGGCCAGGCCCTCCAGCGGCTCGCCGCGCTCCGCGAGCTCGCCTCGGTCGCGGCCTAGCGAACCCCCGAGGCCGTTCCTCCCGTCACACAGAGACGGGGGCGGAACTCACCGCATTGAGCTCCGCCCCCGACTTGTTGCCGACCAATGCACCCGCCGCATCGGGGCCGGTCGACAAGCTGCACCCTCAGTATTGACGCCGCGACCGCGGTTTACACATCCCCCAGGTGTTGATTCACCGCGTCGCTTCACGCCGAGGCTGGATACTGCCGTGTCCGGAGCCGGGATGGAAGGGTGCCGTGTCCGCCTGGCCTCCCGCTTCCGCCACGAGCCGCCGATCGGCTAGCCAAGCGGGTTAGAGGCTCCTCACTCTTTATGGGGTGTTGTCCACAGGGCCGGCCGCCGATCCAATGGCCCTATGGACGCCGCCGAGCGTAAGAACATCCTGAGCCGGTACCTGGACCACTCCCGCCGCTTCGACGAGGTCGCAGCGCGACGGAACGGCCGCGGTCAGAGCGCCGACGTGATCCCGCTCACGCAGCCGATGCGGGAGCTCGAGCAGGAGCCGACGATGCGCGAGATCGAGGTTCTCCAGCTGATCTCGGACGGCCTCGTCAACCGCGAGATCGGCCAGCGCCTCTTCCTCTCGGAGGAGACGGTGAAGTCCCACGTGCGCCACCTGCTCGCCAAGCTGCAGGCGCGAAGCCGCGCCCACGCGGTCGCCATCGGCTTTCGCCGCGGCATCATCTCCTGACGAGCTCGATCCAAATGAGCCACTGAGCCGCCCTGGACGGCGCGAGCGCGCTCCCTGCGTCCTTGCCTCGCACTCGCCCATGACACCGCGGCGACGAGGCTCATTCTGGGCCGAGCTCTAATGTTTCAAGCGACAGAAGACCCCCCGCGTCGTACTGGGCGACCGGGTCTTCCGCGCCTTATCCACAGACTCTTGAAATCCCTCGTCGGAGGGATGTGGACGCCTGTGGGAAAGCTAAGACTTCGGGAGGTTTACCAGGGCCTGAGGCCGCCAGCGATCGCAGCGACCGAGGCAGCAAACGCAAGCAATGCTGGAAAGCGAATCTTCCACTGAAGCACGATGAATGGTCTCCTCTCCGGGAATGACGGCGACGCAGATCGTATACCCCTTTTGGGGGATCTGCAAGAGTCTTGACTAGTTTTCGTCAGAATCTTGTGGTTAGTCCGCCAGTGGCCTTTGTTCGACGTCGAGTTGAGCCCATCGTTGTCTTCGCGACGGCTCTAGCCTTTCTCACGGTCTCGCTGGCGGCTTCGCTAGTGGCTTTCGGGCTTCCCCTGGCGCCGCTGTGGGTCATTGGCCTCCTCGGTCTTGTCGCGGTGTTCGCCGAACGTCAGCCTGTCCGGTTAAGCGCGAATCTTGAGATCACGGTCTCGCTGCTGCCGATTCTCTTCGCAGCGGTCGCTTTTGGCCCCCTCACTGCCATGGCCGTCGCGGCGATTGGCCTCGCAACGGATCTACGCCCACCGTACGTCCGCTGGTTGACGTGGACTTGTATGACGGCGCTGAGCGGAGGGTTCGCTGGACTGGCCGCGATGGCCGTACTCCCTGATGACCCCTCGTTCGGACAACTGTCGCTCGCGGCCGCACTAGCGGTGTTCGTCGAGGGTGCATTCGCCGCCGCAATTGGTGCCGTGGTTGTCACCCTGCGAGGAACCGGCGACTGCGCGGGATTCCTGAGGCTTGTCAGGCCGGTCCTAATTGGGACCGTGCCACTGTACGCGCCTGTGATCCTCCTCCTCGTCTACGCATTCGAGTACATCTCCCCCTGGAGTCTCGTCCTCTTCCTGGCGCCCGCCTTCGCAGCACATCGACTCCACGGCCTCTACCGCGAGCAGCGTGAAACGACCGAGAAGCTCCAGCTGGCTAAGAATCGGCTGGAGAGGGCGAACCTTTCTTTCGCGACCGCGCTCGTTGCCGCTCTCGACGCGCGGGATCAGTACACGGCCGGTCATTCCGCAGCGGTCGCAGTCTACGCGCGAGACATCGCCGACCGGCTGGGCCTGAGTCATGAGGAACAGCAAATGGCACATCTGTGCGGCCTTGTCCATGACATCGGAAAGGTTGGCTTGCCGGCAGGCCTCCTCGAGAAGCCAGGATCATTGACCCTGGAGGAGCGTCGTCGCATGGAGGAGCACTCGGCGATCGGGGAGAGGATCCTCGCGAAGGTCGACGACTATGCGGAGATCGCACGCATCGTTCGACATCACCACGAGCGCGTGGACGGCAATGGTTACCCTGACCGAGTGCGAGGTGAAGCGATCCCGCTTCTCTCTCGGATCATCGCAGTGGCGGACGCGTACAACGCCATGACCTCGGGCCGTCCGTACCGGGAAGCGATGCCGAGTCGCGTGGCTCGATTCCGTCTCGCGCAGGCCACCGGAACGCAGTTCGACACAACTGTTGTTGCCGCTTTCGAAGCAATCCTCGCCGGCGCAAGCGAGACGTACCTCTCGGGGGCTCGCTCAGACTTCACGATCGAGGCCCAGCGTCAGCCGGCTCTGCTTCCACGCGTCGCGGCTGGCGTAGCCTGACCATCTCGTCCTCCGCCAAGAGTTCGCGTGCAATCAGAATCGCCTTGATGCGATTCGGGACGCCGAACTTGTCGAGAATGTGACGAATGTGCACCTTGGTCGTGCTGACCTCGATGAATAGGCGCTGAGCGATCTCCTTGTTGGTGAGTCCTTCTGAAAGAAGCTCGACGACCTCCAGTTCGCGTGTCGTGAGTGCTCCAAGGACGCCCACCGGCGTCTCGGACGGCAGCTCAAGGCCCGCTCGCCGGGCGAGCCTGTGGTCGTTGCTCATTGACAAGGCGGCTCGAAGGACTCGCGCAACCTCGGCACAGTCCTCTCCCGCCTCAAGAAGCTGAGGGTAGACGCGGTAGGCGAGAACAAGGCCATCCAAGTAGTCGGCATCTCCGCAGGAAAGGATTGCTTCCGATGCGCGCTTGCGAAACTCATCATGATTGCCCTCAACGCCCGTCGCGATCACCTCGCCAAGCGCTGAGCAGTAGCGGGCCTCAATGTTTCTACTGTGCTGACGAGCCATGTCGCCCTCGGCCCTTGCTCTGGTCGTTTCCCCGGCGGCTGCGTGGATGATTGCCAAGCTGCCGAAATAGACCCCCAGCGCTCGGGGCGGGAGAGGCCCTTGCGGGAGACTCTTCTCAGTGGCGAGCGCATCTGCAAGGGCGCCCTTGGACGCCAGCAGGCATGCGGCGATTCGGACGCCTTCGACGTAGAGATAGGGGTCCTCTTTCCGAAGACGACTCTTCGCAAATGAGCGAAGCGTCCGGGATGCTTCTGTGAAGTGGCGCAGACCGATTTCGGCCTCCGCCTGGTAGGCGAGGCATGCTGCTCGACCGAAGTCCAGACGAAGATCGCTGCAGATGCAGAGTGCTCGCTGCGCCAATTCTCGGGCTACTGCATACCGTCCTCGCAGCTTTGCGAATGACGCCGCGGTAGCCAGAAAACTAGACGATGCGATCGGGTCTTTCGAATGCTCAAGGCAAGGGAGAAGTCCTTCGAACTGCGCCCATTCGCCGGCGATGGATGGGCTCTGTTCTGCCCGGGCGTAGCGTCCTACAGCCAGCCTGAATCGAACATCGAGATCGTCGGAATACTGCGAACCGAGTTCGTCGAGGTAGATCGGAATGGTGTCGGGGGCAATCTCCGTGGCGGTGAGAACGAGACCCCAGAGAGCGTCCTTGAGGTCGTCATCCTCACCAGCCAGCTCGCACGCCCGTTGAAACGCAACGAAGGCTTCGTGTTCATGCGACGTGAAGTGCAGGGCTCGGCCGAGGATGTTGCAGCCTCTCGGGAGATCCGCGTGATCTGATGGGAGCCGACCGATGGCGTCCTGAGCGATGGCGGTTGCTGCTGCCATCTCGCCCTTGCGGATCAGGAGTTCGGCTCGTGCGAGGGCGGCTCCGGGAACCGTAACGGCGGCGGCGCCGCAGGCCGAGAGCCACTTCTCGAGCGTCTCGCTCTGACCCGAGGCGAGGAGGCTGCGTGCGGCGCGACCGGCGATCTCGGCGGCCTCGCCCACGGGATCGATCTGGAGCGAGAGCTGGAACGCCTCCTCCCAGCGCCCGTGTTCGACCGCGTCCTCGATCACCAGTTGGGCCTTGTCCCCGAACGTCTGCGGATCCTCGGCGAGCAGCCGCGTATGGTGAAACTCGCGGAGGAGAGGGTGGAACCGCAGCTCGCCTCCCGGTAAGTGCTGGACGAGCCCCTCGTCGCGCAGTCGCTCGAGCGTCGACTCCGGATCGGCCAAACCAAGGACGTCGCGGGCGACGCGGGCGTCGAGGGAGAGGGGGATCGACGCGAGGAGCATGAATCGCTGCACCTCTGGCGGCTCGCGACGGAAGACCTCCTCGGCGAAGTAGCGGTAGAGGGAGTCAGAGACCTTCTCCGGCGGAAACTCGAGGTCGGCCGACAGCGCGGCGAGGCCGATTAGGGCGGGCCAGCCCTCGGCCTGGCGGACGAGCGCGCGGACCGAGTCGGTCGAGCGTCCTTCGAGCACGCGGGCCGCCTCGTCGTCGGTCATCGTCAGCTCCTCGCGGCCGATCTCGACAGCCTCTCCGTAAAGGAATCGGCGGGCGGTTGCCCAGGAGGGCCGGCGTCGGCTCGTGACGACGACCCGGATCCGGGCGAGCATCAGGAGCCAGTCCACGAACTCCTCGACCGGCTTCGACTCCGCGACGAGGTGGTAGTCGTCGAGGACGATGATCCCGTCGGCGGGCCACGGCTCGAGATCCTCGGCGAGGAGCTCGGCCAGGGGACGCGCAAGGCGCTCCGTTTCGTCGCCGACACGGAGACGCTGGTGCACGCGCTCTCCGGCATCTGGGACGAGGCGCGAGACGGCGTTCGCCAGCCCGTTCGAAAGCGCGGCCAGGTCGGCGGAGGCCGCGGTGGCCTGGTACCAGGCGATGTCGTCCCGGCCCTGGAGCCACTCCTGGGCGAGCGTTGTTTTTCCGTAACCGGCCGGTGCGATGACGAGGATCGCCTGCGCCGTTGCCTCGTCGAGTAGCGTGGTCAGCCGCGGTCGGCGCGTGTGCTGCCGGAAGAGCGGTGTGAGGACGGCGCCCTGGATCTCCGTCACGGCTATCGCTCCCGTGTCGGGTGTGAGCCTAACGCGTCGGCGGGGCTCCTTCCACCGGCGGGCCGGGAAGGCGCCCGCGCCCTTGGCACGAGCCGCGGGCGCGGGGCTCTCGTTCCTCGAGGCCGATCAGAGCAGCGTGCGGGAGTCGTCGCGCACGCCGAGGGACGGCTCGAGGCCTTCGAGGGGGTTCTCTCCCGTCGCCTCTCGGTAGGCGGCCGGGATCTGTCTGCGCCGGCTGACGCCGAGCTTGGAGCGAAGCACGTCCGAATGAGCCTTGGCGGTGCGAGGGGACACGCCGAGCCGGTCGGCGATCTCGAGGTTCGAGCACCCCACCGCGATCAGTCGGACGACCTGTCGCTGACGCTCGGTGAACCGGATTCCGCCATAGACGCTTATCATGCGGGCGATCTTGGCAAGCCCTCGGCCGGGTGGCTATTGGCTTCGAGGGCGAACTTGTCCGCTACGCCCGCGGGCGTACGAAGGCGGCGGCGTGGCCGCGCGCGTTGACCTGCGCGACCTCGTCCGGCTCGAGCCCGCCGATGCGGAGCAGGAGCGCGAGCTCGTCGCGGAGGTGCGTC
>DATBLI010000008.1:0-10683 GCA_036555455.1 Thermoplasmata archaeon
CCCGTGTCCCGCTGGGGCATCGTGTCGTTGTGCTCGACCCAGATCCCCAGGGGTGCGGCGACCGTGCGGTTCACGACGGACATGACGATGGGCAGGTGTAGCGGCGGCGCGACGAACAGGGGCTCATGCATGAGGGCCAAGCCTTGGGACGAGGTCGCCGTGTACGTCCGCACCCCGGTGGCCTCCGCGGCGATGACCGCGGACATCGCGCTGTGCTCGGACTCGACGCGCATCATCTCCGCGTCCAACGTGCCCGCGGCGAGGAATTCCGCAAGGTGCTCGATGATCATCGTCTGCGGGGTGATCGGGTACGCGGCGATGACCTGGGGTCGGGAGACCATCGCACCCCATGCGGCGGCGTAGTCTCCCGTAACCATTCGCCGCTCGCCCTTCGCCGCGGTCTTCGTCTCCATCACGATCGCACCTCCGCGAGGGTCTCTCGTTCCATCGCAATCGCCCGGGGCGCGCAGACCGCGGCACAGACGCCGCAGCCCTTGCAGTAGTCATAGTGGATTTCGACGACCTTGTCCCCCCGGGTGATCGAAGCATCGGGGCAGTAGAACCAGCACAGGAGGCAGTTCGTGCACTTGCTTTCGTCGAGGATAGGCTTCGACACGCGCCAGCCCCCCGTGCGGTTCGCGGGGCTGCTCCCCACTCCGACGGGGCCGAAGGGCGTCTCCATCGCCGGTGTTGCGAGCCCCGGCGGGAGTTCCTGGACCGTCGGCAGCCACTTCGACGCCTTCGGGTAGACGCGGCCGTCGTCCGCCTCCCCCAACCGGGTGGCCTCGTACGCGGCCCGGGCGGCGGCCACATTCCTCGTGGCGATCTCCCGGCTCAGCCTGCGCCCGAAGACGTCGAGGATTCCCGCCTCGACGCCTTCGATGGAGACGAGGCCCGTGGCCTTCGCGAAGGCGCCGAGCATCGCCGTGTTCACCGCGGCCTGTTTCGTGTGTTCCAAGGCGATGGACGTCGCGTCCACGGTCGCGGCTTTCGCCTTCTTCGAGAGGACGAGCTCGTCCGGGGAACGGACCGTGTTCATGACGACGATGCCGCCGGGCCGCAGGCCCGCGAGCACATCCACCGTCTCCACGAGACTCTCGTCGAGGACGACGACGAAATGCGGCTCATAGACCTGGGTTCGGGCCCGCAAGCGTTCCTCGCCGAACCGCGCGAACGCGAGGACGGGCGCCCCGCGGCGCTCCGCGCCGAAGAACGGGAAGGCGATGGCCGAGTAGCCGTCGTGGGATGCCGCGACCGCGAGCGCCTGGGCGGCCATGACTGCGCCTTGGCCGCCGCGGCCGTGGAATCGGACCTCATGGTACATGGGAATCCCTGCTTCCGGTCTCGAGGTTCCGACGTGAACCGGCGAGTAAGTACCCTCGGGCCGTACCGTATTTACTATGTGTCTTTGTGCGAATCCTACGGGAAGTCCCACTAAAGCTATATCCCCGCGGCGTTCCTGACTCGCCTCTGCGTCCCACCGGAGATGGTCCCATCCCCCTTCATCTCGGAGTGAACCCGGACACGGGCGAACCCCTTCGGCTGCCCGAGGAAGACCTCCTCCGCCACGCGGTGATCCTCGGGGCGACCGGATCCGGCAAGACGGTCCTTGCGAAGGCGATCCTCGAGGAGGCCGTCCGCGTCGGCGTGCCCGTGATTGCCGTGGATACCCAGGGGGACCTTGCCTCCCTCGCGCTCGCCCATACCCAGGACTCCGCGGCTCTCCATCCGCCCCCGCCGGAGATCCTCGATGGTTACTGGTCCCGGGCGGCCGTGTCGATTTGGACGCCTGGTTCCTCGAAGGGCTCTCCCGCGAGCCTCAACCCGTTGAAGCTCCCACCATCCTTTGACGCGTCCGAGGATGCGGTCCTCTACCTCGATGCCCTCGCGGAGAGCCTCGCGGGCAGCATGGGCTACGATCCGGGGGCGGACAGCGGCTCGCGGGTGAAGGACGCGATCTTCCTGGGCCTTCGGGATGCCCAGAAGGCGGGACGATGGCCGAAGGACGTCGGGGCGCTGAGCGCCCTCCTCGGGCGCGAGCCTCCGGCAGAGACGGAACGGCTTCTCTCGCAACGGGAGCGGACCTCCCTGGTGCGCCGGGCGAAGGCGATGACGGTCGGCGCGAAGGGCCTCCTTTTCACCGCGGGTCCGTCCCTCGGCGTGGAATCCATGCTTTCCTGGGCGCCTACGGGCCGGGTGCCCGTGAACATCGTCTACACGGGCGGATTGAGGAACTCCGCGGAGCGGGACCTCGTCGTCGCGACTCTCTGCGAGGACGTGTACCACTGGATGACGTCGAACCCGGCGGGGGATCTTCGCCTCGTCCTCTACATCGACGAAGTCGCCGGCCTCTGCCCGCCCCACCCGAGGAATCCGCCCGCGAAGAAGTTCCTGTCCCTCCTCTTCCGCCAGGCCCGCAAGTACGGCGTGGGCCTGATCGTCGCCACACAGAACGTGACCGACCTCGACTACAAGGCCCTCGGGCAGGCGAACACCTGGGCTCTCGGACGGCTCTTGGCGAAACAGGATCTCAACCGGGTGCGTCATCTCGTCGCATCCCTCCATCCGACGGACCCCGACCGAGTCATGGAGGTGATCCCGGCCCTGCGGCCGGGCCAGTTCGTCCTGCTCTCTCCGGATCATCTCGAGGAGGCGAAGCGCCTCGAGGTGCGCGGCCTGGCGACCCAGCATGCCGTCGTCCCGGAGGAGCGGTTCCGCGAAGTCCAGTCCTCCCGTGCCCTCGCCGCGTCCAAGGAGACAGAGGACGCTCGGACCTCGCGCCGGCGAAGGCTCGCGACGGCGGCGGCGCGGGCCGCGCGGACGAGCGTGAATGCGGAAGTCGAGGAAAGCGTCGGGTTTCGGGTCCTGAAGATCTTCGAGGACCTGCCAGGGATGTACGGCCCTGAAGAGGTCGTGGCGATGACCGGGCTCGACCTGAGGTTCGTGACGATCCTGCTCCGCAAGATGGCCGAAGCCCGGCTCCTTCGCCCCGAACATGTGGACGGCCGCGACGTGTGCTGGGACCCGACGATCGGTTTCGACGTGCGCCGGGGTGTCCCCGAACGCGTTTCGACGTTGCCCCTGCGGCTCCCCCTCGTCCGGGCGACAAAGCGCGTGGGGGAGAACCTCCACCGCCGGATGCTCGTGATTCCAAAGGAGCGGCTCTCCCGCAAGGAGTTCTACTACCTCCCGCTGTGGCGCGTCGAGGCGGAGCTGCCCCTCGGGAAGAAGGGTGGCCGCATCGCACGCCAATTCTTTGTGAACGGGGTGACGGGGGAGATCGCCCAGGCGGTCGGCGGCTCACTCACGTTCGAGGAGTTCCCGCGGCGCGACGGGACGCGCGCCGAACCGATTGTCCCCAGGGCGCATCTCGAGGCCGGTCCGTCGAAGAAGATCGGCGATCCGGTCCCCCTCGCGAAGGTGGGACCTTCGCAGGCGGGCGAGATCGTCCGCCGATCCTTCGGCGCGAAGGTCACCTCGGATCGCCCGGAACTGTGCCTTCTCCCGGTCTGGCGGTTCCAGATCGAGTCCAACGAGGGCCGGAGGACGCGGCCGCTCTGGGTCGACGGGACCCTGGGCACGGTGCTTCGCGCGCCGCCGGAAGGGCTGTAGCTCACATCAGCCCGAGGGCGCCGAGCTTCTCCGGCAGGTACGTGTCCGTCACGTAGTCGAGGCCGTACTTGGCGAGGGCCTGCTGCTCCGCCTTCTTGTTCATCTGGAGCATCGCTTGGATCTCGTTCCGCCAGAACTCGTCGTTAAACCGCGGGTCGCTGAGCTCCGCATTGAGGGCGGCGATGTCCCGTGGGGTGAGGGCATCTGTCGGCAGCTCGTAGTTCAGGATGTCGCTCGCTGTGATTCCGACGAACTCCGCGGTCGGCGTGGCTAGGTACTCTGAGATGTGCGCGGTCTTGATGGCGCCGTAGGCCACGGAGGCGTGGATGCGGAACGACCAAGGATCCCCGTCTGTGAAGACCGCGACATTTATTTTCAATTCTTCATTTAATCTTTTCAACAGTCGACGTGTACTCCTCGACGGCTGCCCCTTGAGATGGACGAGAATGCACTTTGCGTCGTCGTCGAAGCCATTCTCGACGAGGCGGTCGAACATTCCGCCCGTCTCGATGGCCAGGATGAACTTCGCATCCGCGTCGATGAACTTGACCTTCTCCTTCTCCACGTTGTAGGGGATCGTGTAGCCCGCGTCGCCGACGTCGTCGCGGCAGTTGATCCGCTTCCGGTCCCCGTTCCGCGTGATTTCCTCGATCGTCAGGTTCCCCATCACGCTCGCGCCACTTTCCTCGGGCCGGAGCTTGAAGTCCTCCCGAAGGAGCTGGGTGATGACCTCGAGGTCCTCCGCGAGTAGATTCGACTCGTCCTGGGAGTGGAACTTCGCGATGTCCCAGCCCTCGGAAATGTAATACATCTCTCGCAGTGTGGAGGACTTTGCGTCGCGGATCATGTCCTGGATGAACTCGAGGACGTACATCGTCCGCAGGAGCATGAGGGCACCCTTGAGCTTCTTCGCGCTGCGGACGCCCATCAGGTTGCCGTACTTCCACACGGCGTGTTTCGGATCGAACTTGATGTTCGCCTTCGTCCGCAGTGGGATTTTCATCTTTGGCACTTGGCCGTCGTCTAGCTCCTCGTAGACGTCTTCCGCGATCTGATAGAGGGCCTGGACGGCCGCATTCGATGCGGGCGCGCCTCCCCCTTTGGACTTCCTAGCTGTCATCTTCGAGCGCCTCCTCCGTCTCGTCGTAGTCGATCTCGCCTTCTTCCTCCGTTTCTGCGGTTGCCGGGACCGCCTCTTCGGTCTCGAACTCCGCGTAGTTCAGCTCCCAGTCGCCTGGGAGCGGTTCCGCGCCGATGACAAGCGCTGGATTGATGCCGCTCACGAAGATCTCGGACTCGTCGTACTCCGCCTCGTCGAGGCCGTCGAGGGCGAAGCTCACGGACGTCTTATCCACGGAGTCAATTCGCTTGAGTTCCCAGCTGAGTTTCCCGTCCTCCCGGACCTCCGAGGGTTTCGGCTCAATGGACTTCGCCGCGATTCCCCGAGGCAGGAGGACGTGGAGGTTCAGCTTCTTCCCCGCGTCCGTGAAGTTGTGCACGTCGATCGTCACCGTGTGTCGTTTCTGCTTCTTGTCGTAGGCGATCGACTCGTCGATCCACACGACGCCCATGATCTTCGTGATCGTTGCGTCGAGCACGGGCACCTTCTTTCCAACGACCTTCGCGGACTTCTCCGCGATCCGCGGGAGGATCATCTGGACGATCTCGAACTTCTCCCGGGTCTTTGCCCGATGCGCCTTCTTCGTGAGGTGCGTCTTGAGTCGGCGACCGCACTCCTTCAGAGCGAGGTCGAGTTCCGCCATGATCTCGTCCGCGGTCGCAACCGCCTCCTTGGCTTCCGAGGTGAACGGGACCTTCGTCGAGCAGATGTGGACGAGGACGATGGCAGGGCCGAAAGGAAGTCCCTGGCCCCCGCGTTGCTCGAGGCCGTATCGACGCCAGTCCACGTTGGCGGCTGCCTGGGTGAGCGCACATCCGCCCGCTTGATATATCAGTGGGACGCGGTTCGCAAACCGCAGGACCTCCACAGGCTGGTCGGGAGGTAGGTCCCCTCCGAATACGATTCCCACCTCGACCTGGAACGGATTCCCGGAGTAGACCGCGGGGTCGCGGGTCACCGGCGGGGCGTAGAACTCCGGGCGCAGATTTCCGAGGACGTTCTTGAGGCCCTTCTTGATCAGGCGCTCGCCGATGGGGCTGAGGCAGTCCGTCGGTGGGGCCATGAGCTTCGCCTTCTGCATCGCCTCGTGGAGCGCCTTCGCTTCTTCGAGACCCAAGGTTTTGGGTTTTCTTTCTGGGTCCAAGCCCGCAGCGTCGCACATCTCCTTGGCCACCCGCGGGGACACTCGGACGAATTCCTCTTCGAGGAACGCGGAGAGCTTGTAGCTCTTCGTCTCCTTCATCATCTGCATCAACGTGCCGAGCTCGACCCCATGGGGGTGGGGCGGGATCTCCTTCGTCTTCGGGGGCAGCTCCTCGATCGCTCGCTCGAACACGATGGTCTCACCCTCCGGAGGCTTGAAGGTGATCCGCGCGTGGGGGTTCACGATGGCGGTGGCCTTGAGGTATTCGAGGATGGACTGCTTCCCTCCGATGTACCGTCCCTTCAGTGGGATTTCGACCCGCGTCCCGTGGGCGCGCTCCCAGACTACACGATCCTCGCGCACTTTTGAGGGCATGTTCTTCTTCGTGTCGACGATCAGCTCGACGAAGTACGCAGTGTCCTCTTCTTCGACCTTCGATGTGATGCGGGATGCCTTCCCTGTCGTTAGCTGTCCGTACATCACCGCGCCCGAGATGCCGAGCCCCTGCTGCCCTCGGCTGTTCTTTACAAATACGGGACCGTGGCTACCAGCCACGAAGTTCTCGTCCATCCCATCTCCCGGAACCGAGAGGTCATACACCCACTCCGGCCGGTCCACCAGCTTGACAGCCTCCACCCGCGCAAGGCTCAGGTCGGTCGTCCCGAACCACTCCACCGCGGAGGCGATGGCGAGGATCGCCCGTGCCTTCTCGGTGGACCGGTTGGATGCGTCGAAGTAGCCTTGCTGGCGAAGGGCGAAGTCGAGGCGCCCTCGTTTCCGGGGCACCGGGCGACCCTCCAGGCGGTCGAGGTAGCTCTCCGCGAACGGGAGGGATGCTCCGAGGAACGCGCTCAGCCCGCCCGGCCGGCTGGTCGCAACAGAGCGCTTGGTGGTCCGTACTCCGGGTCCCAGGAGGGATGTGGGGAAACGCCGGTACTTGTTCGATGTGACCCGCGTCTTCAGCGGGAACGCAGGGAGAATCCTGAGGTCTTCTCCGAAGACCGCGACGCAATGAGCCATCCTGGGACGACGTCCGAGCGATCCTCCCGCCTTCTCCTTCACGCTCGCCGTCACGCCCTCCATCCTCCAGAGGTAGGCGAGTTCGTTGGCGAGGCGAGGGCTCACGGTGCTGTAGTCGAGCTGATTCTTGGGATGCGCGTTGGATCCGTCGCCCGTGATGAGCCCTTCCATGAACGCGCGCCGTACGGGCCGCGGGGCGCGGAAGATAAACTCCGGGACTCGTTTCGAGAAGGACGACGTCCCGCACCATCGTCGGAGGAGCAGGGCGAGGATGTCGCTGAAGAACGAGACGCGAAGGCTGTTCCGCCGTTCCCACCGTTTGGTCCGGACGTGGAATACCTCTTGGAGGGTCCGCTCGGCTCGATCGGCGATGGCACCCTCGTGGAGACCTAAGGTGAGAGCACCCTGTCGAGCGCCCGCGTGACCCTCGGCAACGTAGAGTCCCAGGAGCCATGCGAGGTCCTCCGTTAGGGCGACCTCCGTGGGGAGGTCGAGCGGTCGGCCCGTGCCGGACTGATACCTCCTCAGACAGGTTCCAGCGAGGGCCGGTCCGAGGCGGGCAGCGAGGACGAACCATAGGGGCAGAAACCTCCGGCCGCGGTAGGAGGCCCGGAAGTTCTCGACGGGGATGGCCACGTTCCGATACTCGTAGACGTACTGGAGCCTCTTCGATTGCTGGCCGATCCGGTGTCGAGTCTTGGGGCTCGACTCGATTTCTGCGAGGATGCGCTCCGGCACGCCGTAGACGAACCACCGGTGGCCGACCGTGAGACCCTGAGGGACGTGCTCGATGAGGTTCAGCGCGTGCACTTGGAGTTGATCGGGGACCTCTGGAAGGGTTCTCGGGGTCAGGACGTAATCCCCAGGATGCAGATCGCCCGCCTTGGCGGGGAAGATTCCGTGGTGTGGCGTGAACGAGAAGAGGCTGTGATTCGCCGTGACCCGGACTTCGCCGCCGTGACCAAGACGGATCCGCACGACGGGGTGCTCCGTCCGGTGACGAATCACGTGGGTGACCGGCTTCCACCGGACTCGCCCGCTCCTGCGAGAGAAGCACGGAGCCAGGATTCCTTCGGGCAGGGGAAGGGCGCCCTCTTCGCCCTCCTCGAAGTACCGTTCCCCGAGATTGCCTATCGGAGTGAGAGTCGCTCGGCCGTCCTTCAGGAGGAACACCGGTTCCGCAGGATCGAGGCTCTGTCTCCTCGAGTGGAATCGGGATCCGTACAGCAGCCGCCCGAAGACGTTCGGCACCTCCTTCTTAACGATGCCGGGGCCGTTGTCCTCGACTGCCACTAGGAACTCGTCTTTGTCGACTTTCCGGACCTCGACGAGGACGTCGGGCAGGATGTCTGCATCCGCGGCCGCGTCGAGGCTATTGTCAACTCCCTCTTTGACCGCGGTCAGCAGGGCTTTCGTCGGCGAGTCGTACCCGAGGATCTGCTTGTTCCGCTCGAAGAACTCCGAGACGGAGATCTCCCGCTGCTTCTTCGCGAGCTCTTCGGCTATGGAAACCGCGGGCATGCAATCACGGTGAGTGGCACGGGCTGCCGGTGGGCGTTCCCATCCCTTGGGGCCGCATAGAGGGGCCTGGCATAATAAGGTTTAGGAAGCGGGCCGGCTCCCTATCAGGGGATGCGACAGGGATGCGTGAAAGTGACAATCCGACGGCTCAGTCCTCGAAGGATGCGCCGCACTTGGGGCATTTCTCGTCGTCTTCGGTGACATCGGCCCCGCAGTTCGTACAGGTGTACGCCGCCGCTTTCTTGGAGGCCTTGGGTTCCGCCGCGCCCTTTCTCCCTTCTTTGCCCTTGGCCTCCTCCTTCGCCTTGCCTTCCAGCTCGATCATCCGCGCTCGCATCCGACGCGTGCGGCCCGTATACCAGTACATGAACAGGATGATGAAGTAGAAGGCGAAGGGGATCGCTAGGTAGATCGCCGCGCCGTAGATCCAGAGGACGAAGTAGTCCCCAAATCCCGCGGCAATGGGCCCGAACAGCGAGTACGTGGTCGTCCAGTTCCCGTTCGTGTCGTTCGCGTAGTAGCCGAACTCGTAGATGGCCGCGGGGAGACTCCGCTGAACGTAATACCACACGTTCGTCGTGTTGTTCACGTCGGTCCTCGCGGTATCCACCGTCATGCGAAAGGGTTCCGTGCTCCCAGACAATCCGGAGAATGTGGTGAGGTTCAGATACACCGTCACATTGCTGAGATTCACGGTGCCGTCGCTCGCCACGCGGGCGGTGAAGTTGAAGGTGGCAGGGCCCTGTTGTCGAAACGGCGCGATCGTTCCATTGAAGATTGTGATGTGGGCATCCGGTGGGTCCAGGCTCACGAGGGCCACAGGCGCGGGGGTCATCGATGCATTCGCTTGGAACGCCGCGACGAAAAGGATGGCGATGACCGCCACAGGGAGGATGTTGATCAGGAAGTGCTTCCCGTTTCGTTCGCCCACCAGGTACGGGATTGCGAACACCAGGAGGGGCATCGCGATGATGAAGAGACATGCGGTGGCCCCCGGCGCGAACATGAAGGGGAACGAGGCCCCAACGACGAGGCCGAGCAGGACAAGGTAGAGCGCCCGGAACCAGATTGACTTGCGGAAGCCCTGGAATCCCTTGTTCAATCGCTCCGCGAAGCTCAAACGCCGAAAGGATGCGGACATTTCGTTAAATAGTTATGCCGCCAGGAAAAAGGTGGGAATGAAGGCCGCACCTGAAAGGCCTGACGCTCCTGCATTCATATGGTCCGCCGGCAGTCCGACATGATGGCAGGCGGACCGGTCCCATTCTTCTGTAGCACCTGGTTTTGGAGCCCCGCTTTCCAGCCGCGAGATCAAAAGAAGGGGAGGTGTCTACGTCCCGTTCCCGAGCCCGTGCGACTCTTTAATTAGCTCGCAGAGTAATCGTTCGCCTCCGTGTCCTTGCCGGTTTTCATCATCCTCATGGGCCTCCCCACGAGCGGCGCGTTTGCTGCATGGGCGGTCGGCCTTCGCTCGTGGCGCAGGGCTCGCGACCGGATTCCTCCGGGCTTGGAGGTTCGGGAGGCACGGGGCAGAATGATTCCCCTCGTGGTCCTGCCGACCACGTTAATTGTGTACGGACTGGTCGTGTCCCTCCTCGTCCTCGGGGAAACAGTTCCGGACGTCGTCGCGCAGCCGGCCGCCTTGGCCTACGGAGTTCCGGGGCTCCTCTCGGGATTGGGCATGGCCATAGTCTACCGGCGCGGCATTCCCGCTGCGGTTGCCTCCAAGCAGGGGTTCGGACGAGTCTTGCCCCTCGTCGTGATACCGGAGGCCTCAGCAGTGTTCGGGCTTGTGGTGTCCTTCTTCCTGATCGGACGTGGCTCGGATCCTGCCGGCGTTCCACGCTTCGGAGTGGAAACGGTGTGGCCGGCGTCCGCGATGTCCATGTTTGGAGGCGTCGGCGGACCCGTGGGGGCGCGACTCGCGGCATCAGCATGGGACTTCGAGACAGCAGAGGCGTGGGCTATTGCGCTCGCAAAGGGGACCCGCGGAGGAATTTTCACCATGGGCTGTTTCGGCCTTGCGATGGCTGTCTTGGGGGAGTGGCTCATCGTCCTCCTTCTGGTCCTCTATTTCGGAGTCACCCTCGCATTCGGCCTCGTTCTGTTCGTGAGAGTCCGTCGCAGACGGTCCGGTGGAATGAGAGCCGCCTGAACCCGCGGCACGTACTGTGGCGAGAGAAAGGGGAAGGTGCCCGCCCTTGCAGGCGGGCATGATGGGGACCGGCGAGCGAGGCAGGTGACGCTTTGCCGGCCTTATTCCGCC
>DATBLI010000009.1:0-2962 GCA_036555455.1 Thermoplasmata archaeon
GAGCGGCTCACGAACCTCGTCCTGCGGTACGGGTCCGGCGCTCTCGCTCAGGACCTCATCACCACGGCCCTCTCCGAGGGAACGAACTCCGTCCGCGTCGTCGCCCTGGGCCTCGGGGCCTTCCTCGCCCTCCTCGTGGCGTTCGGGATCCATGCGGCGCAGGCGAGGACCTTCGCGGACTACCGCAAGGCCGTCGGCACGTTGCGGGCCCTCGGCGCGGGAGGCTGGTACCTGCGGGGTCGGATGGTCCTCGAGACCGTGCCGCTCGCCATCGCCGCAGGGGCCGCCGGAGCCCTCCTCGGCGGCGTCCTCGCGGTCGTCCTGCGGCCCACGGCCTCCGTCCCGGTCTTCGGGCACGAGATCCGCGCGGCCTTCGAGCCGATCACGTTCCTCCTCGTCCTCGCCGCGGTCGTCCTCGCGTCCGTCGGGTCTGCGTCCCTCTTGCTGAGGCGTGCCCTGCGCGAACGGCCCGTCGAATCGATCCGCGAGGAGCCCTTGGCGGAGACGCCGCACTCCCTGGAGGTGGTCCTACGAGGCTGAAGGTCGACGGCGCCCTCCTGGCGTGCCTGCTGTGTCTCGCCCTCGCCTTGCACCTCGTGCCCCTCCTCTTCTCCCCGCTCCCCTTCAACCCGGACGGCTTCGCCCTCGCGAACGTCGCCGGGCAGATCAGTTCGACGGGGATGTGGCGGATCAACGGCACGGGCGTGATTGAGAACATCCAGCAGATGCCCATCTATCCGCTCCTCTGGTCCATCGTCGCCCAGCTCGGCGGGCTAGACGTCCTCGCGAACCTGCAGGGGATCATGCCCCTCGTGACCGCGACGGTCGTCCTGCCGGCGTACCTCCTCGCGGTGAAGGCGACCCGGAGCCGCGTGGCAGGCTTCGCCGCCGGCCTGTTCGTCGCCGTCTTCGGGAGCTTCCTGTTCCTGACGAGCGCCGCGATGCGGGAGTCGATCGGCCTCGTGCTCTTTCCGGTGATCGTCCTCCTGTACTCCGAGCGGTCCGATCCGAGGAAGCGAGCCCTCGCGGCCCTCCTGCTCCTCCTCCTGCCGTTCCTCCACCACCTCACGACCCTGCTCACCCTCGGGATGGTCTCCGCGCTCCTCGTGCTCGGGCAGAGCCGCTCGATCGCCCGGGGGACCTTCAGCCTGCGCCGCCTGGCGTTGGACATCCTCACGGGGCCGGTCCTTGCCGTGGTCGCGTGGGCGTGGTACAGCGCGGTGCGGGAGGTCGACGTGGACGAGATCACGGCCGCGGATGCGGTCGTCCTCCTCCTCGGGATCGTCGTCCTGCTCACGGCCCTCCTCGCTCCGAGGGTCCGGCCCGCTCGTGTGCGTCCGGGCCGGCGGCTCGTATCCCCCGCGGGTCGAGTCCTCCTGGTCCCGGCCCTCGCGTTCGCGGCCCTCTGGGTGAATGGCCGGACGAGCGTGTTCGTGGGGGTCGTCGGGACCCAGGGAGACCTCGTGGCGATGTTCCCCGCAATCGCGATCCTCGTGGGCTTCGCCATCATGGGCTACCAACTGCTGCGCCGCACGACGAACCGGGGGAATGACCTGGTTCTCGCGATGTTCGTCGCGCCGATTGCCCTGATCCTACTCGCCTTCCTCCGAGGGTTGGATCCGTTCAGCCAGATGGTCGTGTACCGGTCCTTCGACTTCGTGGACTACGGGCTCGGAGTCTTGGCCGGGATCGGCTTGGCGGCCGTTTGGAGCCGCGTCCGGCCTTCGAAGGCGGCGAGGCTCGCCCTCGGGGCGACCTTCGTCGTGGCTCTCCTCGCGACGACCCCGATGGCTTGGAACAGTCAGGCTGTCTTCGGGGTGAACGAGGTGACGACGCCCGCGGAGTTCCATGCCCTGTCCGTGCTCGCGTCCCTGCATCCGAAGCATGTGACGACGGACCAGCGCCTCGCCCTTGTCCTGGGGAACTGGTTTGGATACAATGCGAGTTCGACGCTGCCGTTCCGGCTCCAGAATGACGAGCGCGTCACAGGGTATGACTACGCCATCGTGGCCGATTCATGGACGACCGTCGGCGCCCAGGTCTTTCCCGCTCCGAACGTCGTGCTGAGCCGCGATGTGCTGGCGTCGTTCCTTCAGCAGAACCGAGTCGTCTATGCGGGAGGGTCGGGGGACAACCGGGTGTATGTCGTCCAGTTGACCGGATCTTGAGGAAGGAAACTGGCCCCGGTTGGTCGTCCGCGGCCTGAACATGAAATCCTTATGTCGTCGGGTTTGTATCTCGGGTCCCCGGGATGCGGGTTCCCCCAGCTCTCTCAGCTTCTCTGAATCGCCTCTGGGGCTCCCGCACGCCGTACCTCTTGATCGGCCTCACGGCCCTCGGGGTCCTCCTTCGCCTGGCCACGTTTTCGACCTGGGGAATCGTCTACGATGGCGCGGAGTATGCGGTCATGGGGCAATCGCTCCTGCAACACGGGGAGTTCCTCGTTCCCGTGGGGAGCGGTGCGGTGTACTCCCACCACTACGGTCCGCTCTTTCCGCTCTATCTCTCCCTCTTCTATTCGATCCTCGGGTTCTCCGTGCCGGTCACGAAAGCCGCGGAACTCGTCCTCGCCGTGCTTTTCATCACCGTCGCCTACGCCACGACGAAGGATCTGTGCGGCCGGACGAAGGCCTGGTACGTCGCCGCGTTCGTGGCCTTGGAGCCGATGTTCTTCATCACGACCGCGATCGGCTACGCGGACGACCTCGTGGGCCTGCTCTTCGTGGCGACCGTGTGGGCCGTGGTGAAGAGCCTGAGGAAGCCGCCCTACGTCCTGCTCGCGGGCGCCCTCGCGGGCCTCGGGTTCCTCGCGAAGGCGCCGATCGGGTACGTGTTCCTCCTCGCCGGCGTCGCGGGGCTCGCATGGCGCGTGCGGTACCGGGGATGGGGCGTCCTTCGGGATCGGTGGTACGTGTCCGGGATCGCCGTCTTCGGGATCCTCGCGGGCGGCTGGAGCCTGCGG
>DATBLI010000010.1:0-3573 GCA_036555455.1 Thermoplasmata archaeon
GAAGAGGTTATCGCCCAGGAGGTTGACCCGAGGTGCGGCGAGCTGCACAATGCCGCTGTTCGCGCCCGTGGAGAGGAGGACCTCGGGCTCCCAGGTCGCTCCGCCGTCGTCCGACTGGGAGTACCAGATCGTGTAGCCGCCGGACACGCCGAATCGGTTGTCCCACCATGCCACGTGGACCTTGCCGTTCGCCTCTGCAGCCAGGGAGGCGTAGTACGCGTAGGTCTGCGCGGTCGACACCGCCTGGGTCGTCCACGCACTCCCATCGTCCGTCCATGACACGTTGACGTAGTAGTACGCGTCAAGAGCCTGGTGGGAGTACGCCACGTACACGCGGCCCGCGGGATCGATGGCCATGTCGGGGAGGAGATTCGGATGGAATTGGCCCGCGGGTTCGCTGATGTTCGCGAATCCTCCCCACGAGGAACCCCCCGTGGGGCTGTCGGCGACCGTGATGTTTGACCAGCCGCCGACGTTCTGCGCCCAGGCCAGCCAGATCGTCCCGTCGGGGGCCGCGGCGATCGAGGGCCACGCGTCATCCCCGAGGCCCGAGGGAGCGCTCCCGAGGACGGGAGGCAGCCATGTGTCGCCCCCGTCTTGGGACGTGCTCACGTAGACGTCATTGCCGCGGCCGCCCGTGTATCCGGCCTGCTTCGTCCACGCCACGTAGATGTTCCCCGCAGGGTCGACCGTCGCGGAGACGGGAACATTCCGGTTCACCGTCTGCGCCGATGTCGGATCCGACGTGATCTGACGCGTCAACAGGACCTGAGGCATCCCGAAGGGGCCCATCGTCGTCAGCTTCGTCACGCTCAGGTTCGTGAACCCCACGCCGGTGTTCACGACGTAGAAGAGGTACACGTGGCCGTTGCCGTCTGTGAGGACGGCGGACGTGTCTTCGTCGCTCGCGGCAAAAGTGATGCCCATCGGGTTCCTCCACACAACACTCTCGTGGTTCGCTTTCGCGGGCACGGCACATCCTAAGAAAAGCGTGGTTGCGAGCATCCCCACGACGGCGAGCACAGCGAACGCCCGGAATCGGGCAACGTGGCTTCGCATCACCACAACCCCTTCTGACGGCCCGGGATGCGAACAGGCTGCCTTTAAATCTTTCGTCCGCGATGAAAACCAGCGCGGAGTGCGAACGCGCCTGATTCACGCGGCCGCTCACCGCACGAATGTATTTCACGGAGGAACCCTTGGCGAGGTCGATGGTGGAGCCGATCCTCCGAGCCCGGGAGATCTGGAAGTCCTACGATGGTCGGTCCGACGTCCTCCGGGGCGTGGACCTCGACGTGGCCAGGGAGGAGGCCGTCTCCGTGTGGGGGCCGAACGGCAGCGGCAAGACAACCCTCCTCTTCATCCTCGGCGGCCTCGATGCGCCGACGCGCGGCCGGGTCGAACTCGCGGGCCGCGAAATCTCCCGCCTGAAGGAATCGGCCCTCGCGAAAGTCCGCCTCCACGACGTCGGGTTCGTCTTCCAGACCCACAACCTGATCGATGACCTGACCGTCGAGGAGAACGTCGCCTTGCCCTTGCGCCTGGCGCGAAAGCCCGCGGACGCACGGATTCACGAACTCTTGGCGGCCTTCGGCCTCGAGCCCCTCGCCCAGCGCAAGCCCCGCAGGATTTCCGTCGGGGAATCCCAGCGCGTCGCCGTCGCGCGGGCCCTCGCGAACGGGCCCACGGTGATCCTCGCGGACGAACCGACCGCGGCCCTCGACACGAAGGGCACCGCGGCGGTCCTCGAGGCCTTCGAGCGCGCGCGCACATCCTTTGGCGCGGCCCTCGTCGTGGCGACGCACGACCCCGAGGTGAGGGCGCTGCCCGCGACTCCGTACCGGCTCGAGGAAGGCGCCCTCCATCTGTCGTAGGCGGCGGTCCCGCCGAAGCCTTTATCCCCCGCGGTTTCTTCGGACGCCCGTTCTATGGGTGGCCTCTCCGGTTCCATCCAGCGCCTCGCCGGCAATGCGTGGGGCCAAGTGAAGAAGCCCTTGTACCGGAACGCGTTCTTCATCATGTTCTCCTCCGTAATCGGCTCGGGCCTCGGCTTCTTCTTCTGGCTCGTCGTCGCGCGGTTCTTCAAGAGCACGAACGACGTCGGTTGGGCTGTCACCCTCTTCCAGACGGTCTCCTTCGTCGCGACCTTGGGCCTCCTCGGCCTCGGCGTCGCCCTCGTCCGCTTCCTTCCGGAGACGGAGAAGAAAGTTCCGCTGGTGAATGCGTGCCTCACGATCGTCGGGATGGGGGCGATCCTCCTCACCGTCGTGTTCCTCGTGGGCCTGCCCCTCTGGGCGAAGGATTTCACGTCGATCTTGGAGAGCCCCGCCTACCTCATCGCGATCCTCGTCACCTCCGTCGCCCTCGCCTTTGCGCCGATTCTCGACCAAGTCGCGATTGCGATGCGACGCGCGGACGTTTTCGCCTGGCGAACCCTCGTCTTCTCCCTCCTCAAAATCCCCCTCGCCATCGTCTTCGCGATGTTCGCCCTCACGAGCGGACGCATCGGCATCTTCATGGCGATCGCCCTCGCCTTCGTCGCGAGCACCGCGGTCGAGGGCCTCATCTTCCTCCCGAGGATTCTCCCAGGATTCCGGCCGTGGCCGGAGATGGACTTCGCGCATGTGGGACCGATGGTCCGCTTCAGCCTCGGCAACTACGCCGCGACCTCGATCGGAGGGGCGGGCGCATTCCTCCTGCCCCTCCTCATCGTGAACGTCCTAGGCCCGGACGCGGGTACGGAGCAGGCCGCCTTCTTCTACATCGCGACGGTCGTTGCGGGCCTCCTCTACATCATCCCGAACGCGACGTTCACCTCCTTCTACGCGGAGGCCTCCCAGCGGGACGCGAACCGCCCCGCGGACGAGCGGAAGGCAATCCTCCTTTCCCTTGCGCTCCTCGCGCCCGGGGTCGCGGTCCTGTGGATCTTCGCCTTCCAGATGCTCACATGGTTCGGGGAGCCCGCGTACGCGGCCGGGGCCGTCGGGGCGCTCCACATCCTCGTCTTCGCCTCCGTTCCCGCCTTCCTCAACAGCATCCTCGGCACGCGTGTTCGAATCCGCAAGGAGACACGCCCACTCATCATCGGCGCGGCGATCTCGACCGTGGTGACCCTGGGCGCCGGATATCTCCTCCTCCTTGCCTATGGGATCGACGGCCTCGCGGTCGCCTACGTCCTGGGGATGGCGGCCTCGACGCCGTACTACTGGCTCGTCGCGAGGAAGCCCTTCGAGGCGGAACCCCTCCCGCCCGTGGAGCCGACCCCGGCGGGGCCTCCGGAATGATTTCGTAGCCTGTGGAATTCCGCCGTCAGGCGCACACCGGGATCCAGGGATCGAACACTTCGGCGGGCGGCGCTCTCTCGGGAGATTCGACCCGCGCGTGCGACCTTCAACCCGCCCTGCGAGGGCGAATCACTTCGATCGCAGGATCGCGTAGAACGCGATCCCCGTGAACAGGGCGATGCCCGGGTACGCGTAGCCGATTCCCAAGATGACTGCGGTGTTGAGCTGCTGCCAGCTCTGGAGCAGTGCGTCCGCGCCCGGGAGGAGCATCGCCCCGATCGCGATGATG
>DATBLI010000011.1:0-5627 GCA_036555455.1 Thermoplasmata archaeon
CCGATCCACGACGACCTCCTTGATCCCGCCCACGCGGGTGGCCACGACCGGGGTCTCGCACGCCATCGCCTCCAGGTTGATGATCCCGAAGGGCTCGTAGATCGACGGACATGCGAAGACCGCGGCCTCGTTGTACAGGCCAACGAGATCGGGATCCTCGAGCATCTGAGGGATCCACACGAGGTTCTCCATCCCAGCAACCGCCCGCTTCAGCTCCTCCTCGATCCCGGGCGTGTCGGGCTTCCCCGTGGCAAGGACGAGGGTCGTTTCCTTGGGCACGTACTCCATCGCGTCGAGGAGGTCGAAGACGCCTTTCTGTCGGGAGAGCCGGCCCACGAAGAACACGAACGGCTTCCGGATTCCGAACTTCGCGAGGCTCGGGGTGCCGTCCCGCGGACGGTACTTGTCCGGGTCCACGCCGTTGTGAATCACGGAGACGCGAGACGACGGGATGTCGTAGCATTTCAGGATGTCCCGCTTCATCTCCTGAGAGACGGCAACGATGCCGTCACAGGCCTCGAGGCCCTCCTTCTCCATCCACGAACTCAGCTCATACCCGGAGCCGAGCTGCTCGCGCTTCCAGGGACGCAAGGGCTCCAACGAGTGGACCGTGGCGACAAGCTTGCAGCCGTAGATACGTTTGGCGAGGGCCCCCGCGAAGTTCGTGTACCATGTGTGGGTGTGGACGACGTCGGAGTCGATCGGATCCGAGACCGCGTTGATATTGAAGGAGAGGACCTCCATGGCCTTCGTGATCCGGGGGTCCGGCGGACCGAGGCCGCGGAGGCTCGGCCGGTAGCGACGGACGGGAACGCCAGGAACGTCGGGAGGCGCCCCCTCCTCGACTGTCCGTACCTCCACGGGAAGGAGTTTCGAGAGGGAGGCGGTGATGTACTTCGCGTGGACGCCCGCGCCTCCGTAGACATTGGGCGGGTACTCCCACGTGAAGACG
Source organism: Thermoplasmata archaeon (assembly GCA_036555455.1). Lineage (GTDB taxonomy): Archaea > Thermoplasmatota > Thermoplasmata > RBG-16-68-12 > RBG-16-68-12 > RBG-16-68-12. The sequence continues at coordinate 953 of DATBLI010000011.1, forward strand.
GTGGCCTTCATTTCCCGCAGTAACGTGGGTTCAGCGCGATGAACATTCCGGTCGACGGTCGACTTCGTCGGCTCTGAGCCGCTAGGGGGCGCGATGCTCGCACCAGTCCGGATTCTCCCAGGTGCCGTGGGCTTCTCCAACGATATGGCCCGTGTCGGCCACGACCTCCTCGCGACGACCGGAGAGGCCCTCGAGCCTCTGAGGCAGCGACTCCCCGAGGGCAAAGAGGGCCGCCCGCCGGACGACGTCGTAGTGGGACCGCCCCGCCACTTCCGACTGGAGGGACTCGTGCCAAGCCGCCTCCGTCGTCTCCCATCCCTCGAGGCCCTGGAGAGCGACGAAGTCTCGGCGCTCGTACATGTCCGCGAACTCGAGGCAGGTCGCCCGGAGGACGCGAACGAGCCGCCGACTCTCGTCGGGATCCCCCATACGGGACCAGGCCTCCGAAAGATCCATGAGGGACCGGGACAGCAAGGCGACACTCTGGAACGTCACGCGGGTGTCCGGATTGTCCCAGAAACGCGGGTCCGAGCGTAGGCCCATGAGCATGAGGACGTAGCCGCGGGCCACCCGGCCGGCGACCTCGACGTCGACCTTCCCTCCGAGGATCGACCCTAAGGCTCCCTCGAGATCCAGCTCGCCGCCGGAGTATCCGCACGCCAAGAAGTGCTCGCGAAACAGGTGGCGTCCGTACGCGACGGCCAGATGTCGCAGGGCCTCCTTCGGACGCACGAGGCCGCCTCTGCGCAGGATGTCGCGGGAGGCTCGGCGGACCGTCGTTTCAATCCGCTCCATCGTGAGGGTGAAGGCATGTTTCCAGAGCTGGGAGAGGCGCCTTCCTCGATGGATGCGAGGGACGATCACTCCATCGGCCCGGCGGAATCCTGTCCAGCGCGTGTCGGAGGTGTGGCCGTCCCGGAGATACTCGTCGTAGTCTGACCAGCTCGAGTACTCGACCACGGATGCCTCCGGGAGCTTCGGCGGAGGCGCCGGGGGGGAGACGTTCATGCCTTTCCTGCGCAAGGTGTCCACGATCGACTCGAAGCGTTCCACCTGGGCCGGGTTCGCAAGGAGGGATTCGAGGTCACTCGCGACGAGGATCTCCTGTCGCGGGACGTGCGCGATTGCCTCGTAGAATGCGTCCGCGTGAGAGGCCCCGAACGCGAAGTCGGAGCTGAGGCCATGATCGCGGCCCATCGCGGCCATCCGAACACCGGGGTCGAGGGATGCCCATGTCGGGTTCGCAGGGGCTCCTGCGAACTGCCTGGCGTCCACGAGGACATGCGTGGTCCGCACGAGGTCGGGCAGCCCTTCATGGTCCACGGACGCCCGCCGCACCGCCGCGAAGTAGCTCTCCATCGTCTCCTTCGAGTAGGCCGCTTCGGGGAGCCAGAGCCCTACGTCGGCCCGGGGGAGGCGCCCCAGGAGGGGTGCGTGGAAGTCGATCATCATCTCGAACAGGACCTCTCGGTCGAACGGGTATTGGTGCGGGAGGATGGGATGGAACGGCGGCGTGAGGGCGAGCGCCGCGGTCCCTCGCTCGAACGAGGCGAGGACCTGACGATAGGCCGTCGGATCGCGTTCGAGGAGCCAGACGAGGGTCTGCGGCTCGATGTCGACGGACGCGGCTCCCGAAGCGCGGTCAAGGACCGCCTGGAGTCTCCCGTACACACTGAGCACGGCGTCCGTCCAGTTCTTGCCGGAGACGCGTTCCGTGCCGACGGTAAGGGATACCGGCGAGCGACGCTCCTCGAAAGAGGGCCGCTGCAACGGATCCGAGTCGCCCCATCGGACGATATCGCCAGGCTGGTAGCCGTGGAAGTGGAAGGCAATCGAGGTCACGGGGCCGCGACCCCCCTCCACCACCCCAGGTCAATGTCCGGGAACAGGGAGTCGCGTGCCTCCAGCTCCGCGAGGGTGGAGTCATCGCGGGCGGCGAGGGAACCGGCCGCGGTTCGCCGCAAGAGGGAGAGGAGTCCCTCGAACGCCTCCATGTGGGTCCTCATGCGGGCCTCGGCGTAGTCCCGCGCCGAGAACGTCGTGATGAGGAACGGCCAGTCCGAGGCCTCGAGGAGGAGGAGCTCCCGCGCAAGCTGCCGTAGGACGCGCTGGGCGTCCTCCCGGGCCGGGGCGGACCCCACGGCCTCGAGAAAGGCGTCCTCCGCCCGGTAGACGAGGTCCCACACCCAGCGCGTGTCGTCATTCCACCAGACCCAGTGATGGCCGCCCTGGCCCCAGGAGCCTTCCGGGAGGGTGACCGTGGACCGGGGAGGATGAAGGGTGAGCGCCTCGGAGGCGGTCGTCGTCGACCCGTCACCCGCCAGGTTACGGAGGACGGCCTCGAGCCAGCGTAGGCCCTCGAACCACCAATGACCGAAGAGTTCCGTGTCGAACGGCGCTACGATGACGCCGGCGCGGCCGGTCGCCCGCCGATGCTCGCGGAGGGTCTCCCGCACGAGCCCGCAGAAGTGGCTCGCATGGGCTTGCACGCGTTCCTCCGCCTCCTTCGGATCGTAGGCGATCTTGGCGTCCAAGGGCAATCGGCGGTCCGTGATTCGCCAGTAGCGGAGACCGCCTTGCTCCTTCTTGCGGTGGAACTCCAGATAGGCTCCGTCCCCGGGGTAGCCGTAGTCCGCACTCCACACCTGAACGCTAGAGCGCGGATCCCGGGCGAAGACGGCCACTCGATCCGAGGCCGATCCCCCGGCGAGGGCATGGACATCATAGGGTGAGAGACCGCTCGCCGGGCGCGTCGCATCGAGACGCCGGTCCGCGAAGCGGTCCCCGTACGTCCCCAGGGGAACCCCGCCGGTCAAGAGATGCGTGTCCACGAAGAAGTAGCGAAGGCCTTCTCGGGCCAGGAACTCCTCGAGCCCCGGCCGCATCCAGGAGCGGGACGATCCCGTGGGGCGGGACCAGGGCCCGCGAGGTCGGTAGGCGCACTCAGGCAACCAGATTCCGCCGGGTGAGCGACCGAAGTGGCGACGGTAGGACGCGACGCCGGCCCGGATCTGTGCGGCGACGGACTCATCTCGACCGAGGAGGGGCAAGTATCCATGGGTCGCTGCCGAGGTGATGAGCTCGACATGGCCTGATTCCTGCAAGCGGCGGAAGCCGCCGACCAAGTTCCCTCCGTAAGGGCCGAGGAACGCCTCCTCCGTGCCAGCGTAGAAATCGGACCATGCGGACGCAAGGCGCTCGCTGCGGGCATCTCCGGCGGCCCTGAAGTGCGAGACGTCCCTCTCGGCGAGGCCCCTCCGATTTCCCAGATACTCGAGGAAGCCCTCGCGGAAGCGTGGGGAAGCGAGGGAATCGCAGAGAACGGGCGTAAGGCCCACGGTAATCCTCGCGTGGGCTTCGTCCACGGCGATGCGATCCATCATCCTCAGGAATGGGATGTAGCATTCGGCGGCGGCCTCGTGGAGCCACGCTTCGCCATGGGGCCACTGGCCGTGACCGAGGACCCACGGCAGATGGCTGTGCAGGACGAACACGACGGATCCGATCGGTTCGTCGACCACCTCCTCCCTCCAGGAATTCCTGATCCCGCCGGGGACCACGGTGAGGGCATGCGAACGCCGCCGCAAAGCCTTTCCGTTCATTTGATAAGGGGTTCGGTCATTCCGCGGCAGGATTCTATGAAGATCCTGTTTGCTGCGGCGGAGGCCTATCCCCTGGCAAAGGTGGGGGGCCTCGGAGATGTCGCAGGCAGCCTGCCCAAGGCCCTGCAAGCGCTCGGCCACGACGTCCGGATCGCCATCCCCCGCTACGGGATAATCCGCGAAACGAAAGAAGATCTGGGTTCTTTCCCGGTGACCCTCGGCCGTCGTGCTGAGGAGGCTCGGCTACGGACATCGGCGATCGACGGGGTGCCCGTATACCTCGTCGACAAGCCGGACCTCTATGGCCGTCCGAAGGTGTACGAGTACGAGGACGACGGGAATCGGTTCGGGTTCTTCTGCAAGGCCCTCCTCGATCTCCTCCCGAAGGCGGGCTTCTGGCCCGATGTCCTCCACTGCAACGACTGGCACACGGCTCTCGCCCCCGCCTTCCTGCGAACGCTCCGCGCCGCGGATGAGCGCTACCGCGGGATCGTCTCCATCCTGACGATCCACAATCTCCAGCACCAGGGCCTCTTCAGCCGCGATCTCTTTGAGTGGACAGGCCTCCCGCCAGAGACGTGGAACCCCGACGGGGTCGAGTTCTACGACCAGATGAATTTCATGAAGGCGGGAATCGTCTACGCGGATCGTGTCAACGCGGTGAGCCCGACCTATGCCAAGGAGATCCAGACCGCGGAGTTCGGCTTCAAGCTCGACGGCCTCCTGAGGTCCCAGGCCTCGAAGCTCTCGGGCATCCTCAACGGAATCGACACGGACGTGTGGAACCCAGGGAAAGACGCCCATCTCGCGCGGACGTACACGAAATCGACCCTGGCGAAGAAGGCGGAGGACAAGGCGGCCCTCCAGAAGGAAGCGCGCCTTCCACCGGACACGAAGGCGCCGCTCTTCGGGATGGTCTCACGGATCACGGGGCAGAAGGGATTCGACATCCTCCTTCCCGCCCTCCCCGACGTCCTGAATATGGGGGGGCAGGTTATCATCCTGGGAACCGGGGAGAAGAAGTATGAGGAACCCCTCGCAGGCTTGGCGAGACGGCACCGGGGGCTCGTGGC
>DATBLI010000012.1:0-3926 GCA_036555455.1 Thermoplasmata archaeon
CTTTGTCAACGCGGCGGACGTTCGTCGGACAACACTTAAATAGCGACCGCAGGATACGAGCCGCATCTTGCGGGATGGGATGAACTCGCAGGTTCCACTAAGGTGACGTGACCATGAACTCGATGCTAGAGGACGTGCTGGCCCGTGAAGGGAGTGCCCCCGCCTTCGAGGACACTCGCGTGGACACTGAGCTCGAAGACATGCTCAGCAAGATGCGGACCAACATCAAGATCGTCGGCCTCGGTGGAGGCGGCTGCAACACGATCGCGCGGATCTACAACGAAGGGATCGTCGGTGCGGAGTTGTATGCGTGCAACACGGACGCGCAGCATCTCCTGCACATCACCTCCCCGAAGAAGGTCCTCCTCGGCCGGCGCGTGACGAAGGGCCTCGGGGCCGGCGCCCTGCCGCAAATTGGCGAGGAAGCCGCCCGGGAAGCGGAGGAGGAGCTGCGCACCCTCATGCACGGCTCCGACATCGTGTTCGTCACCTGCGGCCTCGGCGGCGGGACCGGGACGGGCTCCTGCGGATACGTCGCGCGATTGGCGAAGGAGCTCGGCGCCCTCACAATTGGGGTCGTCACGCTCCCCTTCCGCGGAGAGGGGAAGCTCCGCATGGAGAGCGCGGAGTGGGGCTTGGACCGCCTGCGCGACACCGCAGACACGGTCATCACGATCCCGAACGACAAGCTCCTCGACCTCGTGCCGCGGATGGCCCTGAACAACGCGTTCAAGTTCGCAGATGAGGTCCTCATGCGGTCCATCAAGGGCCTCACCGAGATCATCACGAAGCCCGGGCTCGTGAACTTGGACTTCAACGACGTGAAGACAATCATGAAGGGCGGTGGCGTCGCGATGATCGGCCTCGGCGAGAGCCAGGCCATGGGCGAGAGCCGCGCCGTCGAGGCCATCGAAGAGGCGATCAACTCGCCCCTCCTCGAAGTCGACATCTCCTCGGCCCACGGCGTCCTGATCAACGTCACGGGAGGCAACGACATGACGATTTCCGAGGCCGAGCGGGTCGCGGAGGTCGTCCAGTCGAAGGTCAGCCCGACCGCGAGGATCATCTGGGGCGCCACGGTGGACCCGACCCTGGACCACACCCTGCGGGTGATGCTCGTCGCCACGGGGGTCAAGTCGAAGCAGATCGTCGGCCGCCGCGACCCCTCCGAGGAGCGACAGCGGGTCGGCGTGGACGTCATCCGCTGAGCCGATTTCCCTCGAAGCGGAGGAGACATGGGGACGGCGGGCCGTGTCTACAAACCTTTAATAGAATCCCCCCTCTACCTGCCCTCCGCGGCCGCTTTCGTCCGTACCATTGATAGCCGGAGGCCCAAACATGGACTCCATTGTTCGAGAAGTTGTCACTCGCGCGGCGGAGGAACCCCGGGTCCCTGAAGCCCCGACCCAGGCCGTCGGCCTGGGGACCGAGGACGCCGAGCTCGAGCGCATCCTCGCGAGCCTGCGGACGAACATCAAGATCATCGGGATCGGGGGCGGCGGTTGCAACACGATTGATCGTCTGGTTGAGAGCGGCATCGTCGGCGCGGAACTGTGCGCGGCGAACACGGACGCGCAGCATCTCCTCATCATCCGGTCCCCCCACAAGCTCCTCCTCGGACGCCGCACGACCCGCGGCCTCGGCGCCGGCGCATTGCCCCAAGTCGGCGAGGAAGCCGCGAGGGAGGCCTCCGACGAGCTCCACACGATCGTCCAGGGCGCGGACATGGTCTTCATCACGTGCGGCCTCGGCGGCGGGACCGGGACGGGAGGCGCCCCTGTAATCGCCCAGATGGCGAAGGAGGCCGGAGCGCTGACGATCGCGATCTGCACCTTCCCCTTCCGCTCCGAAGGAGCGATTCGCGCGGAGAACGCGGAGTACGGCCTGGAGAAGCTGCGGAGCTTCGCAGACACGGTCGTCGTCATTCCGAACGACAAGTTGCTCGAGCTCGTGCCCCGCCTCGCCCTCAACGCCGCATTCAAGGTCGCGGACGACGTCCTCATGCGGGCGATCAAGGGCATCACGGAGGTCATCACGAAGCCCGGCCTCGTGAACCTCGATTTCAACGACATCAAGACGATCATGAAGGGCGGTGGCGTCGCGATGATCGGCCTCGGCGAGAGCGACTCCGAGGACCGCGCCGAGGAAGCGATCGAGGAAGCGATCAACTCGCCCCTCATCGACGTTGACATCAGCGCGGCGACGGGGGCCCTCGTGAACGTCACGGGCGGCAACGACATGAGCGTCTCCGAAGCGGAGCGGGTCGCGGAGATGGTGCAGGGCCGCATCAGCAACAACGCGCGGATTATCTGGGGCGCGGCGATCGACCCGAGCCTCGAGCACAAGCTCCGCGTCATGCTGATCCTGACGGGCGTGCGGTCGAAACAGATCCTCGGCCCCGGGGAGCACCTCCGCGGGCACGAGGTCGGCGTGGACGTCGTCCGGTGAGGCGGGGCGATGGCAGACATCCTCGACAAGGGCTGGGAGGTCCAGCGGCGAGTCGAGGAGCGGCTCAAGAGGCTCGGAAAGGGCAAGTACGGCCGGATCCTCAAGATGGCCCGCAGGCCCACCTCGGACGAGTACAGTAAGGTCATCCTGATCACGGGCATCGGTCTCGTCCTCATCGGCGCCCTGGGCTTCGTCATCTACCTCATCATGCGGTACGGGCCCGGCGTGATCCAGGGACTCTTCGGATAGCCGGCGAGAAGGATTGGACATGGGGCTCCTCGACGACATCACGGGCAAGGAAGTCGTGAAGGTGGAGCCTAAGCCCGAGGAACGTCCGCCCGTCGGCCACTTCGGGGTGAAGCTCGAGCTCGCGGAAGAGAGGATCTCCCTCACCGCGGGCCAGGAGAAGGACTACCCGGTCCTCCTCACGAACACGGGCACAGAGGACGACACGATTGCGATTAAGATCGACCTCGTCCACAGCTCGGAGATTCCCGAGCCCCCCGAATGGACTGTGAAGGTCCACGGGGTCGAGGCGAAGGCCTGGGACGTCACGTACACCAAGGTGACGGAGAAGGAGTTCATGCTCATCTCCGGCGGACAGCGGGAGATGACATTGTCGATCACCTGCCCGAAGGGCGCGCGGTTCGGGGACCGCCTCAACGTCGTCGTGAACGCGATTTCCCGCGGCGACCCGAGTGCCTTCGACACGAAGACCTTGAGCTTCAACGCCCGCCAGGCCGTCCTGGCCGTCAAGTCGTCCATCGGCCACGAGCGCGTCGTCGCGGATTCCATCTACGCGCGCGCGAAGGGGAAGGATCTGGGCGTCTTCGCGGTCCTTGTCCCCGCGAACCTCCGCGGCTACGTCTTCGTCGAGAGCATGAACCCCGACCGCCTCGAAGAGGTCGTCCGGGGCGTCCGTCGAGCCCGCGGGGTCGTGAAGGGGGAGGGGGAGCAGCGCGGCATCCAGTTCTCCGACATCGATCTCTACCTCACGCCGAAGCCCGTGGTCAGCGGGATCATGGAGGGCGACATCGTCGAGCTCGTCGCAGGCCCGTTCAAAGGCGAAAAGGCCCGCGTGATGAAGATCGACGAGACGAAGGAGGAGATCACCGTCGAGCTCTTCGAAGCGATGGTCCGCATCCCCGTGACGGTCCGGGGCGACCATGTCCGCGTGCTCCAGAAGGAAAAGGAAGAGCGCAGGGAGACGTAGAGGCACCTCTCCCGGACAGCCGCAGTTCTATGGCGCCCCTAGATTGTATGTACTAATCTGGACTTTGCGTTAAGTACGGAGTGGCCGAATCCCCCGCCGGGAGTGGGGGTTGTTTTGGCTGCGCAGGCCGAAGGCCCTTCGGGCGATTCTGGTTCGCTCTATGTGAGGCGGAGTTCCGGTCTTGTTCGGGCGGTTAACTCCCGCCAGGCCCTCATCGCGAACCTTGTGAGCATGGGCATCATGGGACCGATGTTGTACGTGTGGT
>DATBLI010000013.1:0-3802 GCA_036555455.1 Thermoplasmata archaeon
GACGCCTGGTAGACCCGCGCCTGGGGTGCGTGATGCCGCACGGCCTCGAGGAGCCGCAGCATGCCGAGGCCCGTGATCTCGCCCGTGAGGGCGGGCTGCACGAACGACGTGCCAACAAAGGATTGAGCCGCGAGGTTGTACACCTCGTCGGGTTTTGACGTCCGAACGACGGCGTCGAGGGAGGACTGGTCCATGAGGTCCCCGTCGTGGAGTTGGAGCTGGCCCGCAATCGGCCCGATGTTCCCCAGGTTCGGCACGCTCAGCCGGCGGACGAGCCCATGGACCTCGTAGCCTTTCTCCAGAAGCAATTCCGCCAGGTAGGATCCATCCTGGCCTGTCACCCCGGTGATGAGCGCTCGCTTCGTCAACCTATCACCGGCATGGGAGGTCCAGCTTCACCATCGGGCCCGCGAACGCAGCCTGGGGCTCTTAATCATTCGCCCTCGCGCGCGGAACCCTGCCCGGCTCGTGGGCCTGGTTCTTCACGGGGCCACGGTGACGCGGATGTCGAAATACGCCCGCTTGGGTTGCGGGGGCGACATGTGGTCGCCAGACAGAAGGAAATCGAGCCTCCAAAGCCCAGGTCGATCAATGGAGAAGTTGTACAGCTGTTGCCAATGACCGCCCGGGTCGAGGGAGAAGTTGAACGTGTCCAGCGTCGTTCGATTCAGCTCGATCGTCTCGTTGGAGCCACTCGTCGTGTTGAAGACCCTTTCGATGCCCACGAGGTCGATCCCGAGGGTGTACGCCACGGACCCCGATTCGTTGCTGATGGCAACGACCGTGACTGCGCCCGGCTCGTCTACCGTCAGGTTCGTCGGGAACTGCTCCGGATCCGCCGTCCCGTTCGCGTCCAGGAGGTACAACTGGGTGAAGTGCTCCACCGGCCTCGGCGTGACGGCGACGTACGTGACGACGCCTGCGGCGAAGAGGATGCTGCCGGCAAGGCCGATCACGAGGAGCCTGTCCAAGGCGGTGTACGTCGGCACGGCAGGGGGCGCCCCGCCGATCGCGATGGAGAGACGATCCTCGGGAGGCAGGCCCATGCGCCGGCGGTGTGCCAGAAGGCCGACGAGGACCGTGAAGAGGAGGAGGGATAGGACGATGGTCTCCAGTCGAATGCCAAACGGCGAGACGCCGAGGAGGAGTCCGATCAAGGACACGATGGCGATGCTCAGGCCGAAGGACAGGGAGATCCGTTCGACCCAATCGATCCCCGCAGCGGCGCCACCCGCGCGCTCGTCCCGCGGGGGGCGAACCCTGACCCTCGCCCCCTGAATCTGGATGTTCAACTGGATCCGATCGCGGAGGCGGTCGTTGGCCTCGCGCAGCAGGCGGACTGCCTGCGTCAGCCGACCTGTCGCAGCCGCTTGGTTCGCCTGGGCCACATCCGCGCGGTACGATTCCAGCTTCAAGCCCATCCCGAGAGCCGTGGTGCGAAGCTCCTCGCCTTCCTCCGCGAGTCGCCGGAGACGGGCTGTGTAGCCCTGGCCGGGGAAGAGTGCGGCCACCGCGACATAGCCTGGGAAGAACAGCAGAAGGAGAGCCGCCCATAGGTTGCCTCGGGCGGTGAGCAGGATCGCCGCGCTGACGACGAGCGTGTAGACGAGGGCAATGTACAGATCCCAGGGTCTCGCCCGGGAACGGGCCGGCACGTTCGTCCCCCTCGCCACAAATGCCAGACGATATATAGCGTTACGCGGCGCTCCTCGGCCCCCTCCGATCCTTCGACGACCTCTGAGGGCCCATGGGTCATCCCTGCGCGGGGGCGGCCTGCTCTGAGTTCGGAGATCCTTCGCAAAGGATAACCCACCCCGCGTGTGTTCCGGTGCCGTGGCGGCGACAGGGGCGGGAGGTTCGACCAGTCTCAGGACCCGGCGCTGGCATGTCGCCCTGCTCGCCCACTACGTCGTCATCCTCGCGGCCGCCGAGGTCCTCCTCGCATTCGCGAACCTCGATGGCAACGGCACGATGGCGCTCTTGGGCCTCCTCTTTGACCTCTTCCTCGTCGTGAGCCTCCCGATCGAGGCGTCGGTCCTCGTCACGAGGGACAAGCCCCTCGCCGAGTTCCTCGGCGCCCTCGTCCTCCCTCCGCTCATCCGTGTCGTCACCCTATCGATCCCGAGCACCTACTTCACGACGGTCGAATGGACTTTGGTCGTGAGCCTCCCGCTCCTCCTCGCCGTGGCGGCGGTGATGCAGGCGGAGGGACTCCGTCGCGCGGACATGTTCCTTTCCGTGGGGAACCGCCGGTACCTCCCTGTGAGTGTCACCCTCGCCTTCGTCGGACTCGGACTCGGGTTCGCCGAGTATCGCATCCTGCGGCCGGATCCTTGGATCGCCACACGGGACATGGGCCAGATGGCCCTGGCCGGCATCGCAATCTTCCTCTCGAACGGCCTCGTCGAGGAGCTCGCCTTCCGGGGGATCCTCCTCCGGACGGGCATCCCCCTCCTGGGGCAGCGCGGGACCCTCCTGTTCGGTTCCCTCGTCTATGCGGCCTTGCACATCGGCACGCTGTCGCCGCTGGACATCGCGTTCGCCTTTGCCGTCGGGCTCGTGTTCGGCGTCGTCGTGCTGCTCACACGGAGCCTGTTGGGCGCCATCGGGGCGCACACCCTTGCGAGCGCGGCCCTCTACCTGATTCTTCCCTTCGGGTTCTGACGCCTTCGCGGTTCCGGCGAGGATTCCATCATCGAATGCCCAGGGGCCGCTCCGAGGATGCCCCAAGATCGGCCAGGGGGACGGAGGGCTCGCGCTAGATGGCTGCCCACACCCGGACGACGAGGATAACGAGGAAGACGGAGAGCAACGCAAGGATTGGCGCGTTGAGGGCCTGCGAGGCGAACCGCAGGCGCGGGTCGACGCCCCTCCGCCCCGCGCGTACACCCACGAGCTCCTTGATCGCGAGGATGAGGATGAGCGCCGCGACCGCGACGATGCCGAGGAGATCGACCGTCGCTTGGTCCAGGGAGATCACGCTGTCAATCGTAATCACGGTCGTGGTCGATCCCTCGTCGAGTTCGGTCCATCCGGCCCGCGGGCAAATAGGTTTCGCCTCGCTCGACTGCCCAGCCTCCCAGTCGAAGGTCGGCCGAGTGACCCCTGTGCCTTGCAGGCCCGGTGGCGATTCGGATCCTAGCCTCGGGACGCCGCGAGGTACGACGACGCCACGGCATAGCCGACAAGCCCGGGCCAGCCGTAGGAGAGAGTCAGGATCGCGAACGTATTGAGCTTGAACTCGTTCTGGAGGAACCCGAAGGCGCCGGGAAGGAATGCGGCGCTCACGGCACAAAACACGGCCGCCGCAATGCTCGGGCCGAGGAGGGTCATAAGGACCCGCCGTGCCCGGGACCGGCGCTTCCCGCCAGGGGTGCGATCGCGCGTGACGCCCGCAGCAGCCTCGCGGACCTCGAGCTCCGCGACGATGCTCCCCGTCCCCGATCGGCTTCTCTCCGCCTGTCTCAAGGACGCGAGGAGGTCCTCGAGCTCCACGTCCGTGACTTCGGGAGGGGATTGGGAAGGGCGGTCGCTGGGTGCCGCGGCCGGGCTCCCGAGCCGGACGCTCGTCCCTCGGGCTCGCAAGAGGACGACGCCGGTCAGGACCGTCATCGTGAGCAGGACGAGGCTGCCGATGAGGGTCATCCCGTAGACCCAGAGGGAAATCGTCCCATCGTACCAGAACGAACTCGTGTCGAGGGCCGTCTTCACGGACCCGAGCCCGACGGCCAGCATGTAGACCTCGAAGACCGCCGCCAGATCGCTCGCCTGAATCCTCAGGGTCTCCCCCCGGGGGCCATGA
>DATBLI010000014.1:0-39503 GCA_036555455.1 Thermoplasmata archaeon
CGACGACGCGGCCTTCGAGCCAACCCGGAGGCAAGCCGCGGAGCTCGCGGACTACATGCGCCGGCACGGACCCTTCGAACCCCACCGCCTGCCGATGGACGACATGGAGTACACCACGATGCCCGAGCTGATGGAGAAGCACAAGGGCAAGTGGGAATCCGTGAAGTGACCTCCGGGTTCGACGCACCGCCGAACGTCGCGCGTCGGCCACCGAGCGCCTGCCGCGGGAGGACTGAGGCTCAGCCGCCCCGATGGAGGGAGAGTCTATTTGTGCCGGCGTCCCTATCTGCGACCCGATGAGGCTCCCTGCGATCGTCGTGAACTTCAAGGTCTACCCGGAGGTCCTCGGGAAGAGAGGTTGGGAGCTCGCGAAGCTCTGTGGCAAGGTCGCCGAGGATACGGGTGCGTCCATCGTCATTGCACCGCCCCTGTCCGACCTGGCCCAGGTCGTCAAGCTCGTCCGCGTCCCCGTCTTCGGGCAGCACGCGGACACGGTCGCAGCGGGAGCCCATACGGGCTGGATTCCCCTGGAGGCCCTTCGGGAGGCGGGGGCCTCGGGCACCCTCCTCAATCATAGCGAGCGCAAGATTCCGATCAAGAACATCCAGGCCCTCGTGCCGAGGTGCAAGGCGCTCGGCCTCGAGGTCATCGCCTGCGCCGACACCCTCGCGGAGGCCGAGAGGCTTGCGGCGATTTCCCCGGACTACATCGCGATCGAACCGCCGGAACTCATCGGCGGGGACGTGAGCGTGACAACCGCGAAACCTGAGGTCGTCGCCGGCGCGGTCGAGCGAATCCGGAGCGTCGACGCGGGCGTCCGGGTCCTCTGCGGCGCCGGTGTGAAGGACCGCAAAGACGTGCAGAAGGCCCTCGAGCTCGGCGCCGTGGGCGTGCTCCTCGCCTCCGGGGTCGTCAAGGCGAGGGATCCCGAGAAGGCCTTGCGAAGCCTCGTCAAGGGCCTGTCGTAGTCGTAAGGCCGTCACGCGGACGTGAGAGTCTCCTCGACGATCGTGGGCACGAACTTGTAGCTCCGCCAGACGAGGAGCGCGCTCGCCGCCACGAGGACGCCGAGGACCACGTTCCAATTCAGAAGCGGGAATGCGCCCTCCATCCACCCCAGCCAGGGACTGGACCCCGAGGGAGCGAGGATCGCGAGGACGGCCTCCGCGACGACCGCGGGACCCCCGATTGCGGCGGCGAGGGCCGCGGCCCACCGGGCTCGGGCGCGACCGAGGTAGAAGGAGGGCAGCACGATCGCGAGGAGGATGAGGAGCGCACAGGCCGCGAACAAGGCGATGCCCCAAGACATGAGGCCCCACCACTCGCTCGGAAGGCTGATCGCCGCGACGAACACGACGATGCCGACGGCGAAGCTCAGCATCCCCGCGAGCAGGAGGGCGAGCGTCGTGTTCCACAGCCCGCCCGCGGACGGACCATGCCCCGCCATGCCGTCCCAGAGGAACTCGAGGAGATCCGTGAGGACGTACGCGGAGATGGCGCCACTCACGAGGAAGGCGGCCACGGCGATCACGAGCACGCCGATGTCCTCTCCGACGAGGCCCATCGCGAGCGCGGAGAGGCTCGCGAAGGCGGCGGAAATCGCATACGCGAAAGACACGCGGGAGAAGCGGCCGACCGCCCCTGCGACGCTCCAGACCATGGGAGCCTCGCGTTCGGCACCGGACGGCACGGGTTCCACGCGGTCACCTTTTCGGCGCTGCAAGGGATGGAAGGCCCTCGTCCCGCCATAAGGGTTGCGCCCTGGCGCATTCAGGATGGCTCACGCCTGGCGTCGGATGAAGGCCGCGGCCGCGAGGAGCGCGACCGTCGCGTAGAACGCGAGAATCGCGATGTCGAGGACAACGTCGCCCGGGCCCCAGCCGCGCAGCATGATGCTCCGCATCGCGTCGTTCACATAGGTCATCGGCACGAACCAGGAGAGGGGCCGCAGGCCGCTCGGGATCGCCTCGAGGGGATAGAAGACCCCCGTGAGGAGGAGGGAGGGGAACAGGACAAGGGGGATGAACTGGACCGCCTGCAGCTCGTTTCGCGCGGCGGCGGAGGCGACCATGCCGAGGCCCTGGTTGCCGACCGCGAACAGGAGGAGGACCGCGAAGGCGAAGAGGACGTTCCCGACGATCTGCACTTGGAAGAGGAGGATCGCGGCTCCGAGGATCACCGTGCTCTGGGCGACCGCGATGACGGACAGCGCCGCGGCGTGGCCCAGGACGAGCTCCAGGGGCCGCAGGGGGGTCGCGAAGAGACGCTCGAGCATGCCGCCGTACTTCTCGCGGACGATGATGACGACCGAGAAGATCGTCGTAACCATGAGGACCGCGAGGGCGATGATTCCCGGGGCGAAGGAGTCGATGAACCGCGTGTCCGCCGAGCCGTACACGAAGTCCTGGTCCAAGGACAGGGCCGCGGCGCCGCCGGCACCGCTGAACGCGGCTTCCGCAGAGGCCCGAAGGGTCCCCAGGACCGCGGCGACGATCGGCGGCGACGAGCCGTCGAGGATCACGTGCAGCACGGCGCTCCGGTTCCGCAGGTCGTCCGTGAAGTTCGCCGGGAGCCAGAGGGCCGCCCAGGCACGGCCGTCCGCGACCTCGGACCGCGCGCTCCCAACGTCCGCATAGGTCTCGATCGCCAACGTGTCTCCGGAGAGGCTCGCGATCAGACGGGCCCCCATAGGCCCGACGTCCTCGTTCACGACGAGCGTGCGCACATCGTGAACCTCGCCGCCGAAGGTGTAGCCGAACGCGAGGACCATGAGGAGGGGCATTCCCACGACGAAGCCCAGGGTCCGCTTGTCGTGGCGGAACTGGCTCAGGGACTTCCGGGCCACCGCGAGGACTCGAACGCCGTTCACGGGGCTGCCCCCTTCTCCCTCCGCACGAGGGCGAGGAACGCGTCATCCAGGTTGTCCGCCGCCGTGCTCTCCTTGACCTCCGCGGGCGAGCCCTTCGCGAGGAGCCGGCCACGGTGCAGGAGCCCGACGGCGTCGCAGCGAGCGGCCTCCTCCATATAGTGGGTCGTGATGAGGACCGTCTTCCCGCGGAGCGTGAGCTCGCGGAAGAAGTCCCAGAACGCCGCGCGCAGCTCCGGGTCGACGCCGACCGTGGGCTCGTCGAGGAGGAGGAGGTCCGGATCGTGGAGGAGGGCGGCCGCGAGGGATGTCCGACGGCGCATTCCGCCGCTCAGATGGATGACGAGGTCCTCTCGCCGTTCGGCGATGTCGACGAGCTCCAGGACCTCGCCCGTGCGGCGGTCGATCGCCTCCTTCTCCATGCCCACGAGGCGTCCGAGGAGGGCCAGGTTCTCCTCGACGGTGAGGTCCGTGTACACGGCCAGATCCTGGGGCATGTACCCGATCCGCGGCAGGACCTCCCGCGGCGGAATCCGTTTCCCGAGCACGTACGCCACGCCGGCCGTCGGCGCGGTGAGGCCGAGCCAGAGGCGGATCGAGGTCGTCTTGCCCGCACCGTTGGGACCGAGGAGGCCAAAGGTCACGCCTCGAGGGATGAGGAGCGTGAGATCGCGAAGGGCCTTCACGTCCCCGAAGTCCTTCGAGAGCCCCTTGCAGACGATCGCGGGGATCTCGGCGGGGTCGATCTCAGCCATTGAGACGGCCGAGGGGCCGTCACGGTCTTAAGGCCTCCGTGGGGGGGTCCTCGGGACGCAGCGTCTCCGAAGCAGAGTTCGGGCTGGAAAGGACGGCGCCGCAGGAGGTAGCGTGCGTGTACAGGCCCCGCTTTTTTTCCGGGACGGACGTGTCTGGCTGGTGACGGACGCGGGGATGCGACTCGCGGCACTGGTCTTCGTCGCGATCCTCCTGGCGTCTGCCCCTCTCCTCCCGGACCGCGGGGGCGACGAGGCAGTCAATTCCCCCGCCCCCGCGGCTCTTTCTTTTTCAGCGACGACCGGAGGCGTCCTCCTGAGCCGCGTCTACCCGAACGCGGCGCGCGGCGACGAGTTCGTGGACGTCGTGAACACCGGGATCGCCGCGGTCGACCTGAGCGGATGGAGCCTCACGGATGGCGAGGCAGCCGCAAGCTTCCCGCGCGGCACGGTCCTGCCTCCAGGTGGGCGACTCGTCGCGACGAAGAATGCGACGACCTACGCACAGGACGTCCTCGCGCTCGCGCAGTTCACTTGGGACTCCGGGGGCATCGCCCACCTCGAAGGTGGGACGCTCCGGCTCGCGGACTCGGGGGATGAAGTGCTCCTCGTCGACGACGCGGGGAGCGTCATCGACGCTTACGTGTATGGAACCTCGGACTACACGGGGCCCGGATGGTCGGGCGAACCGGCTGAGGCCCCAGGCCGCGGGGAGTTGGCCATCCGCGGCGGCGGGATCGCCCTCGCCGACCACGATACGGCGGAAGATTGGGAGGGCCCCCGTCCGTTCCGCCTCGGCCAGTCCTCCTTTGACCCGGCTCCGGTAATCGCGGACGGCCCTGCGATCCCCCTCGTTTCGCCGGAAGATGCCGCGGGTCGCCTCCTGCCTTTCCTCGGCTCCGCAAGGCACTCGATTCACATCGCGGTGTACACGCTCACGAGCGAGGCAATCGCCTCCGTGCTCGCGGACCGGGCCCGCCACGGACTCCGAATCCAGATCCTCCTCGAGGCCGCCCCGGTGGGCGGAGTCGAGGAATCCGAAGAGCGCATCGTCGGGGGCCTCACCGCGGCGGGCGCGCAGGTCCGCTGGCTCGCCGGCGGGGAGGATCACGTGAAGCGGTACCGCTACCTCCACGCGAAATACGCGGTCGTGGACAGCGAAGGCGTGTTCATCGGCTCCGAGAACTTCGGCGACTCCGGTTTCCCCCTCGACGGCCGCGGGGGGAATCGCGGATGGTCCGTGATTGTGCGAGACCCCGAGCTCGCGAGCCAGCTCCGCGATGTCTTCGACGAAGACTTCGATCCGCGGCGGCGCGACACGATGGCGGCCGCGACAGATGCTTCGGCCGTCCTCCCACCGCCTCAATCGATGGCTCCGTGGATCTGGCCCGAGTCTACAGGCGCGAAATCGTTGCGGCTCCTCGTGGGCCCGGACAACCTCCTCGAGCCGGACGGGCTCCTCGGCCTCATGGAATCCGCCCACTCCCGTCTGTGGATCGAGGCGTTCTACGTCGAGGAATCCTGGGGCGGAAGGCCGAATCCCCTCCTCGAGGCTGCATTCGGCGCGGCCCGCCGCGGCGTCGACGTGCGGCTGCTCCTCGACCGCGGCTACTGGGACCCAGAGACCGAGGCGGATGCGAACGAAGCCGTTGCGGAGGCGATCTCCGTCCGCGCCCAGGCCGAAGGCGTGGACTTCGAGGTCCGGCTCCTCAACGCCACCGGGCGGATCGAACGATTGCACAACAAAGGCCTCCTCGTCGACGGCCGCGCCGTCCTCGTTTCCAGCGTGAACTGGGCTCGCGTGTCCGTCCTGGAGAACCGGGAAGTCGGCCTCCTCCTGGAAGACCCGGAGGTCGCGACGGTCTTCGAGGAGGTGTTCCGCAGGGACTGGGTGGGCATCGCCGGGCCTATCGACCTAGCCTTCCTCGAGGATCCCGCCGTCCTCCTCGGACTGTACGGCTTCGTGGCCGCGGCTTCCGCGCTCACCCTGCGGAAACTGAGACGGGGAGACAAAGGTCTAAAGAGGCGCAACGGGATGGAAACGCGTGGCCTCCGCGGATCTCCTCTCCGCCGCAGACGTCGAGAAGTTCGGGTATTGCCCGCTGAGCTGGTGGCTGAGCCGCGGCCTCGCTCCCGAAGAAGGCGCGGCGATCGTCGAGGGGGAGAAGAAGCACGAGGCGGTCTCCGAGGACCTGAAGGGCATTGAGGTCGAGGAGACCCGGGCCCGCGAAGCCGAGGTCGGCGTGATGTACTTCGCGATTGCAGCGACGCTCATCGCGATCGTCGGGGTGTCCTTCGTCTACGGGGCCGCGGTCGAAATCGCCCGGCTCCTCTCCGCAGTCTCGCTAATCTGGCTCCTCGTGTCCGTGTACTTCCTGTATCGGGCAGAGACTCGAGCCACGCCGAAGGAGACGTTCCTGTCGGAACGGGTCATCCTCGTCTCCGCGATGGCGGCCGTGGTCATCGCGATCGCCTCGATTTCCTTCCCCGGGTTCTCGAGCTCCGTCCTCGCGGAGGGCTTCATGGCCCTCGCCCTTGTCTGGCTCATCGGCGCCTCGTCCTTCCTCTATCGCAGCCTCGGCGCGTTGAACGTCGCTCGCGCCACCCGCGCGAAGTACCAGGTCCGTGGAGACCTCGTGTACGTGGACTCGACGCAAGAGAAGCCGAAGCTATTCGTCTCAAAGAGACACGGCCTCTCGGGCCGTCCCGACGCCGTGATCCTGGACGGCGACAACCAAATCCCCGTGGAGGTGAAGACCGGCCGCACCCCGCGGGGACCGTTGTTCTCGCATATCCTCCAGGTCGCCGCGTACTGCCTCCTCATCGAGGAGGAGTTCGGGAAGCCTCCGCCCTACGGGATCATCCGCTACGAGGACGCGAGCCACGAGATCGAGTACAACGAAGACCTGAAGAAGCTCGTCCTGCAGAAGGTCGGCGACATGCGGACGTGCATCCGGAAGGGAGAGGCCCACCGGAACCACAACCGCCCGGGAAAATGCGTCCACTGCTCCCGTCGGTCCGTGTGCCCGGAGCGACTCGCCTAGCGGCTCTTCGTCCGCGGATCCACGGTCACGCCGATTTTCACCGCGATGGCCTCGACCCGCTCCTGGAGCTCCCGCACCTCCTGGCGCATCTTGAGCATCTCCTGCTCGAACGGGGTGAAGCCCTGGGCTCCCGCGAGGATGCGATGGCTCACGACCATGCCGAGGAAGACCGCACCGATGATCGCGAGGGTCGTGACCACGACGAGGGCATAGACGAATCCGAGGAAGGAGCCGACGAGGTCCCCGGGCGTGATCCGTCCCGTGTAGACCCCGATTTCGACGGCGACGAGGACGCCGACGATGAGGAGCCAGAGGAGCGTCCACCGCGAGAGCTTCATTCGATCATCCCCCTCCGTGGCACGGGCCAACGAAAGTCGTCTGGAGGTGTGCGCGTAATCTCCGTGTCTCCCGCGTTCGTGGGGAAACGGAAGACCATGATCAGGTTGGAATTCGAGTCCGTCGTGAGGTTCATCGTCACGTTCTCCTCGAAGAAGTTCCCCGAGTGATCCACGAGCCGCGCGTGGATGTAGAGGGGGGTCGCGTTCGCGGGGACGTAGACTTGGCCAGAATACGTGTCGTTCCGCGCGTACGATCCGATCGTTGTGTTGTTCGCGGGCGGAGGCAAGGAGCGCACGTCGAGAGTGATGTTGTCATACAGGTACGCCTGGACCGCGCCGGTGACGTCGACGATGACGGTCGCCTGGTCGCGGGTCAACGCGACGATGAGGATGGGAAGGGAGGCGAGTTCGGAAGGGTGGCCAATGAGGTTCGGCGTGACGAGGATGAGGGCCGTGAGGGCGAGGACCGTTGCGAACATCCCCGCGCGAATCCAAACCTCTCGCTCCACATCCGCGGAGAGAGGATGGACTGTAGATAAACGTTCGTCAGTCGTCGGCGCGGATCACGCGCTTTCCGGGCCAAGTCTCAGGAGAGTACAGGCCCCAAAGAGCACGGACGAGACGACGGCCGCGGTGAAATTCCTTGCGGCGTCCTCACTTGCCCCGAGGGTGAAGTAGCCCATGAAGGAGAGGAACAAGGACGCGGCGCTGAACATTCCGCTCGCCAGCCAGAGAAACTCCCGGAAGCGCGTCACGAGAGCGAGTTGGACGTCCTCCGAGTGGCCGGATTCCGCGATCGTCGCCATCGCGGCCGCCCACCCCGGCGGGAGGCTTTGTGCATGGCGAGACGGCTATCGGCTTTGAGTCTCGGCTCTGAGAACACACCGGATCGCGGAAAAGAAAAGTGGGTGGCTCGATGGCCACCCAGTTGGGGGGGAGGTAAGCGTGAACCGTGCCGAGCGAGGTCCCGTCAGCCTCCGGCGGCGTCCATCCCTTCTGCCTTCCCTACTCCTGCATGAACTCCCGCTTGAACGCTTCCATCTCCGCGAGGGAGCGCTCCGCTTCTTGCAGTTTCTTGAGCTTCTCGGTAACGAGTTCCACGCGGGCGTACACGAAGTCTCGAATCGCCGCGCGCACGGCCTCGGAGCGGCTCGGGAAGTCGTCGACCTCCACGAGGAAGTCGAGGGCCTTCAGGTACCGCGCCGGGAGGCGCAGGGTGATTTTCTCCGTATCGTCCTTCATGGAACCACCGTCAGTTTATGTAGGTCGAAACGACCTTCTTTGACTGACGAGCGTCGGGCGGATGGGGTCGTAAATATATAAGGGTTCCTAGAAATTTATCACACGAAGGAATCTCGTTTCGCGTGGAACGCCACAGGACTGGCGAAAGCCGCCGGCCTGCGGACGGATTCGACCGAGGGGAACGGACGAATCGTTTATCCTCTCTCCTCCCTTAGCGCGGCCCGATGTACGACCCCGAAGACACCGTGTTCATGCTCCCGGGTCCCGTGAAGATGCACCCTCGTGTCCTGCGCGCGATGATCGCGCCCGCGCTGAACCACCGCGGCCCCGAGTTCAAGGAGATCCTCACGGAGCTGCGGGGCCTCGTGCAGTACCTGTTCGGCACGAAGGGAGAGGTCGCGATCCTCTCCGGCTCCGGCACGGCGGGGCTCGAGGCCGCGGTGTCCGGCCTCCTGCGAAAGCAGGACAAGGTGCTGAACCTGGTCAATGGCAAGTTCAGCGAACGGTTCAACGACCTCTGCTCTGTGTTCGCGACGCCGACCGCTCTCCCGTTCGAATGGGGGACGGCCGTGGACGCAGGGCGGGTCGCCGCCGCCCTCGAGGCGGACGATGCCTACAAGGCCGTCACCGTATGCTGGAACGAGACCTCCACGGGGCTCACGAACCCAATCGCGGAGATTGCGAGGGTCGTGAAGAAGCACGACAAGCTCCTCATCGTCGACGGGATCACCGCGGTGGGCGGCCTCGAAAGCCGCTTCGACGAGTGGGGCGTCGACGCCCTCGTGATGGGCTCCCAGAAGTGCATTGCCGCGCCCGCGGGCCTCGCCGCCGTCGCGCTCTCCCCGCGCGCCTGCGCGTCCCTCCACTCGGAGACGTCCTTCTACACGAACCTGAAGGCCCATGTGGACGGCCTCTCGCAACAGGACACCCCGTACACCCCCGCCGTCCCGCTCTTCCTGGCTTTGCGGGAGGCGCTTCGCATGCTGAAGGAAGAAGGCCTCGAGGCCCGGGTCGCCCGGACTGGGAGGCTGGCGGAAGCAGCCCGCGCGGCCTACGCCGCCATCGACATCGATCTGTTCCCGGACCCGCGATTCGCCTCGAACACGGTCACCGCGACGAAGTACCCGGCGGGAATCGACGACGCGAAGTTCCGCAAGATCCTGCGGGAGCAGCATCGCGTGATCCTCGCGGGCGGGCAGAGCCAGCTCAAGGGGAAGATCTTCCGGATCGGCCACATGGGCATCTGCTCGTTTGGCGATCTGGCCGCGTGCTTCACAGGCATCGAGGGCACGCTCGCGGCGATGGGGCACCGTTTCGAGCGCGGCGCCGGCGTCGCCGAGGTCGCCCGACGCGCGTGAGCGGGCTCACCGCGTCAAGTCCTTTCGCATCACGAGGCGATCGTACCGATCGTTCCCTTCTCCCCAGAACTTCTCATCGACGCGGACGTCCTGGAAGCCCATCGCCCGGTAGAAGCGCCGCGTCTCTGCGTAGGGCTCGTATTCGACGTTGTCCGCGACGGTGTCCACCTCCAAGCTCCGAATGCCCTTGTCCCGGAGGCATTCCACGAGGGCCGCGAGGAGGCTCCTTCCGATGCCCCTCCGACGATGGTCAGGGGCCACGCCGATCCAGGAAAGCGTCGCGGTCGACTCGTCGACCGGACTCCAGGTGACGAATCCGAGGACTCGATCCCCCTGCACCGCGACGTAGCCTTGCGGATGCTCGAGGTCATGGGCCATCTGGGCGAGCCCCTCCGGGGTGAACCACTCGCCCAGCCTCTCGGCGAGGAGGAGAATCCTCGGGACGTCGGCTCGCTGGATGGGCCGGATCCCGATGTCGAGGGTCATCGCCACGTCACGTCGACCTCGTCGGTCCGGAAACGCTGATCGACGAGCGTATCCTCGAGGGTCATCCGCACGCCCGCCCGGTGCATGAGGAGGCCCGTCCACGCGATCATCGCCCCGTTGTCGATGCACAGGTCACCCGGGGGCACGAACATCCTCGCGCCGCGGTCCGCGGCCATGCGGCCGACCATTTCCTGGAGGCGCCGGTTCCGGGCGACGCCGCCGCCCAGGAGGACATGGTCCTTCCCCACGTAGGCCATCGCCCGCTCCGTGACCTCCGTGAGCATCGCCCAGGATGTCTCCTGGATCGAGAAGGCGAGATCCTCGAGGGAAGCCCCCTGCCTCCGGAGGCTGAGGGCCGCCGTGAGCATGCCGCTGAACGCGACGTCCATCCCCTTCACGCTGTACGGCAGGGGCAGCAGCTTCGTTCCGGAGAGGGCGAGCTTCTCGAGGTGGGGTCCGCCGGGGAACGGGAGGCCGACCTCGCGACCGAACTTGTCGAGCATGTTCCCCACGCCGATGTCGAGGGTCTCCCCGAAGACGCGGTACCGACCGCGGGCGAAGGCGATGACCTGGGTGTTCCCGCCGCTCACATACAGCAGGGCGGGATCGCGGCAGTCCTCGTACAGCCCGCGGCCGATCTCGAGATGGGCCACGCAGTGGTTCACGCCGACGATGGGGATGTCGAGGGAGAGGGCAAGGGCCCTCGCGGCCGTCGCGACGGTCCGGAGGCAGGGACCCAAGCCAGGACCCTGAGAGAAGGCGACCGCATCGATGTCGTCAAAGTCGACCTTGCCAGCGTCCATGGCCTCGGCAATCATCGGCGCGATCACCTCCGCATGGTGGTTCGCGGCCTCGCGCGGATGGATGCCGCCTTTCGCCGGCCTGACCATGTCGTAGACGTTTGCGAGGACGCGGCACGTCTCGTCCACGATGCCCACGCCTGCCGTGTGTGCCGTTCCTTCGATGCCGAGGACGAGCACGGGGTGCGGAACGGGGGCGGGGAGAAAAGGGTTTGTCGTCGACGTTACGGACCGGACTCCGGGACTCCGGCGCGTCGGGGGACGGCGGCATGCGCGGCGAGGACTAATCAAGGAGCGCTGCCTTGGCCGCCCCCGCATGGCCCTTGCGGACCGCGGTCCCCTCCTGTACGCCTACAAGCCGATCCCCGCGAACCCGATGTCCGTGGCCCTCCTGATCCTCCTCGGCGTGGTCACCTTCGTGCTCGGACCCCTTGCAGCCCTCCCCGAGGGCCTCTGGCCCCTCGGCGGCCTGTGCTTCCTGCCCATGGCCCTCGTCCTCCTCGCTGTCCTCGCCTTCCGACCGAGCCCGACGTACGTCTTCGAGAACGGAATCGAGATCTCCCTTTCCCTCTGGCGCCGAGTCATCGGCGAGCCGCGGTACTTTCCTTGGTCGAAGGTCCGCGACATCTATCCACGGAGCTACGAGGTGGCGGGATCCTTCCTGTCTCCCTTCGCATCGTCGGCAGGGACTCTCGTCCACGTGGGGATCGGCCTCGAGACGAAGGAGGGGCAGCGGAGGCTCGTCCGCTTCACGCCGGGAGCGATCCGCGGCTTCCGCTCGGAATCCCCGGGATACCGGGATGCGATGGCCATCATCCGCAACCGGTACGCCCGCCACGGAGAGGCGATGGTCACGACCGCGAAGGCCCTTTCCGATGCCGAGGTCCTCCGGATGCAGGAGGAGGCCCGCCGGCCGCTCGTCTCGATCAGCGGCGTCTTCCTTGCCTTCTTCCTCCCGCCGACGATCATCGGCGTGGCGTTCCTCGCCGCGTCGGTCCTCGGCGCAGCGGTCACGGCGCCGCTCGCCATCGCAGGACTCGTCTTGGCGATCATTCCTCCTGCTGCGTCCATGCTCACGACCCTGCGGCGCAGCGAGCAGAGGAACGAGATTCTCAGCGAGCTTTCGAAATTCCAGGAGCACCAGCGGGAGCAGGCTCCGTCGCCATGAGCCGTACGTGGAGGGGATCCGATACATCATAGGTCCGGCCTCTCCATTGCACCGTTCTCTGATGCCGAGTGCGGACCAGCCCGGCCATCATGAGCCACGGGACCGCGAGGGCCGCGATCGCAGCCCGCCACGAAGGCACCCGCCACAATCCGGCGACGAAGGGCGAGGCAGAGAAGTACGCGCGGCGACGCAGGGAGGCCTTGAGGATCGTCGCCGGGAGGGTGAACAGGAAGAGCCCGGCGGGAACGAGGTAGGCCAAGGACAGGATGGGCGCGAGGGCGAGGCACACGAGGCCAAAGACCACGGCTCCGTTGAAGACGGCGAACGCGGCGACGGCATATCGTCGGACGATGGGAAGGTAGAGCGTGGCCATCATCATCTGACGAAGACACCACTCGACGCACGCCGAGCGATCCGCCGACTCGACGGTTCCCACGAGGGCCGCGGGAGCGTACCGAATCCGGAGTCCCGCTCCGCGCACCGCCGAAGTCACGAGGAGGTCGTCGCTGAGGACCCCGCGCCAACGTTCCTCGAGGTGAAGCTTTGGCAGGTTCTCCCGCCGAATCGCGGAAGACCCGCCCCAGGTGAAGTTCCGCCGCGGGTCGAAGAGGACGTTTGCGCTCACGGCGTTCCATTCGGCGCGGACGAGGGACCAGAAGCCGGGCCGCGGAGGCACATACCATCGGAATCCCGTGGACGCGCCCACGGCCACGTCCGCGAGGGGCTGCACGAGTTGACGAAGCCAATCCGAGGAGGGTCGGATGTCCGCGTCGGCAAAAACAATGGCCTCGTCCTCCGCATGGAGGCGAGCCAGGGCCGCGCGGAGCGCTCCCACCTTCCCGCCCAGGTCTCCGGAGTCGGAGCGGAGGAATTCCACGGGGATGCGCGGGAATGCCTGCGCAAGCCCTCGGATCCGGACGACGCCAGGGTCGTCCTCGTCATCCGCGATGACCACGATCCGGTACCAAGGGTAGTTCTGGGAGAGGATCCCCCGCACGTTCTCGTCGAAGCCCTCGTCGAGGCCCCGCACCGGGAGGAGAACAGCCGCGCGCGGGAGGTAGGCCCCGAACGCCATGCGCATGGCCCGGCGCACTTGGCCGCGGAGACGGACGCCTTGGGCGAGGCTCAGGAGGTTCGCGAGGACCGCCAGGACTCCAAGGAGGGTGAAGCCGAGCCAGAGGAAGTCCACGTCGGGCGCGAACGACGGCGGGCCGATTTAACCTTCGGCCTCAGGGGCTCACGAGGATCGCATCGCCCTCGAGGCGCACGTGGAACGTCCGAAGGCATGCCGTCGGATTCCCGACGTTCTTCCCGGATCGCACATCGTATTCCCATCCATGGAGGGGGCACGTGACAACGGGGCCGTCCAGGACGCCTTCGCCGATTGGGCCGCCTCGGTGGAGACAGACGTTCGACACCGCGAAGAAGGCTCCGTCGACGTTGAACAAGGCGACGGGGTGACCTTGGACCACGACGACTTTGCCTCGGCCGGGCGGAACTTCGGAAACGTCCGCGACGCGGACGAAGGCGTTCATCGAGACGGCCGGACTCCCGAGGAAACCATGAACATTGCGGAATGTTCATCCCGGCCGAGCCGCATGGTCCCGCGGGCGAGAACGATGACCCGCGAGGAGAAGGCGAAATTCCTGGCGCAGGTGAGGGAGTTCGTGCTGTCGATGACACGGATCGAGGCGGCGATGCCCACCCTCGGCGAACGCCTCACGAAGGACGAGCGGAAGGAGGCGTTCAAGGAGATCTTCGAGTGGCTGGAGAGCACGATGGAGATCCCGCCGAACTCCTTCGCGCGGGAGTGGGCCCGGGAGCTCCTCGCGCACATCGGCGTCCTGGCCCAGTACGACACCTACGAGGGTTCCGCGGATTCCTACATCGCGTGACTTCCGGTACATTCCGAAACTTTATTCTCGACATTCCGCCATCCTCGCCGTGCGGGGGGCGACGCTCCATGGTTTTCCGGAACGAGAGGACATGGCAGGATGCGGTCGAAACGGGGAAGACGGAGGACTTTCACCGGGCCTACGAAGCCGCGGTGGCCGAGGTCCAGAAGTCGTTCGGCGGGAAGCACCCCATGGTCATCGACGGGAAGGAGGTCTGGGCCCGCGCCACCTTCGCCGACGTGAGCCCGGCGAACACGAACCAGGTCCTCGGGCACTTCCAGAAAGGGGGGAAGTCCCACGCTCAGCAAGCGGTCGCGGCGGCCCGGAAGGCGTTCCCTGCGTGGTCCCGAATGGGTTATGGCGAGCGGGTGAAGTTCTTCGAGCGCGCCGCGGACCTAATCAGCGAGCGGAAGTTCCGCTACTCCGCCCTGATGAGCTTCGAGAACGGGAAGAACCGCTATGAGGCGATGGCCGATGTGGACGAGACCGCGGATCTCATCCGCTGGTATGCGAACGAGGTCGTCGAGAACAAGGGCTACGTCCATGAGATGGGCCGGTTCTTTCCCGACGAGAAAACCTGGTCCGTCCTCAAACCGTACGGAGTCTGGGCCGTCGTGGCGCCATTCAATTTCCCTTTCGCAATTGCCGCAGGGATGTCGACAGGTGCCTTGATCACCGGGAACACGGTCGTCTTCAAGCCGGCGAGCGACACCCCGTACATGGGCTACGAGCTCGCGAAGCTCCTCCATGAGGTCGGCCTCCCGCCGGGCGTCTTCAATCTCGTCACGGGGCCGGGCGCGACCGTCGGGCAGGAGCTCATCGAGAACAAGGGAGTCGACGGTTTCGTGTTCACGGGCAGCCGCGCGGTCGGGCTGAAGGCGTTCCGGAGCGTCACGAAGGATTTCCCGAAGCCGATCATCACGGAGCTCGGCGGAAAGAACCCGGCGATCGTCACCGCGAACGCGGACCTCGACAAGGCCGCCCTGGGCACGATGCGCGCGGCGTTCGGCTACGGCGGCCAGAAGTGCTCCGCCTGTTCTCGAGTCCTCGTCGACAGGCGCGTGAAAAGGGCGTTTCTGGAGAAGCTCGTTGCGGAGACCGCCAAGATCAAGATCGGAGACCCGACGAAGCGCGACGTGTATCTCGGCCCCGTGATCAATGACGCCGCGGTCGAGACGTACCGCAAAGCCTTGGCCGACGTGAAACGCTCCCGCGGGAAGATCCTCATTGGCGGAGGCATCCTGAAGGGCGACGGCCATTTCGTCGAGCCGACGATCGTGGACGGACTGCCGCGAAACCACCGGATCAACAAGGAGGAGCTCTTCGTCCCCATCCTCTCCGTGGTCGAGGTGGACGGCCTCGACGACGCGATCGAGGTGGCGAACGACGTCGACTACGGCCTCACCGCAGGCGTCTTCAGCCGCGACCAATCCGAGGTCGACCGCTTCCTTCGCGATGTCCACGCAGGCGTCGTGTACTGCAACCGCACGGCGGGAGCGACGACCGGCGCGGTGGTGGGAGTGCAGCCCTTTGGCGGGTGGAAGATGTCGGGCATCTCCGGGAAGGCCGCGGGCGGCCATTATTATCTGCCGCAGTTCCTGCGGGAACAGAGCCAGTCCGAGTACTCCGGCTGAGCCGCACCGCCGAAGCGTCGACGGTACGAACGTGCCTCGAACCGAAGAGCCAGCGAAGCATTATATACGCATGGGGAATCTCGCCATTATCTAGCACGGGGCTCAATGTCCCCTTGCGGAGCCGGGGAGGGTGTTCCAACATGGCACAAGAGGTACCGAGCGCTGCAGCTGAGCCTACGCCGCGGCCGAAGCGGCGATGGGTCGTGTACGTCATCGTCATCGTAGTCGTCCTCGCGGTCCTCGCAGCGACTGCCTACGTCCTGCTCGCTCCGCGGCCTGCGCCGCTGCCTCGTTCCCTTCGAATTGGCGTGTCCGGGCAGGATGCCACGACGGTGAACCCGAACGCGATTACCTTGAGTCTTGAGTTCATCGTCGTGTACAACGTCTACAGTACCCTGGCCACCCACGACGGTTCGTACAACGTGGTTGGCGACTTGGCCTACGCGTGGGAGGTTGCGCCGGACAACCTCACCTGGACGTTCCACCTCGTCGACAACGCGTACTTCACAGATCCCGCGGCGCCAACGGACAAGAGCCATCCTGTCACCGCCGACGACGTTGTCTTCTCGTACGACCTTGTGATCACGCATGACGGGAGCGTCCTGAACTACTACGTGACCTCAGTCGACTCAGTGGCCAAGATCGACGACTACACGGTCCAGATCGTAACGACGGAACCATATGCCGCGATCGATTCCATGTTGACAGCGGTGACAATCTTCCCGAAGTACCTGTGGGAAGGCATCGCGGACCCGGTCGCAAACTCGCCCGCTGTCCTCATCGGCTCTGGTGCGATGTACTATGACACGAACAGCGCCCTTTCCAGCGGTCCGATTATCCTGCGACGGAGCCCCCTGTACTACGGAGACGCACAGTACTGTCAGTTCTCGCGACCCGAAGAGGTCCGGTTCATCTTCTTCAGCCAGGCGGGTCAGATGGCGACCAGTTTCACATCCGGGTCCGACGACCTCGACGTAATCTACAACATTCCCGCTCCCGTGTACCTGGGAGGCCTCAACCCTGGGACCGGACAGGTGATCGAGAAACGTGCCGTCACCGGCGGCTTCGTCGGAGAGATCTCGCTGAACCAGATGACCCCCGAGCTTCGTGCCGCATATCCACCTCCGGATTACGGATTCGATACTGGCACGAACAGCCCCCTTCTCCTCGACCAAACGGTCCGAACGGCGATCGCGATGAGCATCGACAAGGCCGCGATCGTCCAGTATGCCTACCTGGGCCTCGCCACCGTCGCGGACACCCTTGTCCCCCCGAGCAATCCGTGGCACTACACGATTCCGGAGAGCGAACGGTTCGTCTTCGACACGGCGGCCGCGCGCAAGCTGCTGAACGACAACGGCTGGAACTTCACATCGACGGGCGCGCCGGCGGACTCCACGACGACTCCGCTGTACCGCGCTGGCGGGGCCGACCCGCTGCGATTCCGGTTCTACACCCCAGACTCGCACTCGGAGTTCGCCGTCGCCGCGGCGAACATCACGGCCTGGTTGCGAGAGACGGGAATCGAGACGATCGACTCACAGGGAAGCACGATCCCCGGGTACGAAGTGAAGTCCCTGAACGCGATGAACGACGTCTGGTTCGCCGCCGATTTCGACCTCTGGCTGTGGGACTGGATCTTCAGTCCGGTCTCCGATCCGTCCACCGATGTGCTCTCTGTCCAGACCACGATGGCGATTCCGGATACGAGCGACAGCTGGTATTCGAACGCGGTGTACGATGCACTGTACAACGAGTCCCTCGTAACGATTGACCCTGTTGCCCGCCGCGCCCTGACGGACGAGATGCAGCGGATGCTCTATGAGTACGCCGCGTACATCCTCCCGTACTACGCGCAGGACTTGTATGCCACGACGAGCTCGGAAGGGTACGGGTCCCGGTGGGAGAACTGGGGCGATTGGACCCAGAACCCTGGCTTGGTCCCGGACAGCGATCTTCCGTCCCTCTGGTTCCGAGTGTACCCGCATGACAACCCGCCGCCGACGATCTCCTCGTTCCCTGCGGTAAGCCAGGCGGCCGGGACGGCGGCAACGTTCACCGTGACGGCCTCGGACCCGAACGACGCTACCCTAAGCTACGTCTGGGACTTCGGGGACGATACCGCCACCCAGACCACGTCGACGAACAGCGTCACGCACACGTTCGCGCAGAGCGGTCAGTATGCGGTCAAGGTTCGTGTGAGCGACGCGGAGTGGCCTGCCTGCGAAACCACGGTCGCCACAATCGGCACGAGCAGCGCTTCGTCGCTGACCGCGG
Organism: Thermoplasmata archaeon; assembly: GCA_036555455.1. GTDB lineage: Archaea > Thermoplasmatota > Thermoplasmata > RBG-16-68-12 > RBG-16-68-12 > RBG-16-68-12. The sequence goes on from DATBLI010000014.1 coordinate 17,861, forward strand.
GCCAAGTCGGCGCAAGCGTCCGGCCTCCGGGTACCGGCCTAGCGACTCCGGTCGTCGGGTTCAGCGGCCTAGGGGCCATTGCGACGGCACTTGCCTCGGTCCTCGTCTTCGCGCCGGCTGTGGTCTACCTGAGTTGGGATCCGAATGCGGGGCTGGAACGCACAACGCCGCGGCGGCCGAGCGCGCCTCCCCGCTAATCCGGGAGCCAGGAGCGGGTCGCGTGCCAAGGAGTGAGGTTCAACGAGCACGCTCCTGAGGGTTGTAGCCCGCCGACTCGTCAACGCGGCGATTACGATCTTCGGGATCATTTGCCTGAACTACCTCCTCATCCGGCTGATGCCCGGGGACCCCTCCCTGTCCATCATCCCGCGAGATCCGAAGTTCCGCGGCTTCCGGGACTACATCATCTCGTTCTTCGGACTCGATCGGTCCCAGTGGGAGCAGTTCGTAGTCTACCTGCAGAAGCTCGTTACCTTCGATTGGGGCATCTCCTACCAGTACCGGCGCCCCGTCGCGGACATCCTCCTCCATGACCTCGGCTGGACCCTCCTCCTCGTTGGAACGTCCACGATCCTCACAATCCTCATCGGGATAGCGATCGGCTCGTACGCGGCAGTCCGCCGCGGGAAACCCTTCGACCTCGTGTCCACGGGGGTCGCGATTTTTCTCTACGGGATGCCGATCTTCTGGCTGGGCCTCGTGCTCCAGAGCATGTTCCGGAAGAACTCCGTGTTCCAGAGTTGGCTTCCCTGGTGGCCTATCCTCCCGACGTCCGGATACTTCGACGACCGACTCATCCCTTGGAACTGGGACATCGTGCACATCTCTGACGCCTTCCTCCATCTCCTCCTGCCGGCGGCCACCCTCGCGCTCGGAACTCTCGCGGGGATCTCCCTCGTGATGCGCAACTCCCTCATCGACGTCATGACAGAGGACTTCGTGCTGACCGCGCGGGCGAAGGGGCTGAACCCAAGGCAGGTGCTCCGGCGGCACATCCTGCCCAACGGCATGCCGCCCATGGTCTCGCTCATCGCTCTGGACATCGCCTTCATTCTCGGAGGAGCCTACCAGGTCGAGATCATCTTCCGCTATCAGGGGATCGGGTTCCGAACGATCGAGGCGATCAGTAGCCTCGACTATCCGCTCCTGCAGTTCATCATCGTTATCGGGGGCGTGGCCGTCGTCATCGCGAACTTGCTCTCGGACTTCATCCTCCTCTGGCTTGATCCGAGGATCAGGATCTCCTAGGTGATTCGATGGGGACCGCGCAGGTGGTGAAGGTGGGCGCCGCAATCTCGCCGTTCCGCGCGAGGGTTACGGTCCTCGGCCGGCGCGCGAGGGACGTCGGCCTCCAGGTCCTCCACAACCGAACCGCGATGGCGGGCTTGGTCATGCTGATCTTCTTCACGGTCCTCGCCCTCGCAGCCCCTTGGATCGCTCCCTATGGCCCCCTGCAGGCCGTCCCGGATGCGCTCCCTCTCTCCGCGGCAAGCCCGCGACATCCATTCGGGACGAACCACTTCGACTACGACGTCTACTCCCAAGTCATCTGGGGCACGCAGATCTCCCTCCTCGTCGGCGTCCTTTCCGCGATTGTCGCGAGCGTGATCGGCACGGCCGTGGGCCTCATCTCCGGCTTCGTGGGTGGCTGGATTGACGAGGTAGTCATGCGCTTCAACGACGTCGTCCTGTCGATTCCGTGGCTCGTCCTGATGATTGTCGTCGCCGCGCGGCTCAACTACCTCGATATCGTCGGGATCATCCTGGTCATTGGACTCACGGGGTGGTCCGTCACGGCCCGGGTCGTTCGCACGCAAGTGTTGAGCCTAAAGGAGCGGATGTTCGTCGAGCGCGGAAGGATGATCGGCTCGTCGAACGCCCACATCCTCCTGCGGCACATCTTCCCGAACGCCTTCCCCCTCATCTTCGCGAACACGATCCTGACCGTGGCCGTTTCGATCCTCTCGGAGAGCGTCCTCGCGTTCCTGAACCTCTCCGTGAAGACCAACGTGAGCTGGGGAAGGATCATCGCGGAGGCGTATCAGCACGATGCCCTCACGATTGGAATGCCGGAGTGGATCATCATCCCGGGGCTCTGCATCGTCTTCCTCGTGTTCGGGTTCTACTTGTTCGGGTATGCCCTGGACGAGATCCTGAACCCCCGGCTCCGGAGGCGCTGACGTGGCCGCGCTCTTGGAGGTCCGCGACCTCGCCGTCGAGTTCTCTACGAAGGCAGGGACCGTTCAAGCTGTCGAAGGCGCGTCCTTCGACCTCGAGAAAGGGGAAGCAATGGGGCTCGCGGGGGAGAGCGGCTGTGGGAAGACGACGACGGCCCTCGCCCTCATGCGCCTCCTCCCATATAACGGCCGGATTGTACGCGGATCGATCCGCTTCGACGGACGCGACATGGTCCCCCTGGCCGAGTCGGCCCTTTGGAAGATCCGCTGGAAGGAGATCTCCATCATCTTCCAGGGGGCGATGAATTCCCTGAACCCCGTGCAACGAGTCGGCCGGCAGATCGCGGAGCCGATTGTCCTACACGAGGGCGCCCACCCGGATGACGCGGAGAAGCGTGCCGGGGATCTCCTCGAACTCGTCGGGATATCAAGGAAGCGCCTAGTCGACTACCCGCACGAATTCTCCGGCGGCATGCGCCAGCGCGTGATGATCGCGATGTCCCTTGCGTGCAATCCGAAGCTCGTCATCGCTGACGAGCCCGTCACGGCCCTCGACGTGATGATCCAAGCGCAGATCCTCGACCTCCTCGAGCAACTCCGCCGCGACCTAGATCTTGCGATGATCCTCATCTCCCACGATCTCTCCGTCCTCGCGGACACCTGCGAACAGGTCACGATCATGTACGCGGGGAAGACGATGGAGTCCGGGAAGACGATGGATTTGTTCACCGATCCGAAGCACCCATACACACAGGGACTCGTCGGCGCCTTCCCGGACATCCGGGGTCCGCGGGACATGCCCTCGGCCATCCCCGGAGACGTCCCCAGCCTCATCTCGCCTCCGAGCGGCTGCGTATTCCACCCCCGGTGCAAGTTTGCACTCGACCGTTGCACTCAGGCGGAGCCCGCTCTCTCGGAGACTTCCGCGGGTCGCCATGTCGCGTGTTTCCTGTATCCCGAGGTAACGGAGGTGGCCAGACGGCCGACGCTGATCGCCAAAGCCTGATTCGCGTCCGCGGCTTGAAGGTCTGGTTCCCGCTGCGGAAGGGGCTCCTCCGGGAACTCGTCGGCGCCAAGCCCCTCTGGGTGCGAGCCGTCGACGGCGTGGACTTCGACATCCGCCGCGGGGAGGTGTTCTGCCTCGTCGGCGAAAGCGGCTGCGGGAAGACCTCAACAGGAAAGGCGATCCTCAAGCTCGTGGAGGCCACGGAGGGAGACATCCTCCTGGAGATGCCGGAGCAGGAGGCCCGCGCCTATGAGGACGCTCGTCGCCGCCCCGACGCCCCAGAAGCCCGGCGGATCCTCGAGGCACTCCGCCGGAAGTACTCCGTCACCTGGAAGGAAAGCCTGCCCTGGACGCCCCGCCATCTCCTCGTCAATGCGGGCGCCTTCCTCGCCGCGTCCTTCCTTGCCCTGTTCGGTCCCTCCATCGTCTTTGGGGTGCTCACGGTGCCGTTCGCGGACGCGTGGTCAACGATAGCGCTGTGCGTCGCCATGGGACTGATCCTCGGAGCCGTCGGCAGCCTGCCGCCGACGCGCCTGTGGCGTCGGACCCGCGTAGTCCTCGCACTCCTCACCATCGCCACAATCATCTTCGTGTCGATCCCCGCGTCGTACTTTCATCATGTGGTATCCGGAGACCGCTCTCCCTTCGACCTGGGTGGGGCCCTCGCGGCGCCCTGGCAAGAAGGCCTCATGGCGATGATCGTCGGAATCGTCTTCGGAGCGATCGCGGCGGGAGGCGTCTCCGGAATCCTCGTCGACTGGCGGCAGCGAACGGAGGGACTCACCGGTATCAAGATGCGGTCGCTTCGGAAGCGCCTCCAGCTCATCTTCCAAGACCCGTACGAGTCGCTGAACCCGAAGCAGTCCGTATACGAGATTGTCTCAGAACCTCTCGACGTGAACCGAGTCGTCACGAACCCGGGGGAGACCGCCGCGCTCGTGAGGGGGGCGCTCGTGGACGTTGGGTTGCGGCCACCCGAGGAATTCCTACTCCGATTTCCCCACGAACTGAGCGGCGGCCAGAGGCAGCGCGTCTCGATTGCGGCGGCGTTGGTCCTCCAGCCGGACTTCATCGTCGCGGACGAACCCGTCTCCATGCTCGACGTCTCCGTCCGAACGGACATCCTCCAGCTCATGATGGACCTGCGAAAGAAACGCGGAATCACGTACCTCTTCATCACCCACGACCTGAGCCTCGCGTGGGTCCTCGCGGACCGGATTGCGGTCATGTACCTCGGAAGAATCGTTGAGACCGGGACCACGGAGCAGGTGATCGCCCACCCCATCCACCCGTACACGCAGGCGCTCATCTCGGTCGTCCCCAGTCCCGATCCCCGCCACAAGACCGTACGCACGGTCTTGAAGGGCGAACGCCCCGATCCCGTGGAAATCCCGACAGGGTGTCGCTTCCACCCGCGATGTCCGCTGGCCTTCGAAAAGTGCGGCTGGAACGCGGAGGAGGTCGCAGAGGAGATTCGGGAGTTCCAGAAGGGGATCGCTGAACGGCTCCGCGCCTCCATCTCGGGGAGACTCTCGCAGGCCGAGGATCTCCGCAAGCGCGCGGGAGAGTCGCCCACGGAGGCTCGTCGGCTCGGTGGAGAGGTCGCCACGGCGGACGCGGAGGCCCAGCAACTCCGGCATGGGCTCCAAAGGGCGGAGGCCATCGCGGCCTCGACCCTCGTCCGGGATCCGCGGACCGTCTTCGTCGGGACCCCGACGGGGATGGCCGTGTCGGAGCTTGCCCAGAGTTTTCGCGATCTCATCGCCGCGCAACGGGACGGGCGCCGGGCCTTCTACGGCGTCGCGGGGGTATCCGAGGATGCGTCCGGCGTCCTCCTCACGCTTCACGCCTCGTCCGAACCGTCGCTCACGGAGGTGGCGCCCGACAACCTCGTCGCGTGCTACCTCGCATCCCCAGGCGCTCCGCCGCACGCCTCCGCGGCGCAGACGATGGCGGGCCCTTGAGCCGGTTCGGGTCCCTAGGGCCTCAGGTGGGTCATCCGCTCGAGGAGGCGGAGGAACCGAGAAACGCGACCCGAGTCGGGGATGAGGCGCGTCGGCAACGGCGTGAGCGCGGGCCAGGGAGCCACGGTCTGGCGCCACCGGATGAAGATGTAGCCGCAGGGGACTGCGGTGAGGAGGCCGAGGAGAAGCCCCAGATTGAGAAGGTCCGCGGTTTGCGTCGTCAAGAGGCCCGCGAGGGGCTCCACGACGACGAGCCCGAGGGTGTAGGCGAAGGCGCCCAGGGAGAGGACCATCGCACGCTGGCTCGGTTCCAGTCTCCGATTCAGGAAGGCCGTAATCATCGGAGACTGGAGGCTCCAGGCGACATAGATGGGCGCTTGGAGGACCGCCGCAACGGAGGTCCGACCGAGGAGCCACATCCCGAGGAAGGGACCTGCGGCGAGGGACACGAGGAGCGCAAGCATGCCGGACTCCCCGAGCGCAGACGAGAGCCTGCCCGCGAAAGCGGACACGAAGGCCGCGATGAGCAGGAACGCGGAGATGGACGAAGCGACTTCGACGTGGGAGAGGCCCAGGGTCTGGAGGTAGATTGGGCGGAAGAGCGCCATCGCATAGAGCGCGACGCCCAGGAACACCTCGAGGCCGATGAGGAGGGCGACGCCTTCCCGGCGCCGTACGATCCCGATGCCCATGCGCAGCTGCCGCGTCCACGTTGGCTCGGGGGTGCGTTCGACCTTTGGTTCGACGAAGGAACTGGCGACTGCGACGGCGCCGAGATTCACGACCGAGCCGACGAGCATCGTGGCCTGGATGCTGCCAATCGCCGCGACGAGGAGACCGCCGACGAAGGCTCCTGCGGCGCTCGAGGTGAGCTGGATCGTCGTGTTCCGGCCGATGTACCGCGGAAACTCGGACTCATGGCCCGCCTCGAGGAGGACCTCGTACAGATACGCGGAGGTGCCGATGGAGAAGGCGGCCCCGAGGGACCAGATCACGTTCGCCCCGACGTACCCGAGGAAGCTCGTCCCGAGGCCGTACCCGAGGATGCCGACGCAACGGATCGATTCCCAGGCGACGATCGTCCACTTGCGGGCCCAACGATCCGCGAGGGCGCCCACAGGGAGCTGGAAGAAGAGGAGTCCGACCCAGAACGCGACGTCCGCGAGGGTGAACTCCACGTCGGAGGCAACATGGCCGCGAATCCACAGGGCCCAGAACGGGGTCCACAGGGCGAAGGAGGACGAGGCCTGGTAGAGGTAGAACCGGTGGACGCGGCGGCTCAGCTCCGACACATGGTCGCCCCGGCGCGGGACGGACGAATTTGCACCTTCTATTAGACGATGGCGCTGCAAGTGACCGCCTCAGGATGCAGTCCCGTCGACGCGGGCCGTCACCTACAACCGGGACAGATTTCAATGCGGAGGGAATCCGCAGTCGGGAATCTATAAATGCAGACGGGAGAATCCCGTCTCCACGGGGGGCCTCCGCGGGCGATGACCGCGGACGGAACCCGGACTCGGGAGGAGGATTCGCATCAACCGGAGGAGTGGGCATGCGATGAAGTGGGCTTGTGCAATGCTGGTGGTCGTCTTCGCCTTCTCTGCGGCCGCCGTGCCGTCCTACGGGGGAACCTCTCCCAGGATGTCGGCTTCCGCGGCCACGACCCTGCGGGTCGGGGAACTCCAGGAGCCGGACAGCCTGAACGTCTTCGTGGGGGTCCTGGCCGCCTCGTACATCGTCTGGGCTCACGTGTACGAGCTCCTCGTGGGCATTGGACCCGATGTGACGCCCGTCCCCGCGTTGGCGAAGGATTGGTCCGTGGATGCGAGCCACACGGTCTGGACCTTCCACCTGCAGGAGAACGCGACGTGGCACGACGGGGTGCCCTTCACTTCCGAGGACGTGAACTTCACGTACCGCTATGTCTACAAGACGACCCCTTACAATCAGGACAATGCGACGACGTTCCTGGGATGTGACCTCCTCCTCCTCGAAGCCTACCTGGGGGACTACGACGCGGGAGTCGGCGTCGACGTCGGGAACATCTCGACGCCCGACGCACACACAATCATCATCCCGACCTACCAGCCGAAGGCGAACATCCTCTCGATGTTCATCCAGATCCTGCCATGGCACCTCTGGCACTCGATCAGCTGCGACAGCGCACAGCACGTGGATCCGCCGCCCGTCATCGGAACGGGGATGTACAAGTTGACCTCCTGGCAGAAGGGCGCCTATGTGCAGCTGGACCTGAACACGGATTACTGGCAGCTGGACCAAGCCCATGTGAGCGACTATGTCCAGACGATCCTCATCGAGTACTATCAGACGGCCTCGGTGATGTACAACGACCTCCGCACGGGGAAGATCGATGCCACGGATGCCTTGACCACGCAGCAGTTCCTGGCCCTCCGTAGCACCGGCGACCCTGGGTTCAGCTTCTTCGCCCAGCCGTCCCTTTCGATGACGGAGATGGGAGGCTGCCTCGCCTCGGATGCCCTCATCAGCGACAACGAAGTGCCTGGCGGTCGCAACTGGCTCGTCACGAACCGGACGATCCGCCAGGCGATGCAGATGGCCATGAACCGAAGCTTCCTCGTGGATAACATCCTCGGGGATACGACGCCTGGCAGCGGACTCGGCGTTCCCGGTTCGACCCTCATCCCGCCCGCCACCCTGTACTGGCACCTGAACATCACTGCTGCGGACGCCCTTGACAACCGAATCGAGGACGCGCGGCTTCTCTTGGATGATCCGGCCGGTGACGGGATGACCATGGTCTCGGGCCACACGGATCCCGGGGACTACGGGGAGTGGCTGGACCCCGCGGCCGCGAACAACGCGGACGCGTTCGCGGCGGTTGACCCGGCCTATCCGAACGTCCGCGTGCCCATCGTTCCGGCGAACGTCCAGACGGGCGAGGAATGGGGAGCGACGGGTGGCGCGAGCGCACCGAATCGAGATCCGCCATACCCCCTGAGCTTCGTCCTCGATGTGATCAACACGGCCACGGAGTCCTCCGACGCGGCGGACATCATGATCCAGTGGTGGAGCCAAATCGGCATCCAGGTGACGAAGCGCCTCGTCGCAGAAGCCACACAAATCGCGAACACATACGACTGCGCCGAGGACTTCTACATGTGGGGCTGGGGCATGGATGTGGACCCCGACTTCGCGCTGAGCGTGATGGCGAGTGTTCAGATCCTCAACTGGCAAGACGCCTGGTATTCGAACGAGAACTACGACGCAGACTATGCGCTCCAGCAGACCCAGGTCATCCCCCAGGAACGCCAGGAGACGATCTGGAGGATGCAGGAGCAGGTGTACTACGACGCGGCGTACCTGATCCTCTGGTATGGGGACACCCTCACGGTCGTCCGCACGAGCGCGTTCACGGGGTGGACCGCCCAGGGCGACTGGGTGGAGCACCCGGGCCTCGGCCTCACCGGCTGGGGGAATGACCGCGTCATGCTCGGGGTCCGAGCGGCGGCGCCCGCGGAGGGTGGATTGTCGGCGCTCGCGATCGTAGGCATCGCGGCTGTCATCGGAGTGGCTGTGATCGCCGTGGCCGCCGTCCTGCTCTTGAGGCGCCGCAAGAAGGGGGAGGAACCTGAAGCACCGATCATGCCGCCGCCGAAGCAGCCCGGACCTCCGTAGGGACGCGGGACGCAAGGGAGGGGACGGACGTTCCCTCCCACCTTACCGATTTGTCAGGTGACGGATCGTGTCGATGCGGACCATCGTGATCAGGAAGGTGACGAACGCCGTCATCACGATCCTGATCATCCTCGTCGTGAACTTCGTCCTGTTCCGGATGTTGCCCGGCGATCCCGCAATCACGTTCATCCGCACGGGCGCGGGCCACTCCGCAAGCCCGGAACTCGTCCTGCGCCAGAGGGAGATATTCGGCCTGAACGATCCTCTCATCGTGCAGATCGGAAAGTACATCGTGAACACGTTCACGGGCAACTGGGGCTATTCGTTCTTTGAGGGGGGCCTGCCCGTGACGAGCATCATCGCCCAGAAAGCCGTCTGGACCCTCCTCCTCGTAGGCACTTCGACCTTCATCACGATCTGGGTCGGCATCATCATTGGAGCCAAGTCCGCGTGGCAGCGGGGGAAGTTCTTCGACGTGTTCTCCCTCGCTTGGGGGTTCTTCTTCTACGCGATGCCCACGTTCTGGCTCGGGTACATGCTCATCATCCTCTTCCAGAGCCCTGGCGGCGCCATCCCCCTGTTCCCGGCGAGCCACGAACTCGACTATCCCTACCCGACGGAGCTATGGACCCGGATCGGGAGCGCCCTCTACCACCTCATCCTCCCTGCGTTGGCCCTCACCCTCGTCCAGATCGCAGGGATCTCCCTGATCATGCGCAACTCCCTCATCGACACCCTCACGGAGGACTACATCACGACCGCCCACGCGAAAGGGCTCTCCGACCGCGCCGTCCTGAAGGCGCACGCGATGCCGAACGCCCGCCTGCCCATGGTCACGGTCATCGCCCTCGACGCGGGCTTCATCCTCGGCGGGGCCATCCAGACGGAGGAGGTCTTCTCCTACCAAGGGCTCGGCTGGCTCACCGTGGAGGCGGTGCTCAAAGGGGACTACCCGCTCCTCCAGGGGCTTTTCCTCCTGATTACCTTCAGCGTCGTCATCGCGAACCTCGTGGCAGACTTCGTCTATGCATGGATGGACCCGCGGGTCCGGCTGGAGTGAGGCGCGAGGATGCTCGAGTCACGGGATTGGACATCTCAGGAACCGCGGAGAGAGGGAGGGGGAGCGGAGTCGCTGCTCCGAGCCCGTCTCCGGTCCTTGGCGGAGCGGGGGTCGCGCTTCTGGAAGATCTTCCGCGCGAATCGGCTCGGGCTCGTGGGCCTCGTCATCCTCGCCGCGTTCGTGTTCATGGCCATCTCTGCACCTCTGCTCACCGCCCTTGGCCTCCTGCGCAACCCGGACGCATCCCTCTGCGGGGCGGATTTCCACTACTGCCAGCTCGGGACCGGCAACCTCGCCCGCCTCGCGAACCCGAGCGGCGGCGCCCTCCTCGGGACGGACTTCGCGGGCCGGGACATCTTCGCCCGCGTCTGGTGGGGCACCCAGATGACGATCATCGTCGGGGTCGCCGCGTCCGTCGTGAGCATGGGCGTCGGGACCTTCGTCGGCATGATCTCTGGGTACCTTGGCGGCTGGGCGGACGAGATCCTCATGCGGATCACGGACTTCTTCCTCGTCCTCCCGACCCTCGTCCTTGCCCTCATCCTCGCGGGGATCCTGTCCGCCTCCGGAGGTGGCAACGTCTTCACGATCGTCCTGATCATCGGGATCAGCCTCTGGTCCTCCACGGCCCGCCTCGTCCGCGCCCAAGTCCTGTCCCTGAAGCAGAGGCAGTTCGTCGAGCGGGCGAAAGCCATCGGTGCGGGGAACACGAGGATCGTGTGGTTCCACATCTTCCCGAACGCCTTCTCCCTCGTGTTCGCGGAGGCGATCCTCACCGTTGCCGTGGCCATCCTCACGGAATCGTTCCTAAGTTACCTCCACCTGGGCCCCGCGGGGGTCGTCACCTGGGGAAAGATCATCGACGATGCCCTGTCCCACGATGTAATCATCTTGCAGAAGTATATGTGGCTCATCGCCCCCGGTTTCGCAATCGTTATGGTCGTGCTGGGCTTCACACTCCTGGGATACGCCCTGGACGAGATCTTCAACCCGCGCCTCCGGAAGCGATGACATGGCCCTCCTCACGGTGAAAGGACTCCAAACGTACTTCGAGACGATGGAGGGGACCGTGAAGGCCGTGGACGGCGTCGACTTCACCCTCGGGGAGGGCGAGTCCCTCGGCCTGGCGGGGGAGAGCGGCTGCGGCAAGACAACGGCCGCCCTGTCGATCATGCGCCTTCTCCCGAAGAACGGGAGGATCGTGGGAGGCTCCATCGACTACATGGGCCACGATATCACGGCCCTGACTCCGAGCCAGCTCCGCGGAATCCGGTGGCGCCACATCTCGATCATCTTCCAGGGGGCGATGAACGCCCTGAACCCCGTGAAGAAGATCGGGGACCAAATCGCGGAGCCAATCATCCTCCACGAGAAGGTGGACAAGGAGGTCGCGATGAAGCGCGTCGGGGAGCTCCTCGAGATGGTTGGCATCCGACAGGAGCGAGCGGCGGAGTACCCCCACGAGTTCTCCGGCGGCATGAAGCAGCGCGTGATGATCGCGATGGCCCTCGCGTGCAACCCGAAGATCGTGATCGCGGATGAGCCGGTCACCGCGCTGGACGTGATGATCCAGGCGCAGATCCTCGAGCTCCTCGAGCGGCTCAAGCGGGAACTGGACCTCTCCATGATCCTGATCTCCCACGACCTCAGCGTGATGGCGGAGACCTGCGATTCGATGGCGATCATGTACGCGGGGAAGATCGTGGAATCGGGCGACACCCATGACGTGTTCAAGAACGCGAAGCACCCGTACACGAAGGACCTCATCGGGGCCTTCCCGGACATCCACGGGCCCCAAGACCTGCCCGCGTACATCCCCGGCCTCCTCCCGAGCCTCATCGACCCGCCCGCGGGCTGCCGCTTCCACCCACGGTGTAAGTTCGCCTGGCAGAAGTGCATCGACGAGGACCCGCCCCTCCTCCCGGTGGGGAAGGATCACATGGCCGCGTGTCACCTGAACACCACGGAGCGCCCCCAATGACGGACCGCGAGCCCTACCTCATCCTGCGGGACTTTCGCGTTTGGTTCCCGAAGCGCCAGGGGTTCCTCGCCGCCTTGCGGAGGACGACGCCAGAATACGTTCGAGCCGTCGACGGGATCGACTTGGACATCGGGAAGGGCGAGGTGTACTGCCTCGTTGGGGAAAGCGGCTGCGGCAAGACAACGACAGGGAAGGGGATCCTGCGGCTCGTCGAGCCGACGGGCGGGGACGTCTTCCTCGGCCTCACTCCCGACGAGGTTCGTGCCTACGATGCGGGTGAAGCGAAGAAGGACGAGCCGGCCGGGGAAGCCTTCCGCCAGAGACATTCCCTCACGTACCACGAAAAAACGACCCGCAGCGCGGTGGACTACGCGAAGAACGCCCTCTTCGCGCTCGGGGGGGCCGTGCTCGCCGCCCTCGACACGGTGCTCCTCGTCATGGTCCTCCGCGCCTGGAACGCGAGCGGCTGGGACACCCTCGCCTATGTGATTGCAGGCCTCGTCGTCGGCTTCGTGAGCACGGTGCCGTTCGTGAAACTGAGCCGAGGCCTCGCGCGGGCGCTCCTCCTCGCCACCGTGCTCGCTGTGTTCCTCGCCCATGTCCTCGTCCAGATGGCCATCCTCCAGACGAGCGGGCTGCCCGCGGACTTCGGCGCAAGCCTCGCCGCCTACGGCGGGGTGTGGCAAACGAACGCGTTCATCGTCGCGCTCCTCCAGTACCCGATCGCCGCAATCGCGACGTGGTACAGCGCCCGGGTCTTCATGGACCACTGGCGGCACGCGCAAGGGTATGAGGCGGACCGGATGCGGAAGCTGCGGAAGACCCTCCAGATCATCTTCCAGGACCCGTACGAGTCCTTGAACCCGCGGCACTCTGTGTACGATATCGTTGCGGAGCCGCTGATCGTGAACCACCTGACCCGGGCTCGGGCGGAGACGGAAGCGCGGGTGGAGCGAGCGCTGAACGACGCGGGCCTGCGGCCGCCGCGGGACTTCATGTTCCGCTATCCCCACGAGCTGTCGGGCGGCCAGAGGCAGCGCGTGTCCATCGCGGGCGCCCTCGTCCTCGATCCGGACTTTCTCGTGGCCGATGAACCCGTTTCCATGCTCGACGTCTCGATACGGACGGAAATCATCGAACTCCTCCTCGAGCTCCGCGAGCGGAAGGGGCTCACGTACCTCTTCATCACCCACGACCTGAGCCTTGCCTGGGTCCTCGCGGACCGCATCGGCGTGATGTACCTCGGGAAAATCGTGGAAGAAGCCCCCACCTGGGAGATCATCCGGAACCCGAAGCATCCGTACACGAAGGCCCTCATCTCCGTCGTCCCCATTCCGGATCCGGACCGGAAGCATGAGCGGATCATCCTGAAGGGCGAGCGGCCGGACCCGTCGAACATCCCGCCAGGCTGTCGCTTCCACCCGCGTTGCCCTGTGGCCTTCGAGAAGTGCGGCTGGACGGCGAGCGAACTCCTCGACGACTTGCGGGAGCTCGCGGCACAGGACTCGGACGGCGCGAGAGTCCTCGCGGGCGCGAAGATCGCCGGGCCCGGGACCCTCGTCCTCGCGGACGGCTCCGTGGCCGCGGAGGGCTGGGTACGCTCCCAGATCGCCGCCCATGCGGAGACCCATCGGGCGCTGAAGGCCGTGAAGGCCTTCGAGAAGTCCGACGGGGTCCTGAAGGTCCACATGTTTCCCTCGGCGGAGCCCCCCTTGACGGAGACGGCGGCGGATATCAAGGTCGCCTGCTTCCTGTACGGGTGAGGAGGCCATGCGGGCGCGCTGCCGCGAGCTCGGGGTGCGCCTCGGAGTCCTCGAGCCCGGGCCGAAGAACACGATCGCGGACGTGGGCGAGGTCCGGGTCGGGCACGTGACCCTCGTGTCGGGACAGGGGAAACTCGCCCCGGGAACCGGACCTATCCGCACCGGCGTCACGGTCGTCGTTCCCCACCGAGGGAACGTCTGGAAGGATCGACCCAAGGCGAACTGGGACACGATCAACGGGTGCGGGGAACTCACGGGCGCCGTGGAGATGTGGGAGTTCGGGGTCCTCGAGACGCCGATCGGCCTGACGAACACGATGTGCGTCGGCAACGTGGCCATGGGCCTCATCGGGGCGACCCTCGACGAGAATCCCGATGCGGCCATCGAGGAGGACACGGTCGTCGCCACGGTCGCCGAATGCGACGACTCCTTTCTTAACGACGCCCGCGGACTCCACGTGAAGCCGTCCCATGCGAGGGACGCCCTCCGCGTGGCATCGGACGATGTGCGCCTGGGTGCGATCGGTGCGGGAACGGGGATGACCTGCTGCCAGTACAAGGGGGGAGTCGGGTCCGCATCACGGCGCATCCCCGCCACGGACGGGGGCTTCCACGTGGGCGCGCTCGTCGTGTCGAACTTCGGATGGCGGGAACATCTCACGATCGCGGGCGTGCCGGTCGGCCGCGAGCTCCTCGCCCTTGAGAGAGCGGCCATCCCACCCGGCGGCGCAGGATCGATCGTCATGGTCCTGGCGACGGATGCCCCTCTCTCCTCGAGGCAACTCGGTCGCGTAGCCCGGCGGGCTTTCCACGGCCTCGCGCGGACGGGCTCCTTCAGCGGCAATGGAAGCGGAGACATCTCGATCGCCTTCTCGACGTCGTCCCGCGTGCCCTACGAGGCCCCAGCCGAGCCCCTAACGGAGCGCCGGCTCCATGACCGGAGCCTCAATTCCCTGTTCCTCGGAGCCGTCGAGGCGACGGAGGAAGCGATCGTCGACTCCCTGTTCACCGCGACCACGGTCGTCGGTCGCGATGGGAACACCTCCCCCGAGCTGCCTGTGGCCCAGGTCGTCGAGATCCTCGACCGCTTCGGGCGGATCGCCTGAGGGGACGGCTCACTCCATCCGACGGAGGACGTCCTCCGCGGTCCCGAGGGTCCGATCGACGTCGGCCTCGGAGTGCGCCGTGCACGTGTAAAAGGGCTTGTCCGGATGGAGGTGAACCCCGCGGGTCAGGAGGCCGTAGTCAAAGAGATGCCGTCGCTCCGCGTCCCCCTTCGCGGCATCGCGATAGTTGCGGATCGGGCCCTTCGCAAAGATCACGTTGAACGTCGAACCGGGGCCGATCGCCTGGGCGGGCTCATCCCGGCGCTCGAAGAGGCCGTTGAGGCCGTCCCGGAGGCGCGCCGTGATCCGGTTCAGATATGGATAGGTTCCGGGTTCCTCAAGGACATCGAGCGTGGCCATCCCCGCCGCGAGGATCGTCGGGTGACCGTTGAATGTTCCGCCGTGGAAGACACGCGCCTCTTTCGCCCGCGTCACCGGGTTCACGACGTCGAGGATCTCCCGCTTCCCGAGGAACGCTCCGATCGGGAAGCCTCCGCCGAGGATCTTGCCCAGGGTCATCAGGTCCGGATCGATGCCCAGGGTCGTCGCGGCGGCCCCGAACTCTTCCATCCGGAAGCCGGACATGATCTCATCGAAGATGAGGACGATCCCGAGGTCCTCCGTGACTTCCCGCAGGGCCTCGAGGAACTCCTTGTCCCCGGGGACGAACCCGCGCTGGACGGGCTCGACGAGGACGGCCGCCAGGTCCTTCCGGTGGGCCTTGAGAAGCTTCTCCGTGTTCGCGGTGTCGTTGTACGGGAGGACGAGGGTGTTCGCGAGCTCGGCCTTCGTCGTGCTCAGGGACTCCGAGACCGCGGTGGGCGCGGCCGCGGGGCCTGCCGCCCGGACGGGTGGCGCGAGGCTGACGAGGACCTCATCGTAGCTTCCGTGGTAGTGGCCCTCGAACTTCGCAATCATGTCTCGACGCGTGAACCCGCGAGCGATCCGCAGGGCGTGTAGGGTGGCCTCGAGGCCCGAATTCGTGTAGCGCAGGGTCTCTGCGAAGGGGAAGATTCGCTTCAGCCGCTCCGCCATCTTCGTCTCGAGTTCGTGGGGTGCGCCGAAGATCGGCGTGCCGTCTGTCTCGAGCTGTCCCCGCACGGCCGCGAGGACCCTCGGATGACCATGGCCGAGGATGAGGGGGCCGAAGCAGAGCATGTAGTCGATATACTCGTTCCCGTCGAGATCCCAAAGGTGGGCGCCTTTCGCCCGCTCCGTGTAGACGGGGTACGGGGGGAAGAACTTCACATTCCCCGTGACCCCGCCGGGAAGGCTCTTCGACGCCCGCGCGAACCATGCGGCCGTCTTCTTCGTGCGGGCCGTGTACTCCGCGACGGGGTCGAAGGGGGCCATGTCCTCATCCCAGGTAGATCCGCTCGGGGTCGAGGGAGCGCAGGACCTGGAGTTCCTTCTCCGTCGGCCCTGGATTCCGTTCGAGCGTCTCGGCGACCTTGAGCCTCCAGGGCGTGTTCTCCTGGACCTGATCCACGCCTACGCCGGGATTCAAGGCGGTGAGGGTCATCTCCCCCGTGACCGCGTCGAACTTCATCGTGCACAGGTTCGTGATCACCGCGTAGGGACCCCCGCCCTGGAAGTGATACGCCTCCCAGCGGGCCTTGCCATCGAGGAAACCCGGGCTTGTGACGAAGTCGACTTTCTCGATGAAACGCCGCTTCTCATGGGGCGTGATCACGATGATCTTCTTCACGTTCGTCGAGGTCTCGCATGCACCTCCACTCCCGGGGAGCCGCACCTTCGGCTGCTTGTAGGAGCCGATGACCGTGGAGTTGATGTTCCCGAACTTGTCGATCTGGGCGCCTCCGAGGAAGCCCACGTCCACGCGGCCACCCTGGATGTAGTAGGCGAACTGCTCGTACATCGAGCAGACGCTCTTCGCCCCCGTGACGAGGCAGGGATCGCCGATGGACAGGGGCATGCGGCTCGGGGCCGAGCCGATCGTCCCGCTCTCGTAGATCAAGATGAGGTTCGGGGCGTGGATCCGCTTCGCGAGGTTCGCGGCGAGGTTCGGAATGCCCACGCCGACGAGGACCGTCTCCCCGTCCTTGAGCTCCCGCGCCGCGATCGTCACCATGAGCTCGCTGGGCGTGATTGTTCCTTCGGTCCCGGCCATGCTCACACGCTCCCATAGTTCACGGGCACGCTCAGGAGGGGCTTCGGCGTGAGCTTCCTCATCGTCTCCGGGCCGAGCTTCTTCAGGTACTCGGCGCGGTCCTTCACGCCGTAGACCCATTCCTCCATCCACTTCAGCGTCGTGTCATGTTCCTTCGTGATCTCGTCCCACTGCACGTAGAAGTCGTTGTCGCGATCGTAGTAGCCCTGGGTGTAGGAAGGATGGGCGCACCAAGGTTCGCGGACGACCGCGTGGACGACGAAATCCGGGATGAGGGTGCGGTTCGGGTCGGAGCGGATGATCTCCTCGGAGACGATTTCCTCCGCGGAGAGAATCACTCGCTTCGCCGCGAACGCCGCATCTTTTTGCTCGCCGACGATGCCCCAGATATGGGCGTTTCCCGCGACATCGCATCGCTGGACATGGACGACCGCGATGTCAGGCCTGAGAGGTGAGACGACGGAGACCTCGCGGCCCGTGTAGGGGTCCGCGACGGTCCGGATGCTCGGGTTGTTCGCGGGCAGGTCGGAACCCAGGTTCGTCCGGACGGGCAGGAAGGGCATGTTCGTCGCGCCCGCGAAGAGCCGGCCGGAGAGGTCGAAGTGGGTGTACTCCTCGATCTCGATCGGGTTCGGGATTCCCTTCTCCGTCGCGCGGCGGAAGCATCGGAGGCTGCCGACGCCCGGGTTCCCCGCGTAGGAGAAGACGAGTTTCTTCGCACAACCGGCGGCGATCATCTGGTCGTAGAGGATGTCCGGGGTCGCGCGACACAAGATGAGGCCCTTCTTCCCCTGTCGGATTATCTCATGGCCTGCGGCGAACGGGATCAGATGCGTGAAGCCCGCAAGGTACGCGGTGTCGCCATCGCGCACGAACTTCGAGATCGCCTCCGCCATCGTCATGACCTTGGACGAGTCCATGGGATCAGCCTTCCTCCGCGGGGACGAACTTGAATCCGTAGCGGATCACGCCCTCCTCCTCATAGATGCGCCGGAGCTCCGCCCGCACGGCCATGCCGATCCTCACCTGCTTCGGATTCGCGTCGGCCATCTGGCCGATGACCTTCGGGCCTTCCTCGAGCTCCACGATCGCCACGGGGTACGAACCGCCCGCCTTCTCCTGGGCCGCGAATTCCGGAGGAGCGCCGCCCGCGCCGATGAGGGTGAAGGTGTGCACTTTCCCGCGGCCGCTCAGCCGGAGCTCCTCGAAGTCGGACGAGTCGTTGCAGTACCTGCAGACGCCTTTCGGCGGGAAGTTCACCTGGCCGCACTTCTTGCATTTGTGCCCGACGAGCCGGTATCGCTGCGGGATCGTGCGCCAGTACATCGGGACGGAAACGTGGGCCATGGGATCACCTCACTTGATCGCTCCTTTGAGCTTGAGATACTGGACGTAGTCGACGTACTCCTTCTTCGCGGCTTCCGCCTGGACGGGGAAGAGGGACTTCCGCTCGGCGATGACGCGGAACGAGAGGGCGTCGCTCCCGGCACCCGAGCCGTACGAGACGAGGAGGATCCGCTCGCCCGGCTTGGCCACATCGAGGGCGGCCGCGAGCCCCACGGGCACGGAGGCGGACCCGAGGTCCCCGAGGTAGGCGGAGATGAGGCCTGCGGCGAGCTGCGCGTCCGTGAACCCGAGTCTCCCTGCGGCGGTGGAGGGCACCCGGGCATCGGGCTGCTGGAAGACGACGTGGGCATAGTCCTCCGGCTTCCGGCCGAGCTTCTTCAGGAGGGCCGATGCAGCCTGCGTCGTGTTCGTCACGTAGGAGCCTTCATTGAACTTCCTCACGTTGAGGTCGCGGAGCGTCTCGTCCCGCGGACGAAACCGCTCTCCCATGTACTCGCTCGCGTAGGAAGCGCTCCCCTCGAAGTCCGCGAGGACCTCGTCTTGGGAGAGGACGAAGGCGGCGGCTCCTGCCCCCATCGCGTGCTCGATCGAGTCCCACATGCTCGCAAGGGGTGCGTCCGCGGCCGCCGCAAGGGACGTGCCCGACGGGTTCGCGGCCAGATGCTCGAACCCCGCGATCAACGCTTCCGTGCCCGCGCGCGTCGACGACGTGTGATCGGAGACGAAGGCCTCCGGGCGAGCGCCGATCCCTGCCAGGATCGTGCCCGAGAGGAGCTTCTCCGCGTACGGCGGCGTCGTGGAAGCGAAAGCGAAGCGCGTGACTCGGGAGGGAGCGAGCGGCACGGAGTCGAGGGCGCGCTTCGCGACCTTCGCGGCCAAGGTGAGCATGTCCTCGTCGAACCCCAACACGGACTTCTCGTTCACGCCCGCCGCGGCGAAGGAGCCCCACGCCTTCGCGTAGTCCTCCCGCTTGATCCGCAACCGGGGAATCGCCACGCCGTAGCCGGAGATGCCTAGCGCCAACGTCTCACCTCGTGAGGATCGTCACGGCGACGGTCCCGCCGCTCCCGCCAACGTTGTGGGCGAGGCCGATCTCTGCACCGCGCACCTGTCGCGTCGGCTTGTCGACGGACCCTCGGAGCTGGTGGAACAGCTCGTACACTTGGCCGGTGCCCGTGGATCCGATCGGGTGGCCCTTCGCCTTGAGCCCACCGGACGCATTCACGGGCTTGTCGCCCGCGATCTCCGTGTGGCCCCCTTCGATGAAGGGTCCTCCCTGGCCCTTCGGGCAGAAGCCCAGGTCCTCGTAGGCGAGGAGCTCGGCGATCGTGAAGCAATCGTGGACCTCCGCCACCTGGATGTCCTTCGGCTCGAGGCCCGCCATCCGATACGCGCGCTCGCCCGCCCGCCGGGTGCCCTCCAGGGAGGTCGTCGCGGCGCGGTCGTGGATGGCGAGGTAGTCGCTCGACGTGCCGAAGCCGGCGACGTAGACCGGGGTGTCCGTGAACTCCTTCGCCTTCTCGACCGTCGTCACGAGGACCGCGGAGCCGCCGTCCGTGATCGAGCAGCAGTCGAAGAGGTTCAGGGGGGCGGCGACGATGGGAGCCTTCAGCGCCTTGTCCAAGGTCGTCTCCCGTTGGAACTGGGCCTTCGGGTTCTGGGCCCCGTTCTTGTGGTTCTTCACCGCGACCATGGAGAGATGCTCCCGCTTCGTGCCGAACTCGTGCATGTGCCGCTGGGCGATGAGCGCGTAGAGGCCACTGAAGGTCGTCCCGGCGAGGCGCTCGTACTCCGTGTCCCCGCTCACGCCGAGCCAGTACTTCGTCTTGAGGCCGCTCATGTCCGTCATCTTCTCGACGCCGCCGGCGAGGACGACCTCATGGGTCCCGCTGAGGACGTCCATCGCCGCGGTCACGAGGGCGTAGCCTCCGGAGGCGCACGCGTTCTCGATGCGCATCGTGTGGATGTACGGCAGCCCGACGTACTCGGCGACAAGGGCAGACGTGTTCCCGAGCTGAAAGCCCCCGCAGCCGAGGTTCCCGATGTACGCGGCCTCGATCCCCTTCGGATCGAGGTTCCGGTCCACGCTCTTGACCATGTCCTGGTAGGCTTCGTGGAACAGCTCCTTGATGCTCTTCTCGGGGAACTCGCCGTACCGGCTTTGCCCCGCGCCAACGATCGCGACTTTCTTCATGCTCAGCCTCCGAGGACGAGGGTCCCGAATCCACGGACGCGAAGGGATGCCCGGGGTCGCAATTTAACCCTTCCCCCGGTGAGGTCGATACTTGTCGAAACGCAGGATAAGTACCGAAGGTGGAAGAGCCCAACGCGCCATGGATGCGCCGATGGGCTGCGAGTACGAGTGCCCGGACCGCCACGAGCACCCGGGCCTGCGGGACTGCTGCCACACGTGCACGTACTTCTTCCAGGGAGGGTGCCACGCCCCGAAGGGCTTCGGCTTCTTCCCACGGATCCTGTGGCGCATGACGGCCTACGCGTGAAGGCGCGGCTTCAAGCCGGCCGACTCCATCGTCGGGCCGATGCCCCTCCTCTCCGGAGCTTCGCGGGCGAAACGCTTCTTCGACGGGCTCGCCCCCGTGTACGACCGGATCAACGCGAGGATCTACCAGCGGGCGTGGCTCGAGGACGTCCGGCAGGAGCTCCGCGGCCGGGTGCTCGACGTGGGCGTCGGGACGGGCTTCACGACGGATCACTTGCCTGACGCAGTCGGCATCGATCTGTCCACGGAGATGCTGCGCCTCGCAAAGGTTCCGGGGCGCCTCCTGCGGGGCGACTTCCGGCGGCCGCCGTTTCGCCGTTCGACATTCGACACGGTCGTCTTCGCGGGTTCCTTCTACTATCTCGACGACCCGGTCGGCGGGATGCGGACCGCGGAGGAACTCCTCCGACCCCATGGGCGGGTCGTCATCCTCGCCCCCGCCTCGAAGCTCTTTGCGGCCGCGGTCCCGGTGTACCGCCGCGGGGACTACGAGCGCTTCCTGGCCGCGGCGGGGCTCGGCCTCGACGCGTACGAACGGCTGGGCTGGGCCGCATGCCTCGTCACGGGTTCGAAGCCGTGACCTCGGCCCCCTTGTGGACGGGACAGGGCCTGCCCGCCTTGCAGAAGCGACACTTCTCCGGCTTCGTCGCCGGGAGGGGCTTGATCATCCGACCGTACTTGCGGCGCGGCATCCCTTCTCCGAGTCCAAACCCTGCCGCCCGCCCTAGACCGCCTCGACGAGGGGCATCTCGGCCTGCTCCTGCTTGATCATCTCCGCGACTTCCTCGAAGGCCGCGAGGTGCTTCTCCACGTCCTCCTTTGTGTGGGCGACGGACGCCGTCCACTGCTCGTCGGGCCCTGTGGCGGAGGGGATGATCCCGCGGTTGTACATCGCCGTGTTGTAGCCCCACCACCGGCCCACGTCGACGCCCTGGAAGGACCGCCAGTCCGT
>DATBLI010000015.1:0-16445 GCA_036555455.1 Thermoplasmata archaeon
TCGCGGTTGCGGTACACCTTGTTCTCGACGACGATCGACAGGACCTCTCGCTGACGCTCCGTGAGCTCACGAGACCAGTCGTTGGAGTGCATCCGGAGCTATCCGAATCTCGGCGCGCGACTTAAGTGTTTTCGTGGGTGATAACCAATCGACCGCGTCAGACACGCGGAAACGTACATCCGTCCCCACCCGCGCAGGCGTCCGCGCAGGCGCGCGTGGATTGCGGAAGCTGCTCCAAACCTTTAACGGCGCTCGGAGCATCGCCGCCTTCCTGGGACTATGTCCGCGGAAATCATCGATGGGAAGCGGATTGGGGACGAGGTGCGATCGGAACTCCGGGGCCGCATCGCCTCGCTTAGCGCGAGGGGCGTGACCCCGGGCCTCGCCGCAGTTCTCGTGGGCGACAACCCCGGGTCCCAGCTCTACGTCAAGATGAAGGGGGAGGCCTCTGAGGAGATGGGCTTGGCCCACTGGACGATCCGAATGCCCGAGGACACCCCCCTGGAGCGGCTCCTGGCGGAAATCCGCCGGCTCAACCTTGATCCGAAGGTCCACGGCATCCTCGTCCAGCAACCCTTGCCGCCGCAGATCTCCACGGAAGCCGCAGTCCTCGCGGTGGACCCTCGGAAGGACGTGGACTGTTTCCATCCGGAGAACGTGGGTCGCGTCCTGATCGGCAATCCGCGGTTCGCTCCCGCGACGCCTGCGGGTGTCGTGGAGCTCCTGGTACGCAGCGGGAACGACCCCGCGGGGAAGGACGTCGTCATCGCGGGTCGCAGCAATATCGTCGGAAAGCCCCTCGCGGCCCTCCTCATGCAGAAGGCGCCGAAGGCGAACGCGACGGTGACCGTGGCCCACAGCGCCACCCGGGATCTATCCGCCCACACGCGACGCGCAGACATCGTCGTGGCGGCCATGGGAGCGCCGGGGACGATCAAAGCGGACATGGTGAAGGAAGGAGCCGTGGTCATCGACGTGGGCATCAACCGCATCCCCGACCCGACGAAGAAGAGCGGCTACCGCACCGTAGGGGACGTCGACTTCGTCATGATCAAGGAGAAGGCGAAGGCGATCACGCCCGTTCCCGGCGGTGTCGGCCCGATGACGATTGCGATGCTTCTCGTGAACACGGTCCGCGCGGCGGAACTCGCATCACCCTGACGGGACGAGCCCCGCGCAGAAAACGGAAGGGGAAGGCGCGGCGGGGTCCCCCGCGCGCCTTCATGACGGATCGAAGGTCTTCCGTCACGCCGGATAGAACACGATGACAAGCGCTGCTTCGGAAACCATGTCTCCCGGGCTCTCGCCCAACATCATTGCAACATTCAAGTTGTATGTGTAGACGCCTGCTGCGGGAGCTGGGAACGCGTTCACGAACGAGCCCTCGACGTTGATGAAGGCAGACGTAGGGGCCTCACTGGGGACGTCCTGGATGTACCCGACGCGGGTGAAATCCGACTCGCTGCAGTCCGTACTTGTCGGAGCGACTTGGGCGTCAATCTGATCCGTCGCCCCGATGGTGTGCTCGACCCAAACGTGGATCGTTCCCGTCACTACAAGGGTCCCTGCCGCCGGGACGGTGAGGTTCACAACAAGGACGTTCGTGCAGCCGACGATCGGCAGTCCACCAAGCGTCCATGGAGCGGCCATCGTCGCGTTCATGAGCGTCCCCGCGCCCGCCGGTCCCTGGGGCCCTGCAGGCCCTTGGGGTCCCGTAGCGCCGGTCGCCCCGGTGGGCCCCGTGGCCCCTGTGGCCCCCGTGGCTCCGGTTGGTCCCGTAGCCCCTGTCGCCCCCGTCGCTCCGGTCGCTCCCGTGGCTCCAGTGGGTCCTGCGGGCCCCGGGATGACCGCTGCGACGGCGAGGGCGATGACGGCCAAGACAAGGGCCGCAATCCCCAGTGCCGAGCTCATTCCTGTCCGTGGCGGACGTGGTGGCATGGGCGCGCCCGTGCCGCCTCCGTATGGTTGCGCCATTGGCCACCGAAACATGGTGGGTTAGGAAAGCTTTGCGGTCCGTTTTCGCGGAGGCCGTCGCGAAATCCTTTAGGCTCGCCTATCCATCCCGCGGCCCGTGAAGGTCCTCGTCGTCGGGGGCGGAGGACGGGAGCACGCGATCGTGGAAGGCCTCCAGCGCAGCGGTGCCACGATCCTCGCGGCGATGGGGAACCAGAATCCCGGGATTCGGCGCGCGGCGGCCGACGTCCTGATCGGGGACGTGAACGCCGTCGAGTCGATCGCGGACTGGGCCAAGGAGCGCGACGCAGGGCTCGCCGTGATTGGGCCCGAGGCGCCCCTGGAGAAGGGAATCGTGGACGTCCTGGAGGCCTCGGGCATCCCCACCGTCGGCCCCACGAAGGCGGCGGCGCGCCTTGAGACGAACAAGGAGTTCACCCGGGAAATCATGAAAGAGTACGGGATCCCGGGGCTCCCCCAATTCTGGGCGTTCGACTCCTATGGACCTTTCTCCGAATTCGTCCTGGACAGCGACTTCGAGTTCGTGATCAAGCCCCTCGGCCTCACGGGCGGGAAGGGGGTCCAAGTCTGGGGGGATCACTTCACCTCGAAGGACGGCGCCCTCGCGTACGGCCGCGAGATCCTCGAGAGGCGGGTCGGAGGACAGGCCCGCTTCCTCGTCGAGGAGAAACTCGTGGGGGAGGAGTTCTCCCTCCAAGCCCTGTGCGACGGGAAGCGTCTCGTGCCCTGCCCCCTCGCCCAGGACCACAAGCGCGCGTATGAGGGGGACAAGGGTCCGAACACCGGCGGCATGGGCTCGTACAGCAGCGCGGATCACCTCCTGCCGTTTGTGACCCGCGTCGACTACGAGCAAGCCCTCGAGACGATGAAGCGCACGGTCGAAGCGATGAGCGCGCGGGGCACGCCCTTCAAGGGCGTCTTGTACGGGGGGTTCATGGCGACGAAGGACGGTCCGAAGCTCCTCGAGTACAACGTCCGGTTCGCGGACCCCGAGTGCATGAACGTCCTGCCCATCCTCGAGGATGACTTCTACGAGCTGTGCGTCCGCGTCGCCCAGGGCGGGCTGCCCCTGAAGGCCCGATTCGCTCGCAAGGCGACCGTGTGCAAGTACGTCGTCCCCCCTGGATACGGGACGCATCCGAAGTCCGGCGAGCAGATCAAAGTGGACGAGGAGAGCCTTCGCCGAACGGGCGCGAAGCTGTACTACGCCGCCGTGGACGAGAGGGCCGGTCATGTCTACACGACGACGTCGCGGGCGCTCGCCGTCGTGGGGATCGCGGAGGACTTGGGAAGCGCGGAGGGCATGGCGGAAGAGGCCCTCGCTTTCATCTCGGGCAGCTACTACGTCCGAAGGGACATCGGCAAGCCTGATGTCGTGGCCCGAAAAGCCCAGCGGATGATGTCGCTCCGTGGCGGTTGAGCCAGGAGCGAACGCTCAAGTACCCCCGTGGCGCATCGCCGCAACGTGAAGAACCTCGATGACGTGATTTCCGATCTCGAGGCTCGCCTCGATGAGAAGGACGAGGTGCGAGAACTCGCGATCAAGTCCACGCGGACGATCGCGCGTCTCGCGGGCGGCCTGATCCAAGGGATGCACCGCGGCGAGGACGTCACCGCAACGCTCCAGGAGACGCGGGAGGAAGTGATGAAGCTGAAGAGCCTCCTCGACGACCATCCGGACCTCTACCATGCGGGTTTCGTCGAGAACGCGATGCAGGAGGCCTGCGAGGCGTTCCTGGTCCATGCCATCCTGGAGGGTCGGCCCCTCCCCGCGCCGAAGGAGTGCGGTGTCACGGACACGGCCTACCTCTTGGGCCTTGGCGACGTCGTGGGGGAGCTCCGACGCTTCGCCCTGACGAACCTTCGACACGGGGACGTCGGTGCCGCATCCAACCATCTCGAGAGAATGGAACAGATCCTGGACGCCCTCATGCGTTTCGACTATCCGACGGCGCTCGTCGCTCTCAAGCGCAAGCAGGACGTCGCCCGCAGTCTGATCGAGAAGACCCGAGGCGAGGTCGCGGTCGCGGCCCAGAGCCAGGAGCTCGCGCAGAAGCTCGACGCCGTCCGCGGCAAGTTCTGAGCCGACACGTTCTCAACTCCGATTCCCAGGTCAGAGGCCTTTTTAAAAGCCACCCTCATCGCGCGCAGGATTGCGTCCCGGCGCGGTCGCTCGACCCTCTCGGTGAGGGCGGCCACGGGAGGAACGTCCATGGAAGAGCAGCCGAAAGTGCCCAGCGGGATCCCTGGACTCGACGATCTCCTCGAAGGTGGCTTCTACCCGAAGTCCGTGGTGGTGATCCTCGGCTCGAGCGGAACGGGGAAGTCGACCTTCGCGACCCAGTTCATCATGGAGGGCATCGAGCAGGACGAGCAAGCGTTGTACGTGACCCTCGAAGAGCCGCCCGAGCAGATCATGCGCGAGGCGGAGCTCATGGGCTTCGACATGCGGAAGCACTACGAGAAGTCCCTGTTCTTCATCCATCTCAAGGGCAAGAACTTCAAGAAGATGATCGAGGAGCAGCTCCCCCAGCTGGTCAAGGCGCGCGCGGACTACAACATCGCCACGCGCGTCGTCATCGACCCGATGACGCCCGTGATTTGGGCGACCCAGGACAAGCTCGACCAGCGCGAGCTCATCGGGAAGCTCTTCTACACGCTCAAGGAACTCGGCGTCGTCCTGTGCACGGTCGAGGAGCACTCGAAGCCCGGCGAGACAATCGGCGAGGATGTCCTCCTGCCCATCTACCTCTCCGACGGCGCCGTCCACATGGAGTACTACCCAATCGGCGGAGCGTTCAACCGCACCCTGAAGATCCTGAAGATGCGCGGGGTGCACCACGGCGAGGGCGTCTACCCCTACCTCTTCGCCCGCGGCGTCGGCATCGTCGTCCGCACCTCCCCCGTCGAGAGGCCGGAAGAGGCGACCCGGTCCCACGCGAAGATCTTCGAGGAGGCGATCAAGACGGCGGAGAACCTGAAAGCCCCTGCCCGGGTCGTCGACCGCATTCGCCTCATGCAGCGGCACTGGGACTACGACTACAGCCCGGAGGAAGCCCTGCAGATCCTCTTCAACAGCTACGGTCTCAAGCGGAGCTCGTAGATGCCGTTCGCCGGCAAGGTCGACAAAACGATGGAGGCCGAAACGGTCGGCCACCTCAAACATCTCCTCGAGACGGAGTTGCGTCGCTGCCGGGAGGACAACGAACTCGATATCGCGATGTTCCTCGGCGTCGACGGCCGAATCTTCGCCTCGTCGATCCCGAACGAGCTGGACCCTCGGGAGTACCACCTCCTGAACCTCCTGAAGGGGAACCTCGCCCACATCTGCAATCAACTCGCCGGGCAGAATATGATGATGTCCGTGGAGCAGTTCGAGGCGGGCACCGTGGTCATCAGCGGCGTCGGGGACCGCGCCTTCCTTGTCTTCCTGACCTCGAAGCCCGTGGAAATCACGAAGATGCAAGGGGTCCTGTCCAACGTGGTCAAGACGTCCATCGTCGTGCGCCACCTGTTCGAGGAGAAGCCCATCACCCCCGAAGTCCTCGCCCGGTACGACGAGGCGGTCGCCACGGAGCTGAAGCGTCTCACCCGGATTCTCTTCGTTGAGAAGTTCGGGGAGTCGAAGGAATTCAAGAAGAACAAGGAGATCGAGACGTACCTCAAGCAGCGGCTCGGGGGCCTCGTGGGGCCCGGCCCCCAACAGGACGTCTGGACCCTCGCCTTCAACGAAGTAGGCACGACGGCCGCCTACATGTCCGCGGACCACTGGAGCCGGTTCGTCACGATCCTCCTGGATAAGGTGCGAGAACTCCGCGGAGAGATCGTCGCGGACAAGGCGGAGAAGGAGTGGCGAGCGCATCTGAAGACCGTCCTTTCATCCTTCGTGTGATCGCGATGCCCGAGGAACGCTGACCATGCTCGACGTTGCCCTTGTCTCCCTGATCGAGGACATGATTGAGAAAGCGGGGACGGATGGCGTCGTGGAGTTCTGGCAACGGGTGGGGGACGCCCTCGCGAGCCGCATGGGCAAGGAGGCCTACCTCGGGTGGACGTCCTTCAATGTCGCGGTGCGGGAGGGTCGGACGGCCTTCAGCATCGAAGGCGACGTCACGCCGCTCACGGACATGGCCATCACCGACGTGGACGGGGACGTCGTCGGCTACCTATACGCGATGAAACAGTGCTGCTACATGCCGACGATCTTCCGGACGCGCTACGCGGTCGGTCACATGAGCGCCGCGGACGAGGCGGTGACGACCGAGTACAACGAGAACGTCCATGACATCGCCGTATGCAACTTCTGCGTCTTCCACGAGCGCTTCCGGGAGGAGATCGCGAAGAACGTGACCGTCTCCGGGAATCCGCTCGTCTCCTACCTCCTGGCGACGCGCGGCTGGAGCGGCGAGACGAAGATCTCGGCCAAGAACCTGGCCATGATCAACATCAACGAGCAGCACGTCCGAGCGCTCCTCCGGAACTACGAGTGCGTCTACGCTCTCGCGATGCGCGGGGCGCGTCTCAAAGGGGGTCGCTGATGCCGAGCGACGCGCGGATGCCCGAGGCAAACCCGTTCGTGGAGATCGCGACCCACATGTTCCTGGAGGACATCGCCACGAAGGTCGGTGTGGCGGGCCTGAACAACTACCTCGTGTCCCTCGCACGGAATCTGGCGAACGGGATGCCCAAGGAGGAATACGCCACCTGGCCCGAGTTCCTTTCCGCCCTGACCACGGGACAATCCATCCTCTCGACCTTCGAGGAGGTCCGACCGGTGACGGAGCATTGCATGACGACGCCCCACTCACCGTACGAGCGGGGCTGGCGGGAATACGCGAAGCGGGTCGGTTCCTTCGCTCCCGTGCACAACGAGGTCGCGTTGTACCACAACGAAAAGGCACGCCCCGTCGCCGTGACCTCCGTGCACGTCGTCCTGCACACGTTCCGTGAGGCCGCCGCGGCGCGAATCCTCGTCGGCGGAAAGCCCCTCCACTACGAGCCCATTGCGACGGCTTGGGTCGATGGCCGCGTTCAGAAGGCGCCCGAGGACAGGCTCGAGGCCCTCCTCAAGCGCGCGGGGATCACGCCCACGAAGCTGGGCATGCTCCTCCGGAACCACGCGGACGTCTGGATCGTCGAGGCGGGATAGTCACCGCTGGGAACGCCGCCGGTAGGCGACGATTCCAAGGAAGACGGGCACGAACACGGCCATCCCCAACACGAGGCTCCAACCCGCGCTCGGCGGCGACACGCCCTCATAGAAGAAATCCGAAAGGACCACTTCGCCGAGGCTGGACTCGATGATTCCGTTGCCGTTCAGATCCGCCTCCATCCGGACGGAATGCTCCCCGGGTTGAAGGCCCACGGGCAGGTAGTTGTATGTCAGCGAGGCGTCCGCGTTCGCTCCGATTCGCGCAATCTTCGTCGTGCCCACGAGGGCGTCGTCCACGCGGATTCGCACGGTGACGTTCAGGGCCGCCGTGGACGCCCCATTGTGGAAGGTCGCCGTGAGTACGATCGGCCGTACGACGACAATAGCGATCTCCGCTGTGGAGTTGAGCTCGGACCCGCTCGCAAGGTTCCCGCTGACCTGGACGATCAGGGTGATCGTCTGTTCCGCCTGGGGGGCGGTGATGTTCATCGAATGCACGGTGCTCACCCCCGTCGACAGCCCTGTGTCGTTGGACGGGGGCTTGCCGCCCGTGAGGTTCGTCCCGGTGATCCAGTAGCGGACGGTGTAGTTGACCGCCTCCTCGGGTGCGCCGAGGATCGTCACGTTGTATTGGCCCGCCTGGTTCGGCGCCAGGGCCCTCGGGCCGTCCACGCGGAGCGTGATCGTCTGAGCCGCAGAGGGCAGTGCCAGGAGGGCTGCGAAGGTTGCGGACGCAAGGAGGACGGCAAGGAGGACAAGCGCGGCCCGCACGTCATCGCCTCCGCCGTGTCAGGAACAGGCCCGCGGCGACGGCGCTCGCCACGCCGACGAGGATGGCGACGAGGTAGAGGTTCAGCGGCAGGGTCTTCGCGGTGTTGGGGCCGGTAACGCCGACGCCCGTCGTCGCCGCGAGGGAGGGCAGGACAAGGGTCGATGTTGTGGTCGCCGCGACCGCGGCGTTGTCCTGGGCCGTGACGCTGAGGACGACCGTGGCGCCGCTGGCTCCGCCCGTCTGGAGGAGGGAGAGGCGCACGGACGCTGACGAGTTCGCTCCCACGGAGAGGTCCGCGAGGGAGATCCCCGCCGGGGGAGACCCGCCGCTCCCGACCCGGGCCACCCAGCCTGAGGCGGCAAGGTCGGCGGGGTTCGTCACGGTGACCGTGACCGTCTCGGGTGCGTTCCCCCCGTTCTTCACGCCCACCGTGTAGTTCAGGTACCGTCCGTCGTAGGTCCCCGAACCCATGTCGACCGCGACGGAGAGGGACCGCAGACGGGCGATGCCCACCGCGAGTTCCAGGGTGTTCGAGGTCGATGGGGAGTCCACGGAGGTGGCTACGATTGCGACGGGTGCGTGGTCCACGAGGGCGTTCGTCGGCGTCTGGATTGTGACGCTGAACTGGGCCGAGTTGCCGGTGACGCCGTAGTTCAGGGAGAACGAGCTCGGGGCGAAGGTGAAGCCCCAGCCCGTCGTTTCGCCCGCGAGGGTGAAGGTATCGTCCACGTTCCCTGTGTTGCGGATCGTCACCGCGTAAGTGATCGCGCTTCCGGGGGCGATGGTCCGGTTCTGGCCCGCGTCCCAAGAGAGGAGGACACCGTGAGACACAACCTTCCGGAGCTGGAGGTTCGCGACCGCGTCCGTCAGGAGGCTCACCTCGGTCGAGGCGCTGTACTGGACGGTGAGCCCGCGGTCCGTGCCGCTGAGGGTCGCCGAGACGTTGTAGGTTCCCGATGGCAGGGTCGCCTCGTAGGCGCCCGCGACATCCGTGGCCACGTTCAGCGAGATCGCGCCGCGGATCGTCACGGTCGTCCGGGCACGAGTGCCCATCGCATCCGTTGTCACGCCTGAAAGGCGGTGGCCGGTGACCAAGGATACGTCGAGCGTCTTGGAGAGTGCGTGGGGCAGCGAGAGGCTCCCAAGGAACGCCGTCTCCCCCAGGCTTCGCAACGCGTACACGACGTAGATCCCCGGTGCGAGTCCGACAGCATAAACGCCGCTCGACGGAACGGAGACGGTTGCATTCAGCGCACCGCCCGATTGGGCGATGAAAGAAAGCGTGGCATCCACGCCCGCGCCGTTCAGGGTCACAGTGCCCGAGACGGTCGTGTTGTCCAGGGAGCGGCTCGCCGAGAGGTCATAGGAGAGGGGAGTCGTCGAGGGCGGCACCTCGAGGGTGCCTTGGAACACGTATCGATAGTAGCGTGTCACCCCGCCGGAGGTCTCGGCGCCGCTCGCGTTGAGGCGGACCGTGTAGTTCCCTGGAACGAGGTCGGCGAGGAAGGATCCGTCCGCGGACGTCGAGATCGTGTAGTGCCCGCCCTCCAGGCGATCGAGGGCAAGTGGCGCGGTGACGGCCACGGCACTGGTGCCGTAGAGGATCCGGCCGGCCAGCCGCGCGGTCGGCCCGAGGGCGAGGCTCAGGTTCCCGGCGAGGGGAATGGTCGCGTTCGCGAAGACGCCGTACGCGACCCCCGAAATCGTGCGGCTCGCGGCCACCTGGTACGTCCCTGGCTGCAAGTACACCCGATAGGCCCTTCCCGTGATCGTCACGTTCTTCGTTTCCGGTCCGGAGAAGGACATGTTCGCGGGACCTGCCTGCCCATGGAGGGTCACGTTCCCCGCCACGAGGGCCCGGAAGGCGATCGACAGATCGTACGCGAGGCTGCTCTCCCCGACGGCGAGGCTGATCGCATCCGACCCGAGATTCTGGTACCGCGATGCGTTCGTCGCGGAGACATTCTCGTCGACCTCGAGGCGATACCCACCGGGCACGAGGCTCAGGGAGTAGCTGCCGTCCGGGGACGACGTCGTGTTGGCGGCGCGCGCGGACGGGCTGGCGGCCACGGCCCGGATCGTCACGACGCGATTCAGGAGGACCGTCTCGTTCAGGAGGACGCGGCCGGACACCTGGACGGGGACCGGCTGGAGCGTGTACTGGACGGTCGGGCCGATGTCGCTGACTCTCACCGAAGTGAGGATCCGGGAGGCGAAGCCGTCCGCGGAGACTGTCCCCGAGTACGTGCGGTTGTCGAAGCCGACGAGCGTGAAGGCGCCCGTGGCGCTCGTCACCTCGAGGAGGCGGCGGTGGAGTTCGTCGGTGAGGTCGATCCGGGCGCCAGCGATCCCCTCGCCCGTGTCGGGAACGCCGTTCCCGTTGCGGTCCCAATACACGGTGCCGGACACGGAGGTCGCGGGAAGGAGCTCCAGATCCAAGGTGCGGCTCAGGCCCACGTTCACGGTCGTGTAGAGTGCGAAACCCCCGGCCGTCGCCTGGACGTCGTACGCGCCCTGGGGGAGGAAGACTGCATAGGCCCCGCTCGCGTTCAACCGGGCCCAGACGGTTCCGGATAAGCCCATGAAGGCGACGACGATCGTCGTGCCACTAGGGAGGCTTGCGCCAGTCACGCTCCCATCCAACCGGACGCCGGGCAGGAACGACGCCGTGAGGCTCGTCGTCATGCCCGCTTGGACCTTCACTCGGCCCAGATACGCGTGGAGGTTCGGGCCCACGTAGGCGCGGCCGTTCACGTCCCAGGATCCCGCTGGGAGGGACACGCTGTAGCCGCCGGCCGCGTCCGACGTCGCCGAAACGATGAGGAGGCCGCTCGTCTCGGACTGGAACCGAAGGAGAAGATGTCCCGTGGGAATGCCGCCGAGAAGAGTCGTGCCTGCGACGCGGCCCAAAGGTTCGAGGGTCAGGTTCGTGACCGGGGTGCTCGAACCCACGTCGATGGGTTGGGGCAGCGTGCCCAGGACGCCGGAGGCCGCGGTGAGGTTGTAGCTCCCCTGGAGGATCGGGGAGAAGGTGTACGCGCCGCTCGCGTTCGTCTCCATGGACCACGAGCTGCCGTTCAACGCGTCCGTCAGGGTGACTGTGGCCCCCGACGCCGGGACCTGGTCCGGGTCAAAGATGATGCCCCCGACCCCGCCGAAGGGGACGATCAGGTTCTGTGTGCTGGACACGCCGGAGAAAGCGGTGAAGGACGTCGCGCGAAGGATGTGGCCGCGATAGGCGAGCGTGACGTTGTAGGTCCCCGGGGCGAGGGGGCCCGCGCGGTAGGTGCCGGAGAAGTCCGTCGTTGCGTGCACCGTGAAGGGGAACCGATACGCGGAGATTGTGAGCACGGCGCCCGCCAGGGCGGTGTCCTGGCCGACATCGTACGCGGAGTTGCCGCTCGTGTCGAAGAACACCGTCCCCGAGACCGTGACGGGGCTCACGTCGAAGTCCTTCGTGATTGTCCAATCCACGGTCCCGTCCCCGTCGACGTCCTCGTTCTTCCGAAGGGCCTGGTTCAGGGTCACGGGGAAGGTCGTCTGGGTGATCGCGGTGTCGCCGAGGAGGGTGAGCGCCGTGAGGTTCCCGCTCGTCACGGAGATCGTCACGTTCCCGAAGGGCGCGAGGGCGCTGTAGTGTCCCTCCGCATCCGTCTTCGTTAGATAGTGCGGCGTGCCGAGCTCGTCTGAGACCCGGATCCACACGCCCGGGAGGGGCACGCCGCCCATCATCACGGTCCCGTTCACCCACGCGCCGTCATAGTACCGCAGGATGACGAGGCCATTCTGGATGGAGGTCTGCGTGCTCAGGTCGACGACGCCCGTTGCATCGCCCGTCTGGATCTTCTTCTGGAGGGCCGTCGCATCCTCGTAGTTCATCGCCTGCCACGCGGCCGTGTGATTCGCGGGATCCGTGTACGGATTGTAGTACGCCGTGCGGTACACGACGCGCCAGTGGGTCAAGTTCCACGCGGGGATCGGCGAGTACTGCTGGAGGGCCTGGTCAAATCCAGGGATCCCGGTCGAGGTCACGCCGATGTCCGTCGGAGAGTAGCCCACGAACGCGCGGTAGAACATGGAGTTGTAGAACATCGACTGGTACTCGATCGTCTCGCTCTGGATCTGGTCCGCGGGTCCGAGCGTCTGAGCAGGAATGTGCGTCTGGGTGGCCGTGTCCGCGAAGATCTGGAAGAAGTCCTGGGGCATGATCTGGCCCGTGGGGAGCGAGATCACGCGGCGGTCGGACAACTTCGCGGGTGCGTAGAAGATCCCCGTGTTCTGGGCGCTGATTGGAAAGAGTCGCGTGTCGACCATGAAATAGGCGATCGATTTGCCCGTCGCGGATTCGATCGCATGGTGGAGGGAGACCAGCCGCTCTTGGCCCAAGTAGCTCAGGAGGAGGTGGCTCAGGTAGATGTACTGGGCGTTCTGGGCCTGCATGTTCGAGTCCCAGGGCCCGTAGATGCCCGGGCTCGCCAGGACGATGGGGATCAGGCTCGCCGGGCTTCGGAAGGCGAACTCGATCGAGTCCGTCGGAAGGCCGGAGGACTGCAGGGCCGCCGTCACCGCGGGTCCGAGGTGCCGTCCGTGCGCCCAGTAGTCGCCCTCGAGGAGGCGGATTGTCATCAGGGCGATCGCGGAGCTCTCGTTCTGGGTGAGGATGAACTGTCCCGCGATCGCATACCCGTTCTGGAACGGGTCGGCCACGACGGGGTGGCCGCCGCGCTGTGCCGCCTCGAAGCCGTAGTCCCACCAGGACATGAAGGAGGGTCGGAGGTCCAAGGGGAGGCTCGTATCCTGCTGGTTGAGCCAATTCCACGCCGCCGGGAAGTAGTCCGTGGACTTGGGGAGGGAATAGCCGAAGGCCCCCAGGTAGAAGCTCGAGGTGCTTCCCACCTGGTTGTAGTCCGGCGCCTGGAGGAAGGAGGGCAACAGGGCGTTGATTTGCCGGTCGTAGGCCGCTTTCTCGTCGTACGGGATGCCCGCGTCCACGGCGAACCAGACGTTCGGGAGGAGGACGAGGAACGCGAGGAAGAGGATCGTCAGGACGTGGCGGGCCTTCACGGACTTCCGTAGGGCGTTCCGGCGGCTCCCCTCCGCGAGGGACCGATACGTGCGGCGCATCCCCGCGAAGTCCATGCGGAGGAGGATCAGGTCGACTCCGAACGCGGTCGCCACCGCGAAAACCGGCGCCGCGTTGAAGATGAAGCGCGCCGCAGAGAGGGCCATGAAGAGGGCGCCGAAGAGCCAGAAGACGAGCATCGTGTACGCCGGATTGTTGCGGCGCGGCGTCTGCCAGATCATCAGGGCGACGGCCGCGAGCCCAATGAAGAATGTGAACCAACCGAAGCTGAGGATGAGCTCGGACATCCCCGGCTCCTGGGCCTCCGCGATCGTCTGGTACACCTTGTTCTTCACGAAGTAGCCCGCGCCGCTGTAGAACGCGAAGAGGAGGCTGGGGTTCAAGATCGAGAGGACGCCGATGGCGATGCCGCTGGCGATGAACGTCGTCGGGATCACGATCGTCCACGGGTAGTCCCGGGTCACCGTGAAGACGAGGCCGAGGACGAGGGCCGCGGCGAACAGGTAGAAGGGCACGTCCCACCAGACCCGGATCAAGCCGCGGACGTAGTACCAGGGGAAGGAGACGAGCAGGGGGGTCGCGAGGATGAGCAGGAAGAGGATCGTGACGCCCAGGGTGTCCTGGTTCCGAATCCGGTCGAGCATGAGTTCGACGAGGAAGATGAGGACGAGGAGGACGGGCACGTAGGCGAAGCCCTGCCAGGAGAGGGCGGTGACAGCGACGCACATCCCCGCGAGGAGGGCGTACAAGGTGCTCTTCCGGTTCTCACGGAAGAACTCCCGCAAGCCCTTCCGGATCGCCGTGCCCTGGAACCAGTTCTCGACCCATCGACGGCGGTTCAGCGTCTTGAGGGCCCGGGTGTAGAAGTAGAAGGCGCAAACGACGAAGAAAAGCGTCCAGGCGTCGTGGATTGCGATCGTCGCATGGCTCCGCTGGAGGGCCGCTGCGCTGATCGCGAGGAGGAGCGCGGCGACGAGCCCCACGCGCTTGTTGAACGCTTCCTTCCCGAGGAGGTAGGTCGGGATGACCGTGAGGGCTCCGAAGAGGGCCGAATTGATGATGAGCATGAAGACGGCCGCGATCCAGGCGCTCGGGAAGACGGGCGAGATCAGGTACCCCGTGAGGAGGTTGAACCAATCGAACAGGGGCGGACGGACGTCCTGGGTCCCGATTGGGTAGTTCATCGCATAGTCCCAACTGATCTCCTTCCCCGTGAGGAAGGAGTAGTTCAGGGCCCGCTCCCAGTAGAACGGGTCCGAGCCGCCGGAGTAGTCGCCCTTGTAGGACCAGTACCCGCCGGGGAGGGACTGCCCCGCGACGAAGTACACGCGCAGGAACGCGGCGATCCCAATGATGAGGAGGAGGACTACGACAGTCCGCCAGCTGCTGCGAAGCACGTTGCGCGTCTCGCCCACGAGGTCACACGTTCCCGGAAGAGGGTGGTCGATGATGCAGGTCGTATTTATGGATTATCGGGACGCCGTGGAGGGCCGCATCCCTCCCTACGAAACGCCTGCGGGACAAGCCCTTTTTGGCACGGCCGTCGAACGCCTGCGATCCCACAGAGTCCTTAAGTCGGCGTCGAGCCTTGCGGGAGGCGATGAAGCGGGACCTGATGGAGATCTTGTGTTGCCCCGTGTGCAAGGGGGACCTCGAGCTCAAGGTTGACGTGGAGAAGGACGAGATCCTCGAGGGCTCGCTGTACTGCAAGGCGTGCAACCACCGCTACGAGATCAAGGATGGAATCCCGGATCTGCTGCCGCCCGACTTCAAATGAACTCGGCCTGGGCCGCGACGACGTCCGTGCTGTCCTTCGCCGCACGGAACGCTTCCAGTGGCTCACGGTTCAGGGCGAGGAACTGCTCGCCCCAGGAGAACTTGGACAGGATCTCACGGGCCTGCTCCCCGCGGCCGAAGATGACGAGGGCCGCCGCGAGGGCTTCCGCACTCGAGAGCACGAAGGGCTTGCCATAGTTCACGGGGTTTGCGGCGAGGAGGTAGGGCAGGGCCCGGGGGACCGTGCGAGGCACGGCCGGGAATCCTTTCCGCTTCTCCGTGAGCTTCCAACTCACATCGAGGACGGAGAGGCCGTGGCGCTCCGCTCGGGCCGCGTCCGCGGGGGAGAGGGCGCGCTCCGCGCTCGGGATGAGGAGGACTGAGCCCGCGGGCAAGGAGGTCCGCCTCGGGACGAAGGTGAGAAGCCCCATCCGCTCAAGCTTGCGGGACGTGCACTTCTTTGGATCGCACTGGCCCGCGTGGTACGCGTAGAGCCGGATGGGGTCCACGAGGGCGCGATGATACCGCGGCCGCATAAGGCTGCGCGTCGCAAAGGCTATCGTCTGGGCCGGCCTATCGAAGATCCGCCACTGTGATGAGGGAACCGACGCTGACCCGTGATGACTGATGGGCGATCTGAGTGGCCGTTTTGTCAACTGCGGCAGCTCCCGGATGAACGTATTTATAGCGAGACATCGATGAAGCGCGCGGGATGCACTCATGGTCACGGGCTTTGACCTCATCGGCCATAACCGCACGTTCCAAATCCACTGGCTGAAACGCACGGCCGCGTTCGTGCTCGATCTCCTGTTCGTCTTCTTCCCGGTCTGGACGTTCCTCTACACGACCGGGGAGCGTGCCCCCTGGGTCTTCGCCATCTTCGGTGGCCTCTTCCTGTATGCCTACTCGACCGCATGCGAGGCGGTCTTCCGACGGACCGCGGGGAAGTACATCGTCCGACTCAAGGTGCGGTCCCTCCGGGGCCCGATGACCTTCGCCCAGGCCGCCGTGCGGAACTTCCCGCGGCTTTTCTGGTTCGCGTTCCCCCTCATCGACACCCTCGCGGGCTTCGTCGTCGAGGGCGACCCGAGGCAGCGCCTGTCGGACAAGATCCTTGGGACCACGGTCATCAACTCGTCCCTTGTCCGGGTGCGCGTCCTGGAGCTGGAATCGGCCGGGCTGAGCACGCGATAACCGCCCGGCAATGCCTAAATAGCGTCCCCCTCATGCTCTTCCAGGCGTGAGCCCATGCTCTTCGTCGCGCAATTGAAGGTCGTCCCGGGCCAGCTCGATGAGGCCACCCGTCTCTTCAAGCACCCCAAGCTGCCGAACAACGTGATGATCCACGAATTCCTCGCTCTCCTCGGGAAGCCGGACGCGATGGTCATCTTCGAAGCCGCCGATGCCTCGACGGCCGCGGACTTCGTGACCCAGTTCGGCCGCGTGGCGGAGACGAACACGTCCCTCGCCCTCCCCATCGAAGAGCTCAAGTGGACCTCCTGAATCGAGCGGCCCCCTTCGGGGACTGTCCTGCTTCGAGGATCGGCAACTCAGGAAATGGGTAGCTGTTAACCAGCGCCCGTGTCGGAAAAGGAAGATGGGAAAAGGGGTAAGGGGAGGGCCTGTTGGCCCTCGTCATGCAGTGCCTACGTCGACCAGGTGACCGCGGGGAATGCGCTGCCGTCGGA
>DATBLI010000016.1:0-2463 GCA_036555455.1 Thermoplasmata archaeon
CGGCGCGGACACGACGGCGCCGGCGGGGAGCAAGCCGTGCATCAAGTGCGGGAAGCCCGTGGCCCCCGGCCTCAAGTTCTGCGGAGAATGCGGGGCGCCCCAGGTCCTCAAGTGCCCGGACGGGCACGAGGTCCCCGGCGGCATGAAGTTCTGTCCCGAGTGCGGCAAGCCCGTGGCGCCGGGGTGAGATCGTGGAACCTTCCCCGGCTCCCGCGCCGGCGGGATCCCTCCCCGTGCCGAAGCTGTCCTCCGTCGTGCTCCTCGCCATCGCGGCAATCGCGGTGATCGTGATCGCGGCGATCTTCGGCTACATCCTCTTCTTCTCCGGCCAACCCCTGACCTCCCAGCTCTGGTGGATGGGCTTCTCCGGCCTGATCTTCGCCCTCGTCTTCTACTTCGTGTACGCCGCGACGAACGACCGCCGGATCTCCCGCCCCCTCGCGGGAGCCTTCTTCGTGATTGGAGTCGGGAGCTACTACGGCTCTCTCTTCACGAACGGGGACACGTCGATCGGCAAGCTGCTCTGGATGGTCCTCCTCTCGATCCTCGTCGTGATCGTCCTGGCTACAATCTACGTGATGTCCCGCCAGACCGAGCGCGACGCGATCCGGAAGAACCAGCGGCGCCTGACGCCATAGATGACTCGAGACAGGCCTTCAACGGGGTCCAGTAGAAGTCGATCCAGCCCTGCCGGAGTTCCTTCGTGAGCCGGTCCGGGACGTCGCTCTGGACGAAGATGAGCCGCGTCCCTTGCTCCCTCTTCGAGAGATGGAACATGACCTTGGAATCGGGCTCGTCCGGCCCGAAGCCCGGCGTGCGCCAGGTCTGGGCGATGACCTTGTCCTTCTCGATTCGTTCGGTCTTCCCCATGGCGTAGCCGCCGAAGACGGAGACTCTGCCACCCAGCTTCCGGTCAATCTTGGCCGTGTCCTCGTGAACGCGAAGTGCTTCTTCGCGTCCAGGAGGGCCTCGAACACCGCGTGGGGCGTCGCGTCGAAGTAGGCAGTCGGCCGGATCGTCGTGGCCATGCGGCATGGACACGGCCTCGGAGGAGCCTGAAGCTTCCCACGAATCCCGGTCCCCGGGCTCACACGAACTTGTAGATGTTGTCCGGGAGCCGGCCGCCGCTCTGCTGGATCTCCTGTTCCATCTCCTCGAGCAGCAGGATCCGCTTGTACGCGGGCGGATGCGTAGAGAAGAGATCGTTCGCGCGCCGCCAATGGCTCTTGTGCTCTTCCTCGACCGCCTTCATGAGCTCGTAGCGATCGATCTGTCCGTCCCGGTTCAAGTCGTACTGGGCCATCTTCTCGCGAAGGGTGTCGTACTCGTCCGCGGCCTTCACCGGATCGGAGATGTAAAAGGCCCGCAGGCCCGACGGCTCCTTCTCTTCCCGCGCGAGGCTCATCCCGTACGTGATCTTCGTGAGGGCGGATGCGAGGGAGTGCGGGTCCTTCGTCGCGGCGCCGCTGTACGCGTCCGCATACGATTCCCGGGTCCGGGACAAGTAGAGGACAAGGAGCTGGGTGATGAAGTAGACGAGATAGGATAGGATCGCTACGATCACCGCGACAGCAATCGCCTGGCCCGCGTTCTTCCCACGGACGTTGCGGCTCCCGCGGAGGAGCTCGAAGCCGCCGCGGGCGAGGACATACGCGAGGAGGGGCACCGCGGAGGCCCAGGTCATGATCGTGACGTCCCGATGCCTCACGTGGCCGATCTCGTGGGCGAGGACCGCGCGGATCTCGTCCTGGTTGAGCTGCCGGAGCAGTGGTTCCGTGACGACCAGCTCTGTGCTGCCGACCGTCCGCCCGAACACGAACGCGTTCGGCTCCCCCGAGCCGCTCACCCAGACGTGTCGCGGCATCCGGACTCCCGCCCCAGAGGCGAGCTCCTGAACGGTGCGGTAGAGCCACGGATTCGACTGCACGGTGACCTCGCCGCGGATCCTCGCCGCCCAACGCACGATCGCGGGCGAGATGGCCCATTGGAGGAGGAGAAAGAGGAAGGCGAGGCCGAGGACGAGATAGAAGCCCCACGGGAAGACGTTCACGAAGAAGTCCACGATGACGAGGACGAGGAGGAGGAGGAAGGCGAGGGCCGCGAACACGAGGAAGATCGTGACCCCGCTGCTCCTGCGGAGGACTCCGAGGGAACCCACGGCAACCGCTATATGGGGGTAGGTCATGAGTCTTGCGAAGGCATGCCCGAGCTCGTTGAGTCCCTGAGTTGTCCCCATTGCGGCGGGCCATTGAAGTTGACCACGGGGGAGGTCATCGTCACATGTCCCTACTGCGGCTCGATGGTCCGCTTGCGGAGCGACAGACCCTTCCTGCTCCGGCACTCGATGCTTCCCGCCCGGGTGGACCGCGAGGAAGCCGCGCAGATCATCCAGGGCTGGATGGAGGGCGGCGTGATGAAGCCGGACGACCTTCGGCGCGGATCGCGGATCACGTCCCTCGATTC
>DATBLI010000017.1:0-7987 GCA_036555455.1 Thermoplasmata archaeon
CCTGACGATCAAGCTCGCCGCGAACCATCTACGGGCGGCCGTCTACCACCAGCGCCCGTCCCCGAGCCGCGCGATCGCCCATTCCTGGTCCCCGCCCTCGCCGAGCTCCGCCAGGCAGCGGCCGATCGCATGGTGCAGCGGCTCGTGCGTGAACACGTGCACGAAGACCTCCCGCCAGGAGACCGTCGGGGGGAGCGTGGCCATCCGCCAGAGGTGGACCGCCGTCGTGCTCCGGTAGTCGCCGGCGCCCCAGTCAGGACGACCATAGGTCACGGCGAGGCGCAGGAATCCGTTGCGCTGGGTCCACGCCCCAATCTCGAGCTCCGAGCGGGGAACGTCGGATTGGCGGAAGTGGAAGACCCAGGTCACGCCGCCGTCGCGCAACGTCGAGTCTCCATCGGTACCGAACATGCGACGAGCCTGGGACGGGACACAGAAACCCAACGCTTCTTCTACAGGTTTTGCCTATTCGAACGCGGGAAGCCATGGGGAACCGATTCACGAAGCCCTCCGACGGGGAGTTGCGGGAGCGCCTTACCGCCGAGCAGTACCACGTGACGCAGCGGGAGGGCACGGAACCGCCGTTCCGGAACGCGTACTGGAACGAGAAGCACGCGGGGATCTACGTGGACGTCGTGTCGGGAGAACCGCTGTTCAGCTCCCTGGACAAGTTCGACTCGGGCACGGGTTGGCCGAGCTTCACGAAGCCCCTGGTCCCGGAGAACATCGTCACCCATGCGGATCACAAGCTCTTCATGGCGCGTACCGAAGTCCGCTCCAAGAACGCGGACTCCCACCTGGGCCACGTCTTCGACGACGGTCCGGCGCCCACGGGCCTGCGCTACTGCATGAACTCGGCCGCGCTGCGCTTCGTCCCCGTGGAGCGGCTCGAGGAGGAAGGGTACGGCGAGTACCGGGCCCTGTTCGGCCCGGAACCCTCGAAAGAGGAATGACCGCGCCCTGGCCTGGGACCTCCCCCGCTCGCCGGCAAACTCGACGCCCGGGCGGAGGACCACAAGCTGCGGGAACAAGCGGGGAATCCAAGCACAACGGTCAGGTCCTGAGAATCCGATCGACGCGACGACGCATCGCCTGCCATTCCTCGAGGACCCCGAACCGCCGAGCAAGCAACGAGACGCGGCGCAGGTCGAGCCGCGGACGCTGCCTTGCGTACACAGCCTCCGCATCGAGCACGTCCTGGGGCGATCCAAAGAGGAGCTTCACGACGATCAGGTCCTCCGGCGCGTCCACGTACAGGAACCCGCGGCCGCTCCGCACCCTCCGGCGGAGCTCGAGCGCGACCCGCTCCCGCGCCGTGTAGGCACCCTTGCAGTCGAGGCGGTACTCCGATCTCAGGTCGTGGACCGTGAAATGGCCCTGCTCCCGCAGGGCGACCCGGATGTCCTCCGCGGTGACGGAGAAGCCGCTCGCCCGGAAGCCGCGCGCAAGGCGCTCCGCGTGGCCCTCCTCGACCTCCAGGATGAGATCGACGTCGAACGTGCTCCTCGGACGGCCATAGAGGTTCGCTCCGACGCCGCCCACGATCACGTAACGGACGCGGAGCGTTGAGAGGACCCGGGCCGCTTCGCGGACGACGACGGCGAGATCCCTCATCGCTTCGCCTTGTTCATCTTCAGGACCGCGGCGTTGTGCGCGGCCAGGGCGCGCAAGGACTCGTCCGGGGTCTGGCCGCGGCGGCGGACCGCCTCGAAGATAACATCCGCCTCGCGGCGCCGGGCCTCGGCCCGGCGGAGACGGGCCTTCGTGGCCTCCATGCAGGAGACCATGTCCCCCGGACGGATAAACGATTCGGAGGGAACGCCGAAGGATGCCCTCCCGAACGCGACGCTTCGTTGGAGTGGAGACAGGTTCGGGTCACGGAAATCCTGCACCGGTCCCAGGCATACCGCGGCCTGGATTGACGGTCCGGGAGGGACCTTCACTACCGATTCGCCCACCTTGCCGCAAGGTAGTTATAGACGCTATGGCAATTTCTATAGCCACCATGGAGACCTCGATCCAAATCAGTCGCGAGATGCACGAGAAGCTCAAGGCCCTCAAGGAGCGCATGAAGGCGAAGAGCTTCGAGGAACTTCTCGAACGGCTCCTCGAGCGCTCCCGGCGCTCCCCCCTGGAACGGTTCGGCGCACACCCCGGCATGAAGCCCTTCGCGCACACGGACGAATCCCATGAGCCCTGACGCGCGGTTCGATCGGGTCCTGGACTCCTTCGCATGGGTCGAGTACTTTCGAGGGACCCCCGCGGGACGGTCCGTCGCGGGCGAACTCGAGGCGGACCTCGTCGGCACGCCTCTGATCGTCGTGGCGGAGCTCCGCGACAAGTATGTCCGCGAGCGGATTCCGGACTGGCCGAAGGACTTGGCCTTCCTCAAGGCGATGTCGGACCTCCTCCCCGAGGACGAAGCAATCGCCGTCCGCGCAGGCGAGACGAAGAACCGCATGCGAGCGCAGGGCCGGAAGGACTTCGGCCTCGTGGACGCGATCATCTTGGAGACCGCACGGGCCGCGCGCGCGACCCTCGTCACGGGCGACGTGCACTTCCGCGGGGTCGAAGGCGTGCGGTTCCTCGGCTAGGTGCTCACGAGCATCCGTTGCGTCTTCTGCGACGCCCGGCCGGACGATCGGCGCGACGCCTGGGACGGACGCCGCGGGACCTTGCGGATTACGTACCTCAATCCGAAGCGAGGGAGACCTACGACGCGCTCCTCCGCCGCAGCAACGACTTTGAACCCAGACCGCTATGGCGGGGCCTCGCAAACAAGGGAGGAGAGTATGCCACACTACGTCACCTTGATCAAGTGGACGGACCAGGGAATTCGGAACGTGAAGGAATCGCCCAAGCGGGCCGAGGCCGCTCGGAAGCTGGCCGAATCG
Organism: Thermoplasmata archaeon; assembly: GCA_036555455.1. Classification (GTDB taxonomy): domain Archaea; phylum Thermoplasmatota; class Thermoplasmata; order RBG-16-68-12; family RBG-16-68-12; genus RBG-16-68-12. The sequence goes on from DATBLI010000017.1 coordinate 2,895, forward strand.
GAGGGCGGGAAGCTCACGCTCTACTACACGATGGGGCGGTACGACATCGTCGGCATCGCGGAGGCACGAGACGACGAGACGATGAATCGGATCCTGCTCCAAATCGCCAGGCAGGGGAACGTCCGAACGGAGACCCTCAAGGCGATGTCGGAGGCCGACGCCGCCAAGATGCTTGGCAAGCTCCCGTAGGCTTCCTCCCCATTCCTCGACGACCCCCGGTTGGTGGGTGCAGTCTCCTACTCTCACGATCCGGAACCCTCGGAACCGGTCGACCGCCCGAGATCGACCCTGGCGAGGCTCGCCCATAGGTTGCAGACGAACGCCTCCCCGAGCAGGCCGTGCCCACGGAACGAGGCCGTCAGGGGGCATGTGAGACTCGACCCTGTCGCCTGAGGCATGCCTCCCCGTCCCTCCGATTTTCGCCGATGATAGGGCCATCGAGAGCTTTATCCCCCCGAGGGCACGGTCCGGGTCCCCATGGCCGTCGCGCACGCCTGGCCCACCCGCCGCGTCTGGCCCATCGTCTACGACCGCCCCACGAGGCGCGCCCGGGAAGGCGGCACCCGGGGGGCCTGGGCCCTCTTCCTCGGCCTCGGCCTGCCCTTCCTCCTGATGGCCGTCCTCACCGTGCTCGCCCGCGCCGGCACGACCGTCGCGCTCTTTCGCCCCCTCTGGCAGCCGTGGCCGCCGGACCTCCTCAAGCCCGTCCTCGGGCTCGCGGTCTTCGCCGCGACTCTCGCCCACCTGGCGTACCGGATCGGGCGCCGCGCGGGATTCCGCGCAGGGACCCGTGCGGTCCTGGTTCCCCTCCGGACCCCGAGGAGGAACGGCAGCCGGAGAAACGTGCCCCCTGCGACCCCACCCCTGGGCACCCGCCCGGACGCCCGGCCCCTCCCTCCACCGCCTCCTCCGGATGACGCGCCTGAGCCATCGAACTAGCGCGCGCCGAGGACGCGGTGGCCGTCCTACCGAGGCCGCGCGCGTCTCCCCGTGCTCTCTGGGGGCCCAGCGCGCCCTACCCGAGGATCTCCCGGACCGCCGCCAGGAACCGCTCCGTGTCCCGCAGCCATCTGGCCGCCGCGTCCCGGCCGACCGCGGTGCCCTTGTAGTCGTACTCGGATTTCTCCGAGATGGCACGGACCAGGAAGCCTCGGAGACCAGCGTACCTCGCCGGGATCTTGTGCTGCCGGACCAGCTCGCCGAAGAGAAGAGCGGCATCCTCGTGGCGCGTCGATCGACGGCCGAGGTACCGCAGGGTCAACGCGTCGTTGCCGCGGATCAGTGCGTGGACGCACTACGCAGCCACGACCGTGTAGCGGGCGCGAGGGGCTCCCCCCAGGTCGAAGGCGACCCGGGCCGTGGCCAGCCAAGTCTCGGCCTCGTCAAGGTCGCCCATCCAGCACCTCGCCGGACCGAACGTCGCGAGCCAGTCTCGTGTCCCGACCAAGCTCTCGATCGGTGACGGGAATCGCGACCACCTTGAGGCCCGTCTCGTCTTGGACACGCGCCGCGGCGTGGTCGAGCGCCGTGAGGAGCTCGGACGACCTGCGATGCATGACGACGGCCACGTCCACGTCGCTCGACGGGAGGGCTGTGCCGCGGGCCACGCTCCCGAAGAGGATAACCCGTCGCACGCCGCGGAGCCGGGACACAAGCCGGGCGAACCTTCGGGCGGCTTCCCGGTGAGGATCGAGCTCAAGCGCGAGGAGCCGGCGCAGTTCCGGGGCCAGGGAGGACGTTGGATTCAGCGAGACCGCCCGACTGGCGCCGACTCTGCGCTCTTTCAGGACCCCCAGGTCTCGCAAGATCCCCGCGAGCCGCCACGCTGTCGAGTAGGCGGTCCCGGACTCGAGGGCCGCTTCGCGGATGGTGAACTCCCGTCGGGGATTTCCGAGGATGGTCTGGAGGAACTGGGGATGCCGCAGGAGGTTCGAGGTGGGGTACGCCAGCCCCCTTCGCCGGGCAGGACGGGGAGAGTTATTCATTTGTGGATAGTGTTATCCGTGTTCGGATAATTAAGTCTGTGGGGGAGGGGCGCGAAGCGGACCGCGGAGACGAGACTACTCCTTCGGCATTCTCGCTTGGGTGCTCGGTCTGTTGGCGGACGCGCTGGAATCCCTCGGTGAGGACTGACCGCGGCCTCCGGCGACCCGATGGCACCGGCCCGGACGCCCGGCCCCTCCCCCCGCCGCCTCCTCCGGATGACGCGCCCGGAGGGTTCGCCTAGCGCGGACCTCTTCGCCCCGAGTCGAGCGCTGGGGCGTGTCCGGCGGGCCACGTCGCGGGCGCTCTCGAACTTGTGCGCAATCCACGCAAGCCCATGAGCGGAAGCGCTCGATCCTCGACACGAACGAAGGCGCCACTTGGAGTACGTAGATGCGGTCGCCGGGGCTCGGCGTAGGGCCGCCCTGGAACAAACACCGGAGGACGGGCTCCCCGGGAGCGAGCCGCCGAGGCGGGCCTCGCCGCTCCCCTCAAATACCGTCGGCGGCCTTACGTGGCCCCGTGGGGAAGGAGTCGGAGGGGGTTCGATCGGGAACCTGGGCCGCCCCGGGGATCCGGCCGGCCGCCTCACGTGCAGAGATCCGCCGTCGAATCGTCCACGGGGGGACGATGGCCGGGCACCGTGCGGTCTCCCGGGATCCCGGGGAGCGGACGTGGGAGCATGGTTGACCTCAACCCGTGGATCGGCCTCGTGGAGGCCCACGCCCTGCTCTTCGGGGCGGTCTTCCTGGTCGCGGGGTTCGTGCTCGGCCTCCTGAACCGGGCCGCCGCGTACGTCGTGCTCGCGGTGAGCGTGTTCACCGCAGGGTCCGTGATCTTCGGACAGCTGGGGAAGCAGCAGAGCCTGACGGCCACGGGCATCGCGATCGTCATCGCCGTCGTCTCCGCCACGGCCCTCTTCCGCGTCGCGAGGTACCTCCTCCTCGCCCTCGAGTTCGTCGTGTTCTTCGTCGCCTGGTTCCTGCTCCTCTACAGTGCGTACGGGTTCGCCTTCACCCAGGACGTCCTCCTGGTCGCCCTGTGGCTCGTCGCAGGCTTCGCCTGCCTCTTCCTCTCGCGGAGCGCGAGTGCCCTCCTCTTCCGGACGAACCCTGCGTGGAAGGCCGCCGCTCCCGTGGCGCGAAAGTGAGCGGAGCCTCACGGGACGACCACGATCGACCATGCCCGTTAATCCGCGGGTCGAGGGCCTCAAGGCGCTCCTCCTTCCCTTCGGCTACACCGACAAGGGAATTAGCGGACCGCGGAGTAGATGACCTCCTCGTCATGATCGAGAGGAGATGCAGCGGCTCCAAGCCCAGATGATGGTCCCCGACGATCAAGGGGGCGGAGAGGCCGACGCAAAGGGTCGTCCCGAACGTGGACCTCCCGAAGCTCTTCGAAGTCGGGTGGACGTTTAAGGCCTCGCTAGGCGACGGACAGTCGATTGTCGAGGCCCCCGCCGTGGTCGCAGCCCCCACAACAGTGAATCTCCTTGACATTGCCTCGAAGAATCGGACCGCAAAGGAGGCATGAACATGGATCAGTACAGCCCGAAGGCGACCTGCTGCGGAGCCCCGATCGTGTGGGTGCAATGCGGATGCCTGATGATGTTGCCGCCAGGGTCTATTACGCTTGCGATCGGTCCTTAGCGCACCGCTTTCTTCACGAGCGCGCCGATCCTTGCCTCTTCAGCGGCCGTCAATTCCTTCAGCGCGAAGGAGGTCGGCCACATCGCGCCTTCGTCGAGGCTCGCCTCGTCGCTGAAGCCGAACGTCGCGTACCTCGTCTTGAACTTCGACGCAGCTGTGAAGAAGCAGACGACCTTGCCGTCCTTGGCGTACGCGGGCATCCCGTACCAGGTCTTCGGCGCGAGGACGGGTGCGCTGGCTTTGATGATCGCATGGAGCCGCTTGGCCATCGCGCGATCCGGTTCCGGCATCTCGGCGATCTTCGCGAGCACGGCGCTTTCCCCATCCGCCTTACCCTGCGCGGCCGCCTTCCGCTCTCGGATGGCCTCCTTCATCGCGGCTCGCTCCTCGTCCGTGAATCCCTTGAGCGTCTTGCCGGTCGCGGTGGTGCTCTTGGAGGATTTTTGCGTTTCCTTCTTCGGGCTCATAGAAATCTCCTTGCAGTGCTTGGTTGTCGTTGAAGCAGGTTTTCGACCGCCCAAGATGGGGAGTACCATATTTATGGACACTCATTTTGGACCGTCAGGAAGGAATCTGTCCGAACGAGCCGTCGCATGCCCTCTGCAGGTCGGCCCTTCATCCTGAGTCTGCGGAATCATCGGGCAGGGTGACGTTTCGTTCGCGGCTCACCCAAGTCGCCACGGGATGTCCGCGGAAGGTCGGTCCGCCGGCCGGGTGACCGGCCTGGGGCAAGCCCATACGGGTACGCTCCCGACGGAATGCGTGGAGCGTCCCTTAGGCGCACCGCTTGACCGTCCCTTGACAGGTTGCCGGTCACGATCCAGCGCTCGCCCTCTGCCCCGATTGCATCAGCTCGACCGTGGCGAGGCTCGCCCAGAGGTTGCAGGCGAAGGCCTCCCCGAGGAGATCCACACCCTTGAACGAGCCGGCCAGGACGAAACCCGCGTACTGCGCGGAGGACGCGGAGAGCACGAAGCTGCCGTTGAACCCGGCATGGTAGGGGACGACCTGGACGCCGAGGGGACTTAGGTAGGGAAGCACCCCTTCGATGGAAATCCCATCCACCGCAATCGTGTCCCCGGGACGCAGGTACGGCTGGATGTCCTGCAGGGCCGCGAGGTGGGAGTAGGGCGCGGGGAAAGCCACGATGATCACGCCGATGACCACGAAGACGGCCATCAGGGTCAGAAACCGCCGCCGGAACGACCGGAGCAACTTCGGAATGCGCCGGACAGGCAGGATGAACGACGGCACCTCCTGGAGCGCCGCCCATAGCAGGACGGGCGTCCCGATCACCGCGTAGCGGGCGTTGTCCCACCACCAGACGGACCGACCCTCGACCATCCAGAAGAACGTCGACACGATCCAGCCCATGACGAACACGAGGACGACCGCGAGCCACAGGGCCGAGGTCTGTTCCTTTCGCACTCGACGGAAGGACCGCCGCAGCTCGGGCAGGAA
>DATBLI010000018.1:0-2135 GCA_036555455.1 Thermoplasmata archaeon
CACCCCGCTTCACGCGGATTTTCCCCGTCAACGTTGGCTGTCGCGGCTTGTTCGATCCGAAATCCACAGTGACGACGCAGGGCATGGGCGCCTCCCAGGTCTCCGCGCCATCCTCGATCATCCGCGTCCCGCGGACGCGCCCGTCCGCGACTTCGACGTCGGAGCAGTACGTGATTTGCGGGATGTCGAGGTGGCCCGCGATCCCCGGGCCCACATGGCCCGTCGAGGAATCCGTCGTCTCCTCCCCGCACAGGATGAGGTCGACACCCTCGATCTTGCGGATCGCACGTTCCAGGGTCAACGCTGTCGGCACGGTGTCCGAGCCACCGAGATTCCGGTCCGTGACGAGGATCGCCCGGTCCGCCCCCATTGCGATCGCTCGCTCGAGGCTCTCGTCGAAGGCGGTCGGGCCCATCGACAGGACGAAGACTTCTCCGCCGTGCTTCTCTCGGAGCATGAGGGCGAGCTCCAGCGCGTTCTGATCCGGTGGGTTGATCTCGCTCGGCACGCCGACGCGCTTCAGCGTCTTCGTGACGGGGTCCACGGAGAGCTCCTGGGCTTTTGGGACCTGCTTGATGCAAACAACGATGCGGAGGCCCCTCGGCGTCGCGGACGTCACATCGATCCGGCCCCCTTCATCAGGTCCAGGAGGAGCCTGAGTTTGGATAGCCCGGAGGTCTTCTCGAGGACGACGTCCCGCAGGAGGTCCTTCCCCGTGCCATCGACGGTGTACACGCGCTGCGCGATCTCGAGGAGGAGCCGCGGGTACACGTCGAAGAGCCGCTCGTTCTTGAGGTACAGGGGGGTCCTCGAGAAACGCTCGAGGTCCGTGAGGACGTTTCGGGAACGCAGGAATCTCTCATAGACGGCGAGGTTCGCGGCGGTCATGCCGCCTGCCTCGCGAGCGGCTTCCGCGGCTTCCGCGGCCGCAATCCCGGAGGCCATCGCCAAGTCCACGCCCCGGAACGTGTAACCGTTGTTGATGAGGAATCCCGCGGCATCGCCCGCGACGAGGACGCCGTCCGCGTGCAAGCGCGGCATCATGTGCCAGCCGAGCTCGGGGACGAGGTGGGCGCTGTACTCGACGAGCTTCCCGCCCTTCACGAGTTTCTGGATCGCGGGGTGCATGCGGAATTTCGTCTGCACCTCCTGCACTTCGACCTTCTTGCGGGAAAGATCTTCCGACGAAATGACGAGGCCGAGGGAGATCGAACCTTTGTTCGTGTACAGGAAGCCACCGCCGCGGAGTCCGAGGGACGCGTGGCCCGCGTAGACGAAGGCGGCCCCCTCTTTCTCCGTGAGGCCGAAGCGCTCCTGGATTACTTCCCCAGGGAGCTCAATCGTCTCCTTCACGCCCACGCTTACTTCGCGCGGTTCGAGGTCGGCCTTGAGGCCGGCTTTGCGGACAAGCGTCGACGTCGCCCCTTCCGCGATGACGACGAGATCCGCGGCGACGCGGTCTTCCGGGGCCACGAGGACGCCCTTTACCCGGCCCCCCTCGACCCAGAGGTCGTCCACGCGGATGCCCGTGATGAGCATGGCACCTGCATCCTCCGCTTTCTTCGCGAGCCACGCATCGAACTTGGGCCGCAGGGCCGTGAAACTCGCTGCGCGGCCCTCCCCAATCTTGGGGTCCTCGAGGGCGAGGGTCAGGGAGGCGTCTTCGGAGAGGAAGGCAATTCCCTCCTTGGTCACGTACCGCTCGACGGGGCAGTCCTTCGACCAATCGGGGATGAGGTCGAACAGGGGCCACGAATACACGCGGCCTCCGAACATGCTCTTGGAACCCGGCGCCCGTCCGCGCTCCACCAGGAGGACGGAGAACTTCCGACGGGCGAGGGCGATGGCCGCGGCCGCGCCAGCGGGTCCCGCCCCAACGATGACGGCATCAAAACGCTCCACCATCGGACCGTGTCCCGCGGCGGAAAAGCCGTTGGGGTAAAAGCCTTTACTCCACCCTCTCAGCTTGGGTAAAAGATGTGGCGACCGCTCCGAAACCTGGGTCGCTGCGCGACTCCTGCCGTCGTGAAGCGGTGATGGTCGCCGAGATGACCAACTTCACTGAGTAAAGCGCCCCCCGACCGGGGCGTCCAGCAAGGAGAAAAACCGGGTCAATGGACAGGGCTTTTCAGATG
>DATBLI010000019.1:0-53274 GCA_036555455.1 Thermoplasmata archaeon
GGCCCTCAGGTCGGGAACATCCTCCTGCAGAACGAGGAGAGCCGCAGCCTCGTGCCCTCGATGCCCCTTGACGTGTGCGGCGCGGAGAGCCAGGCCCAGATCGGCTACCTGCTCGCCCAAGCCCTTCGGAACGAGTTCGCGAAGCGCCGGATCGACCGCGGGGTGGCATGCATCGTCACCCAGACCCTCGTGGACGCGAACGACCCCGCGTTCGCGAGCCCGACGAAGCCGATCGGCCCCTTCTACTCCCGCGAGGCGGATCTCATCGTCAAGAGGGCGAAGGGCTGGAAGCTCGTCCACGATCCCGCTCGAGGGGGATGGCGTCGCGTGGTCCCTTCGCCGACCCCGATCGACATCGTCGAGAAGGATATCGTCCTCAAGCTCGTCGAAGACGACGGGCTCGTCGTCATCGCGGCCGGCGGTGGCGGAGTCCCCGTCGTCCGCCACGAGGGTCGACTCGTCGGCGTGGAGGCCGTCATCGACAAGGATCTCGCGGCGGCAGTCCTCGCCAAGGTCCTCGGTTGGAGGACCCTCATCCTCGTGACGGACGTGGAGAAGCTCGCCCTGGACTTCGGCAAGCCCACGCAGAAATTCCTCGACCACCTTACGATTCCGGAGGCAAAAAAGCACCTCGCGGCCGGCCAGTTCCCACCGGGGAGCATGGGGCCGAAGATCGAGGCCATCATCCGCTTCCTCGAGGAAGGCGGGGAACGAGCCGTGATCACGGACATCGAACACCTGGCCTCCGCCATCGAGAGGCGCGCGGGCACCCAGATTACCCGTGGGTGAGCGCGGAAGCTTCTTGCCCTCGTGACCCCTTTCGTCGTCCTCGCGGGGAGGAACCATGGCCAAGGCCCCGAAGCCGTGGTGGGAGACGTTCTTCGGTTCCGACTACCTGAAGCAGTACGCCCCCACGACGACCGCGCAGGAAGTCGACGGGATCGAAAAGCTCCTTCACCTGAAGAAAGGCGGCCGGATTCTCGACCTGGCCTGCGGGGCCGGACGACATTCGATCGGCCTCGCGAAGCGCGGGTATGCGGTCGTCGGCTACGACCTCTCCGCGGATCTCCTGAGGGAGGCCCGCGCCGCGGCCAAGAAAGCCGGGATCAAGGCGGCGTTTACCCGAGGCGACATGCGCGATCTCCCCTACAAGAGCGAGTTCGACGCAGCGATCAACATGTTCTCCTCCTTTGGCTACTTCGACGGAATCGAGGACGATCGCAAGGTCCTCGCCGGGGTCGCGAAGGCCCTTCGGCCGCGGGGCAAGTTCCTCATGGAACGGTTCAACCGGGAGGCAATGGCTTACGAGCTGCCCATGCAGGGGTGGCGGGTCCAAGCCGATGGAAGCATCATCCTTCAGGAAGACACATTCGATGTTCTCCTCGGTCGGTACGACACCCGACAGATCGTCATCGACCGGGATGGGACGCGGGAGCATCGCGGATCCGTCCGGGCGTATACCCTCCCGGAGCTGAAGGATCTCTGCGACAGCGTTGGACTGCACATCCACCGGGTCCTCGGAGGACTTGACTTCAGCCCGTACCGCGCCCGCAGTCAGCGGCTCGTCGTGTACGCCATGAAGGGAGTCGAGTCGGAGAGCATACGGACCGTCTGGTAGCCCGGCGGAATCCGAAAGGAATCTTTTTGCGTCGCCGAGGTCTCTCCGCGCTCCGGCATGGCCACCCTGGAGGAGCAGATCAAGTCCATCGAGGACGAGATCCAGCGCACCCCGTACAACAAGGCGACCCAGCACCACATCGGGAGGCTGAAGGCGAAGATCGCGCGTCTGAAGTCGGAGATGGAGATCCGTCGCCTGAAATCCGGCGGCGGAGGCGAGGGATACGCGGTCAAGAAAAGCGGCAACGCGACGATCGGCCTCGTCGGCTTCCCGAGCGTTGGGAAATCCACCCTCCTCAACAAGATCACGGATGCGCAGAGTGCCGTCGCCGAGTACGATTTCACGACCCTGGACGTGATCCCCGGCGTCCTCGAGTACCGTGGCGCAAAGATCCAGATCTTGGACATGCCCGGGCTCATCCGCGGCGCGTCGAAGGGTCGCGGGAGGGGCCGCGAAGTCCTCTCCGTCGCGCGGTCGTGCGACCTCCTGCTCCTGATGGTCGACGTCTTCGAGACGAACGTCCAAATCCTCGTGGACGAATTGCACTTGGCGGGGATCCGCATCAACGAGAAGCCTGCCGACGTCACCCTCGCGAAGGCGAATCGCGGGGGCCTCACGGTGAACACGACGGTCAAGCTCACAAAGACCGATGAGGAGACGATCACGGACATCTGCCGGGAGTGGGGCTACCTCAACGGGACCGTTGTCGTGCGTCAGGATATTACGGAGGACCAGCTCATCGACGTCCTTGCGGGGAACCGCATGTACATGAACGCGTTCGTCCTCGTGAACAAGATCGACCTTGTCGGCCAGGAGTACCTGAAGGCGTTACAGGCGAAACTGGCCGGATGGAAGCTCCTTCCCATCTCCGCGGAAAAGGAAATCGGCCTGACGAAGCTCAAGGAAGAGATCTACGGCACCCTTCGGTTCATGCGCGTCTTCCTCAAACCTCAGGGGAAAGAAGCGGACCTCGCAGAGCCCATGATCGTCAAGGATGGGTCGGACGTCGCCATGGTGTGCGACGCGATCCATCGAGACTGGCGCAAGCGCTTCCGGTACGCGAACGTCTGGGGGCCGAGCGCCGTGTTCCCTGGGCAGAAGGTGGGCTTGGACCACATCCTCCGTGACTCGGACGTCGTCACCGTGATCCTGCGAAAGGCCTGAGGCCTCCGGCAACGGTCAAGTAGCTTCCGGCCCTTTGCGTGTCCGTGCGTGTCGCGGATGTGATGAACCGGGCCGTCGTCACGGTCTCCCCGACGATGACTCTGGAGCGAGCGGCGGAGCGACTCGTGGAGCGGGGGATCAGCGGCGCTCCCGTCGTCGACGAGAACGGTCGACTCGTCGGCATTCTCAGCGAATCCGACCTCCTGCGCCACCTGAAGCGGGCCGCAGAAGAGACCCTCGGAGAGCGGTATCTCTCGGAACCCGCCCACTCCCTCGCCCTCTTCTCTTTTCTGAGCGAGCGGGAGCACGCCGCCGTGGACGAGGTCTACCGACGCCTACGTTCGACGAGGGTCGCGGATGCGATGACGAAACGCGTGGAGACGGTGAGCCCAGCGGACTCCCTCGAGACCGTTGCCGGAGTGATGATTGAGCACGACGTGAACCGCGTCCCCGTCGTCGAGGAGGGCCGCGTCGTCGGAATCGTCACCCGGGCGGACTTGGCCCGGGTCCTCGCGCATGGGCGCAGGGACGTCGAGCGACTCTGAGGGATCCTCGTCGCGGGCAATCGTCACGGGAGGCACGGGGTCCGCACGTACAGGGACCAGGGCGAACCCTTGCCCGTCAGGCTAGGTGGTGCATCCGTCGGAGGTCGGCCTCGAAAGGCTTGAGGCTGTCCGGGATCGCGACGCCCTTGAGTTCCACGTTCAGGCTGAAGCCCTTGTCCTGCTTCGCTTTCCAGATGTCCGAGTTGAAGGCCGTGAGGGGCTCCGTGGCCTCGAGCCGGGAAGCCGGGATGCCGTCGCGGGGCATCGGCAACCGCTCCTCGTGGACGCTCCCGCCGTACACTTCCCGCCAGATCGTGTCCGTGGAGAAGGGAATGATCGGTGCGAGGAGACGCAGGAAGTCCTTGAGGCACGCATGGAGGGTCCACAAGGCCCCCGTGTCGCCCTCGTAAGCCCGGGCCTTGACCATCTCCACGTAGTGCGGTGCGAAGAGATTCCACAGGAACTCGCGGCAGACGTTGGACGAGAGGAAAAGGTTCAGTTCCTCGTAGGCCCCGCGGCACTCCTCGATCAGCTGATTCAATTCCGCAAGGATCCACTCATCCGTAGGGTGTAGCTTTCCCGCGGGTGGCTCCGGGAAGGCAGAAACGAAGCGCGCCGTGTTCCACAGTTTCGTGAGGAACTTGGCCGCACCTCCGACCTTCGGCTCCGAGATTCGGAAGTCATCCCCCGGGTTCGTCTCGCTCGCGACGAAAAAGCGCAGGGCATCCGCGCCGTACTTCTCAAGGAGCGGCCAGGGGTCGATCACGTTCCCGAGGGTGCGGTGCATCGCCCGGCCGCGCGCGTCGAGGCCCAGGCCGTGGATGAAGACCGTCTGGAACGGCATCTCGCCGCGGACGAGGTACGACTTCAGAGTCGTGTAGTAGAGCCAAGTGCGGACGATCTCTCGCCCCTGGGGTCGCAGGGAAACGGGGAAGTTGGACCCGAAGAACGTCGGGTCTTTGCGGTACTGGGTGACGAAGAGGTTCGAGACGCTCGAGTCCATCCACGTGTCGAACACGCGGTCCTCGCCGACGAACTCGGTCCCCCCGCACCTTGGGCACTCCTCGAAGGGCGCGGGGTCCTTCCATGGACGGTAGTACTTGCCCGGAGGGGGCGCGAGGGTCTCCCCACAGTGTTTGCAGTACCACAGAGGGATCTCCGTGTGGTAGTACCGTCTCCGGGAGATGGGCCAGTCGATCGTCAGGCTGTCGATCCAGTCGAGGAGGAGCTGGCGGTGTCTCGAGGGGCGGAACGCCATCTCGTTCGCGATGCGCTTGAGTTCGCCCCGGAACTCCAGTTGCTTGATGTACCAAGCATCCGACGAGATGAACTCAATCGGGTTGAGGGACCGTGAGCAGATGGGCGTCTTGTGCTGGATCGGGTCGACCTGGTCCAGGAGGTCCTTCTTCCGCAGCTCCTCGATGACCCTCTCACGGGCCGTTTCGATCTTGAGCCCCTTCAGAAAGCCCGCCGCCTCGGTCATCTTCCCATGCTCTTCGATGGCCTTCACGGGCTCGAGCCGCAGCTCGCGGAAGAGCTGGAGGTCCACGGAATCTCCGTAGGAACAGATCATCGCAATCCCGCTCCCGAAGTCGGGTTTCGCCATCGGGTGGGCGACGACCGGGACCGTGTGGCCGTACAGGGGCACCCTCGCCGTCTTCCCTTGCATCGCTGCGAACCGTTCATCGTCGGGATGGACGATGAGGGCTCGGCAGGCGCACAGCAGTTCCGGCCTCGTCGTCGCGATGGGGACGAAGCCGCCGGCTTCGAGAGGGAATCTCATCCAGACGAGTTTCGAGGCGCGATCCTCATACTCGATGTCCGCCTCTGCGAGGGGGGTTTCGCAAACTGGACACCATAGCGTCGGCCGCTCTCCTCGGTAGAAGAGGCCTTTGGGCCACAGTTCTAGAAAGATCGCCTGGCTGTACGCCCGGTACTCCTCGCTGTCCGTCGTGTAGACATGATCGAAGTCGGCGGACATTCCTGTGCGCTTCGCGAGGTCCAGAATCCCGTGGGCAATCTTGTCGATCTCGCGACGACACTCCTCGATGAACGCCGCTCGATCCCACTGGTGAAGAGGCTTGCCGGTCTTCTTCTCCACGGTGCGTTCGATGTTGATGCCGTTGCGGTCGAGGCCGAAGGGGAAGAGGACCGAACGCCCGAACATTCTCTGGGCACGGGCAATCATGTCAATCATGGAATAGGTCATCACAGCCCCGATGTGCCACGATCCGCTCGGGTAGGGGGGCGGTGTATCGATCACGTACACGGACTTGTCGGACTCGGAGTCGAAGCGGTAGAGTCCGGGTTCCTCGCGCCATCGATTGAGGAGGGATTCCTCGAGCTTGGGATTCCAGGCTTTCTCCCTCAGGCGCGGATCGACCATGTTCCTTCTTTCGGAGAGTCCGCAGGCCATAAAAGGGTTGTTCCCCGTCGAGAGGCTGGCGAGGACGGACAACCGTTGCTCGTGTAGCGAGGCCGACATCGAGAATGGGCTGCCGGTTCTCACTCCGAGTACCGCAGGGCTTCCGCGGGCGGGATGCGGGAGGCGTGGATCGCGGGTTGTGCCGTGCTCGCGACAGCGGCAGCTGAGGCGACTCCCAGGATGATTCCGAGATTCGACCACGGGATGCTGAAGACCACGATGTCTGCGAAGTAGACGAGGTAGACCTTGTACGCGAAGACGATCCCCAGGGCCACGCCAATCCCGATGCCGAGGACCGCGATGAGGGCGATCTCCGCGAGGAACACGGCCAAGACCATCCGTTGCGTGAAGCCGATGGCCCGCAAGGCGCCGATTTGGGTCCGCCGTTCAACCACCGCCCTCAAGGTGATCACGGCGAGGCCCGCGATGCCCACGAGCAGTCCGATGCCCAGGTAGGCCTCCAGGAGGGTCAGCACTTCCTGGGATGCGTCGAAGGCCTGGCCGATCTCCTCGCGGATGTCGATAGTCTGGAGGCCATAGACGAAGAACACCTGCTCGAGATGGCTGCGCAACCCCTTCACGTCGACCGACGGAGCGACCTGGAAGAAATAGGCGGTGAACTGCTCCTGCGGAGGGAAGACCGTCTTCACGACGCTCTGGTCGACGAAAACGCCCGAGGTGAACTGGAGGGCCTGCTCGAGGACGCCGACGATCATGAGGTCCACGCGGTTCCCCAAGCCGTCGAAGGCGGTGATGCGGTCCCCGGGCAGGAGCTGGAAGCGGTTCGGATCGGGCACGAACTGGTTCGGTCCGGCGGCGCTGCGATCTACGATGGCCAGGCTCCGGTTCAGCCGGAGGGAGAGCCAGACCTGGGCATCCGTCGCCAAGTCGACGCGCGAACCGTTGTCGTCCGTGATCCAGGGAAGGTGGCTGGTGAACCCGTAGTTGTTGCTCTGGACGAGGTAATTGTCCACACCCCACAGGGTGTATGAGTAGGAGCGGTTGTCTGCAGGGACGGCGATTCGCGCGGGCATCACGCTCGCGGTCGCGACCCCGTTCCACCCGCCGCGGAAGTCTCCCGCGGAGAAGTTCTCCTGAAGGATTCCACGGAAGTTCGGGATCTCGCCGTAGGATGTCGTGTAGCCGACGATGTCGTAGCCACCGCTCTGCTGGGCGACGAACCGGTCGATGCTCGACTGTTGGAGACCCTGGACCATGGAGATGAGCGTGATCATGAACATGATCAGGGCGAACATGGCGATCGTCATCCCCGTCCGGAAGCGCTTGCCCATGGGGTAGGAGATCGCCGTGCGGAGGACCGGCCGTCCGTTCTCGCGGCTAGACCTCTGAAGTCCCCAACGGAGGAGTTCGCTCACGTTGAACACGGCGATGAGGATCGCAGACCCGACGAGGATGACGCCGGTCACCACGAACGCCACGGAGATATTGTCCGTCCCTTGGTCCACGAGTCCAAAGGGCCCGAGGAGCCAGGCGAGGTTGAAGATGGACGCCGCGGTGAAGGCCATGCGGGCCCTCCCGAGTGCAGAGGCAACGAGGGCCAGGCCCACGCCGAGGGCAGGCGGCCCTGGGATCTTTCCGAGCCCCGTTCCCGCAGTCCACCCCCAGGCGATGAGGATGAGCCCCCCGAGGGCGACCAGGGCACCGACCGTGAGAATCTGGATTCGCCGCTCCCGGGTCCCGGGTTCGGGGATGTCCCGGATCGCCCGGACGATGTTCAGCCGAGACACATGCCACGACGCGAAGAGGATTGTCGCCCATGTCAGGGCGGCTCCTACGACGAAGGCCACGAGGACGCTCTCCAGCTCGAAGTGGAAGGTGACGGGCACGTTCCCGTGGGGCACGACTCGGTCGAAGACCCAGACCATGATCCAACCCAACCCGAGCCCCGCGGCCGCACCCAGGGCCGCGGCCACGATCGCGTAGAATGTGCCTTCGAGGGCGAAGGTCGTCAAGAGCTCGCGCCGGAGGAATCCGACGGCCCGGACCACGCCCATCTCCTGCTTCCGTTCCTCCGCCATCATCACGAAGATGTTCACGATCAGGAGGACGCCTGCGATTACGGAGAACGCGCCCATGACAAGGAACAACTCCGTGGCTGCCTCGCCAATTTGGGATGCATCCTCAATTCCCTCCTGCTTGACGGGGTCCACGCTGAGGTCCCAGTGCTGTTGCGCGATGAAGATTCGCAAGTCGTACACGACTTCGTCCGTGAGGTCCGCCCCGTCCTCGACGTCGCCCCGGTTCGAGACCTTGATTCCATTGATGGAGCCGGTTTCATTGAACGCCCGCTGGGCCTCCCTGAGGTCCATGAAGAGGATCGGGCCCTTCTGGTACGCGGCCTTCCCGCGGTCCTCGACGATATCCTGAACGGTGACATGGATGAGGGTCTGGTTCGTCGTTCCGTAGAAGATGGTGAGATCCTGGCCTGGAGTGACATTGAGGTCCGACGCGGCGAGGCCGTTCGCGTAGACGTGGGCCGACGCGAGGTCGTTCGTGTCCACGGTGTCCCCGCCCCCGGTGGTCATGGAACCAAAACCCGCCTCGAGGCTCGCGTTAAGGCCTAGGATTGTGATTGCCTGGTTCCCCTTGTTCCCCGCGACATTGCGAACCGGCGCGGTCTTGAGGAGGAAGGGCGCAATCCCGTCGATGGGCACGTTCTCCTCGCGGAGGGCTGCCGCGATGTCCGTGAAGTGTGACTCCGGAAAGGAGTAGAGGTTACCGCCCGTCCCGTTCACGACCATCTCATCGATGGCGTCGAGCCGCACATACACATCTTGGAGGAAGATGTACCGGAGGGTGTCTCCGACGACGAGGCTCGAGGAGATGATTGCGGTCCCGATCAGGAGGCCCGCGAGGACGATGACGACCCGCCGTTTCCTCCGGCCTAGGTTCCGCCTCGCAAGGCGCACGAGCAAGGGCCGCAGCGCGAGGACCATGACGACGACGAGGAGTCCCGCAAGGAGCACGGCTGCGGTCAGGAGACCCGCGTCCACGGCTCACCTCGCCCGGATTTCTTCAACGATCTGTCCGTTCCGCATCTTGAGGATGCGGTGGGCCTTCGAACTCACCACGGCATCGTGGGTCACGAGGACGAGGGTCTGCCCCTGCTCCTTGTTCAGGCGCACGAGGAGGTCCATGATCTGTGCAGACGTCTCGGAATCGAGGTTCCCCGTCGGCTCGTCGGCCCAGACGATGGCCGGGTCGTTCACGAGGGCGCGAGCGATGGCGACCCTCTGCTGCTGGCCGGCGCTCAGCTGGCCAGGTCGGTGGTCCTGCCATCCCTCGAGCTCGACGGCCCGCATGAGCGCGAGGGCCTTCTCCCGCGCCACCCTCGCAGGCACACGGGCGACGAGGAGCGGCAGCTCGACGTTCTCCACCGCATTGAGGACCGGGAGCAGGTTGTAGGACTGGAAGACGAACCCCATCCGGCGGCTTCGGTAGCGGCTCTTCGCATCATCGTCCATCGTCCTCAGGGAGACGCCCTCGATGAACACGTCGCCGGTCGTGAGGTCGTCGAGACCGCTGAAGCAGTTGAGGAGCGTTGTCTTGCCGCACCCCGAGGGACCCATGATTGCGACCATCTCCCCCCGCTCGATTGCCAGGCTTACGCCCCGCAGGGCGTGGACCTGCACGGGTCCGGAGTTGTACACCTTCTGCGCGTCCACCGCGCGCACCATCGGAGCCATCGCCATGGGTCGCGGCTTCGACGCAAGGGGTCGCTAATGAGGATTTCGTACCTATCCTGGGATTCGGTTCACTCCGGCACACGGGCCAGGGTGATATGGATCGTCCATACATCCTCGAAACCCTGCGGTCCAAGCCGATCCCCGAGCCGCCGCCCGAAATCCGCCTCGAACGCCTTGCGATCTTCCGGGGCCATCTCCCGCAGCTCGCGCTCGTCCCAGCCCCAGGCCCCGACGAATGTGAGGAAGTCTTGGACGTTCGCGAAGCGTGTCGGGAAGGTCTTGACGACGTCCCGGATGTCGACGAAGCCGACCCCTTCGAGCCCTCGCTGGACCGCACCAGGATTCTTCAGACTCTGGGCTTCCGGGTGTCGGTTCGCTTCCACGGCCTCCCGCACTCGGGTGAGCTCCTTCGAGGGGGACGGCGTGCGGTACTTCGGCAGGAGTTCAAAGTAAGCCCCGTGGGCCAGGGAGGACTTCGCGTCCCACTCGCTGTACACGAGGAGCCCTCCGGGTTTCAGGATGCGGTGGACCTCGTAGAACGTCCGATCCCATCCGAGGTTCGGCATGCCGAGGTTGCTGCCGACCTTGTCGAAGAGCCGGCTGCGGTACACAATGTTCCTCGCGTCCATCATCTCGAAGCGGACGTTGCGGATGCCGCCGTTCCCCGCACGATAGCTGGCCACCCCGAGCGCCTCGTCCGCGAGATCGATCGCGACGACGGTCTGCGGAGCCACACGGGGGGCGAGAAGGCACGCGAGAAGGCCGGTTCCCGTGGCCACGTCGAGCACGAGTTCCCCCGGCTTCGGGTTGAGCAGATCCGCGACCGCACGGGCGATGGGCTCGAACCTCGGCGCCACGACGCGGTCGTACGTCTCCGCCATCCGGTTGTATTCGTCGGCATATACGAGGGTGGCCTCGTTCGCGTTCATCGGCACGGGTCCCAGCGATTCGTGACGGCTCGATAAAACCTTCGGGGCAAGTCCGGAAGGGTTTATCTCTCCGCCTCCGGTTGCGCATGCGATGGCCGAACTCGTCCCGCGGTTTCACGAGGAACAAATCGGCATCATCCGTTCGTTCATCGTCCATCAGGTGGAGGCGAGTGGTCGCAAAGGCGTCGTCCTCGGGCTCAGCGGCGGGGTCGACTCCGCGGTCGTGGCGAAACTGTGCGCGGACGCGATCGGAGCCCGACGGACGCTGGCCCTCGCCCTGCCCGTCGGGAAGGGAGGGAGGGATCTCGACGATGCCCGTGCCTGGGCCAAGGAGTTGCGCATCCGCTTTCGCGTTGTGGACATTTCAAAGATTGTTGGGACCCTAGAGAGGGAACTTCAGGCACGCACGGTGAGTCGCGTGGCCCGCGGCAACTTGCGCGCGCGAGCGCGGATGATCGTCCTCTACTACGTCGCGAACACGGAGGACCGGGTCGTCATGGGAACGGGGAACAAGAGCGAGCTTCTCTGCGGCTACATGACGAAATTCGGGGACGGGGGTTCGGACTTTCTCCCCATCGGGGACTTGTACAAGACTCAGGTCATCGGGATGGCCCGCCACCTTGGCGTCCCAAGAGGGATCGTGGACAAGGTGCCCGCGGCCGGTTTGTGGCCGGGCCAGACGGACGAGGCGGAGCTGGGCCTGCGCTATGGCGTGCTCGACCGCATCCTCTTGGGGATCGAGCTCCAGATGGAGCCGGAGGCGATTGCGGAAAAGACGGGCGTGCCCATCAACCGCGTGAACCGTGTCGAGGCGATGGTTGCCGCGGGCGTCCACAAGCGCAAAATGCCGCTAATCCCCAAGGTCGGCGTGCGCACCCTCGGCCTGGACTGGCGGGAGTAGGCCCCGTCGCTCCTCGAGCGCCTGAAGGAAGGCTGCGCGGTCGGCCACATCGAACACAATCTCCGTGGCGGAGAGGCCGAACGCCTGCCAGAACCGTCGTGGCTCTCTGAGCTTGGCGACCACGAGCCCCTTTCGGCCGCCCGTCACGTAAAGGGTGGGTTGGCCCAGAGGACGATGAATCCCCAAGGGAGCGCGAACGGGTGTGGCCTCGTCGGCGGATATCACCGCCTGGAGGTCCGCGAGGGGCAGGATTGCGCGGAAGTACCAGCCTTGACGCAGGATCAGGCGGGATCTCGTAAGCCAGTGGGAGGTCCAGAGGGGAGAGAGCGCGAAGATGAGAAAGACGAGGGCCAGGAGCGTGAGGAACACGGCCGCGGGGACAATCGGGATGCCGGGAGAGAGGGCGAGGAAAGCACCGATGAGGAGGCTCATGATTCCGTAGATCGTGACCCGAGAGGACACGAGGCCGCGACCGTACGCGAACGTAAGCCGCTTCTCCACGTTCGCGGGTACTTCCCACCGCTGACATAAGGCTGCTGCCACCTGGTCCACTGCCATCCTGACGGATCCATGGAGTCCATCCACTTCGTCGGATACGGAATCCCGGACCGAGTCGCATGTCGCGAGGCGCACGGGACCACATGAGCATCTCGCGGCATCCTCGCTCGGCGCGACGAGTGTGTGGCGGCATCAGAATTGGGCGAACCGATGGCGGGTCAGGGCCAGGTCTGCGTGGGCATTCGCCGGTGGACACGCATGACGTGGTTCCCAGGCGCGAGGGCGGATGTCGTGTTGCGAGAACGTCGAACTTTCAATGCCGTCTCGATGGAGTCTATCATCCACGGACGCAAATAAAACTTCAGGCATCGGTCTGCGACGAATGTCGCGTCCGCTCGTCGCAAACGTTTTTGTGCCTCGTCCATCATACCGCCCTCCCGCGCCCTGGAATCCTGTGCGTTTCGCGGGTTTCCGGCAAGGACGGCGCGATTTCTCGCTTTCAGGGGGAGCGAGGCACATGGAAGAAAGCATCTTCCGACCGTACTTGAACACGAAGCCCATCTTCAAGATGGACCGGGAGATCCTGCGGCCTTCTTACCTCCCGGATCGCCTGCCTCACCGGGAGCGGTACATTGACCAATTGGCCCAGATCTTGGCGACCGCCCTCAAGGGGGAACGGCCGAGCAACATCCTCATCTTCGGGAAGACGGGAACGGGGAAGACGGCCGTCGTCAAGTACATCGAGAATGAGTTCCGAAAGGCGGATGCCGCGCGGATGGTCTCCTACCTCTACCTGAACTGCGAGATCGTCGACACGCCCTACGCCGTCCTGCAGAGCATCGGGAATCACTTCGTCGAGAACTTCCATCAGCGCATCCCCTTCACGGGCCTCTCGACGGACCGCGTGTACAACCTCCTCCGGGAGAAGCTCGACGAAGAGAAGCGGATCGTGATCATCGTCCTCGACGAGATCGACAAGATCATCGCGAAGAATGGGGACGACCTGCTCTATCAGCTCCTGAAAATCAACGACGATCTCCAGAAGGCCCGGGTGTCCCTCATCGGCATCAGCAACGATCTGAAGTTCACGGAGTACCTGGACCCGCGGGTCAAGTCGCGCCTCGCGGACGAGAAGGTCGTGTTCCCGCCCTACAACGCCGAGGAGCTCTACGACATCCTCGCGGAGCGGTCGAGCCTCGCCTTCGAAGACGGGACCGCGCCCGACGCCGTCCTCCGTCTCATTGCCGCCCTCGCGGCCCAGGAGCATGGGGATGCCCGGCGGGCCTTGGATCTCCTCCGGGTCAGTGCGGAACTCGCGGAGCGACAGGGGGACGAGCACCTCGTCGAGGAGCATGCTCAGAAGGCGAAGAACAAGATCGAGCTCGACACGGTCCTCGAGGCCGTGAAGAGCCTTCCGACGCAGTCCAAGCTCATCTTCCTCTGCGTCCTCCTCAACGAGGAGATCGGGAACACGAAGCTCACGACGGGAGAAGTCTACACGACGTACCGCGAGCTCTGCCGCAAGACGGGCGTGACGCCGCTCACGCAACGCCGCGTGACGGACCTCATCTCCGAGTTGGATATGCTCGGCCTCGTCCACGCCCGGGTGAAGTCTTTCGGCCGCGCGGGCCGCACGAAAGAGGTCCAGGCGTCCGTCCCGCTGCTCGACGTGAAGAAGATCCTCGAGAAGGACGAGGCCCTCGCGGAGGCCCGCGGGTACCGGCTCAAGACTCAGATGACCCTGCTCTAGGCATCGTCCTCGTCCGCGGCCCCGGGCTCTTTCTTCCCTCCCTTTCCTCCCGGCGGGGGCCGGTCCTTGAAGTAGGGCAACCGGGGGCGCAGGTACGGCCATGCGTACTTGCCCCAGGTCCACAACGCGGCCTCGAGGGCGAAGGGCAGCACGGCAAGGGCCACGAGGCCGAGCGCGAGGCTACTCCAGCTGTTCGCGGGAGCGCAGGGGTCGCCCCATCCTTGAGCGCACGAGCCGGTCGGCGAAACGAGGAGCTTGATCAACCCGAACCAGGGGATCTCCCCGCGGGCGTGCCCGATGAGGTCCCCTTGGCTCGGGAACCATTGTTCGTCGTAGGGAACGGAGGGACCGCATGGATCCAGCGTGCGGCAGCGATCATAGGCGTTGTTGTCTCCCATCGTGATGTAGCCCGCCTGGCCGTAGTCCCCCACGAACGTGTCCAGGTCGAACGTAATGTTCAGGTCGTGCCGGTATCCCATGCCCCGGATCCATATGGAGGCGAGGCCGTAGGGGTCCCACGTGGGCTGGCCGTTCATCGTCGTGCCCTTCCAGTCTGCAGGGGGGAGGGCGGCGAGGTCCGGCACGTCGGCTCCGCCCGCGGGATTGGGGGACACATACATGATCGCTCGGTGGATGATCGGCGTGAGGTCTGGGGCTCGGGCGATGCGGAAGATGATTACGTCCCCGTAGTCGCTGTAGGTCTCGTAGCCCCGGACCCGGCCCTCGACGTACGTGACGACGTCTGCTCGCGCGGGGGCCACTTGGACGAAGACGAGGTCCCCCGTGTCCACGACGCCGAGGTGCGACTCCGTGTTCCCGTGCTGCATCGAAGCGCTCTCGACGACGACGAGAGGCGGCCACACCCGCGTGTACGCAAAGATCGCGACGAGGACGACGATCACGACGAGGGTCGCGATGAGGAAGTCTCGGGCCCACGCCTTCCACCCGGCCTTCTTGGGCTTATCGCCCTCCGGGCCCTCCTCGGGGCCCTGCGTCGTTGTGAGCCGAGCCATGGGCTTTCGCGTCAAGGTCCTTCCGCGTATAAAGGCGTCGTCGCTGCGTGCCTCAGAAGTCGAAGAGCGTAATCCCGCGACGCACCGGGTAGGCAACATTGTGGACGGGCACGGCGCTCGACCCGGAGACGAACGCGTCCAAGGTGCTGCCGCTGGGTCGGAGTTCCGCATACGGGATGCCCTTGTGGATGTGTCCGTGGATCACGAGGGCCGGCCTGCGGCGGAGGAGGACGGGCTCGAGGGCCTTGCAACCCAGTTCCGGGCGCCAT
Source organism: Thermoplasmata archaeon (assembly GCA_036555455.1). GTDB lineage: Archaea > Thermoplasmatota > Thermoplasmata > RBG-16-68-12 > RBG-16-68-12 > RBG-16-68-12. The sequence continues at coordinate 14,820 of DATBLI010000019.1, forward strand.
GGTTCCTTCTCCCCGCCCATCGTCGCGTATGTCGGTGGATAGTGCGTGAGCAGGACGCGTGCGTCATCCCCCTGGAGAAGTCGGTCGAGGATTTCCACGCGTCGCTTGTACTCCCCATCGAGGTGGGGAAGATTCTTCCGCTGCCAGTAGGTCGGCCGATCCAGGCTCCCGAGGCTGCCGATGATCCGAATCCGTCGGCCGCCGGCCTCGAACACCGCATCGTGGTCTTGCAGGAATCGTACGTTGAACGCCCGCGAATAGCGGTCGACATAGGTCGCGTGGTCGTGGGCGTACTCGTTGTTGCCGAACACGGCCCACAGGGGAGCGTCCACATGGGACCGGATCGCCTCAAGGACGAGGCCGAAGGCCTCGATGTCGTTGCGGTCCGTCGTGTCTCCCGCAAGGACGAACAGATCGACATCGCCGAGACGGCCGAGGTCCTCCCGGAAGGCGTCGAGATGCTCGTGTCCGTGGATGTCACCAACGGCGCCGATTCTCACAGCCGCCGACGAACGCAGCCGGGCCGATAATCCTTCCGTGGGCTCAGAACTCGCGAATGAGTGACTGGCCCGAGGCCAAGTCCACGATCGGCAGGCGCGCGGGCTTGGGCTCGATGTTCCGCATCTTCTGGTACGACGTCTGGGCCTGCCACGTGGACGCATTCACAAGGATGACGCCGCGGTACGCGTCCACGCCGACCGAGTGAACATGGCCTGTGGCGAAGATGTCAGGGACCTCCTCGATGATGAGATGGTCCTCCGCCTCTGGAGCGATGGGGGTCTTCCCGCCGTAGATCGGTGCGAGGTGCCGCATTCGGAGCATCTCCCGCATCGCGTCGAGGGGCCGGTGGTAGTTCATCCCTGCGATCGAGGAGACGAAGTCGTCCATGCTTCGCCCGTGGTAGGCAAGGACCTTCACCCCATGGAGGCTCAGGAGGCTCGGGTTCCCGGCGAAGATCACGGTGGAGTCGAAGAGCTTCTGGATGGCGGCCGGCAAAGCAGGCTGCGGTTCTGCGGGCCGCACCGCATCGTGGTTCCCCGGGATCATGGTGATCGTCACGTGGTCGGGGATCTCGGCGAGCTTCCGGGCGAGGTCCTCGTACTGGCCATAAATGTCGTCGATCGCGAGCTCTTCGTCCTGCCGGGGGTACACGCCGATGCCATCCACGACATCCCCGCTTACGACGAGGTACCGCAGGGAGCGGGCGACTTCATCGTCGCTGGCGAGCCACGTCGTGAGTTTCGACCACTTCTCGTCGAGGAACGTCTTGCTCCCGACGTGGATGTCAGAGATGAAGGCCGCGCGGACGTGCTCCTGCGTCCCTCGAAATGGCTTCGCCACGGGGATGTCCGGGCGGACGAGGGAGGAGGCGATCACGAGGCCGCGATCGTTGACGGAGCCCACGACGCCGAGGACCTCATCGGAGACGACCGTTTCCGCCGCAAGCGGCGAGTCCGAGGGGAGGAGCACCGAGATGCGGTCAGCCTCGTCCTCGAGGTCGAGGATGCGGTGGCCGTTCTTCGTCGTCCGAATGTCGGCGACCATGCCGAGGAATCGCACTTCCCGTGTGGACTTGCGCGCCTTCGAGATCTCCTGAGCGCCTCCGAGCTCACGACGGGACCGGAGCATGCGGCTGAGGACCTGGAACCGGTGGCGGAAGTACCGCGCGAAGTCCTCGAGGGTGCCTTCGCAAGTGGAACGTCCCGTGATGTCCCGGAGGATCTTCACGTCGGGGGAATGGTCCGCGGCTCGGTCGCCTTCCCTGCGAAAGGAGGCAGGCATCGATGGGGCGACGACGGAGGCCTGGGGCAGAGCCGCCGAGACCGGGGGTCGCACCTGCATCGCAGCGTTGCGGGCGATCTCCAGGGCCTGAAGGATGTCCTGGAGGGTGACAACGAACGGCGTCTCCGTCCTCGAGGCGAGGAAGCTTTCCAGGGGATGGATCGGATCTTCCTGCGCGAGGAGGTATTCCACGGCTTCAGGCTCGAGCAAGGTGCCCCTCTTGCTCACGAACGCCAAAAGCTCCGCCCGCATCCGGCGGCCATTGGACCGGGTCGCATAAAAAGGGTTCGTCGGAAACGCCCGGCGCGTCACGAAAATTAAAGGCGGCGCGGCGAATCGAGGGGCCGTGCCAAGCGTACGCGTCGAGACACCGTGCTTTCCGACGGAGAGTCGTGAGAGAGTGAAGGCGGCGTTGCGAAATCTCTTTCCGGATCTGCAGTTCGAGCGGGACGACGAGCGGATCATCGGCGTCACACGTTCTCTGGAACGGTTGCGCGAACTCCTCCGCAACCAGAGAATCCGGGATACGGCTCGAGGACAGCTCCAGGCGGGCCGGAGCGGCTCGCGGACTCGTTTCTCCTTGAACAAGCAGGCCGCCACGGGAGGCCTCGTGAACTTCGCGGCCCCTTCCCCGCTCGGCTCCATCGACGTCGAGATCGAGGACGATGACCTCACGGCCGTCATCGACCATGTCGCGGAGAGCACGGTCAAGCCGCGGCTCAGGCCATCCGCCCGCAACGCAGGCAGGTGAAGCGGCCGGATTCGTATTTCGCCTCGATCCAGCCGCAGGCGGGGCACTGGAATCGCACGGGCGGATATCCGTACGGCGGCATGCGGTACCTCGGCGCGTATCCCGGAGGAATGGTACCCGGGTCCCTCCGGGTCGGTGGCGGCTCAGGAACGGCGGTCCACGTCCCGGACGGCGGGCCCGTGTACGCCGGCGGAGGGCCTTGATTCGGCGGCAAGGGCCCCCATGTCTGCGGCGGCAGATAGGGAGCGGAGGCCGGCGCGACGGGCGCGGCTTGCCGGATGGGGTGCGCGCTGAAACGGGCCCAGAGGTCGCGCAATTGCTCCCCCGCGTACAGGATGTACCACACGAAGAAACCGGAGCCGATGAGGGCCAGCGAGAGGAAGAGAAGAGACACAAGGTCGGCCGAGGAAGCGCCAACGCCCTCCCACGGGAGCACGGAGAGGTAGTCCGTGGCGAAGTGGGCCAGGATTGCCGCCCCGATTCCGTGGCGCAGGAAGAGGTAGCCGAACCCGAGGCCTGCGACCATTGCGGGGACGACCTTCCACCAGCCCCAGCCCGGAGCGTGGGCGGCGCCGAACAGGGCGCTGCTCGCGAGGAGGAGGATCCATGCGGCGAGGAGGGCCCCACGGCTCGACTCCCTGCGGAGCCGGCCCCCGAGTAGGTAGCGGAGGGAGTGCTTGGCCGATCTTGAGGCCGTCGGCGGGCGCATCACGTTGATCGCGAGGGATCCGAGAGCCATGGGTACGCCGATGAGGAGGAGGCGGAAGACGAGCTCCTCGTAGACGGATGCATCCGCAAGGTCGAACAGGAGGACCCAGGTGTTCTGCGAGGTCTGCTCGATCGGCGTCGTCGGCTCTTGGCCGGTGGCAAGCATGAGGTAGATGATCGCGACTTGGACGAAGGTCACAGCCATCCATGTTTGGGCGACCGCCACCCAGCCGCTCATGCTGCGAAGCCGCTTTCCGATCGCCTCCAACGGCGCGGTGAAGGCGGCCGCGATCAAGGAGCGCTCGCGCAGCGTGTAGTACAGGGCCGCGGCCGTGATCGCCGCGATTAGGAGGATGTAGTAGCTGAAGAACACGTTCGAATCTTGCGTGACGAGGAGGCCTTCGGGAATGATGGGGAGAGGCAACCAAAGCACGACGGCTGCGTCCGTGGCCCAGATGAGGTGGAGGTTGTCGAAACCCACGGTCGTCGTACTGCCGGTCACAGTTGCGAGGATGGCGACTTTGAGGAAGTACGTCCCCGGCGTGGTCACGCGGTCGCTCAGGTCAATCGTCGGCGAGGTCGTCCACGGCACTGATCCGTTGACCCACAGGACCGTCCGCGCGATTGAGTCATTGGAGAAGTCCGGAGGACCCGGTGTGGAGTCCAGGGCGACGACAACCCGGCCCGACATGGTTCCGACTGTTCCAACGAACAGGTCGAGTCGGAAGATCGCGGCGAAAGGAGCCGAGCCCGAGAACCCGACGGCCTGGCTCCACATCCCAATGACGCCCACCCCCGGGGGGAGGCTCGTCGCGAGGTACGGACCCGGGTTTCCGCCGGAGCCCGGCGCCGATCCGACCGCGTTTCCCCACGTGGAGACGAACGTCCAGTCCGCACTCCCCGTGTCGAGCCCGGGATTCGCGGAGGCTCCCCGGCTCAGCCCTTGGATTCCCGGAACGACGAAGGTCGCGCCGTAGTAGAGCCCGACGAGGTTCAGGGCCACGAGGAGGAGGAAGCCGACGACGGCGAGGGTCCAGAGGACGGACAGGAACTTCCGGCCCGGGGAAGGCGGTCGATAGTAGGGTGCGGCGGCGTAGGCTGCCGGCAGCCCGCACTTCGGGCAGAAATTGCCTACGTAAGGCGTCCCGCATCGGGGACACGGGGCGGTTCGGGCGGACGCGGGCGGAGGGGCTGCAACCACGGATTGTGTCCCGCAACGAGGGCAGAAGTACCCCTCGAAAACCGTGCCGCATCGGGGACATACCATGGGCTCCCGTTACGAGGGTGCCGAGCTATTTAACGGATTGGGTATCTCTTCAGTCGATCGTGTTCCGCGCATGGGCCGACGCCCTCCGATGACGTCGGCTCGGGCGCCGCGGAGGTCGGGTAACTTTATATCGCATCTGGGAGTTCCGCGCCCTCTCCGCCGCGCGGACGAGAGCATCCCTCGGCAACGGAGGACGGAGTATGGAAGAGGAAGACAGGGGACGACGCAACGCGGACGTGCAGTTCGAGACGATCAGGGCTGAGAAAATCAACTTCGGCCGCAACAACTTCCTGGAGGTGGCCCGGAAGCGCGCGACGACCGCGGAGGGCACCAACGAGTTCATCTCCGTCTCCCGCGGGTACTACCTCCCGGACAAGACGGAGCGGTTCAAGAGATCCCTCACGATCCCGGACGATCCGGAGATCAAGAGCTTCATCGCGGACAAGATCAAGAACCTCTGAGCGGCGGCCCCGTCGACGCATCGTTATCGCTCAAGGGAAGCCGACAAGTGAGTTTAAGCCGAAGCGGCTCCATCCGCGTCGAGCCTCATCGCTCGGCATAGGGGGGAGAGTCATCGGAGCGAGCCTCGAAGGCGGCCTGGGCTATCTCGTCCGAGCCCCGATAGCGGCTCGCTCCCCGCTCCTCCGTTCCATCGCCTCCGGCCGGCCCGATGTCCTCTGGATTACGTCCCAACGGGAGGCGTTGCCTACGGACCGCGGCGACGTCCTCGCGGTCACCACGCTTCCCGGGCCCGGCCCCACCGCCGATCCAAAGTGCCTCGAAGATGTGGCCTCGGGGGTCCAGGCCTTCCTCCGGGCCCACCCACGCGGCCTTGTGGTCCTCGACTGCATCGACGTCCTCGCCGTCCACAACGGGGTGGAGCGGCTTCTCCGCATGGTGGAAGGCCTCCACGATGCGGTCGCCACGAGCGCCGCGAACCTCGTCGTGTTCGTCGATGCGATCGGGTCGGACCCGCGTCTCCTCGCGAACCTTGCCAGGGAACTCGACGAGTTGCCCGGGATCGCTCCTCCGTCCCCTCCGGACCTGCTTCTCGCCTGAGGTCATGCCCCGAAAAGGAGCCCCATTCCCGTTGCCGCGTCCTCGTCCTGGGTCTTGAACTTCGCGTACGCAATCTCCGCTTCGGCGGATCCGAGGGTCAAGCCCTCGAGCAGGGTTTCCGCCTGGGCAAGGCCTTGTTCGCTGCCTTCGATGAGGACGATCGTGCCTTCCCCGCCGATGCCGAGGGTCCGTGCCTCCCGAACGACGATGCTTTGTCGGCTCACGACGTTGTCCTTCAGGAGTGCGTCAATCTTGAAAGCCTGGGTCGGTGGCACGCGGAAGACGCGGTACACGCTCCCGCGACGCCGCGCTTCCTATTAAAGAGTTCATTCGTCCCCGCGGAGGGCCGTGAAGGGGAGGAACATGAGGAACGCACCCACGACGAGGAAGCTCAGCCCCATGATCGGATCGAAGGCCGTGACCACGTAGACGCCGGCGATCGCAAGGACGAGGCCGACGAGGACAAGGAGGGCGCGGGCGGACGCCACACGGGGAGACATGTCCCCTCCGGATAAAGGCGTTTCGAGGTGTCCCGCCCCATGATAACGAGCAGGAAAGGTTCTTGTCCCGCAGACCCGCATCGAGCGGCGTTGTCCGCGCCCCCCCTCCAGGAAGAGCAGATTCCCGAGGAGATCGGAGAGACGCAGATCCTTGCGGCCCTCCTCGGCATCGCGGAGATGGTCGGAGACCTCACCGACACCCATGAGCTCCTCGACGCGATCGTGCGGATCGCGCCCAGCCTCGTCCGCGTCAACCGCTGCGCGTATCTTGCGCACGACGCGGCCCTGCGGGAGCTGTACGCGGTCTCCTACTTCGCCCCCGCAGGGAAGGGGAGCGTCTTCGAGGGCCTGAGGATCCCCGAGTCCGAAATGCCGCGGCTCGCTCAGCGGCTGGCCGTCCAGCGACTGCCCGCGCTCGTGAAGGACAGCTCGAAGGACATCACCCTCCCGCCGTCGATCGTGCGGAGCCTCGGCGTGAAGTCGGTGCTCCTCGTGCCCCTCGCGAGCCGCGGTCGGTTTCTCGGTTGCCTCTGGCTCGACCACACCTCCCAGAGCCACTACTTCACATCGAAGGAGATCAACGTGATGCAAGCCGTGGCGATGGAGGTCGCCCTCGCCCTGGACAACGCGGAACGCACGAAGTCCTTGGGCCTCGAGAATCGGCGGTTCGCGGCCCTCTCCCACGCCGTCTCCGATGGCGTCATCGTCCTCGGGCCGGACCTCCGAATCCTCGCCATGGATCGAGCCGCCGAAGACCTCCTCGGTTGGTCCTCCTCGGAGGTCCGCGGCCGGCACGTGCACGAGGTGTTCGACATCACCGAGGCCGAGGCCGGCGTCGCGTGGCGTCGGGAAGCCGGCGGGATCGCGCTCGCGTCGAAGGAGCTGAAGCTCCGCACCCACGACGGGGCGCACATCCCTTGTGAGGTCCTGACGATCCCCGTGCGCGGGGAGGACGGCGAGGTCGCCCAGATCCTCTACGTGCTCCGGAACCTGCTGGGGGTGAAGGGCATCCAGGCGAAGGCGATGGACGCGCTCCACGAGCTCGCGATGGCTCAAGGAGACGCTCGACCCGAGTAGAGCAGGAGGCGAATCTCCGCCTTCGTGAACCGGCTGTTCTGCTTCAGTCCGTACTCATCGCCATCGCGAATGTAGAGGAGATAGAGAGGACAGCCTTTCGTGAGGAGGAAGATCCGCCGCAGGTCTTCGTCCTTGATGGAGGGATTGCCGAGCATCTCGCGGCACCCCTCGAGGTTCAGGCCCTTGAGGTGTCGTTCCGCCACCCCTCCCGTGTCGACCTCCTTCTTGCCGTAGAATCGGCAGTATGCGGGTGTCGTCTCCTGCGCGAGGACGAGGAGCTTCGCGTCGGGGCGGCGCGCCGCGAACCTGACGAACGCCGCGAGCGCGTCGACGATTCCTTCGTGGGCCTCCCCATAGCCGTCGATGACGATGAGCGGGATTCCCTCGCCGAACGCGCCGAGGATTGCTGCGGCGACGGCGGAGGGGTCGTCGCGAGCCGTGACCTCCGCGCGGGTCGATCGTCCCACTTCCGCGGCGAAGGCCTCCAGATCCGTGAGCGTGGCCACGTCAATCCATACGGACTTCGGCACCGTGCGCGCAAAGGTCCGCCCGAGGGCCGTCTTCCCGATCCCCCTAGATCCGTACACGACGGCGACAGGGGTTCCGCCGGCCCGCCATCGCTTCAGGAATCCAAGGTCCTCGTCCCTCTGCAACAGGGACCTCGTGTCCGAGGGGGGTGGGACCGCCGTGAGCTTTCCTCGCTCGTCGACCGCTGCGGCGACTTCGAGGGGCGTGAGGTCGAGGACCTTTCGCGCCTCCCCGAGGGTCGTCGCCCGGCCGTCAAGTTCGGCCACGGTCGCATCGATTCGCCCGAGGATGTCCCGCGCCTGACTCACCCCTGGGGGCGTGAGGGCGTACACGGTCGCCCTCCGCGTCCGACCGGGCAACCGCGTCTCCTGGGACTCGACGAGCCCTTCTTCGATGAGGGCCTTCAGGGTGCGCGGGACGTGGCTTCGGAGGATGTGGGCGCCCTCCCCGATCCCTGCTTGTGTCGCCTCGCGCCCGATCTCCTTCGTGTGAATGAGTCCGTGGAGGTGTACGAGGACGCGCTCCGCGGAACTGAGAATCACGAGCGCTCCATCGCGGTTTACGGCTTAATCGTGCGCTCGCAATTTGCCTCGGCTATCAGTGGGTGGTAACTACCGCGATGCTTTTATATATCGTGCCGGCGGGTGGGCGTGTGTTCTCTCGCCCACCGGGAGGCCACCGAATGAAAGTGATCTTAAGAGAAGACGAGTCGGGCGTTTCCGAGGTTGTTGGCACAATCCTGATTCTGGCAATCACGGTCGTGCTCTTCTCCGTCGTGATCCTCTGGGTTTCCACGATTCCCACGCCGGTCGCTCAGAGCCGGCTCGACATCCAGAGCAGCCTCGCGCCCATCTACGTGAGCGGCGTCGAAACGAAGGACATTATCAACTTGACCCACGAGGGCGGCGAGGCCCTCAACGCACTGTCCACGGTCATCTACGTCACGGACGTGAAGCCAAACGGCGCGACGACCACGGACACCCTCCACCTTCGTCTCTACGTGTTCAACGCGGCCCTCGGGAAGGGAGACGGCCTCATCGATGGCTCAGACACGATCTGGAATGTGGGCGAGCGGTGGCAGTACCAGAACGAAGCCATGCGATCCTCGGACAACATCACGGTCACGATCGTGGACATGACCAAGGGGCTCGTCCTGTGGACCTCCCCGGTCAATCCACCCGCGGGCACCCGCCCGCCGATTTTCCTGAACACCTGGGCCGACCGCGTGCCGTCGACGCCGACGGTCGACACCCCCCAATCGGGCGTGCCGTTCTACGTCCTGGCCCAGATCGCGGACCCGGACGGAGACCTGCAACCGAGCTCCGCATACGGCACGATGGCGTACTTCTTCGGTCAGCCTTCATGCGCCCAGCCCTTCCGTCTCTATGACGACGGAATCAACGGGGGCCACGGCGACCAGGTCGCCCTCGACGGCGTGTTCACGCTCTACGTGACCGCGTGCATGTCCAATCCGCCCCTCGCCATGGACGGCTCCATCGTGCTGTTCAACGCAACGGATGTGAGGGGCCACGCCGCATCGACGCGGATGGTCCTTTCGATGACCCAGGGCCCGGGAGGCACGGGCGGAGGCGGTGGCGGTGCGGGATCCGGTCGCCCGCCGAACCTGCGCTGGAACGGGAACCAGGGCTACAACATCTTCAACGGAACCCAATGGGACCAGCTCGGCTACAGCGCCGCGGAGACGAGGACATTCAAGGCGAACGAGACCGTCGTGCTCGTCGTCGCCAGCCTCAACCTGGAAAACGTCTTCGGGATGAACACGTTCTCCTTGTGGGATCCCTTCAGCGGGAACCCGCAGCGGGCGGTCGTCTACGGCGAGGCGAAGATCGTGACCGAGGCCTCGCAGCCGTCTTCCACGGAGGCCCTCGCCTTCTATCAGTTCGTGAACGGCTACTACATCTACACATACCGCTTCAAGCTCAACGACCCCTCCGTGGGCACGAACTTCTACACGTCTCCGCCCTCGTACCCGCGGTACTATTACTTCGCGCGTTACCCCGTGTCGGTCCTCCTCACCTCAAGCACGAACAACCGGTTCACGACGACGGACTCGATCAACATCACGAGCGCGTCGGGCAGCCAGCGGACGTTCCCGGCCATCCAGGTTTTCAAGGACTCCGCCTTCTCGCAACCCTCCTACAGCTTCCGCTCCACGGCCGTCGTGTACGTCCAGGTGAGCATGCTCACGGTGAACCTGAACACGAGCATGGGCAGCGTGGCCTTCGGCAATGTGATCCTCCAGGACTTCGCTGGCGGAGCTCCCGTGTGGCGCGCGCCCACCGGCGGGACGGGCTCGAACCCGCCGATCTGCCCGCCGCTCACGTCCGGAGCCTGCACGGGCCAAGCGATCTGGAGCATCCAAGTCCAGAACGTGTACCGTTTCGCGCTGAACCTGTCCCGCGCGGAGCAAGACCCGTGGGTCGCCGGAGCCCAGAGCTATGCCCTATCCATCGCGAGCGTCAAGGACTCCGACGAGAACTACGGGATTGTCTCGACGCAGATCGTCGTGACGGCCCCTCTCTACAAAATGGACGTCCTCGCCGGAACGCAGGAGGCGACGAACAACGCGTGGGGAACGAAGAACTACATGTTCTGGTTCCAGAACGCGAATGGCTTCGACACCTGGATGCCCCTGCGCGTGGACTACTGCGCGAACGGGGGCCTCTCCATCTCCGGCGTTGCGGGCAGTGGCTCGAACTGCCCCACCACGACGAACGTCGTCGTGACCTACGCGGACATCAACCGCGACGGCACCCTCGACGTCGCGCAAAGCTTCATCGCGCAACAGGGCACGCCGACTTCGATGTTCGTGATCTACCGCCGTGGGGTGGACGCCATGGGTGCCATCGGCTACACTCCCGTGTTCTTCGACAGCACGGGTGGCACCTCCTGCACCGCACTCGCTTCCGGGGATGTGACCGGCGATGGTGCGCCGGAGATTGTCTGCGGCGCTTCGAACGGGTGGTCGTGGTACTACAAGAACGACGGGAACTGGACGCGGGTCTACATCGACCAGCCGAGCAGCGGGAGCCGGATCAACAGCGTCGCCATCGGTGACTTCAACGGCGACGGGAAGAATGACATTGCGTTCGGAGGCAACTCCGGCTACCTGAGGTGGTACCCGAACCTCGACGGCTTGGGCCGGTTCCAAAACACGGGCGTCAGCGACAACTGGTACGCGGTCGCCGAGCAGACGGTGAATGGCACCATCGCGGCGAACAGCTACCTCCAGACCTACGTGGTCGACTCCGTCTACGAGCAAGTGCAGGAAGTCCCCGCGAGCGTCCCGTTGGAAACGGGGGCCACCACCAACGGTGGGTTCGACTCGAGTTCGAACTGGACAAACGATCGGATTTCCGGGTCGGGCAGCCAGACTCGCGAGAACAGCGGGGGGAACCCCGACGAATACGCCCGCGTGCAGAACAACTTCGCCTCGAACCAGGTCGTCGCAGGGTACTGGATGCAAGCCTTCACGGTGACGGGATCCCAGCCCTTCACCGCGTCCCTCAACCTCGACTGGCGCCTCGTCAGCAGTGGGGCGACATCGACGAGGTTCTACGCCTTCGTGGACACGACGTCTGCAGATCCCCCTCAGAACCCTGGCGCAGGCACCTATGTGTGGACCTCCGGCGCGCAATCAACCCCCGGGGGCTGGAACACGGTGACGAACATCTCGGTCTCGACGATCACCGCCCCAGGCACCTACTACCTGAAGATCTCCGTCCACTCGACATATGGGAGTTCAGGGAGCACGACCCGGGGTGGTTTCGACAACGTCGTCCTGACTTGGGCCTCGACGCCCGGCCAGACGAGTGCCCTGGAGCACTACTGGCGGCTCAACACCTTGCCGAACCGACCGGGCACCGCGTTCACGTTCTCCTTCCGGGGCCATGTGTCCTCGAGTCCGGACGGTGACACGTTCCGGCTGCACTACGCGACGAATGTGGTCGGCGGCGACCCCACGACCGGGACGTACACCCTCCTGACGACGATTAGCAGCACTTCGGACACGACCGTCTCCATTCCACTGACTCCCGCCTCGACGTTCCTGGGCGCGACAGTGTGGATCAAAGCCGTGGACACGAACCGCGTCATCGGGAACACGAACCTCGACACCCTCTCCGTGGACCAGGTCTACATCAGCGCGAACACCCCGTCCGGGGCGACAGGCGTCACCCTCACGAACCCAAGCGACTCCTCCGCGGTCAACTCGATCAACGCGGGGTTCCAGGACGTCGACCAGATCTCGGACCTCGTTGTCGGGACGGCGAACGGCCACGTCTTCAAGTACCTGGGGAGCGTGAGCGGGCTTCAGACCCCGGGCAGCTGTTACTACTCCAACGCGGGCAGCGGCTCGTGCTCCTCGACGGGCACGTCGATCGTCGGCGTGAAGTGGGCGAACATGTCCCAGAGCTACACGGGGCTTGACATCGTCATCGCCTACGGGACGACCGTTCGTGTCTTGTCGGGTAGCGGGTCGTCGGGGACGGTCATCCGAAGCAACCTGCCGAGCTACAGTCCCTCGAGCTCGATTGCCAGCCTCGCGGTCGGCGATGTGAACGGGGACGGGACAGACGACGTCGTCATCGGCACGTCCGGCGGCGGCATCTTCCTGTTCGCGAACATGAACGAAGGGATCACTTGGACGAGCGCGGTGACGATCTACAATGTCGGCGCGACCGTCTACAGCCTCGTCATCGGCGACGGAAGCAACGCGCAGTACATGGGGCGCTAGTCGCGCAGGGCGCCTAGCACCCCTTTTGCCCTTTCCACTTCGATGACCGCGAGGACCGTCTTCGTGTCCTGAGCGATCTCCCGCAGGCGCGAGGCCATGTGGCCCTCGCGGATCTTCTGGAGGCGCGCGAAGCCCGCGGTACGATTGACCTCCGCGTCCCACTCCAAGACGAACTCCTCGGGCGTCTGTGCCCGGAACTTCTTTCGGCCGAGGCGTGACTCCATCCGGCCTTGGAGGATCAGCTCCATCGTCGACACGGCCGAGGTGTACGCATCTGTGTATGCGTCCTCGTCGAGGTCCAGGCCTTCCAGGCGGACTCCGAGGTCCATGGCGACCCGGACGGCCTCCGTGAAGCACGGCGGGGGCTTCACGGGCTCCTCCCACGCGCTGAGGCCAGCGACGTAGACCTCCTCCTCCAGGTTCTCAGGTCCCACGGGGGTGCCTTGGTATCCACGGAGGGCGTCGACTTCCTCGGGGGAGATGCTCACGGCCACCGCTTCGGGTCGGATCTCGTCGATGGCCTTCGCGACCGCCGCGCCGTCCCGCGGCAGGCCACGGACGACCGGGAGGACGAAGAGGGAAGATTCACCGAGGCGGACCTCTTCCATCAGCCCTTCCTCTCGGCGATCATGTCCTCCACGGCGTCCCGATCCCGGGCCTTCCGGATTTCCTCTCGGGCGATGACGGGGAGCCCGCTGATCGTCATCCGCAAGGAACGGCGCTCCACGAACAGGACCGCGTCCTTCTCGACGACGCGGCCGATGTTCGAGACGATCGCCGCTTTGCGCTCCAACTTCGCGTCCGCGGTCTCGACCCCCGTAAGGAGGGTCGTCTGGTCGTGCTTCGTGAACGCATCGAAGGGGCTGCGGATGATCGGGAGGACGTCGAAGCCGAGGCGCTCGAGCCGATGGAAAAGATCCTTCTCGAACCGTTCGAGAGGGATTGCCGGACGACGGAGTTCGCGCTCCACGTCCGCGAGGAAGGCAAAAGGATCGATCGGGAGGACGAGGGGTTCGCCGAGGAACTCCTCAAGCCGCTGAGCGACGTCGATCGAGGCGGACATCCCCTCGAGGTACATCGCGATGGTCCGGCGGGAGACGCCCGCAATCTCCGCGAGATGGCCGAGGGAAAGCTGCCGTTCGTCCCGGACCCTTCGGAGGATCTCGGGGTCGAGCCGCACGTAGAGGCCTCCGGGGCCGGAGTAGATGAACGGCGGGACGCCCTCTTCGAGGAAATCGAGGAGGGTCTTGCGAGATAGGATGGGCACTTCGAAGCGGTTATAGATCACCCCTTCCTCGAGGGGCCCCGTCCCGCTTCGCTCGCCCACGACGACCGGGGATCCGTCCAGGGTCTTCGCGACGACCTTCAACTCGTCGGCGGTCGCCGGGCCTAGAGCGTCCACATTCTGGAGGACCTTCACGACGAGGAGGTTGTCGTCGCGGCGCGCGACAAAGTCGAAGCAGAGCCCCCGCTCACCGTGCTTCTGGGAAAGGAAGAAACCCGTCTTCGCCAGGGCCTGACGAACTCCGTCGATGAGCTGCTCTCGCCGCACACTGAACACATGGTCAGGACTTCTATATAAGTGGCGCGCTAGGACTCTCGACACACGTTTCGCCGTCGGCGGCCCCGGGCCAGGAGGAGCCGAACCCTTTATCGAGGCCGCGACGTTCGCGGGCCTAGTGTCCGGGGAGCTTCGTGGGGATTCCGTGTCCGTCGACAGTCCGGCCGAGGCGTCCACGCTGTACAACCGCGGCTACTTCGGCGTGCCGCGATCCGGTGGAACTCTCGACCTCGATCTCCTTGAGGCAGTCTATCTCGTCGAGGCAGGACGGCTCGAGGTGCGCCGCGCCGGCAGGGCTGTGGGCCTCCGGGAGCTGTTCCGGGCGGCGGGCGCCGCCGTGGACCGCTTCGAGATTCGATACCTCGTGTACCGCGACCTCCGGCAACGGGGCTACGTCGTCGAGTTCCGGGATGCCACGGTGGACTTCCAAGTCCTCCCGAGGGGCGGAGCTCCCAAGAAAACCCCCGCGAAGTACTGGGTCCGTGCCATGAGCGAACGTGCCGTCTTCGACTTGGGGGAACTGATGGAGCGTGCCGAGGAGGCCGCCTCCGTGCGGAAGACGCTACTCCTCGCCTTGGTCGACGAGGAATCCGACCTGACGTACTACGCGGTTCGCGAAGCGACGCCGCGAGGCCAACGCGCTGCGCCCACCCTCCCCGCGAGGATTCTCGTGGACTTCCTCGGCGACCGCGCGGTCGTCCATGACGAGGCTCAGGCGCGGATCCTCCACGAGGCCGGCTACTTCGGGAAGCTCGTTGGCCGGAGGCTCGAGCTGAACCTCCTGGAGACTGCGTACCTATTGAAGCGGGGCCTCGTAGAGGTCCGCAACGCGGCCACGGATCGGCCGATCGCCCTCCCGCGGCTCATCAAGGAGGCGAGGGCGATTCAGCCGGACTTCGCGCTTCGCCTCCGCGCCTACGAGGACCTCTCGGCCCGCGGAGTCATCACGAAGACGGGCTTCAAGTATGGCTCCCACTTCCGCGCGTACGAGGGCGATCCGGAGATCCACCATGCGAAGTACCTCGTCCACGTCGTCCCCAGAGGTCACCGCGGGGCGTGGCCGGAGATTAGTCGGGCGGTTCGCCTCGCCCACGGCGTGAAGAAGCAGATCCTCTTCGGCGAGGTTGGGACCGAGGTCCGGTACGTCAAGCTCGAACGGGTGCGTCCCTGAGGCACTCTCGGGTGCTCGTGTCCCCCGAATCCCGGACTCAGCGCCTCTTTCCGGATTCCCACGTGTCGAGCCATTGAGGAAGCCCCGCAAGGCTGCGGAGCGTGGCCTGGACGGACTGAGGGATGGAGTCGGTCCTGTGGAGGCCCTTTCGATCGAGGAGGAGTCCCAGGATGCCGACCGAGGCCGCCGCGTCGAGGTAGTCGAGCCGGTCGTCGACGAGGACGCATTCGTCGGGGCGCACTCCCAGAGCCGTCGGGATGGGGGCCCAGTAGCGACGCCGCGCCTTCACCGCGTTCTGGGAGTGTTCCGTGAAAATGCCATCAATCAGGCCGATGAGAGTCGCCCCGGTGAGGGCCCCTCGCGCATTCGTCTCGCTCGCTCCCGTAGCCACATAGACTTTGTGGCCCGACCCGCGAACACGCTCGATGGCGGCCCGTGCGTCCGGAAATCGCGCATCGACCCGCGACATCCCCTCGAACTCCAGTTCCCTGGCCAGGACCAGGGGATCCGCAGGATGGTTTGCGGCACCGACGCGGTCGAACATCTCGAGGATGTTGTCTGCGTCCAGGCGGTCGATGATCTCGATCCAGCGTCCCGCGTCCCAGTCGGCGTCGTTCACGTGGCGGACGTAGGAGACGAATGCCTCGTCGTGGGCTCGCAGCCATGCGTCCCGGTCGCCTCCGTATCGGCTACTCAAGAGGCGCGCCACCTCCTCCCGGTATCCCCGGAACATCCTTTCCGAGTCGAGGAGGACACCATAGAGGTCCAGGAGGACGCGCATGATGAGCCGTCGGAGCTCAGCCCCTTCCTTAAGTATTGCGCCGAGAGCGAGAAATACGCCGGACGGGGTTCCCGGGCGATTCCATGTCTTCGAGACGCCGCGTGGCCACTTTCAGTATTGTCGCATCGGACCCAAGGGCGAAGGTCCTAGGCGTGGCCGTCGAGTCCCGCTTCATCTCCGTCGGGGCAGTCGTGCCGTGGGCCTTGGCCGGCGTCGGCGCCATCGCGACGCAGTCCTATGCAAACACGGAGTACGGTCCTCGAGGCCTGCAGATGCTGCGGAAGGGGATGGCACCGAAGGATGTCCTGAGGGCGCTTGTCTCAAAGGACGCCGGAGCCGCGCAGCGTCAGGTCGGAATCGTCGACGCCCGTGGGCGCGCTGCGGCCTTCACGGGGGACGAATGCTTCGCGTGGGCAGGTCACATCGTCGGCAGAAACTATGCCTGCCAGGGAAACATCCTTGCAGGAGAGGGCGTCGTCAAGAGCATGGCGCGGGCCTTCGAATCCGCAGACGGGGACTTGCCGGCCCGGCTCATCGCATGTCTCCGCGCGGGGCAGGACGCGGGTGGGGACCGACGGGGGCAGCAGTCCGCTTCCCTCCTCGTCGTTCGGAAGAGGGGCGGCTACGGCGGCTTCAACGACCGCTGGATCGACATCCGGGTCGACGACCATCCCGCCCCCATCGACGAGCTCGTGCGGGTCTTCAACCTGTACGACGTGACGCTCCTGAATCGGGACGACCCGGAAGATGTCGTCGTCCTCACGCCCGGGATTGTCCGCGAACTTCAGGCCGGTCTCACGAAGCTCGGATTCTACAAGGGACCCGCGAACGGGAAGTACGACAAGGGCACGAAGCGCGCGTTCGAGGCCTGGGCGGGGATGAACAACTTCGAGAACAAGATTCGCCGGGACGACAAGCTCTGGGGGAGCGTCTACCGCGTGTTCCAGGCGATGGCGGTGTCGCCCTAGCGCAGAAGTTGAAAAAGGCGACGAGGGCCCATGGAGGGCCCGTCGTCGGGTTTGTTTTTGGGCATACCCCGCTTTGGGGCAGTGGCCCATGGGTCTCCACAGAATTCAAGATTTCGTTCGGCGGCGGTGGACGCCCTCTCCGTCTGCGGAGAGCTACTGCAGGTCCTGGAGCCCTTGGAGGCGGGACAGCGCATCCGTGAGGGTCTCGTCCCTCTTGGAGAACATGAAGCGAACCTGCCGCCGCCCGTCGTCCGGCCAACCGTAGAAGGAGCTTCCCGGGACCGTGGCGACGCGGAGACGCTCGACGAGGTACATCGCGAACGCCCAGTCATCGTCGAAGTTGAAGGTGGAGAAGTCCGCCATCACGTAGTAGGCCCCGCCGGGAGCGCGACATCCGAAGCCCAGGGACTGGAGTCCGCGGACGAACCGATCCCGTTTCTTCTGGTAGGACCGCGCGAGCTCCTCGTAATAGGAGCGCGGTAAGGCGAGAGCCTTCACGGCCGCGATCTGCAGGGGATGGGGCGCGCCGACGGTGAGGAAGTCGTGGGTGCGTCGCATCGCCGCGGCGAGGGTCTTCGGTGCGACGGCCCACCCGACGCGCCAGCCTGTCGCGCTATAGGTCTTCGACAGGCCGTTGATCGTGATCGTCCGCTCCGCCATGTCCCCGAGGGTGGCGAGGGACAGGTGGCGTGCGCCATCATACACGATGTGCTCGTAGATCTCGTCCGTGACCGCGACGGCGTCGCGGTCGGTGACGAGGTCCGCGAGGAGCCGCAATTCGTCACGGGTGAAAACCTTCCCCGTCGGGTTGTTCGGCGTATTTACGATGACCGCCTTCGTCTTCGGAGTGAAAGCCGCCTTGAGTGCCTCCTCGTCCACGCGCCAGTCCGGCCCCTCCATCCGCACGTACCGGGGCGTGGCGTCACTCACGATCGCGTCCGGCCCGTAGTTCTCGTAGAACGGCTCGAAGATGACGACCTCGTCCCCCCGGTTCACGAGGGAGAGCATCGCGGCCATCATCGCCTCCGTGGAGCCACACGTGACGACGATGTCCGATTCCGGGTCCGACTCGATTCCGTTGAACTCCCTCGCCCGCCGGGCGATTGCCTCCCGGAGCTCCCGCGCGCCCCAGGTGATCGAGTACTGATTGTAGCCACCATCCAAGGCGCTCTTCGCAGCCGCGACAAGCTCTCGCGGCGGGTCGAAGTCGGGGAAGCCCTGAGCGAGGTTCACGGCGCCATGGAGCTCCGCGATCCGCGTCATCTCGCGGATCACGCTCTCGGGGAAGCGCTGGACGAGTCGCGAGAGGCGTCGGTCACGGATCTCCAAATCCGTCCGGCGGGGCCCCATGCGAGTCTCCATGCTTACCCTGGGAGCGCTCGTCGCATGGCCCGCCGCGGCTAAAAGGGTGTGGAAACCCCTATGACCTGCCCCGCCCATCCTCGCCTCCCAGGCGAGGCCATGGCGGAGCGGTTTTTCGATTTCTGGCGCGTCGATGTCTTCACGGACAAGCCCCTGCAGGGCAATCCTCTCGCGGTGTTCCCGCGGGCATCGGGCCTGACGACGGAGGAGATGGAAGGGATCACGCGGGAGATGAACCTCTCCGAGACCACGTTCGTCTTCCCCCCGACGAATCCGGCCGCCCACTATCGCAACCGGATCTTCACGCCCGGCGGCGAGATCCCCTTCGCGGGCCACCCGTCCCTAGGCACCGCGTACGTGGCCGCTCTCGAGGGGCTTGTGCCGAAGCCCGAGGGCCACTCCGTCGTATACCAGGAGCTGGAGATCGGGGTGCTCCCGCTCGAGCTCATCGTCGGGGCCGGACAGGTCCAGACGGTGATCATGACCCAGGGGGAGCCCAGCCTCGGAAGGAAGCTCACATCCTGGGAGTCCCTCGCGAGCGCCCTCGGGGTTCGCCCGCGGGACATCGGAATCGAACGACTGAAGCCTCAGGTTGCGTCGACCGGGCTGCTCTCCCTCCAGGTTCCCATGAGGGATCTCGACACCGTGCAGACGCTGGACCCGGACATGCGGGCTCTCGCGAAACTCCTTGCGAAGCTTGGGCCCCACACGGCCTGCTACGCCTTCACGTTCGAGACGGAGCTCGCGGGCAGTCATGTCCACGCGCGCTGCTTCTCTCCGACGGACCAGGTCTTCGAGGACCCCGCGACGGGGAGCGCCGCAGGTGCATGCGGGGCCTACCTCGCGGCGAACGAGAGGCTGCCTGCGCCCTCCTTCATCATCGAGCAAGGAATCGAGATGCAGCATGCGAGCCGGATCGAAGTCTCCGTCGAGGCGGAGGGCAAAGTCCCGAAGACCGTCCGCGTGGGCGGTCGCATCACGCCAATCATTCGGGGGACTTTGCACCTGCCGTGAAATCGGCATACGTTGCCGCGCGGACCCCGGCGCACGGGCATCGGAACGCGGTCCGCGGGCGCTCACAGCTCGACCTTGATTCCGAGTTTGTCCGTGAGCTCCTTGTACCGATTCCGAATCGTGACTTCCGTCACGCCGGCGACGTCGGCGACCTCACGCTGCGTGCGCCGCTCGTTGCACAGGATCGAGGAGATGTAGATGGCCGCGGCGGCGACCCCTGTGGGCCCGCGGCCGGACGTGAGTTCCTTGTCCTGGGCGTCCTTCAGGATCTCGACGGCCCTGGACTGGACCTCCCCGCTCAGCTTCAGCTCGGAGCAGAATCGGGAGACGTAGTCCTGGGGCTTCGTCGGCATGAGCTTGAGCTTGAGTTCGCGGGTCATGAAGCGGTACGTGCGGCCGATTTCCTTCCGTCCGACGCGGGACGAGTTCGCGATCTCATCCAGGGTGCGCGGCACGTTGCACTGACGGCAGGCGGCGTACAGGGATGCGGCGACGACCCCCTCGATGGACCGGCCGCGAATTAGGTTCTTGTTGACGGCCTTCCGGTAGACCATCGCCGCCGTCTCGCGGACGTTTCGCGGAAGGCCCATCCCGCTCGCCATCCGATCGAGCTCGCTCAGCGCGAACGCGAGGTTGCGCTCCGTGGCGTTGCTCACCCGGATCCGGCGTTGCCACTTCCGCAGGCGGTATAGCTGGGCGCGGTTTCGGGTGGGGATCGACTTCCCGTAGGAGTCCTTGTTCTTCCATCCGATCGTCGTCGAAAGGCCCTTGTCATGAATCGTGTAGGTCATCGGAGCGCCCGTTCGGGCACGCTTCTCGCCCTGCTCGACATCGAAGGCGCGCCACTCGGGGCCCTGGTCGATCATCTGGTCGTTCAGGACGAGGCCGCACTCCTCGCAGATCAACTCGCCCCGCTCGTAGTCGAACGACAGGTGGCCGCTGTTGCACTCGGGGCACCTAGTGACTTCTTCGGCTTCTTCGATCTTCTTCGTCGGCATGTTTTCCCTCAGCAACGAACACGTCGGCTCCGATGAGGGACAGGGGCGCGGGGACCGAAGGCCGGACCGACGTGAAGGGTTCCTTCACGGGGCCAAAGACCCGTACGACCCGGCCGAGGGGCCGGTGGCGACGATCGACCACGTCGATGCCTCTCGAGGGCGCGAATTGCGAGCGCACGAGGATGGTTCCATCATGGGCGATGTTCTCCACTACGCCCAGCCGCTTGGCGCCCCCTCTCATCTGGGCCGCGAGGATGCGATCCGTTGTATATAAGCAATTCGGAATTCTCAAGTATAAAGAGCGATGACCGTGCGAAAAGGTAATAGGCGGAGAGGGGGGCCCACCTCGGAGGGGTTCGGCGCGTTGCCCGGGCGCACGAATCCGTAGGGAACCATTAACCTGGTGCGTTCGATGGCCCGGCGGGATTCCTCCATGCACCGGCTGGTCCTCGTCGGTTTCGGGAACGTCGGCCGCGAGTTCGCGCGGTTGCTCCTGGAGCGGAGGAACGAGCTGCGGCGTGAGCGGGGCCTCGAAGCCTCGGTCGTTGCGATCCTGACGGCGGCGCACGGTCGGGTCGAGAGTCCGAAGGGGATCGACCTTCGCGCGGCCCTGCGCCTTGCGGAGGCCGGAATCTCCCTCGAGAGGTGCGGTCGTCCGATCCGCGTTCCGAACCTCGAGTTCCTGCGCCGGGTGCGGGCCGACGTCGTCGTGGAAATCACGCCGCTGAGGATCGCCGAGAGGCAGCCTGCCCTGGATCACATGCTAACGGCACTCGCGGCGGGCAAGCACGTGATCACCGCGAACAAAGGACCCGTCGTCTACCATTACCGGCGCCTGCGAGCCGCCGCGACGCGCGCGGGGGTCGGCTTCCGCTACGAGGGGACGGTCATGGACGGCGCCCCCGTGTTCAGCTTGTTCCAGGAGGCCCTCCGCGGCGCCCGCGTGGAGTCTTTCGAAGGCATCCTCAACAGCACCAGCAACTTCATCCTCACGGAACTCGAGGCGGGCCGGGCGTATGACGGAGCCGTGCGGGCCGCACGGGAAATGGGCTTCCTGGAAGCAGACCCGGCCATGGACTTGGACGGATGGGACGCGACGGCGAAGGCCTGCCTGATTGCGAACGTCCTCATGGGCGGCCACCTGCGGCCCGAGGAGGTTCCGCGGCAGGGGATCTCGGACATGGGCCCAGAGCGCGTTCGAGCTGCGCAGACGGCCGGCAATCGGGTGAGACAGGTTGCGCGGGGTTGGCGGGACGGCCGGAGGGTGAAGGCGAGCGTCGTCCTCGAGGACCTTCCCGCGGATCATTACCTCGCCCGGGTCGACGGCACCTCGAACGCTCTCCTCGTCCGAACGGACATGCTCAAAGAGATCCTCGTGTCCGAGCGCGACCCAGGCCTGAGGCAGACGGCCTTCGCGCTGTACTCGGACTTGATCGCGATTCATGAAGGCCGACTCCTCCCCTGATACGCTTATATCGAGAGGACCTCATGGCGCGGCGATGCGCGTCGCGATGGGTGGGACATTTGACATCCTGCACGATGGGCACAAGGCCCTCCTCGCGGCCGCGTTCCGTCTCCCGAGGGCAGACGTCCTCATCGGACTGACGACGGACCCGTTCGCACGGCAGACTCGCGAGCGCGTGAATCCGTACGACGCCCGCGAGCGGAACCTGCGGCGGTACCTCCGTTCCAAGGGATGGACGCGCTTTCACGTCGAGCCGATTGACAGCGCCTACGGCCCTGCGGACGACCGGCCGGATCTCGAGGCGATCGTCGTGTCCGCAGAGCGCGCCGGCGTGGCGCAAGGCCTCAATGACACGCGGGTTGCAAAGGGCCTCCGGCCCCTCGAAGTCCACACGGTCCCGATGGTCTGCGCCCAGGACGGCATGCCGATTCAGTCTCGCCGGATCCGTGCGGGGATTATCAATCCCCGAGGCGTTCGCCTCGCGACCCTCCTTGTCAGCGTGGGCTCGGACAACCCCGTGAAGGCGCGCGCTGTCCGTCGCGTCTTTTCGGACCTCTTCGCGCGGGTGCGCGTGAGGATGGTCCCCGTGTCGAGCGGCGTCCCTGAGCAGCCCTTCGACCAGCAAGCCCCAATCGGTGCGATGAACCGGGCCCGCGCCGCCCTTACGGACACGGACTTCGGGGTGGGCGTCGAGGCGGGGCTCGTGTGGGATGCGTCCGTCGGGGACTACCTCGACGTGCAGTACTGCGCCGTCGTGGATCGCTCCGGGCGCACGACCCTCGGCCACGGGCCGGGATTCGGATACCCGCCCGCGGTGATCCGCAGGGTGAAGGCGGGGGCGACCGTAAGCGAGGCGATGGCGGAACTCACAGGAGTCCGGGAAATCGGTTCGAAGCACGGTGCCATCGGCTACCTCACGGAACGGCGGATGGATCGGGACGCCCTCACCGAGGCGGCCGTCCTCATGGCGATGGTCCCACGGATTCGACGCCAGCTTTACGCCGGCGGGCTTCAAGCCCCCGACCTCTGAACGTACGGTACGCGCGCAACCTTTTTCGTCCTGGCGCCGTTAGGCAGAGGGGGGATTCCTCCTTGCCCGCAAAGATCGCCATCAATGGATACGGTACGATCGGGAAGCGTGTCGCCGACGCGGTCGCGCTCCAAGACGACATGAAGGTGGTCGGGGTCGTCAAGACGAAACCCAACTTCGAGGCGGCAATCGCGCTGTCGAAGGGCTACCCGGTGTATGCCTCGAACAAGGAGGCCCTGGCCAAGTTCCAGAAAGCAGGGATGAAGGCGTCCGGCACCCTCGAGGACGTTCTCAAGGAGGCAGACCTCGTCGTCGATTGCACCCCGGAGGAGAGCGGCTACAAGCCCCTCTACGAGAAGGCCGGGGTGAAGGCGATCTGGCAAGGGGGCGAGGAGCACTCCCTGACCAACGTGTCCTTCAACGCGGCGGCCAACTTCGACGAGTGTCTGGACGCCCGTTTCCTCCGAGTGCCCTCCTGCAACACGACGGGCCTCATCCGCACCCTGTACCCGCTGGACGCGCACATCGGCGTGGAGAAGGTCCTCGCGGTGATGGTGCGTCGCGCCGCGGATCCTGGGGATTCGAAGAAAGGGCCAATCAACGCGATCGAGCCCGAGCTGGAAATGCCGAGCCATCATGGACCTGACGTCCAGAGCGTCTTGCCGAAGCTCAACATCCACACCATCGCCGTCAAGGTCTCCTCGACCCTCATGCACCTTCACGCGGTGAGCGTGGACCTGAAGAAGCCCGCAGACACCGCGGAGGTCCTTGACGCCTGGAAGCGGTTCCCCCGCGTCACGTTCGTCAGCGGCGGAGAGGGCGTGAAGTCGACCGCGCAGATCATGGAACTCGCGAGGGATCTCTCCCGGAACCGCTCCGACCTCTACGAGATTGCGGTCTGGCGGGACGGCGTCCACGTCGTGGACGGTCAGCACCTGTACTACTTCCAAGCCGTCCACCAGGAATCCGACGTGGTCCCGGAGAATGTGGACGCGATCCGGGCGATGATGGGCCTGGAGACGGATCCCCGGAAGAGCATGGAGAAGACGGACCGGAGCCTTGGGATCGGGATCGCGAAGTAGACTGCCTTCCTATCTTGCGCCCTTGCCTTCGAGGCGAGCGATGCGCTTCGTGGCCCTCTGGAACACCCCCATGAGGGCGTGGAACTCCCACTTGCTCGGGACTGCCCGGCCCAGGAGCCGGCGGAACATCACCTTCGTGCGCGCGCGCTTGTGGGCCGGATAGTCCGTCGCCTCGAGG
This sequence comes from Thermoplasmata archaeon, assembly GCA_036555455.1. GTDB lineage: Archaea > Thermoplasmatota > Thermoplasmata > RBG-16-68-12 > RBG-16-68-12 > RBG-16-68-12. Next base: position 38,858 of record DATBLI010000019.1, read on the forward strand.
AGGGACGCGAACGCCTCATGGAGTTTCTCCTTCTCAAGGCCGGAGGCCGCTCGCAGGGATCGTGGAGGCGGACCGGCGTTGAAGAGTTCATACAGCAGGATTGCCGCTGCATGGGATACGTTGAGGATCGGGTACGCATCGATCGCCGGGATCGTCACGAGGAGGTCGCACTTCAGCAGCTCCTCGTCGAGGAGGCCGAAATCCTCTCGGCCGAGGACCAAGGCGACCGTGCCCTCCATAGGCGTGACGCGACGGACGAGATCCTTGGGATCCACCGCGATCCGCGCGAACCGTTTCTCGCTCGCCGTGTGGATCCCCGAGGTGCCGACGATGAGGTCGGCCCCCTTCACTGCTGCGTCGAAGTCCGCCACCGTTGTTGCCGCCTCGAGGACTCCGACGCCGTGCATGGCCCGCTTCCGCGCTTCATCCCCGAGGGCACAGGGCCGGACCAGGACGAGATCCCCGGCTCCGAAGTTTCGCATCGACCTCGCGACCGCGCCGACGTTCCCCTCGTTCTTGGGCTCCACGAGAACAACCCGGACGGCGGGCATGGACGCGGTCGATATATCCCGGGATACATTAGGCCTTGGCATGCGGATCGCGCTGAAGATCGCGTATGACGGGAGAGCCTTCTACGGCCATCAGCGTCAACCGGACCGCCGGACCGTCGAGGGGGAGTGCATCGCCGCGCTGAAGGCGACGAAGATCCTTCGAGATCCCAGGGAGGCGTTCTTCCGCAGCGCGAGTCGAACGGACCGCGGCGTGAGCGCGATCGGGAACGTGATTGCCTTCAATGCGTCCCTCCCACCCGACGCCGTCGTCGGCGCGTTCAACGACAAAGCCCGCGGCGTGTGGGCGTGGGCGGTCGCCGAGGTGCCGGAAGGATTCCACCCTCGTCACGCAGCCGAGCGCTGGTACCGCTACTTTCTCTTCGACGACCTGGGCCTTGACGCCCTCCGGGAGGCTGCGCAGGCATTCGTCGGGACCCACGACTTCCGTTCGTTCTCGTCGGATCCCGTCGAGGGCCCATTCACGATCGGAAGCATCGAGGTGACCCGGGAGCAGGAAGGGATCTACATCGACGTAAGGGCGCGGAGCTTCCGCAGGGGCATGGTCCGGCGGATTGTCGCGGCGATGACGGAATTCGCCCGCGGCGAGGTCACCCTCGATGACTTGGCGAAGGCGCTCGAGGGTGCGAAACGGGACTTCGGCAGTGTGCCCGCGGAGCCCCTGGTCCTCATGGATGTCAAGTACGAATTCCCGTGGCGGGTTCTCCTCAAGCCGAAGGTTCTCACGGAATGGAACGATTATGAAACGGACCTCCGCTTTCGGCTTCGTTTCCTTCGGGAGCTGCGGACGCTCGTGAGGGTGCCGGCGCACCGTGAGGGGCGAGAGTCGGCGGACCCTTTCTGGCCCCGTCCTTGATCGTCGAACGTACGATGGACACGGAGCGTTCGGTCGGCCTCGAAGTGCCGATAGAAAAGGATTAAATCTTGTACCCGTGTTAGTGCGCTTTGCATGGGCGTTGCTCGCCATCTCGCGAAGCGGGCCATCTTCCTCGTCATCACTTTCATGCTCGCAATTCTCGCGACCGTCATCATCGCCAACGGCGGAGGGAGAATCGACAGCCTGCTGAGGGACCAAGTCCGGTTCGACCTCCTCCAACGCTTCGCGAACGACCGAGCCTATCAGCAACTGCCGCCCGAAGAGCGCGACCAGATTTTCAACGACACACTGAACCGAACGATCGAGGCACGTGGGCTCAACGAACCCTTCTTGCAGAAAACGATGCGATACACCCTCGATGCCTTGCAGTTCAGACTGGGGCGGGCGATTACCGTCCGGGCCACGGATGGCTCGCGGCAGGTCGCCGACATCATCTTCGAGCGACTGCCGAGAAGCCTCGTCCTGTTCACGTCCGCGAACATCCTCGCCGCGGTCGTTGGCATTTGGCTCGGCCTATGGATGGCGCGAAAGGCTCTGTCCGTGTTCGACCGCGGCATGACCATCATCTCCGTGACGACGTTCATCGTCCCACCCTGGGTATACGGGATTCTCTTCCTCCTCTTCTTCGCATTCGAGTGGAAGATCTTCCCGGCGGGCGGGTTCGTGAGCGTGCCGCCGCCTCCGCCGGCGCCGCTGATCCAGGCCTTCCCCCCCGTGATCGGCGCGGGCCTCATCTTCGGCGGGTACTTTTACAACTCGTTCACGCGAGTGAAGTACCACAAGATTGGATACGCGGTCATGCTCGCGGGAGTGGGGGCCATCATCGTATGGCTTCTGTTGCCCTACGATTGGTTCAAAGACGTCGAATGGCACATGGTCCTGCCCATGATCGCCGTCGCCTTCTCCGTCTTCGGCTCGTGGGCCTACACGACTCGCAACCTTGTGCTCCAAGTCATGGACGAGGACTTTGTCTTCGCGGCGCGCGCAAAGGGTCTCAAAGAGCGCGACGTTCTCAGCAAGTACGTCCTCCGGGCGGCGTCACCCCCGATCATCACTTCCCTCGCCCTGACCCTCGCCGCCGCATGGACCGGCGCCATCATTACGGAGACCGTGTTCAACTACCCGGGCCTTGGTCTCCTCTTCTTCGAGGCCATCACTGTTTTCGACGCCCCTGTTGTCATCGGACTGACCGTGATGTACGCTCTGCTCCTCGTGATCACGGTATTCCTCCTGGACCTGACGTACAGCATGATGGACCCGCGCATCAAGGCGTTGCGGAGGTAGTGGATTGGCCATCTCTGCGCCCGTCGGGCTCAAAGCCGCATTGTTGGAGGCTGTGCGCACGAAGAGCGGGATGGTCGGGGTCGCCATGCTCGGGTTCCTCCTGCTGCTCGCGGTCCTCGTGCCCATCCTCGCACCCTACAACGTCGTCCAGGAGTGGTCGAACGCCGCGAACTGGGCAGACAACCCCAGGCTTGCCGCCCCGGAGTGGTCCGAGTTTCTCGTAGGGAAGCACCTGCCCCGCACGATCTTCGTAGGTTGGAGCGATACGCCGGGTGGTTTCGACAAGGTCCGGGTGCCCATCAACCAAAGCGGTCAGGAGTACACATTCATCGTCTTGAAGAAGACCTTCTCGTTCGAGTACGATGCCTTCCCCTCCGAATTCACGCTGTACCTCCGCATGACGTTTGGGAATGTGAGCCCGCTTGTGACGGTGAAGTGGGAGCGGCCCGATGGGGAGTCCATCACTCTCTTCGATGAAGTCCCCACGCACAACGTCTCTCAGGCCTTCCGGCCGATTACGTATACACGCTCGATCTCGAACCCGGTCCAAGGCGAGCCGTCATTCCAAGTGTATGGGCACCTCGTGGACTGGATCGTTGCGAAGGGCGCTGCCACTTCCCAGGAGATGTCCAACCTCACCCAGACCAAGTCCATCTACGCGATACGACCCGAAATTCTGCTTTTCGCGAAGCTGAACCACAGCATGATTCAGGCGGACACCGCTGAAGTCCTGAAGGGCGAGTACAACTTGACAATCGATGTCGTTGGTTTCTCCGCTGCCGACGAGGCGGATGCTCGGGCGATCGTCTTCGGGAAGGTGTTCGGAATCGCCGGCACGGACGACCAACGTCACGACCTTCTCGTCGGCCTGATGTGGGGTGCTCCCGTCGCATTGGCCTTCGGCGTCGCAGGGGCTCTCGCTTCCGTCCTCATCCAGACCATTCTGGGGGCGATTTCAGGTTGGTACGGCGGAGCTGTCGATGAGGTCGTGCAAAGAGCCTCGGACTTCTATTTGATTATCCCGACCTTGCCGATTCTAATCCTCGTGGCTTTGCTCTATCGTCCGAGTATCGTGTACATCCTGATCATCCTCGTCATCCTCGGGCTCGTCGGCGCCACGACGAAGGTCGTACGCAGTATTGTCCTCCAGGTGAAAGAGGAGCAGTTCATCGAGGCGGCTCGGTCCTACGGGGCGAGTCGCGCCCGGATCCTGTTCCGGTACATCCTGCCGCGGGTGATGCCGTACACCTTCGCCCTCGTCGCCCTCACGGTTCCGGCCTTCATCTTCCTCGAAGCCTCCCTCAGCTTCCTGGGCCTCGGAGATCCCGTCCTCCCCACATGGGGAAGCACCCTCGGGAGGGCATACTCGCAGGGCGCCCTGTTCTATGGCGACTGGTGGTGGGTTGTCTTCCCGGTTGGAGGGATCGTCTTCACGACGATTGCCTTCGCCCTCCTCGGCTACGCGTTCGACAAGGTGCTGAATCCCCGATTGCGTGAGCAGTAGGAGCGGTCGCTGTGGCCATTCTGGACGTAGTCGACTTGGTGTATTGGTATCGGACGCGCAAAGGTCCCGTCCGGGCCGTCGATTCGATTTCCTTCAAGATCGAGCCAGGGGAGACCATCGCTCTCGTAGGGGAGAGCGGCTGCGGGAAGACCTCGACGGCGAATGCCATTCTCCGTCTGCTGCCGAAGAACGTGGAGAAGTACGGGGGGCAGGTCATTTTTGACGGGGAGGACATCATGGCCCTTGATGACGAGGACTTCCGGAAGAATGTGCGGTGGAAAGGCATCTCCATGGTTCTCCAAGGTGCCCTGAACGCACTGAACCCGACGGTCCGTGCGGGGGGTCAAGTGGCCGAGCCGCTCATGGTCCACTATGACGTCGACAAGGACGAGGCCCTCGACCAAGCCGCGGATGTGATGAAGAAGGTCGGGCTCGCCTCGGACGTGTTGCGGCGGTTCCCCCACGAGTTGAGCGGCGGGATGAAGCAGAGGGTAGTCATCGCGATGGCCCTCATTCTCAAGCCGAAGGTGGTCATCCTGGACGAACCCACGTCCGCCCTCGACGTGATGACCCAGACGAACATCATCAACCTCCTGAAGGACCTGAAGACCAAAGAGCACCTCTCGTACATCTTCATCACCCACGACCTGGGCCTCGCGAGCGAACTCGCGGACCGCGTCGGCATCATGTATGCGGGCCAACTCGTGGAACTCGGCCCCGCGGAGAAGGTCTTCGTGGAGGCCAAGCATCCCTACACGCGACGGCTCCTTGCGAGCGTGCCCCGTCTCCGGAGCGAGGAGGCGCCGGATTTCATCCCCGGTGCCCCTCCCGATCTCACCGCGCCGCCCCCTGGATGCCGCTTCCATCTCCGTTGCCCGCTCGCGTTCGAAAAGTGCGGCTGGACGGCGGAGGAGTTTGTCGACCAGATTCGCATCCTCAAGGCCCCCGGGGAGCAGCAAGTGCCGATGCCCGCGACCGCCGACCTGGAGACGAAAGGACCACACACCGTCCTGCTGAAGCCTGCGGCGGAAGGGACCGCCGGGAAGCTGGCCGTGGAGTTCGACGGTTTCGTTCAGCAGAACCGAGAGGCGCAACCCTTTCTGAAGTCCGTGATGTCGACTCACGCGAAGGGCAAAGTCGTCGCGGTTACCCTCCACGAAGGTGGCGAGCCACCGTTCGAGGGAGACGATTGGAAAGCATCCTGTTGGCTAGCCAGGGAGGCACGGGCCCATGATACCCTCGCCGCCTGAATCTCCCGCGGCACCTCGGGCCGAGGAACTCTCAGTCAATATCGTCGAACTTGACCACATCCGGAAGTGGTTCGACATCAGCCGCGGTCTCTTCCGGGGCTCCGTTCCCCTGAGGGCCGTCGACGACGTCAACCTCGTCATCCGGCGTGGCGAGACGGTCGCGATCGTGGGGGAGAGCGGCTGCGGGAAAACGACCCTGGGCCGCACGGTAATCCGCCTTCTGGAGCCGACCGATGGTGCGCTCCTCTACGGCGGACAGGATATCACCCATCTCCCGGACAAAGAGCTCATGTGGTTGCGCCGCAAGGCCCAGATGATCCCCCAGGATCCCTACTCGAGCGTGAACCCGGCCTTCCCCGTGTACCGCATCCTCGAGGAACCCCTCAACGTCCACCATGTCGGGACGTCCGGCGAGCGGGAGGAGGCCGTGTTCAAGGGCCTCCAGAACGTGAAGATGAACCCCCCGGAGTTCTTCGCGAACAAGTACCCGCACATGCTGAGCGGCGGACAGCGGCAGCGTGTGGCCATCGCCCGCGCGCTGATGCTCGATCCGGAGTTCATCCTCGCCGACGAACCCGTGTCGATGCTTGATGCGTCCGTCCGGATCTCGACCTTGAAGCTCCTCCGCCAGATCCAGGGGCGGTTCCGCATCTCGTTCCTGTACATCACCCACGACCTCGCGACCGCGAAGCACTTCTCGGACCGGATCGGGATCATGTACGCGGGGAAGCTCATGGAGGAGGGTCCTGTCGGGGATGTTCTGCGGGGACCGCTCCATCCCTACACGCGGGCCCTGATGGAGGCGATTCCCGATCCTGACCCAGCGAACCGGCTCCAGATGCGGGCCTCCCTCCCAGGGGAGCCGCCAAGCCTCATCGACCCGCCGGCCGGCTGCCACTTCCATCCGCGATGTCCCATCGCGAAGGCGGGCCTCTGCGATGTGACCGAGCCCGAGATGCGCGAGCTCCGACCGGCCCATCGAGTCGCCTGCCATCTCGCGGAGTGATGGCGCCCCGCGTTCCAATCAACGCGGACCGTCGCGTTTCCTTCTCCGCCGCCAGAGGATGAACGCCGCCGAAATCGCTCCTGCCCCCCCAAGAGCCACCGCGAGCATTAGGGGCAGTGTCGAAGGAGCTGCCGACGAAGGCAGGGTGAACAGCATTACCTCCCCGAAATCCGTCTCGACTCCCGACCTCGCCTCGGCGCGGAACTCGTATCTCCCGCCCTCCGTGAGGTTCGTGACAGAATAGAAGAAAGGGCCTGTGATGTTCCGCAGCCCGAGGGACAGGACGGACCATGTCGCGGCGCCCTCGGCTCGGAACGAGAAGCTGACCTCCGCAGCTGAGTGGTTTCCTAGGGAGACGAGTTCCCCCATTAAGGTCGCCGAGGAGGTCGTGCGAGAGGAGACGCCGGCCGTGCGCACCTGGAGTGCGATTCTCGCCTCCGCGTACTTCAGGTCGCCGTGGGTCCAGTCATAGTACGAAATGTGGGGCAGGTTCGCTTCATCCGCCGCGAGGCCTGTGTACCACCCGACGACGCCCGGGCTATCGACCGTCTGGGTCACCCACCCCCCTGGGGTGCTGACGGCAAAGCGGAGGGAACCGTCGATTCGCGCGTAGTATGCGATTTGGGCCTCGTCCTCCTGGTCGAAGACAAAGCTGATGTCCCATCCAGGATCCCCCTTGCCATCGATAACGAGATGGGTCCAGATCCCTCCCACCTGAGTGGCGTACCTCAGGGTTCCGTTGGAGCTGTCGTAATAGGCGATGTGGGGCACGCCGCGGGAGTCAAGGCGAATCCGCGAGTACCAACCCGCGAACGGCGTGTAATCAACGACTTCCCGGGTCCAAACGTTGCCTGCCTTCGTGGCGTACCGAAGGACGCCGTCTGCGTAGTAGGAGACGTGCGGCCCATCTTCGGGATCCAAGGCGATGTCCCCGTAGCGGGAGATGATCGCCACGCTGTCCACGGTCTCCCGAAACCACGAGGTTCCGTTCCACGAAGCGTACCTCAGCCAGCCATTGTTCCACGAGTACACGAGGACGGGCCGGTCGAGGGAATCGAGGGCGAGACGAGTGTACCCCTCCGTGTAGGCGACGTCCACGATCGTGACAGTCCACCCCGTGGGCCCGCGTGTTGCGTACTTCACAGACCTTGTGCTCTGGTCGCAGTAGGACATCTGGAGTGTGTCGTTGACCCCGATGACGAGGTTCGTGCTCCCGATGAACACCCCGGGCCCGTCGACCTGCTCCGACACCCAGCCGGCCCCAGTCCGATGGGCGACGCGGACGGTGCCGTTGGCATCGTCCACGTAGGCGATATATGGAGTGCCATGGGAGTCGAGTGCAATCGACGTGTACAACCCCGTGTCGCCCGCTGTGTCGACCTGCTCGAGGTCCCACGCGAAGGGCGGCCCGCCCGGTACATCAGCGCGAGCTAGGGATGTCGTGGCGACGAGGCTCAGGATGAAAGCGGCGAGCGTGAGGATCGTGAATCCGGATGTCCTGCGAAGACTGACGCCTTGCGCAAAGCGGGGGGTTCTCCGCACGATTGCCGTCCTTCCAGCTCTCCGCACACAGCCCGGAAGCATGCCCGGACTTGAAAGCATCGGTGGTGCTCCTTGAATGGCCGTGGGCGGCTGCGCAGGCCTTCCGAGGCCGGCAATCCTTAGGACGCTTCTCGAAATCGGTGTCCCGACTTAGGACGTCCCTCGAAGTCCAACCCTCGAGATTGCGGACGTCAAAAACATGGAGGAACGCGTTGCTCTTGCTGAATACTGCTGATACGGAGATACGCATAAATACCGTGAACGGGATTGCCCGCTCTAGTTGCCACCGGGGTGGAGGAGGAGTTCTCGATTCCGGTGCCACAAGGAGAATTCGGATGAGGAGATTGCTAGCAGCCTTATTAATCGTGGGACTGCTTCTGGCAGGTCTGCTCGTCGTGGTCTCCCGCCAGGCTGGGGCCCAAACGACCCGCAAAGGCGGCTGGGTGGACTCCATGGACTGGTTCAACCAGGGCGATCCGGCGCAAGCACTAATCCAACTAACGAACGGCCAGATGCAGCTGTATATGTACTACCTGAGAAGCGTGGCTCAGATCCAGAGCGCGACATCAAATCCGGACATTGGGCTCATCAACGTGGGTGGGAGTACACAACCCCTGTTTGTGAATCCGGTGCCCGTGAACCAGACGACCGCGCCTGGTATCTTCAATCCGATGTCCGTGCGTGAAGTCCGAGAGGCGCTGAACTACCTCATTGACCGGGCCTACATCGCGCGCGAGATCTTCGGCGGGACTGTCCTCCCGCAGACGACCCTCTGGTACTCGCAGACGGCGGAGTACGGGCGTGACCCCGTGTTCTTCTCCGGCGAGGACCAGAAGTACGCGTACAACTTCGACACGGCGAGGACGATGATCTTTGACGCGCTGGGAACCGTCGCGGGAGTCAGCTACGAGAACGGCCAGTGGCTGTACAACGGCAACCCGGTGGCTGTCAACATCGTCGAGCGGACCGAAGACCAGCGGCTACAGATCGGGCAGTACGTCGCCTCGCAGCTCCGCCTGCTCGGGTTCAGCGTGAATGAAATCCCGTTGCCCGGCAGCGGGGCCTTCGCGATCGTCTACAATGGGCCTCCCGACACCGGCGCATGGCAGATCTACACCGAGGGCTGGGCATCTACGGCGTTGACCGCCTGGTCCGACAGCGATGTGGACTTCTACCTCTGCGGCGGCGAGGGAAGCCGGATTTGGTCGGTCGCCGGGGGGCCCTTCAGTGCCGACCCGGCTCTGGCCGATGTCTGCCACAAGCTGCTCTTCGGGGAGTATGCGGATCTGGCGGAGCGCCAAACCCTGATCGAGAAGGCGATTGACGGTGCGCTGAAGCAAGGCGTCCGTGTCTGGACAGTCGCAGGCGCCTCCTTCCCGTACGCGAAGAACGCGGTCATGCCCTTCAACTACGACCTTGCTGGCGGGCCGTGGACTTTGTTCACCCTGCGCACTGTGAAGCTCGCGGATCACCCGGACGGGGGCGGCAACTTGCTGGTCGGTAACCGACTGCAGTTCGTCTCCGACTGGAACCCCTGGAACGGCCTTGACTGGCTCTACGACGATCTCATCCACCGGGCCTTTGCCGACTTCGGGACGTGGTACCATCCGCACACGGGCCTCGTGATTCCTGTCCGGTCGGACTTCGACGTGGAGACGGCGGGTCCCTCGGGCACGTTGCCGATCCCAACGGATTCCTACACGTTCGACAATGCGACGAACACGTGGGTAGCCGTGCCGAGTGGGACTGAAGCCACCTCAAAGGTGACCTTCACGTACAGCTTCGGTACGTGGCACGATGGCAGCGACATGACCATGAACGACGTGCTGTATGCGATCTCGCTTGCCGTGCGCCGGAGGAATGGCGACATCGACGCTCACGACCCGGACTCGACGACGTCCGGGGCGAAGCTGTTCGTGGACACGCTCGCAGGCGTTCGGAAGGTCGATGAGACACACCTGGAGATCTACCTGAACTACTGGCACATTGACCCGGGCTACATCGCCATCGTGGCCGATCCCTTCCCGGACACCTCTTGGGACGGGGCTGAGCTCGCCATGCAGACGGTCATCCACGACCACGTGAGGATCAGCTCGGTCACTGCGGCCACGGAAGGCCTCATCGGGATGGACCTCACGAAGGGCGAAACGATCGGCTTCATGGATCGCGAGATTTCCGACGGCAACGTCTCGGCCACCTTCGTACCACCTGGGTTCTCGAGCGGTCCGTTCGCGATCAGCTCGGCGGAAGCAGGGACTCGCTGGACGAACCTGCAGGCGTTCCGAGCGGCCCACAACCACTACTACCAGAGCAATGGGCCGTACGTCCTCGACGTGGTCGACACGGTCGCAGCACAAGTCCACCTGACGAACTTCGACGACTACGTGTTCACGGCGGACCACTGGGACAGCCTGATCGTCCCGAAGGTGCCCGCGGTGACGGTTGGGACACCCACACCTGCCCAGGTCGTCCCTGGCCTCGCGGCGGACTTCACCGTGACGGCAACCGTCGCCGGGACAGCCTACGATGACGTCTCGATGACCTACTTGGTCATCAACCCGGCAACGGGCGACGTGCTCTTCGAGGGGACTCCGACGGACAGCGGCGCTGGCACTTGGCTGGTCTCTCTAACCGGCGATGAAACGGGCCAGTTCGTACCTGGCGCGTACACCCTGCAGACCATCAGCGTCGGGGCGGAAGCCGCCATCCCGGTCTTCGCGACGAGGTCGTTCACCGTGATTCCGGCCCTGGCGTACTTCCAGGCGCTGCTGGGGACGCAGATCGGCTCGCTGGAGAATGAAATCAGCACCCTGCGGGACGACCTTGACACGGCGAACGCCAACCTGGCGACCGCGCAGAACACTGTGAATGGACTCACGGGGCTTCTGTACGCATCGATCGCGATTGCGGTCGTGTCGCTCGTCGTGGCCGCGCTGAGCGTGATGTTGCTCCTGCGCCGTGCCCGTGGTGGCCCGAAGGCGGAGCCGGTGGAGGCTGAAGAGCCCCCGAAGGGACCGGAAGAGCTGTAGGACGCGAATTCGGGGGCCCCGAACACGGGGCTCCCGACCTTTCTCATTTCTTGTTTCCCTTCTTTTCGATTTCGCTGCGAGCGAGCAGGGCTTTTCGCGTGACGATCCTGGGCACGAACGTGAGGAGTCCGGCGAGTGCGATCACGGTTCCCGGGAGGGCCAGCCACGCATGGGGCGTCCCGACACGGAAGCCCTCGACGGTCACGCTGTACGTGCGTGGACCGGAGCCCTCGTTCACGAGGATGAGGCTGGCGGCATCGCCGGAAATCGCAGCTTGTCGATTCCCGCAGTCGATCCAGCTTCCGGGCAACGTGCCCGTTGTGTTGAACCGGGACCAATCTGCCTCCGTCGCCGGGTAGAATCTGAGGTCGCAGCTACCTGTAACGAGGTCGATTTGAAGGAAGCTCACGTCCTCGCTGGGCAGGGCGAGGGACACGTTCCCGGGCACCGCGTCCCCATCGTACGTTCGGGAGTACGCAAGGGTCTGTTCGGACGCCAACGAGGCGACTCCGAGGGAGAGGCCGACGAACACGAGGAGCAGGGAGACGAAGAGGGCGAGGTTCCGACGGATCCAAGAGAGGACGGGGCGGGAGGGCTCGGGGGGGAATGACACTTCTGCCGTTGACGGCCTTGGAGTCATATCAAAGTTCTGCGGCGCAACCCATTTATCCCGTGTCCCCCTCTGCTCCGCCGTGCTCGTCGCGGTGACGGGAACTCCGGGGACCGGGAAGAGCTCGACCTGCGAGGTCCTCGCGCGTCGAGGATACCCTGTCGTGGACCTGGATGAGGTCGCGCGTCGGGAGGGATTCCTCCTCGGTCGGGACGAGCGGCGAGGGAGCGACGAGGTCGATGTGGATGCCTTGCGTCGGAACCTCAGCGTGCCTGCGAAGATCGCGTTCCTGAAGTCCCATTACAGCCACCTCATGGACGTGAATCTCGTGATCGTGCTGCGCTGCCGGCCGTCCGTGCTGCGGAAGCGGCTCGAGGGGCGCGGATGGCCCGAGGCGAAGGTCCGGGAGAATGTGGAGGCTGAGGCGATCGACGTGATCCTTCAGGAGGCGGTGAATCGCCTTCCCCGCGTCTGCGAGATCGACACGACGGCCCTCTCCCCGGAGCAGACTGCCGCAGAAATCCTTGCGATTCTTCAGGGACGGACGGAAGGTCACGAACCCGGATCCGTCGACTGGACCGAGGAGGTTCTCTCTTGGTACTAGATCGCCTTCGCCCCTTGGCGGACGGCTTTCTCGACCCCGTCGCGCGGCGCATGATGAAGGTGAATCCCAACACGGTGTCCTGGTTCTCGCTTCTCGCCGCCTTCTTCGCAGGAGTATCCTTCTACTTCGGCGGCACATGGTTCCTCATCGCGACGCTCATCCTCATCCTTGCAAGCGCGTACTTGGACGCCCTCGACGGGAAAATCGCGCGACTCGCGAACAAAGCTTCTCCCAAGGGCGATTTCGTGGACCACGTTTTCGATCGCTACGCGGATGTATTCCTCCTCGGGGGCGCGGCCCTGAGCATGTATTGCGCAGCGCAACTCTGGGTCGGCCTGCTGGCGATCGTCGGGGTTCTCCTCACGTCGTACATGGGAACGCAGGCCCAAGCCGTCGGCCAGGGACGCCGCTATGCGGGCTTCCTGGGGCGCGCGGATCGACTCGTCCTTCTTTTCGTCGGGGGTCTCGTGCAGCTGCTCGCGTCGCCGCAAGGCTCCGTGACCTGGGGCTTCCCGCCACTGGACTTCCAGCCCCTCGCGTGGTTCCTCCTCCTCTTTGCCATCCTGGGCAACGCGACCGCGATCCAACGAGCCGTAGCCATCTGGCGAAGCTTCGGCAAGGGCACGGAGGGGCCCTAGGGAGGAAGCCCCGAGAGCCTGGCGCAGGTCTCCCACAAACGACGCGCAGTGGGCTCGTCGTAGGACTTGTCGTCGGACGGAATGGCCCGCATCTTCGCGAAGTACTTTCCCGTGACCCCGATGAGCTCCGGATGATTCGCCACGTAGAGGGGAGTTTCCGCCCCTCGGCGGGGGCCTTTGAAGAAGGGCCGGAACACCTCGACGATCCGCGGATACTCGCCCTTCCCGAGGTTCGTTCGGATGATGCCCGGATGGACCGCGTTCACGAGGATGCCACTCTCCCGGAACCGGCGGGCGGATTCGTACGTGAGGAGGACGAGGGCCAGCTTCGAGTTCGCATACGCGCGGAAACCGCTGTACGATCGTTCCCCCTGGAGGTTGTCGAACTCAATGCGGCCGCCGTAATGCGCGTTCGAGGACACGTTGACGACGCGCGACGGAGCGGCGCGCCGAAGCGATTCCGCGAGGTGCCTCGTGAGGACGATGGGCGCCAAGGCGTTCACCGCGAACTGAGTCTCCAAGCCATCCAGGGTGACATGGCGGTGCCGCAGGAATACTCCCGCGTTGTTCACGAGGACATCGAGCCGTGGATGGGTCTCGTCGAAGCGGCGAGCGAAGTCGCGAATGGACGCCAGGCTCGCGAGATCTACCAGCTCCACGGACACCCTCGGATTGCCCGTTCCTCGAGAGATCTCTTGGCGGACGGCTTCGCCCTTCTGAGGATTCCGACAGGCGAGGACGACCTCGAACGCCATTGCCGCGAGTCCCCGGGCGACTTCCTTGCCGATGCCCGAGGTGGGCCCGGTGACGACGGCCAAGCGATCCCTGCCAAAGGCGCGCCCCACTCCCCCGGACACAGCATCTTCGGAATCGATCTTGCCAGAAGAAGGTTTGCCGGAGGATCACACGGCCGTGGCGACATTCTCCCCTTTCGGTCGCGTCTCGCGGCCCTTGATGCGGTAGTACGTGAGAGGGTGCTTGATCTTGAGGCAAAGCCTGTCCGGGCCGGGGCACACGCCATAGGATTTCATCGTCGAGCATTCCGGGGGCGTGTACTCCGTGGAGGACGTCGCGCCGGTGATGTGTTCGATCTGGTAGCGCGTCACGTCGACCGCGAAATCGGGGACGTCGCCGAAGACGCGGAAGATCTCCTCGTTTCCCAGGCCGATGTGATGGAGGAAGGTCACGATCGCGAAGCGACCCATATGGGGCACGTTCTCGTGGTTCTGGATCTGGGCGAGGAGGTTGTACATGCAGGGCGGGAAGCGCGTGATGCTCACCTTCCCAACGTCCTCCGCCTTGAACGTGGCCTTCTTTGCCTCCAGGAGGCCGTGGATCTCCTGGAGGTCCACGCGGAAGGAATCCTCGATCGCATCGTTCACGGGGAGGGGCAGGCCTTGTTCGATATGACTCTGGATCGCGTTTCGCATCACGCGAAGGGCCTTCTCCCGCCTCAGGTGGACATAGCCGCGGTCGACATCTTGGTTAATGAGCTTCCAAGGAG
>DATBLI010000020.1:0-1651 GCA_036555455.1 Thermoplasmata archaeon
GAAGTCGCGGATCCAACCGCTCGCGAACAACGCCACGACGGCCCCGAAGCCGTAGCCCGTGAAGAGGACGCCGTAGTTCGTCCCGAGGTTCTTCGCGCCGAAGAACAGGGTCGAAAGGGCGGGCATCACCGCGAGGAAGCCTCCGAAGATCATGCCCGTGAGGGCGATCCCCGCGTAGAGGGGAATCCACGCGCCCGTGGAGATGGACAACAGGGCCATCGCCCCGAGGAGGAGGATGTACATGACGAGGAGGGTCTGCCTCGGCCCCCAGACATCCGCGAGCCGTCCGAAGAGCGGACGGCCGCCGCTGTTGAACACCGCGAGGACCTGGACGGCCGCGGTGGCGAGGACCGCATTTGTGACGGCGCCGACCTCCGTCGCGAGGGGCTTCGCGTTCCCGATGATCATGAATCCGCCCGCGGTTCCGAGGGTGTACAGGGTCCACGCGAGCCAGAACGTTGGGGAGCGGAGCATCGCCCGCGTGCCAACCTCGGCGACGGGCTTCCAGGCCCGCTTCGATTTCATGGCCGCTTCCGCGGGCGGGTGCCAGTCCGCCGGCGGGAAGCTGAGGAAGGCGCCGAGCGCCACGAGGACGACGAAGAACAGGATCCCGAGGATGAGGAATGTGGTGGGCACGCCGTAGGTGCGAATGAGGAAGTCCGCAAGGGGCGCCGTGAAGAGGGCGGACAGCCCGAAGCCCATGACGACGAGGCCCGAGGCGAGTCCCTTCCGGACGGGGAACCACCGCACCGCGGTCGGGATCGGCGGGTTGTACGCGAACCCGATGCCCAGGCCGACGATGACCCCGTACGTCACGGTCAGGGTCTCCATCGGCCACGGGGTCTTGTCCATGAGGGAGGACAACATGTACCCCGCGCCCACGAGGACGCCTCCGAGGATCGCGACGACCCGCGGGCCGTGCTTGTCCACGAGGCGGCCTGCGAAGACCATCCCGACGGAGAACATCGCGAGGGCGAGGGCGAAGGGGAGCATCGACGAGAAGTTCGTGGCCCCGAAACCCGTGATCAGCGGGGTCTTGAACACGGACCACGCGTATGCGGTGCCGAGCATGAGGTTCATGACGAACCCGAGGAGAAGGTAGGCTGCCCGGGGGAGTCTCGCGGCCATGGTCTACGGGTTGCAGCATGGCCGCGCAAAGACCTTCGGAACTTACCCGTATGGAGAGTAACGTCTCGGGCCGCCGAAGTCCTCGGAGCGCCGCGGGGCTCGTCCACGCGGTGCTCGTCTATATATTGTCCATTCGCTTTCGTGGCGAGTGCTTATAGGCAGGCCGTTCCCTCGAACGGCTTTGAACCGGGGTAACGACCATGGTTGTGTCCAGCGCCACAATCGACAGCTTGCTCAAGGAAAGGGAACAATACCCGCCGCCGGAGGCTTTCCGCAAGCAAGCCCTGGTGAAGGACGACTCGATTTACGAGGACTCGGAGCGGGACTTTGAGGGATTCTGGGCGAAGGAGGCCGAGGGCCTTCGCTGGATCAAGAAGTGGGACAAGGTCCTCCAGTGGGATCTGCCCTTCGCGAAGTGGTTCGTGGGCGGGAAGATCAACGTCTCCGAAAACTGCCTCGACCGTCACGTGCACTCGGAGCGCCGGAACAAGGCCGCGATCGTGTGGGAGGGAGAGCCCGGGGA
>DATBLI010000021.1:0-126752 GCA_036555455.1 Thermoplasmata archaeon
GTCCGCGGCGCCGAGGAGCTTCGCGGCGATCCCGAGAATCCCGTTGCCGCACCCTGCGTCCAGGACGCGTCCCCCCGCGATGTCGCCATTCCCGTGGGCGACATAGGCGAGCTCCGCGGCAATCCCCGCGGGTGTGGGGTACTGCTCGATGTCCGGGCGCGGTGAGGGAACGGCCTCTAGGGACTGGAGGATGCGTTCGAGCTGGTTCTTCTTCAGGGGGCTGCGGGGTCGCTCGGACAAGTCGGTCATTCGAGGGCCGTGGGGGGTTCGATGCGCTCGCTCGCCTCGACTCCTTTCGGCGTGACGACGGCCGTGAAGTCCGAGGGCCCGTGCCAGTGGATCACACACAGGCCTTCGGCCTCGAGGCGCCGGAGTTCCTGAGTGAGGTCGTCGTAGTTCACGCCACGGAGGATTTCGAAGAGCTGGCTCCTCTTCAGGCCGACGGCGCCGCGCTTCGCGAGGAGGAGGAGGATCTTCTCTCGGAGCTGGTGCTCCACGGCCATCGCCTGTTCCGCCCGAAGCGCCCGGTCCACGATCTCGACGGCGAGGGCGTTGAACGCGTCGTCCACAGATTCCCCGGTCTTCGCGGATGTCAGGGCGAACGGGGCGGAGAAGGGTTCCGCGAGGTTGCGGAGCTGCTCGTCGGTCACTTGGCGGCGGTCCGTAAGGTCCTTCTTGTTCGCGAGGATGTACACGGGTACGTCCCCCGCGATCTCGAGGGCCGATGCAATCCACTCTTCGAGGGCTGTGACGCTGTCGGGCCGGCACAGGTCGCAGACGGCGACGAGGCCCTGGGCCCCGTGGAAATACGTCTCCCGAATGAGGTCCTGGAATCCCCGTTGGCCCATGATGTCGAACACGGACATGTCCATCCGGATCTCCAGGTCCGGGCCGTAGGGAACCGTGAGTTCGACCTTGCTCACGCGCGTCCCAATCGTGTGAAGGTAGGTTTCCTGGTACTCATCGTAGACGAAGCGGCGGACGAGGGAAGTCTTCCCGACCCCGCTCTCGCCGAGAAGGGCCACCTTCGTCTTCATCTGGCGGACCGTGGGCATGGAGCGCCTCGTCAGCGCATCAGACATCCCTGCGAACGCTATAAGCCGTTTCGTATGGACTTCTCGACCTTGGTGGGCTCGCGGGAGGCGGTCTTTGGGTTGCCGGGCGAACCGCGGCGATGCCCTCCCTCGCCCGAGGAGCTGCACCCCCGAGGCGCCGATCGGAGGCCACGCGACAGCTTCGAACTCCTCGCGTTGAGGACCGCGGTCTATCCTGAGAATCAACACACGCCAGACCAACCGTTCCACTTTCTAAGAATTGTAATTGAAACGAACGGCGATGGATTTATCCCCCGCCGGAAGCACGCATTCCTCATGAGACCGCTCCCACAAGGGCCGCAGATTGCGGTGCCGAACTGGCTCATCGAGTGGTCCAAATCCCGCGACCTGTTCCTCTCCCTCGCTCACGACCCCTGGGTCTACCGTCCTAATTGAAGGGGACGGTTTCGGTCAAGTCGCGTCGAGTCTCGCGACACGGCGAACGGTTCGCTGCGACGTCCGTCGCAGGGTTTTTCGGATTACCGAAGACGTTATAGCCGACCGACTCTTCAGCGGCACGAGTCGAGGCACAGGATGGCGGAGGCCCGAATCCGACGTCATGGGGAAGCAGGGGTCCACCATGGCAGCCCGTGGCCGTTCGTCATTGCCCTGGGCGCGGCCCTCGGATACGTCGGGCTGATCACCAGTGTGCCGTTGCTCGCCCTCGGCCTCGTCGTCTTCCTTGCGGGACTCCTCGGCTGGCTCCGCGACGATGTGCGGGTGCTCCCGAAGCCTTTCTACGGCGTCGGCGCCGCCCTCGAGGCCAAGTTCCCGCAGGTCAGCGCGCGAAAGCTTGGGACGTGGCTCTTCCTCGCGACGGAGATCATGTTCTTCTCCGCGATCATCGGCGCGTCTTGGACCCTGCGGTTTCGAACGAGCGACCCCCTGTCCGTGCAGTTCCTGGGCCCTTGGGCTTCCCCCGGCCAGATCCTGAACATCCCCGGAACCGGGGTCGCGACCTTCATCCTCATCTGCAGCTCCCTGACAATGGTCGAAGCCCTGGCCGCGATCGAGCGGGGGGACCAGAAGCGCCTGAAGATCTTCCTCGGGGCCACCCTGGCGCTCGGCCTCACTTTCCTCGCGTTCCAAGGGAACGAGTTCTACCACCTGTACTTCTCCGAGCATCTCACCTTCGCGGGTACCCCGTACGGTGTGAACAGGCTGTTCGGCCCGACGTTCTTCATCCAGACGGGCACTCACGGCGCCCACGTGACCGGGGGCGTGTGCGCGATCGCGTACACCCTGTCCAAAGCGATCAAAGGCGGCTTCACGAAGGTGAGCCACGAGACGGTCGAGCTCGTCGGGCTGTACTGGCACTTCGTCGACGTGGTGTGGATCTTCCTGTTCACAATCGTGTACCTGATCTGAGGTGAGAGAGATGGCGGCAGAAACGAAGACGGCCGTCGCGGCGGCGGCACCTGTCGAGGCGGTCCATCGGCGACCCTACGTGTACGTCTTCCTGGTCCTCGCCGTGGTCACGCTGATCGAGGTCTACGTCGCAGGAATCACAGGCCTTGCCTACCTCGAGCGGGTCACGGTCCTCGTGAGCCTGGCAACCGCCAAGGCGAGCCTCGTGGCGGGCTACTACATGCATCTGAGGTACGAGCCGCGGTGGCTCATGCTCATCCCGTTCGGCGGCCTCGCCCTCGTGTTCATCCTCGTGGCCGCGCTGACCGCCTCGACGGGACATGCGCCCGTGACGGGTCCTTGACGTCACAGGAATCCGGCGCCCGCCCGGCTGCGGTCTCATTTGGAGCGGCTTCTTCCTCGCGACGAAGTGTGCTCCGTGCGGGCCCATCTTCCGGAACCCGCCTGGGACGACATGCGATGTCGCATCAATTCCCTGAAGTTAAGTGGGCTCGACCGGATTCGAACCGGTGACCTTCGCTGTGTGAGAGCGATGTCATAACCGCTAGACCACGAGCCCGCGGCCTCGCGCAAACGTCCCCGTCGTATAAATCCCCATCGAACTCGAGACCTGCGACCGTATTCGTCGTATCGAATGTACAATCCGCTTAAATGGAGCCTCCGTCCATGAATTCCCATACGCTCTCCCGAGGCGAGAGGCATGGTCATTGCGGAGCCTACACGTTCTGACCGCGCGCCGAAGAGCATCCGGATCCGGCCCTGGCAGGAGATCCCCCTCTGGCGGAATGTGACAGAGGCCCAGTGGAACGATTGGAAGTGGCAAGCCTCCCACGAGATCCGGACGATGAAGGACCTCGAGCAAGTGATTCATCCCATCCAAGATGAGATCGATGGCGTGCGGGAGTGCGCGAAGTTCTTCAAGTTCTCCATCCCGCCCTACTACGCGAATCTCATGGACCCGGACGATCCGAACTGCCCCGTACGCCTGCAGGCCGTCCCGAGAATCCAGGAGACGCACTTCTCCACGGCGGACCGACACGACCCGCTCTACGAGGACGTCGACAGCCCTGCGCCCTTCCTCACCCATCGCTACCCGGACCGTGTCCTCCTCCTGATCACGGACTACTGCGCGATGTACTGCCGCTTCTGCACGCGCCGGCGGTTCACAGCCCACGACCACGGAGCCGCATCCCTGCAGACCCTGGAGCCTGCCTTCCAGTACCTGGAGAAGACGAGGGAAGTGCGAGACGTCCTGCTCAGCGGCGGCGACCCCCTGATGGTCAATGACGACTACCTCGAGGCGATCCTGAAGCGACTCCGGGAGATCGACCACATCGAGATCGTGCGCATCGGCTCCCGCGCGCCCTGTACCCTGCCCATGCGGATTACACCGCAGCTCGTCTCCATGCTGAGGAAGTACCACCCCCTCTGGCTCAACACTCACTTCAACCATCCGAAGGAGATCACGCCGGTGGCCTCGAAGTCCCTCGCGATGCTCGCGGACGCAGGCATCCCCCTCGGGAACCAGACTGTCCTCCTCCGCGGGATCAACGATTGCCCGACAATCATGAAGGAGCTCGTCCTCGAGCTCGTCATGCACCGGGTCCGGCCCTACTACTTCTACCAGTGCGACCTGAGCGAGGGCATCGAGCACTTCCGCACGCGGGTCTCCAAGGGATTCGAAATCATGGAGCACCTCCGTGGGCACACGTCCGGATACGCGGTTCCGCTGTACATCCTCGACGCGCCGGGCGGAGGCGGGAAGATCCCCCTGGGACCGAGCTACCTCGTGAGCGCGAGCGACAAGACCGTCGTCGTTCGCAATTACGAGGGAGGTATCTTCTCCTATCCCGAGCCGGATGTCCCGCCGAGTGCCTGTCCCGACGCGTGCGTGCACTGCCAGACGAGCGAGCTCGCAAGCCGCGAGGGCGTTGCAGGAATCCTGGCGCGACGCCAGGACCAGCTTGTTCCCGCAGGCACCCTCCGAGAGAAGCGTCGGCTCGGGCGCAAGGCCGCGATTCCCGTCGAAGTCTCCGAGGCCCACTGACGAGAACGACCCCCTCCTTCGGTGCGCGCAGCGCTCCGGGGCCGCAGGGTTATATATGCGTCTCCCGCTAGGTTCTGGACGTCATGGACCCGTCCGGCGTCCTGCTCGCGCTTGAGGAGCAGAAGAAGTGGCGCGGGCGAAAGGAGCGTCTCCGACAGAGGATCACGCAGCTGGACCGCCGGAGGCTGTATCTCGAGAAAGAACTAGGCCGAACCCGAAAGAAGATGGCGGAATGCCGCGACCTTCTCTCGGGCCAGGCGAGCCTGCCCGCCCTTCAGCGACCCGTGACCCCGACGCCGCCCCCCATTCGGTGACCCGATGACGGACATCACGCAGTCGATCTCCAAGGAACTCGAGCGATGGCGCGGGCGGGAGCGACGCATCTTGGGGGCCTTGGACGAGGTCGACGTGGAGCGGCGTCGAATTGCGGCAGAGCTCGAGAAGGTCGAGCAGCAGATCGTCTACTATGATTCCCTCACACGGGACATGAAACGGGAGCTCCGCCGCCCCGGGCTCTCGAGCCTCCTCTCCTCCCTTCGGAAGACGTGAGGAGGAGTCCCGTGCGCATCCTTCTGGACGGAGGGCCGCGGGAGCTGCGCACGGTCTGGTTCGAGGACGGTGCGGTCAAGCTCATCGACCAGCGTGCTCTGCCCTTCGATTTTCGGATCGTCGAGGCACGAGACCTCGAGGGGGTCGCTGTGGCCATCGAGGACATGGTCGTGCGCGGGGCTCCCGCGATTGGCGCAACCGCGGCGTACGGGATGGCACTGGCGCAGGGTCTCGGACTCGACCCGAAGGTTTCCGCGGAGCGCCTCCGGAAGACCCGGCCCACGGGCCATGGCCTGTTCCATGCGATTGACACGATGCTCAAGGCGTCGCTTGCGGGCGAGGACCTCGTCGAGGCAGCCGACCGGTACGCCCAGCAGGACGTGGACCAGTGCCGGAGGATCGGCGAGAACGGTGCGAAGCTCATCCGGAACGGCGCGCGGATTCTGACCCACTGCAATGCGGGCGCGTTGGCGACCGTGGACTACGGCACGGTCATGTCCCCCCTGCGGGTCGCGAAAGAGCGCGGGAGGAAATTCTTCGTCTACGTGAGCGAGACGCGCCCGCGGTTCCAGGGAGCCCGGCTCACGGCCTGGGAACTCCTCCAAGAGGGGATTGACCACGCAATCATCGTGGACGGCGCTGCGGGCCACTTCCTCGGGCGCGGCGAAGTCGACCTCGTTCTCGTCGGCGCCGACCGTATCGCGGCCAACGGCGACGTCGCGAACAAGATCGGCACGTATGCGAAGGCCGTCGTCGCGAAAGAGAACGATGTTCCGTTCTACGTATGCGCTCCCACGAGCACCGTGGACTTCTCGGTCCCGACGGGGGCGAAGATCCCCATTGAAGAGCGCTCGCCCCAGGAGGTCCTCCAGGTCGGCGGGACGCCGATCGCCACCAAGGAAAGCCCCGCGAGGAATCCCGCATTCGACGTGACACCGGCGAAGTACGTCGCCGGGATCGTCACGGAGGTCGGGATCATGAAACCCACGGAGATTCGGCGGCTTGGCATGAGGGCCCCGGTCCGCAGGAAGGCGACGCGGAAGAAGCGGCCCTAGGCGGATACGCTTATCCGAGTCCTCCGCCTTCGCCACGAAGATGCTCCTCGTCACGACCTGGTTCGGAACGTTCCTCCTCGATGAAGGCAAGGTGATCGAGCAGCGTCTCTTCGCAAAAGATCCCTCCGCCCTCACGGATCGCCTCGTGCGGGTCGAGGATTGGAAGATCCTCGATGAGGAACGCGAGCTCATGGCTCTCGCCGACGAGGTTTTCGTCACGGAGCCACGCCTCGAGCGCGCAGGCGGGCATTTCACCTCAGACAAACCACCGTTCCTCGATCCTGCGGCATACGGCTTCGACCGCGACCTGCTCCACGAGACCATGGTGGAGCTCGCGAAGCGGCGGGTGCGGAAGGCGATTCGTCCTGAGGACCACCTGCGGCACGCGATCGCCGCCGTGGACGATCTCCTCGAACAGGAGAACGCGGCCGTGGAGCGGGTGCGAGAGTGGTACGGCCTCCATTTCCCCGAACTCGCGAAGATCGTCGATGAACCGACGTACCTCCATCTCGTGGCCGCCCATGGACGTCGGGACAACGTGCCCATCGACATGCATGATAGCGTCGGAGCGGAACTCGGGGAGACGGAGGAACACGAAATCCGTGAGCTCGCCCAGCTCGCCCTTACGGTTGCGAGCCGCCGTGCGACCCTGGAAGCCTACGTCGACCGTTCCGTCCGCAACCTCGCGCCGAACGTGACCGCCCTCGCGGGACCCATGATCGCTGCGCGGCTCGTCACCCTTGCCGGTGGGGTCGAGGAACTCGCACGCCTGCCGGCGGGAACCGTCCAGCTCCTGGGTGCGGAGAAGGCGCTCTTCCGTCATCTGAAGAGCGGCACGAAGCCGCCGAAGCACGGAGTCCTGTTCCAGCATCCCCTCGTGCACCGCGCCCCACCGTGGCAGCGCGGGGCCATCGCCCGGGTCTTCGCCGCGAACGTCGCGATGGCCGCCCGAGCAGACGCATACACCCACCGGCGAATCGCGCCGGACCTCCAGCGGCGTCTCGACGAAACCGTCGCCGAAATCCGCCGTCGAAAGGAGACCAAGCCGCAACGTCGCGCCCTCCGTCACGGGACGAGTCGGAAGGGTCGCCGCAAGTGAGAAACGCTTATACCCGTCGGTCGCATCGGCCCCGCCGGTCGGCATGTCGTGGGAACAGGCGGAGATGCGGGAGCTCAAGGTGAACCGCTACATCGTCATCGACGAGGAACCTTGCAAGATCATCAGCATCCAGTTCTCGAAGCCCGGGAAACATGGTGAGGCGAAGGCGAGGCTCGAGGCGGTCGGGATCTTCGACGGCCAGAAGCGCTCCATCGTCCATCCCGTGACCCACAAGGTCCGCGTGCCGATCATCGACAAGCGAAAGGCACAGATCCTCTCCGTCCATGAGAGGATGGCCCAGCTCATGGACCTGGAGACGTACGACACGTTCGAGCTCGAGGTCCCGGAGGAGCTGCGGACGTCCCTCCAGCCCGGCGGGGAGACGATGTACCTGGAGACTCTGGGCCGCAAGAAGCTCTCGACGCCGTAGGCAGCGGCATGGTCCTCATATAGAGACGAACGGATTCCCCGAGCCCATGGCCGCGCCCCGCTTCGCCGACGCCGTCGCGAAGTACGAGGATGCGAGCGTGGCCCTCTTCGGCGTCCCGTTCGACCGCACGTGCTCCTTCCGCGGGGGATCTCGCCACGCCCCTCGGGCGATCCGCCAAGCCTCCTACAACTTCGAGACGTACATGATGGACCACCAGCGGGAGATCACGGACGTCTCCTTCACAGACCTCGGCGACACGCCGAGCTTCGCCTCGTCCGCGGAGATGGTCTCGGGGGTCACGAAGATGGCCTCCGACATTGTCGGGGCGGGGAAGACCCCGATTGTGATCGGCGGCGAGCACAGCCTCGCCCCCGCGGTCGTCCGCGCCTTCCCGAAGGATATCGGTGTCATTGGGATCGACGCCCATCTCGACTTCCGCGACGCCTATATGAATGACAAATGGTCCCATGCCTGCAGCGCCCGTCGATGCGCAGACCATGTCGGCGTCGAGAACGTGATCTACATGGGTGTCCGGTCCTACAGTCGTGAGGAACGGGAGGATCTCGAGCGCCTCGGCCTCACCTACGTCAGCGTCTACGACATCCATGAACGCGGCATCGTCGTCGCGGCAGAGCGGGCTCTTAAGACGATTGACCGCGACAAGATCTACCTGACGATCGACACCGACGGCATCGACCCGGCCTACGCCCCTGCGGTCGGCAATCCGGAGCCCTTCGGCCTCGCGCCCCTCCAGGTGAAGCGACTCCTCCGCATCCTAGGCCCGCATCTTGTCGGCATGGACCTCAACGAGGTCAGTCCCGCTTGGGACTTCGGACAGACCGCCCTCCTGGGGGCGAGGCTCATTCGCGAAGCGATCATGGCCATCGGCGAGGCCCACCTCTGAGCCCAGCCAAGCCCGGAATTTCCATTTCGGATCCAGTCACGCGCTTCCGACAGGTGAGAGCCCGATCCCTCGATGAACCGTGGCGGCGCCCGAACGTTTATGTGCGTTCGTCCCTTTGGTTCGGATTGGGTGCCGGATGGTCGAAGGCTGGGCAGGGCCGCTCCAGAGGCTCGATACCTTCGCGTACGCAATCCCGCGGTCCTACAAATCCGCGATGCGCGTCGACGGCCTCATCTTCATTGACGAACCAATGATCTCGCAGCTGCGCCAGGACCAAGCCGCAGAGCAAGTCGTGAACGTGGCTACGATGCCGGGGATCGTCGGCCGCTCCATGGCGATGCCCGATATTCACTGGGGCTACGGCTTTCCGATCGGTGGCGTGGCGGCGTTCGACTTCGATGCGGGCGTCATCTCGCCGGGCGGAATCGGTTTCGACATCAACTGCGGCGTGCGCCTCCTCCGAACGGACCTCACGGAGGCCGATGTCCGCCCCAAGGTCCGGGAACTCACGGATCTGTGCTTCCACAATGTACCTAGCGGTGTGGGCGAAGGCGGGCTCGTCAAGGTCTCCCGCAGCGACCTTGGGAGGCTGACGACGGAGGGCGTCGCATGGGCCGTCGAGAAGGGCTACGCATGGCCCGAGGACCCGCAGCACATCGAAGCCCGCGGCCACCTCCCCGACGCGGACTTCGGACGTGTGAGTGAGCGGTCCATCGCCCGTGGGAGGGACCAGGTCGGAAGTCTTGGGAGCGGGAACCACTTCTTGGAAATCCAGAAGGTCGACAAGATCTACGATGAAGCCGCCGGGAGGGCCCTGGGCCTGACGGGAGTCGGCCAAATCTGCGTGATGATCCACACGGGGTCTCGAGGCTTCGGGCATCAGATCGCGACGGATTACATCGCAACGTGTGAGCAGGTCGTGAGACGCGAGAAAATCGATCTCCCGGACCTGCAGCTCGCGTGTGCGCCGACGGGCTCGAAGGAGGGGCAGGACTACTGGAAGGCGATGTGCTGCGGCGCGAACTTCGCTTGGAACAACCGCCAGCTCATCACCCATGGCGTGCGGGAGGCTTTCTCAAAGGTCTTCGGGCGGCCGGCGGACACGTTGGGGATCGAGATCGTCTACGACGTGTGCCACAATATCGGCAAGGTGGAGGAGCATACCGTGGATGGCAAGCGTCGGAAGGTGGTCGTCCACCGAAAGGGCGCGACACGGGCCTTCCCGCCGGGCCATCCGGAGACCCCCGAGGAATACAAGGCCGTGGGCCAGCCCGTGCTCATCCCGGGAGACATGGGCACGTGTTCCTTCGTCCTCGTGGGCCTGCCGACCGCGATGGATCGGTCCTTCGGCTCGAGTTGCCACGGCGCGGGGCGCCAAATGTCCCGGGCGGCAGCCACGCGGAAGTACCGGGCGAACGAGGTCCTCCAGAACCTCCAGGAACGAGGGATCTACGTCCACGCGGCGACACGGGCGGGCATCGTGGAGGAGGCGCCCGGGGCCTACAAGAACGTGGAGGATGTCGTCCGCGTCGCGGAAGGCGCGGGCCTGACGAAGATTGTTGCGCGGATGGTCCCCCTCGGGGTCGTCAAGGGATGAAACTCCGTCTCACGCCCTTCGGACCCGTGGACCGCAGGATCCTCGAGCATCTCCAGGAGACCATGGACGATTTCGACGTCGTCGAGATCGGGAACGAAAGGCCTCTTCCGCCTCAGGGTTGGGACAAGAAACGGGGGCAGTATCGCGCCGCGACTTTGGAGACCGCCTGCGAATCCGAATCCGGCGACCGCGTCTTGGGCGTGACCGCCGCGGACCTCTACGAACCGCCTTTGAGCTTCGTGTTCGGGCACGCGAGGATCCACGGGCGCGAGGCGGTGATCTCCGTCGCTCGGCTCGGCGACAAGGACCCCGAGAGGGTGCGCGAGCGAGCCCTGAAGGAGGCGGTCCACGAAATCGGCCACACGCTTGGGCTCATGCACGACGAGGAAGAGCCGCGCTGCGTGATGCGCTTCTCCCGGAGCCTCGCGGATACGGACCGGAAGGGCCACACCATCTGCCCGCGCTGTCGGGAAACAGCGGATCTCACCTTGAAGCGACTACGAAAGTGAAGGCCGCGGTTACCTCGAAGCCGCTGGGGTGGCGTTTCGGCAGCTCGTGTTCGAGGAACGCGACTCCCTTCTCGAACTCCCCCGGCGGCAGAAGGTCCAATGTCGAGATGTACTTCCGCCTCACTCGGTCGAGTTCCTGCGGGACCGTCAGGACCCGGCGGTATGGACGAGACTCCAGGTCGACGTTCGGAAACCCGGCGGCGCTCAAGGAGGCGAGGAGATCCTCCACGGCCGGGAACCGGTCGCGATCGATCCCGAGGAGACTCGGGAAGGCCTCCTCGAGGATGCCCAACCGCCGATTCCGCAAGTCCGAGGTCGCGACGACGGCCCGGCGGGAGACCCTCGCGACTTCCCGCAGAGCCCGGGGATAGTCCTCGAGCTGATGGAGGACCATGACCAGGAGAGCGGCATCGAACGCGTCCCGACGGAACGGAAGGCGATGGGCGTCGGAGAGCACGAGATCGAAGCTGCCCTTGGCCCGGGCCTTCTCGAGCATCTCCCGCGAGATGTCGAGCGCCGTGACCTTGGCGAACTCCGCAACGAGCTTCGCGAAACGGCCCGTGCCGGCTCCCACGTCTAGGATGCACTCTCCCGGCCGGAGCCGTCCCACCTCCACGAGAGCCCTCAGCCAGTACTCCCGATCCACCCGTTCGTCCCCGCGCACCGCGTCATAGTCGTCCGCGAGACGGGAGTAGTCGACGGACACGAAACGCGCAAGAACGACGCGGGATATGAGGGTGCCGAGGCCTTCGATGACGATCGCGGAGTTCAGCATCTCCCCCGTGGGCAAGGGTGTCAGCGTCTCGAAGTACGTCGCCCGCTGCCTGGACATCGTGGACAAGAGTGGCCTGCCGTACCGGCTCAACCCGATGGGCACCGTCGTCGAAGGCTCCCTCGACGAGGTCCTGGATCTGATCCGAAAATGCCACAAGGCCGTTGCGAAGGACTGCGACCGCGTCTCGACGATCGTCAAGATCGACGATCGCAAGGGCGCGCGCAACCAGCTCGACCGCAAAGTCCGTCGCATCGAGGAGATCCTGGGCCGCCCGCTCCGCACGTGAAGCTCAGGGCAGAGGCGGATGGAAGAAGAAGGCCACCCCGATGACCGCGTAGACCATCACGAGGAGGACGCCCTCGTACCAGTTGCTCCGACCGTCGGAGGCCACCGCGGAAAGGACGGCGGTGGACAATGCGATGGAGACGAGCTCGAAGATCTCGAAGTCTAGCGTCATGATTTGCGACGTCAGCAAAGAAACGAAGATCAGGAACGGCGCCACAAAGAGCGCGACCTGGGTCGTGGACGTCGTCGCGATGGCGACACTGAGATCCATCTTGTTCCGGTACGCGAGGAGGACCGCTCCTCCATGCTCCGCTGCGTTACCGATGATCGCGACGATGATGACCCCAAGGAAGAGATCGTTCAGGCCAAGGCTGGCCCGCGCCGCTTCCAACGAGCCGACGAGGATCTCCGATTCCACCCCGACTAGGATCGCGGACACGAGCAGGACGAGGAGGGCGAACCGGAGTGACCAGCGGGGCTTCTCGGCCGCCTCGGTGACGGGATTGAAGATGTCCCGATGAGTGCGAAGGGAGAAGAGGAGACCGAGGACATAGCCCGCAAGGAGGATCGACGCAATCCCGATGCTCATCTCCTCCAAGACGGCGGGCACAGCCCCGATGGACCGCACGTAAAGCGCCGGCATCACCAGCCCCACGACCGCTAGGAGCAGCATGGACGTCTGAATCCCTGACGCTTCCCGGGAGAAAACCTGGGTCTTGTGGCGCAGCCCGCCCACAATCATGCTCAGCCCCAACACCAAGAGGATGTTTCCGATGATGGAACCCGTGAGGGACGCGGTGACGATGGAGATTCTTGTCCTCACGTCGAGGGCGCTAAAGAGGACGAACACCGCGATGATGAGCTCCGTCGCGTTTCCGAAGGTCGCGTTGAGGAGCCCTCCGATCCCGGGTCCTGCGTGTTTCCCGAGTTCCTCGGTCGCGAGGCCCATGAACCAAGCAAGAGGGATAATCCCCGCGCCTGCGGTCGCGAACACGAGTACCCCGGGTCCCACCACGAGCACGAGAACCACGCTGATGGGGATGAAAAGGCCGAGGGCCAAGGCCCAGGAGTACGGCCGCAAGGCCTTCCAGTCCATGGAGGCCCCGCAAGCTCTCCTTGGCTATTAACGTCGCGCGGCCAACATTTAACTAGAGAGCCCAAGATGCGCGGCTGATGATTTCGGCTACGGAGATGCGCATCCTCGACCGCAATGCGCAGCATTTCGGCGTGTCGATCCTCGAACTCATGGAACTCGCGGGGAAGGCAGTCGCCGACGTGGCCCTCCAAGACTTGGGCGTGCGCGGGAAGAAGGTCCTCGTCGTCTGCGGCACGGGGAACAACGGCGGAGACGGGTTCGTCGCCGCGCGCTACCTGGCGAGGGAATGCCATGTGAAGGTTCTCCTCGCTCGCCCGGCGGATCAGCTCGCGACGAAGGAGGCACAGACGAACCTCCAGCGCCTGCGGGAAGTCGAGATCCTCCGGGGCTTGGAGCGCAGCGAGGCCGCGATGGCCGAGGCCGACGCGATTGTCGACGCGCTCCTCGGGATCGGTGTCGAGGGAGTGCTCCGCGAGCCTTTTGGGACCCTCATCCGCGAAATGAACGCCTCCGGGAAGCCAATCCTCAGCGTCGATGTGCCGAGTGGCCTGGGAACCGACGTCGCCGTGAAACCGACAGTGACCGTCGCTCTCCACGATGCCAAGGAGGGGATGACACCCGAGAACTCTGGGACGATCCGGGTCGCGGACATCGGAATCCCGCCCCAGGTCGTGCGCACGATCGGACCGGGCGAGTTCCTCTTGTACCCCAGGCCGAAGGCCGAGAGCCACAAAGGGCAGAACGGCCGCCTGCTCATCGTCGCGGGCGGGCCCTTCACAGGCGCCCCAGCGCTCGTGGCCATGGGCGCCCTCGGAATGGGGGCGGACCTCGCGCGCATTGCGACCCCTGCGATCGCCGCGCAGATCGTCGCCACGTACTCGCCGAACTTCATCGTCCATCCCCTCGTGGGGCATCGCCTCCTTCGTGAGGATATCGAGGTCATCGTCGAACTCGCGAAGAGCGCAGATGCATTGGCCATCGGCCCAGGCCTCGGGGACTCCCTCGGCACTCTCGAGGCCGTCCGGTCGATCGTACAGACCCTGGACGTGCCGATGGTCCTCGACGCAGATGCCCTCAAGGCAGCGGGCATGGATCGCACGATCCTCGTGAAGAAGCGAGCTGTGGCCACGCCCCACTCCCGCGAGTTCGTCGTCCTCACGGGAAAGACTCTGCCGGACAACCTCGAAGAGAAAGCGGAGATGGTGCGGGCCGCGGCGAAATCCCTCGGGATCACGATCCTGCTCAAGGGCCACGTGGATATCGTGAGCGACGGAGTGCGGCTCAAGTTCAATCACACGGGGAACCCGGGCATGACTGTGGGCGGGACCGGGGACGTTCTCTGCGGCGCCGTCGGAGGGCTCCTGGCCAAGGGGGTCGCTCCATTTGACGCGGCTCGCATCGCCGCGTTCTCGAACGGCTACGCGGGCGACCTCGCCTTCAAGGTGAAGAGCTACGGGCTGACGGCCACGGACGTCGCCGAGAACTTGGGGAAAGTCCTCGCGGAGTTCCTGACCTGAGGCCACACGCCCCCTCAGTGCGTCCCGGGCGGGAAGATCGCGTGGCGGGCGGACCAGTACGCCGGCGTGAGATAGCGCAGGTAGTCCGGGTTCTGACCGCGAAGCACGCTCGCGTAGTAGGCGAAGTAGTACAGGGGGATGATGGCCAAGTACGCGGAGAGATACTCATCCACGGCCGGGATCTCGAACGCGAAGTCCGCCGCGGAGGTGAGCTTCTCGTCCCCCTCCGAGGTGACCGCGACGGTCTGGACGCCAAGCTTCCGGGCCGCCAGGAGAAGGTCGCTGGCTCGATCCCGCGACGGACCCATCGGGGCGATGACGAAGAGGACCGTCCCGTGATCCAAGGAGATCCACGGGCCGTGGAGCATCTGCTCGAGCTCCATGCCCTCCGCACGGACGAAACTCGACTCTTTCATCTTGAGGGCGGCCTCGAATGCGGTCGGTTCGTTGGGTCCCCCACCGACGAAGTAGAAATCCTGCGCCTTGCGGTAGGTCCCCGCGAGGCGCTCCGCATCCCGTTCTGAGGAACGTGCCACCTTCTCGACCAGGTCTGGAAGGGAGCGGATCCCTTCCTCGCAATCCTCCAGTCCCGACGGGTTGGTTCCTCGGGCCCGGAGGAAGGCGAGTCCGAGCTCCGACCCGGCGATCGCGCCGGCGACGTAGCATTTCGTGTGACACCTGGATTCATCAGGACCGTTCCCGGCGAGGATCGTTGCATCGGCCACGCTTCCAATCGGGCGGGCTTCGAAGTGGGTGATCCCGACGGTGGAAGCGCCACGCTCCCGGGAGACTCGGAGGGCGTCCACGGTAGCCCTCGTGATCCCGCTGTGGGAGATACCAATCGCAAGGGTCGATGGACTCCGGCGAGGACGATACCACATGAGTTCGAAGGCCTGGAGCGCCGAGGAGGCCACGGATCCGTCGTCGTAGGAGGCAATCGCCCGCTCGGCGAGCATCGCGGCGAAGAACGCCGTGCCGCAGCCCGTGAAGACCACGGAGGTCCGATCCCTCGAGCGGTGGGCGATCTCCGCGAAACGCGCCTCGTTCCTCCGCAATGTGGCCCGAATCGCATCCGGAATTTGCCCGATCATCGTGTGCATGTGGAACGGGTGGGACGTGCGTTCCGGGGGCGGAAGGATCGCAGGGGCTTCGGCCATGGGCGTCTCCTGACCCCGCGGGGCTATAGGGTTTTGCCCGGCGGGGGCCCGGACCGCGGAAGGGTTAAGGCCGCGATTCCCTTCGTGCGCCCGTGGACTTGGAGCCGATCCCGGACCGCCCCGCCCTCCTCGCCGGAGACCTCCTCGTGATCGCGGACCTCCACATCGGCCTCGAGGAGGAGCTTCGGGAGAAGGGCATTCATATCCCGAGTCGCGCCCAAGTCATGGCCGATCGAATCGAGGACATCGCCGAGCGCCATGGCGCCAAGAGGCTCGTGCTGCTCGGGGACGTGAAGCACCTCGTGCCCAAGATGGCGTCGCGGGAGCGGAGGGATGTGTACCTCTTCTTCCGCGGCCTCGCGGAACGATTCGAGGAAATCCGCATCGCCCAAGGGAACCACGATGGCATGCTGAAGAACATCGCGCCCCGGAGCGTCCGCTTCCACTCCCCGCACGGCTTCCGCCTGGACGATGTGGGTTTCTGCCACGGCCACGCCTGGCCGTACAAGAAGGTGATGGAGGCCCGCACCCTCGTCATGGGGCACAATCATCCTGCGGTTGCCTTCAAAGATGCCTTAGGCGCGCGGCAGATCCTGCCCTGCTGGATACGCGCGCCATTCCTGCGCAGGCACCGGCGGTATGCGAAGCTACCTCGGGAAGCCATCGTCGTGCCAACCTTCAACGAGCTGTGCGGGGGGATGCCCGTGAACGATGTGCGTGCGCGCTTCCTCGGGCCTCTCTTCCACGATGGCTTAGTGCGCGTCGAGGAGGCCTCCATTCACCTCCTCGACGGCACGGACCTCGGCCGCTTGCGAGACATCACCGTGGACTTGGGCTTCCGGCCCGAGGACTACCGGCAGTAGGACGCAGAAGGCTTTTCGGTCCGGGCCCGCTTCCCCTTTGGGGGACCATGGCCAGGGGCGAAGTCGTCATCGAAACGTTCGATTCGAAAGTTCTGCGGGGCAATCCGTTGCGAGACCCGACGCGTCGGGATATCGCGGTCTACCTTCCCCCGGGTTACGATCCCGTGAAGCGATATCCCGCCGCCTATGCCATCGTCGGCTTCACGGGCACGGGACGGATGCTCCTCGAGGTGGACCCTCTCGGAGAGGATCTGAAGTCGCGGTTGGATCGACTCATCCGCACAGGGAAGATGGGCCCGATGATCGTGCCCATGGTGGACTGCTTCACGAAGGTCGGAGGCAATCAGTACATCAACTCGACCGCGACGGGGCGCTACGACGACTACCTCCGCAAGGAGATTGTTCCCTTCGTGGAGCGAAGGTACCGCGTCGGCCGCCGCGGGATCTGGGGGAAGTCCTCCGGAGGCTACGGATCCATCGTGCAAGGGATGCTTCACCCGGAGACCTGGTCCGCCCTCGCCGACCATTCCGGCGACTCGTGCTTCGAGCTATGCTACATCCAAGACTTCGCGAGGGCCCTTGCGGCGTTCCGGGAGCACGGCGGGCCTGCGGGCTGGCTCCGTTGGTACTGGCGCCAGCCGAACCGCCGACGGAGCGAGTTCTCCCCCGTCCTGAACACCCTGGGAATGGCCGCCCATTACTCGCCGAATCCGAGGAGCAAGGAGAGGGGGATCGACTTCCCGTTCGACCTCGAAACGGGGGAGTGGCGCCCGGAGGTGTGGGCCCGGTGGCGGAGGTGGGATCCCGTGAATATGATCGACCGATACGGCCGGAACCTCCCGCGGATGCGGCTTGTCTATGTCGACTGCGGCACGAAGGACGAGTTCAACCTCATCTGGGGCGCACGCACCCTCCACCGCAAGCTCGCGGAACGTCGGATCCGGCACGTCTATGAGGAGTTCGACGACGGCCACTTCGACATCCAGTTCCGCTACGACACATCCCTGCCCCTCCTATGGAGGGCCCTCAAGGCCTGATCACGTCCGATGGGCAGGAGCCACAACGGAGGAGTCTCGTGCATCGCGGACGAGCTCCTTGACCATGTCGCGAACTCGAGCGACGACGGCCCGATACAGGGCAGCCATCCCGGGGGTTGGCTGCTTCGCAGGTGCCTCGACGTCGGGCACGCACACCGCGACGATGTGGATCGTGGGGACCCGGTGCCCGAGGACCCGGGACTCGTGGATCGCCCGCTCGAGGCCTCGGGCGTGCTCGACCCATGCTCCCTTGAGGTCCGCGAGGGCATAGGGGCTCACGAGGGTCACCGTCCCGACGCCCCGGCACATGGAGATGGAGTCGATGAGGATCACGACGTCGTAGTCGTGGAAAATCCGAAGATAGTCGGGTCCGCCCGCCGGCATCTCTTCGACCTCGACCTCCTTGAGAGCCACGCGGAGGGCCCTCGCGAGGTACACGCCGATGCCCTCATCCCCCAGGGAAGGATCGCCGAGGCCCATCACGAGGATCCGCGGACCGAGGAGGAGTTCGAAGACGATCATCACCCCCCGTCGACGCCGGGACCCGCTTCGGTCCCGGGGACCGCCAGGAGAATTTCGGTGAGCGTCACGCCTCGGCCCTCCGTGACGAGGAGCGGGTACCCGCAGGCGGGGCACAGCAAGGGGACGGACTCATGCATCGCCTCCATGTCGACATCGGCCGCGGTGCCTTCGAAGCCGCAGGTCTCGCACCTCACGCGGCTCGGGACCTCGGCAATCTCCAAGGACGCGTCTGCAAGAGGAGTCCCTTTCCGCAGAGCCTCGAAGGCGGTCTCCAGGGACTCGCGGGAAACCCCGGCGACCTCCCCGACCTCCACCCGGACCCGCGTGACCGAGGCGTCCCCGCGCTCGCGGGCCACCTCGAGGGCCCTCGCGATGACCGCCTCGACTAGGCCGTACTCGTGCATTCGCTCCCTCCCGATGGCGACTCCGCCGGGCGGACGTATCCCCATTCGTCCGCCGTCCGGAGGACCCGTCCTACGATCTCGGGCAACGCGGCGAGGACGGGGGGACTCGGACGCGATCCGATCGTCTGGGCCGCGTCCATCTCCACGGCGAAGATGCGGACCCGAGTCGGGACCGGGAGGCCCGACAGCCGCGCGAGGGCCAACGCCTCCGGCAGGCCTGCGTAGTGCGCGGCGGGGACGGGCACCGGCTGCATGTCGAGAAGGGCGAGCTCCCGCACGCGGCCTGGCCGGTCGCCGAGTACGGAGTCCAAGATGATTGCGTCGTCGAAGCCCTGCAGGTGCTCGATCAGATACAGGCCCGATTGAGCGGTCGATCGCACGGCCACGCCGGGACCGAAGCGCTCCTCCAGAATCTGCGCGGCAATCAAGCCGATCCCGTCGTCGCCGAGCAAGTCGTTGCCGAGGCCGAGGACGACGAGGGCCATGGCCCTAGCCATCCCTCCGGAATTCCTCGACGAGCGTGCCG
Organism: Thermoplasmata archaeon; assembly: GCA_036555455.1. Lineage (GTDB taxonomy): Archaea > Thermoplasmatota > Thermoplasmata > RBG-16-68-12 > RBG-16-68-12 > RBG-16-68-12. The sequence continues at coordinate 18,835 of DATBLI010000021.1, forward strand.
TCGGGGTTGAAGATCTTGATCCACAAGGGCATGTGTCCTGGCAGCGAGTGGGTCGCGCACGCGTGGCACGGGTCGTAGGCACGGAAGGCCATCTCGACCTGGTTCAGGATGCCGTCGTCCACGACGCCCTTGTGGATCATGCTCCGGGCCGCCTTGTCCACGGACATCGCGATCCGCGCCGCGTTCTGCTGCGTGGCGACGATGAGGTTCGCCGAGGTGAGCACACCCCGCCCGTCGCTCGTGTAGTGGTGGATCAGGACACCCCTCGGAGCCTCGACGACTCCGATCCCTTCCTGCGGCGTCTCCGTGGGCAGCGTCCGCACGTTGGGATCCACAAGCCCGGGGTCATAGGCGAGCTCCTGGAACCGCTCGGCGGCGTACACGATCTCGATCACCCGGGCCCAGTGGTTCGCGAGGGTGAAGTGCACGGGCTTTCCTCCCAGGGTCTCGAAGTACTTGTCGTAGAGCCACGCGGCACGGGGCGTGGCCATCTCCTCGCACGCATTGAGCCTCGCGAGGGGCGCCACGCTGTATACGCCGCTGTCCTCTCCGTCGACGAAGCCCTTCCACCCGACCTTCTTCAGGAACGGGAACTTCACGTAGGTCCACGGTTCCGAGTGCTCCGCGATGTAGTCTAGATACTCGCGGGCCGGGAAGCGAGCGACCTCATGGCCTGACGGGCTGACCACCCGCAGCTGCCCATCGTAGAAATTCTCGCGAAGCTTCGCGTCCACGAGGCCCATGTAGTAGGTGCGGTGAGTGTAGGCATCCGAGGTGATCGCCTTCACGTAGGCGGGATTCTCGAGGACGACCTCCTCGAACAGCTTTTCGCAGAATTGCCCGAACTCGACGGCGCGGGAGGCGACCTGCTTGAAGTGCGCCTGCATCTCGGGCGTAACGGCTTTCGCGACGCCCCCGGGCAGGCCGAAGACCGGGTGAATCGTCTTGCCCCCGAGCTCGGCGATGACCCCGCGCAGCTCCTTGCGCATCGCGATGACCCGCTTCCCGATTTCCAGGCCCGCCTTCTGGATCACGCCGAGGACATTCCGCTCGGCCTTCGGCGCGGTGGGTCCCACGACGAAGTCCGGCCCGCCCAGGAAGAACAGGTGGAGGGCGTGATCCTCGAGCATGAAGACGCTGTAAATCATCTCACGGATCATCTTCGCGGCCGGCGGCGGATCTACCTTGAAGAGATCATCGAGGGCCTTCGCCGCCGCCGTGTGGTGGGCCGTGGGGCAGACGCCGCAGATTCGAGACGTGATCTGCGGGGCATCCTCCGCCTGCCGACCCACGAGGAAATTCTCGAACCCGCGGAGCTCCGGGACTTGGAAGTAGGCCCGCGAAACCTCGCCCTTTCCATCGAGGAAGATCGAGATCTTCCCATGGCCCTCCAAGCGGGTGATGGGGTTGATCGTGACCTGGCTAGGCATGCGGCCTCACCCCCTTGGACCTCATCAAGATGGACCGAGGCAGGGTGTAGCGATAGAACGTCCCGACGGGGTCTGGGACGGCCTCCATGACCCGCTCGATGTCCGCTTCGTCGTCAAAGTCGAGGATCGAGGAGAGGTAGGAGATCCCCTTGGCGCCTTGGTCCCGCACCTCGTCCGTGGGACCGAAGCACCCGGTGCACGGCATCGCCCCCTTCACGCAGAGGGCCTCGCAACCGCCCCGGGTGACCGGACCAAGACACAGGATCCCTTGCGCGAGGAGGCACTTCTCCGGATCCATCTTCGTGAGATGGACCCGCTTCAGCTCCTTGAGCAAGAGCTTCTCCGGCTTCGTGTCGTTCAGGGGGCACTCGTGGCACAGGGCTCGCGTTCCCGCGAGCACGGCGCCTCTCGGCGGAAGCTCGCCTCGGAGGAGCGCGGTGACCGCGTTCCCCACTAGCTTGGGCGTGGGCGGGCAGCCCGGGAGGTAGTAGTCCACGTCGATGACCTGGTCGAGCGCCTTCACCGTGTCTCGGAATGCCGGGAGCTCCAACGTCCCCTCGGGGACCTGGACGCTCTCCCTGGGCTCTTGGGAGCCGCCGTCGATCACGCTCGGGGCCTTGTGGTAGTACCAGTCGAAGATCGATTGACGGTCCCAGAGATTCGCGAGTCCGGGCACGCCTCCCAGATGGGAGCAGCTTCCGAAGGCAATCACGTACTTCGACTTGCGCCGGAGGAGACGGGCCATCTCTTCCTGCTCGGACATCCGGACAGCGCCGTTGATGAAGCTTGCCGCGATGCTGCCATCGGGCAACGCTTCCACGTCGGAGACCTTGAAGTCGAGCGCGACCGGCCAGAACACGATATCGACGGCCCCGACGACGTCGAGGATGCCCTCGGCGAGGTCGACGACCGCCTCCTCGCAGCCGCCGCACGATGCGCACCAGTAGAACGCCACCTTCGGCTTGTCCGCCATCTACTCACCTCCATCCAGCTCGAGGGGGCCCAGCTTCCGGACCCGTTCCGTCATGTCGTCGACGACCCTCCGGAACTTCTCGCTTTCCGACGCGGAGATCCATTCCAGGCGAAGACGGTCGCCCTCGAAGCCCATCTGTTGGAGCATCTTCTTCAGGAGGGTGTACCTCCGGAGGGCCTTGTAGTTCCCGGCGCTGTAGTGGCAGTCCCGCGGGTGGCAACCGCACAGCAACACGCCGTCCGCTCCCTTCTCGAAGGCCGTCAGGACGAACTGCGGATCCACACGTCCCGAGCACATCGTGCGGATGAGGCGTACATTCGGAGCGTACCGGGCCCGGGCGACGCCGGCGGTGTCGGCGGCGATGTACGTACACCAGTTGCACACGAAGGCGACGATCCTCGGCTCGAACTCCTGCTTCGCCATCATCGGGACAGCACCCCCTCGAGCTCTTGGAGGAGTTGATCGTCCTCGAACAACCTCTGGGAGATGGCCCCGCTTGGACACGCGGCCACGCACACCCCGCATCCCTTGCAAAGGACGTCGCTGATCCGTGCGACCATTTCCTCCCGATCCAGTTCGATCGCATTGTAGGGACACAACGGAATGCAGATCTGGCAGCCGGAGCAAAGGGCATCCTCGATGTAGGCGAGGTTCGGCTCGAGCATGATCGAACCCTTCGCCGTCAGGGCGATGGCTTCCGCGGCCGCCGCCTCGGCCTGGGCGACCGTCTCCGGGATGTCCTTCGGTCCCTGGCAGGTTCCCGCGATGAAGATCCCATCGCTCATCGTGGAGACGGGCGCGAGCTTCGGATGCTTCTCCAGGAAGAACCCTTCGGAGCTGCAGGACATGTTGAGCAGCCGGCGAACCTCCTCCCGATCGGGCTGCGGCTCGAGGGCCACGCTGAGGATGACCATGTCCACGGGCACCCGCCGGATTCCTCCCAGGAGGGTGTCTTCCGCGACGACGACGAGCTTCCCCTCCTCCGTCGGCCTCTCCGGAATGTCGGTGACCTCCGCCACCTTGCCCCGCACGAGGTGGAGGTTCTCCGCGATGAGCCGGTGGTAGAATTCCTCGTATCCCTTGCCGGGCGTCCGCATGTCGATGTAGAAGTTGTAGATCTCCGCCCCCGTCCGCTCTTTCACGAGGTGGGCGAGTTTCAGGGAGTACATGCAGCATACCTTGGAACAGTAGGGATTGTAGTGCTCGTCCCGGGAGCCGACGCAATGGACGATCGCGACGGCCTTGGGCCGCCGCCCGTCGCGAAGCAGGATTTCCCCGCCCGTCGGTCCGTTCGAGGCGGCGAGCCGCTCAACCTCCAGCGCGTTGTACACGCCTGGGAGCTTACCGTAACCATAGTTCGTCATCCGGGCGGCGTCGAAGACGTGGAAACCCGTGGCCACGATGACCGTCCCGACGTCGAGGTCGATCGTCTCCTCCTTCTGCTGGAAGTCGATGGCTTCCCGCTCCCCGCAGGCCTCGACGCAGGTCTGCTTGCAGTGCCCTGTCTTAAACTCAATACAGGTGTCCGGGTCGATGACGGCGACAAGGGGAACGGCCTGAGGGAACGGGATGTAGATGGGTTTCCGCTTCCCCAATCCGAGGTCGAACTCGTTCGGGAACCGGGCCGTCTTGTACACGCACTGCTCGATGCACTCGAAACACCCGACGCACTTCTGCTCGTCGACGTACCGCGGTCTCCGCCGCACCTTCACCTTGAAGTTGCCGACGTATCCGTCGACGGAGATGACGTCGGAGAAGGAGAGGAGCGTGATATTCGGGTGATTCTTCACGGCCGTCATCTTCGGGGTGAGGATGCACGCCGCGCAGTCGAGCGTCGGGAACGTCTTGTCGAACTTCGCCATGTGTCCACCGATCGAGGGCTCCCTCTCGACCAGGTAGACATGGCGACCGGCTTCCGCGGCCGTGAGGGACGCCTGGATGCCTGCAATCCCTCCGCCGATGACGAGGACCTCGCTCCGTACAGGAACCGAGCGGCGCTCGAGGGGAGCGTGGAGGGCGACCCGAGCCACGCCGGCCGCGACGAGGACCTTCGCCTTCTCCGTCGCCACAGCGCGGTCCTTCGTCACCCAGGACACCTGCTCACGGATGTTCACCATGTGCACCAGGAAGGGATTCGCTCCAGCGATTTCGGCGGCGCGGCGGAACGTGGCCTCGTGGAGGTGGGGGGAACAGGAAGCCACAACGACGCGATTCAGTCCCATCTCGCGGAGATCCTTCTGGATCGTCTCCTGCCCAGGGCTCGAGCACATGTACTTGTACTCGCGGGCGACAGCCACGCCCTTGAGTCCCCGGGCGTACTCCACGAGCTCGGGCACATTCACGACGCTGGAAATGTTGAACCCGCAGTCACAGACGTAGACTCCGATTTTCGGCTCCTCGTTCATAGAGCTTCCTCCACGAGTTCGATGATGTCGCGAATCTGAAGGGACCCCTCGAGCCCCGCGCTCTTTACCGCGTCTGTGAACATCACGTAGTCTTTGGGGCAGGCGACGGCAAGCACGGTGACCCCCTCCAGGGCGGCCGCCTCCCGGACCCGCATGTCCGCCGGACGCTCCTTCTCGCCTCGGATCTCCTCCATCCAGATCCGGCCGCCTCCTGCACCGCAGCAGAAGCTTCGCGAACGGTTCCGAGGCATCTCGACAAGATCGACGCCCATGGCGGCGAGCACCCGGCGCGGCGCGTCGTACACGCCGTTGTAGCGACCAAGGTAGCAGGGGTCATGGTACGTGACGCGGTACGCCAGCTTCTTCGAGAACCTCAATCGACCCGCTTGGATGAGTTCGTCGAGCAGCTCGGTGTAGTGCAGAACCCGGCCGCCGTTCGTCCGCGGATACTCGTTCTTGAGGGTGTTGTACGTGTGCGGGTCCGTGGTGACGATATCTCGGAACGTGCAGGCCTTCATCGCGTCGACGTTGTGGTCCCGCAAGGCCTCGAAGAGGCCCTCCTCGCCGGCCCTCCGAACATCGTTTCCGGCGTTCCACTCGCCCTCGTGGAGGACGCCGAAATCGAGCCCGGCGCGAGCGAGGACATTCGCGGTGCGCGCCGTGAGCCCCTGACATCTCGCGTCGTAGGACGCATAGTCGCCCACGAACCAGAGCATGCCCACGGCTTCCTTCCGGGCATCCTTGACCGCGGGAGCGCCGACCCGCGCCCATTTCGTCCGGGCCTTGGGCGTGGCCTTGAACGAATTCCCGTAGCGGGAGAGACTCTCGAGGGCACCCTGGAGGCCCGGGGCAACCGTGCCGCGGGACGTGAGCTGACGGCGCATCTCGAGGATGATCGACAGGTGGTTGTTCATCACCGGACAGCCGTCGACGCACGCGTAGCAGGTCATGCAGGACCAAATGGCCTCCGGGTCGTGGACGGCAACGAAGAGATCTTCTCCAGGCAGGACGCCCCCATCGGCGGCTGTCTTCCCAGGCATCCCGGGGCTCCCGCCTCCGACGAGGACCGCGCCCCGGAGTCGCATCATGAGATGCATGGGATCCATCGCGGCACCGCTTGCGTGGGCGGGGCAGTTGTCCGTGCACCGGCCGCACTCCGTGCACGCAAAGGCATTCAAGAGGGAAGTCCACGTCAGGTCGCGGACCGATGCTGCACCCGGTGAGCCAACCCGTTCGACGGGGACCGAACGCATGGCTCCCATGGGTTCCGGCTTGCGGAAGAAGACATTGAACACGGCGAACACGATGTGCGAGTGTTTCGTGTACGGGAACCAGGCGAGGAACGTGAACAGGGCGACGATGTGGACCCACCACATCGAAATCTCCAGGCCGGGCCCGATCCCTCGCCCGCCCACGGCAGACAACGTCGTCGCGAGGAGATCGCTCACGGGCCTCCAACCCGCCAGCGCCGCGGCCGCGTCCTGGAGGATCCGGGCCGCGTTGTAGAAGAGGAACGAGAGGAGGATGGCGAGGATGAAGAGGAGCATGAGGATGGCCGCGCGGTTCCCCTCGTGCATGAGCCGTGCGGGCTTCGACACGGTCCGGCGGTAGATCGCCATGAGCACGCCGATGACCCCGAGCGCCGCGACGATGTCCTGCCCGAGATAGAGGGGACCGAGGAGCGGACCCAGTGGGAGCGAGAAACCCGGGATGTACCCGACAACGACGATCTCGAGGACGCTGAAGAAGAGGAACACGAAGGCCCAGAAGATGAACGCATGGAGGATCCCAGCGGGCCGTTCACGGTAGATCCGGCGTTGGAAGATCCCATCAAGGATCACGTTCTTGACGCGCATGCCGAGATGGTCCCACCACGGCTCCGGCATGCCCTTCCGGACCCCGAGGATGATTCGCACGACCCGGGCGAGGAAGAAAGCCGTCGACACGACGAGGATTCCCGTGAGGAGAATCTGGGAGAGGTTCATGGACCACCTTTCGCCTCTCGAATCCTCTCCGTCAGGATCGGGACGAGTTCGAGCGCATCGACAGTCGCCCCATAGTGTGCGATTTCAAAGATGGGAGCCTCGGGGTCCTTGTTCACGGCGATGATGAGTTCCGACGCTTTCATGCCCTCCGTGTGCTCCGGCGCGCCGCTGACGCCGAGCGCCAAGTAGAGCCGCGGCTTGACGGTCATCCCGGAACGACCGATCTGGCGGGTCCGCGGGAGCCATCCTTGGTCGACGATGGGCCTCGTCGCACAGACGGCGCCCCCGAGTTCCTTCGCCAAGGCCTCCACGGCGGCGAGGTTGTCCTTGGCCTGGATCCCTCTACCCGCGGCGACGAGGACGGGAATCTTCCGCACATCGATGTCCTCCATCTTGGGCTCGATGAGCTTGAGGAAGCGAACGGGAAGGGCCTCGAGGGAGGTGGGAGACGCGCGGACCTCCATTGGCGGGACCTGGTCACGCATCCCCAGTTCACGGTTCCAGCTTCCGGGCATGAGGAGGGCAACCATCATCCCGGCCTGGGATTCGGTGCGGGCGACGAGCTTGCCTCCACAGAGCTTGCTCGTCATGATCATTCGGTCGCCCTCGGCGCGGATCCCGATGCAGCCGCTCACAACGGGGGCTCCGAGGCTCTGGGAGAGGGAGCCTGCAAGGTCGATGCCCAAGCTCGTGTTTCCGAGGAGCACGAGCCGAGCGGACAGGTCCTTCAGGAGATGCGGGAGGACGCGTGCGTAGGCCACCGGGTTCGGCATGCCCAGGGCAGCATCCTTCACGACCACGACCCGGTCCGCGGTCAAGGGCAGAGCGTGGAACGGCTTTGGGTCGTCCGCAAGGATGAGACAGGTGACACGCCACCCGACGGAATAGGCGAGCTCCCGAGCGCAGGCGAGCATCTCGAGGGTGATGTCGTCGAGTTCCCCACCGGTGTGCTCGGCGACGACGACGACCTCGCGCGCGATCATGCCATTCCACGCTCCCGGAGGAGGCGGACCATCTGATCCGCCACTTGCCTCGCATCTCCCGGAAGCATCTCGGCCATCGCGGCCGACTCGTGCTTCGTCAGTTTCGTCGCACGGACTCCCAAGGCCACGACGGGGGGTTCCCCGACGTCCCTCACCCGTAGCGCGCGTTTCGCCTGCACAACCTTGCTCACCGGTACGTACCGGGGAGGCTGCTCAGCCGACTGAATCCCGAGGACCGCAGGAAGGGAGGTGTCCATGACTCCAAGGCGACCGCCAGGGAACTCCTTGTCCATGGTGCCCCTCGTACCGGTCGCGTCCACGGAAACGGACATCACACCGCCCACGTAGGGGAGGGAGAGATGGACCGCGAGGAGCCCGGCGAGGCCCGCATCGAGCTGGTCCGCCGCCCAAGCCCCCGTGAGGATGAGCCCGTAGCCCTCCGACTTGAGGACGGGGCCCAGGATCGAAGCTAGCCGATGGTTGTCCCCTCGGTGCTCGAACGGCACCCGGACGAGGACCGCCTCGTCGACGCCCTTCGCACTCGCGGTCGCCAGCGCATCTTTCGCCTCGTCTCCACCGACGCCGAACGCCGTGATGGTCGCGGCGTGGCGCCCTTTGAGGATGAGCGCCTCCTCGAGGGCGTGCTCGTCCGCCTCGTTCGTGATGCTCATGATTTCGTCTTCCGCGAGGCTCTTTCCGTCCTCTGCGATCACGAGCTCTTCGACGACGTCCGGGACCTGCCGGAGGATCACGGCGATCTTCATCGACTAGACGCCCCCGATGAGTCCCATCGCCTCGGCGACCATGTGCGAGATCTCCCGGACTTCGAAGCGTCCCTCGAGACCGGACGTCTTGATGGCGTCCTCGAAGCGAGGGACCTCGAGAGGACACGAGATCGCCATGATCTCCGCTCCCGTCTTCGCCGCCTCCTGGACCCTCTGCATCGGCAGGGGAACCCGCGTTCGTTGCCAGATGAAGCTGTCCAGCCAGTTCGCTCCGCCCCCGCCTCCGCAGCAGAGGGCGTTCTCGCGGTTCCGCGGCATGTCGACGAGCCTCACGCCCGGGATAGTCTCCAGGACGGTCCTCGGCGCGTCGTACTCCCCGTTTCGCCGGCCGAGACAGCAGCTGTCGTGGTAGGTGACCTTGGCGGTGATTTGCTTCTTCATCTGTCGCTTCAGGTCAGCTGCTCGATCCGCCAGGAACTGGGTGTAGTGGGAGACACTGAGAGGAGTTCCGAGCCGGCGGTACTCCTTGTTGAACGCGTTGTACGCGTGGGGGTCCCCCACGAGGACCTGCTTGAACTTCCTCTTCCCCAATTCCTCGGCGTTGTGCTGATATAGGACGTCGAAGAGACCCTCCTCCCCCTGGCTCGTACATCGCAGGTCCCCGCTGCACCGCTCATCCGCCCCGAGGATCCCGAAGTCAACGTCCAGGGCTCGGAGAATCCGGGCGAGGGCGATCGTGTCCCGCTGGTTCCGCTTGTTGTAGGCGCCGAAACACCCGACCCACCAGAGGACTTCCGCCGAATCTCCATCGGCGAGCACAGGGACGTCCACTCCCGCGTCCTTCGTCCAGGCGTCCCGTTTCTTCGCCGACTCGCCGAACGGGTTGCCGTAGCGACCGGTCCTCTCGAAAGCGGCCTGGAGCTCCGGAGGGACGCCGACCCCCCGGCCGAGGAGTTCCTCCCGCAGCCCAGCGATCAGGCGATCTGTGACCGGCACTCCGACCGGGCAGCGGTAGCTGCAGTTGAAACAGGCGACACAGAGCCAGATGCTGTCACTGCGGTACAGGTCTTCCACGCGGCCCGCTCGCAGGGCGGCGATCATGCGGCGAGGGGTGTAGTCCATGGCGTACCCGAGGGGGCACGACCCGCTGCACATCCCGCACTGGATGCAGCTGAGAATCTTGTCTCCCGCCGGGAGCTTGACCATGCGGCGCAGGAATTCGTCGGTGGCATCGCCGGGGGCACCTTGCCGTTCAACGTCCATGAGCATCGATTCCGCAGACACTACCCATCACACTCCCGATACATCCGAGGGAGACGTACGGCCTCCGACCACAGCCAATGGACCGATGGCCGGAGGAAGCAACGCGAGGCGAGGGCTTGCCGGCTCCCGAGGGGAAGCGCATGATTCGTCACGCGCTGGGACCGCAGACCGCGACCGGCTTCCAACGCCGGTATGACACCGGGGAAACGCATCCTCCCCTGCGGTGGAGGGCCTGCCTCCCTCCGCTTGGGCATGGTCCTTGCTGACCCGCCGCATGCGTATTCAGGGTTCTCTATACATTGTTCGTGGGCGATTATACTATAGGAACAGAGGGGCGGAGAATATACTTCGCGACCACCCCATGACCACCCCGTCTGCCGCCGCCTGGACCCACCGACCGCCGTCCGAGGTGGGGAACGTTGGGAGACGACACCACCTCGGACCGCCCGACACGATTTGGGGGGATGGAGGGGCTGAATCGCCGATGGGGGCTACAGGCCGGCTTCCTCGAGGAGGCTAAGGCGCTCTCGGGCATCGTCAGCCTCGAGGACCTGAACGACGAGTCCTGCGTACACGAGAACGAAGTCGCCCACCTGAACGGGGACCATACTCGCGTCCGCGAGGGCCTCCTGGCCTCGGATCCGGATCCGGGCACGGTTGCCATCGACGGCGGTCACTTCTCCAGGGATGCCGAGGCACATGGCTGTCGGCAGATCGCATACCGTCCGCCCGGGTTAAAGGTCCCGCATGAATAATACACAGAGAGCTGGGGGACTTCCCCGATTGGAGAAGCCCCAGGCCCTCCCCACGCCAAATGGGTCAGCCTCGAGTAATTGTCGACTCGCCAAGAGTATATTCCGTACTTTTTCCACGCGGCGTATGTATTGGAATATATTGGAAACGCCCATCGCCTTGGGGGCCCATCACATCCCGTCAGCGAAGGGCCCACGAAGGCGATCGGCATGTGGGGTTTCGTCCTCCTCAACGTCGCGGCAGGAAAGGAGCCGGAGTTCTTCAGCAACCTGGGTTCCGTCCAGCAGGTGCGGCACGTGTTCTACCTGTTCGACGAGTACGAGTACCTCCTCGAACTCGAGGCGGAGACACCCGGGGAAATGGCCAAGGTCATGACGAACCACATCCGGCACCTGCCGGGAGTGGAACGCACCGCGACGTTCATCGAGGGGAGCAACGGAGCCGCGTGCCCCGTCGACCACACGGCACCCTCGGAAGAGAGCCCACCCCTTTGGTGATCGTGTAGGGGAGCGGCGCTGACCCTAAATCGAACGAATGGAAGACAGAACGTCACCTCTTTGTAGCCCCCCGACGCTCCCCCGCGAGGGCGGCGGATGCGCGCATTCGTGCTTGTGAAAGTCGCCACGGGGAAGGAGAGGGAGGCATTCGATACATTCCAGAGCATCGCGGGCCTCGAGGAGATCAACTTCCTCTTTGGCGACTATGACTACATCCTGACCCTGCAAGCCCCTGACACAGTGACGATGGCACGCGTCATCAGGAATCGCATTCGCAAGGCGCCAGGCACGTTGCAGACGATTACGATGATCGAAGCGCCCATGTGAGCCACCCCGGATGATGCCTTGGCCCGGGCGCCAATCTTCTTCGGGAGCCTTAGGGGCAGGCGGCAGGGCCGGAGCGAGTATGGGCCCGGTCGGAATCGAACCGACGACCACGACTTTGTAAGAGTCGCATCATAGCCACTAGACCACGGGCCCACGCGGCCATCGAAGGCCGGCGCCTTAACCTTCTCGCCCCGTCAACCCAAGTCCGCTACCGCGGCCTGAATGAACCTGGACAAGGCGGTCTCGAGCTCGGAGAGCCTCCGCTCCGGCGGGAGGACGAGGACGAGCATTGCCCGTCGGCCGACCTCTCGAATAACGACTGTGGAGTCTTCAGACTCGAGCAGGACGCGCCGGGGAGAGGCATGCTTCAGCTCCATGGCGGCAGTCATTCCGGCTCCCAGGATTGCGGCGCACATGATCGAGAAGGTCTCTTGGGAAACGTTGGACGGGAGCTCCGCGGCCACGATGCCGCCATCCCGGTTGATCACCGCGACGGCCTCCGCGCCAGCCACCTCTTTGAGCGCATGGACCATCTCCTGCAGGTTCGTCAGGTGGCTCCCTCCCTCTCGAACACGCATTCCCTCGCGCCGGTGCTCACGCACGCGACCTCCGTGAGCCGAACGCGCTGCTTCGACTTCACTTCAAGAATCCTCGACAGAATCCCGCGGAGGCGGTGGCACGTTTCCACGTCCGAACCGGGGGAGACCTCGATGGACCCGCGCACCTTCGCGCCGGCGTCCGTGAAGAGGACGTCCTCCGCCCAGCCGCGCTCAATGATGAGTTCCCGGCCTGCCTCCAGGGGATCCTTCGCGGATGGGACGCCCTTCAGGATCTCCTCCGCGAGGACCATCCCTTCTCGGAAGAAAAGGCCGTGGCACGCATAGGACATCACGCTCTCGTAGAGCTTGCGCACGGCGTCCAGCTCGGGCTGAGAAAGCTTGACAACCCGCGCCACAGGTCGCGAGGAACCTGGGGACCTGCTATAAAGGTTCCGCGGCGGTTATCCGGACCTGCACTCCGGGCAGACGAGGAGGTTGCGGTCCCATACAAGGTGCGTCGAGTACACGCCGCAGGCTTCGCAATGGCCCTCGATGCCCTTGGCGAACTGGTCGACAAGCCCCGTCCGGTCCCACTCCCGGGTCACCTCGATGAGCTGAGGCCACACCCGAATGATGTCATTCTCCGTCAGCATGCCGACGAGCTTGCCTTCCTTGATCACGGGCAGGCGGCGGATGCCCCGCGAGGCCATGACCTTCGCGGCCTCTGCGACTTCCTGATGCGGATGTACGGCGACGAGAGGGGAAGACATGATTTCCCGGACAGTCGTCCGGTTTGCAGGGCGACCTGCGGCCGCGACCTTCGTGACCACGTCGCGCTCCGTCACGATTCCCGCAGGTCGGCCGTCCTCAAGCACGACGAGGCTGCCGATCTCGCGGTCCCGCATCGCCACCGCGGCCTCGGAGACCGTGGCATCCCCGGAGATCGTCACGGGGCTCGTGCTCATGATTTCCACGACGGGGACGCGGGCTCTCATCGCAACTCCGGATGCTTTACCGGGCGAGGCCGATAAAAGGTTTGCGTCACGACGTCGCGACTCGGCGCGATGGCTACGACAACGTTAAGGAACGCGCCTCGTATTGCAGAGGCAGTGCGGTACTCCGACGAGGAGGGCCAGCTCGCCGTCCGTGTCGCCCGCGAAGCCCTCGAGGCCTTCGTCGAGGGACGCGCCATGCGATCCTTCGAGATTCCACGCACCTTCGAGGAGAAGGCGGGGGCCTTTGTGACCCTGAACCTCCATCCGAGCGGCGAGCTCCGCGGCTGCATCGGATATCCGGAACCGTTCTTCCCACTCCTCAAGTCCATCGTGCGAGGGGCCGAAGGCGCCGCGGAAGATCCGCGCTTCCCGCCCGTGCGGCCGGAGGAACTCCGGGGGATCGCCGTCGAGGTCAGCCTCCTGACGCCGCCGCAGCCCGTTGAGGTGAAGAAACCGCGGGACCTGCCCAAGCGCATCGACATCGGAACCGACGGGATCATCGTGGCCCAGGGACCGTACCGAGGACTCTTCCTCCCCCAGGTCGCAATCGAGAACCACATGGACGCGGAGACGTTCCTCTCCGAGTGCTGCATGAAAGCGGGCCTCCTCCCGGATGCGTGGTTCGAGCCGACGACCCGCGTGAAGAAATTCCAGGCGGAGATTTTCGCGGAGCTGGAGCCTCGAGGCCCCGTCACCCGCCGGAAGCTGGATGCGGAGCATGCTCGTCCTTGAAGGACGTGTCTTCTACCGCGGACGCCTCCAGCCCCTGCAGGTCGGAGTCGACGGCGGCAAGATCGTCGCGGTGAAGAAGATCCTCGAGGGCGGCGAGCGGGAGGACCATGGCGACTCCCTCATCCTGCCGGGTTGCCTGGACATGCACGTCCACCTCCGGGACCCTGGACTTACGCAGAAGGAGGACTTCCCCAGCGGCACGCGGTCCGCAGCGATCGGCGGCGTCACGACCCTCATCGACATGCCCAACACGATGCCGCCGGTGACCACACCGATGGCGCTCGAGGAGAAGATCGCAGCAATCCGCGGGAGAGCGGCCGTGGACTACGGCCTCTACGGCGCTCCGCGTTCCGAGGGGGGAGTCCACCGCCTCCGGGGGGCGACGGCCTTCAAGGTCTACATGGCGGAAACCACGGGCGGCCTGCAGGTCGACGGGGACGAGCTGGAGGGCATCCTCTCTGCCGCCTCGGACGAGGACCGCATCGTGGCCATCCACGCGGAGGATGGCAGGCTGTTCCGGCAGACCCCGGCGACGGACCTCGTGAGCCACGCGTCCCGTCGGCCGAAGGAGGCAGAGATCAAAGCCGTCGAGACTGTCGCCCGGGTGCGCGGGGACGCGATGGTCCACATCGCCCATGTCACCTGTCTCGAAGCCCTGAACGCCGTCCCGAAGAAGGCAACGAAAGAGGTCACCCCGCACCACCTCCTCCTGGACTTCAAGGGCGCACGGAAGTCGTTCGGCAAAGTGAACCCACCGTTGCGTTCCCCCGAGGACCGCGAGGCCCTGTGGAACGCCTTCGCGAATGGCAGAATCGACGTCGTCGCGAGCGACCACGCTCCCCACACCCGCGAAGAGAAAGAGGACGTGCCGTTCGAGGAGGCGCCCTCCGGACTGCCCGGGGTGGCCACCTCCTTCCCCTTGCTCCTGCGGCTCGTGAAAGCGGAGAAGCTCCCGCTGTCCCGGCTCGTCGAGACGACCGCGACGAACCCCGCGAAGATCCTTCGCCTGGAGAAAGGCGCGATCGAGGTCGGAAAGGACGCGGACCTTGTGATCGTCGATCCGCGGAAATGGACGGTCGTGACCGCGAGACGGACGCGGTACAAGTGCGGCTGGACGCCGTTCGAGGGGATGGAGGCCTGCTTCCCGCAGGCCGTCTACCTGAGAGGCGAGCGGATCGTCGAGGACGGGGAGCCCGTATCCGAAGGCGAGGGGCGACTCGTGCGGCCCCCGGAGGCCGTGTGACTCAGTCTGCGGCCTTCGTCGCCTCTTCGATCGCGTAGTAGTACTCGCCCGCGCTCTTCTGCTCCCGGTCGAGACGGGAATCGAGCTTGTTGATCCGGGGGCGATTCGTGTCCGCGTCGCGGCGGAAGGTGATTCCGACCATCCTCAGGAACCGGTTCATGCCCTCCCGCATGGGGAACGGACCTTCGCCCAACCCTCGATGTCCCGGATCGCCGGAGAAGACCATGACGCTGTCGGAGACCATGTCGATGAAGTACACATCATGGTCGACGATGAGGCCCGTGCGCGCCTCACGCTCCATGATCCGTCGGATCGTCCTCGCCGCCTCCATGCGCTGGTTCGAATCCAAGTACGCGGACGGCTCATCGATGAGGAAGATATCCGCGTCGCGGCCGAGGCAAAGGGCAATCGCCACGCGCTGGAGCTCGCCGCCCGAGAGCGTCGACACGTCGCGCTCGAGCATCCCCTTCACCTTGAGGGGCTCGAGGATTTCGGAGTCGAAGTAGCCCGATTCCGCCTTCTTCCCGATGGAGGATTGGAAGAGCTCCCGCACGGTGCCCTCGTAGCTCGACTCGATGTACTGCGGCTTGTAGGAGACCTGCCACTTCCCCTCGACCTCGCCATGCGTCGGCGCCTCCACGCCGGCGAGCATCTTCACGAACGTGGTCTTGCCGGTCGCGTTCGGGCCGACGACGCCCACGACCTCGCCCTTGCGAAGCCGACCGGCAGCGACGGTGAGCTCGAAGTCCTCGTAGCGCTTCGTGAGCTCCACGAACGTCACGAGGGTCTCGGCCTTCCAGTCCCCTCGCGGGGGCCGCGTCTCGAACCGGATCTCCCGGTCGCGGAAGCGGATGTTCTCTTCCTTGAGGTATCCACCGAGATAGACGTTGATCGCGGTGCGAACGGGCCGCGGTTCGGCGATGATGCCGTAGGCCCCTTCGGACCCATACATGAGATGCACGACGTCGGCGAGGAAGTCGAGGACTGCGAGGTCGTGCTCGACCACGACGACGTACTTGTCCTTGGAGAGGGACTGGATGACCTTGGCGACTTGGAGCCGCTGGTAGATGTCGAGATAGGAAGAAGGCTCGTCGAAGAAGTAGACGTCCGCGTCTTTGAGCATCGTCGCGGCAATCGCGACGCGTTGGAGCTCGCCGCCGGAGAGCTGGGAGATATCACGATCGAGGAAGCTCCCGAGCGCAAGGGACTCCGCGAGTTCATCCCGCCGTCCGATGGCGTCGATCTTCGCGAGGAGGTCCCGCACGCGGCCCTTGTACAGCTTGCCGAGCCGGTCCACATACTGCGGCTTGATCGACGTTCGGATCTCCTTCTCGGCAATCTTCTCCAGGTAGTCGTGGAGTTCCGTCCCCGCGAAGTAATCGAGGACTTCGTCCCAGTGGGGTTTCTTGCGGCGGTAGTGCCCGAGGTTCGGCGCGAGCTCCCCGCTGAGGATGCTGACTGTGGTCGTCTTGCCGATCCCGTTCGGGCCGAGCAGCCCGACGACCTGTCCCTTCTTCGGGACAGGGAGCCGGAAGAGCCGGAACGCGTTCTTCCCGTACTGGTGGATCAGGTCTTCCTTGAGTTCCTCCGGAAGACCGATGATGCGAATCGCGTCAAAAGGACATTTGCGGATACAGATTCCGCAGGCGATGCACGTTTCCTCACTGATCGTCGCCTTCCCGGTCTCTTGATCTATCCAAATGACCTCGGTCCCCGTGCGCTGGGGCGGGCAGAACGCGATGCATTCGAGATGGCAACGCCTGGGCTGACACCGGTCCTTGAACACCACGGCAATGCGCACGGAGGGAACGATTGGAACGACGCTATTTAAACGTACGATGGGAGAGAGGCGAAGGCGGAGATCCCGGGCGAGCGGGGAATCTTTATCCCGAACCTATCTATGCCAACTGATGGTGTCGCGATGATCCCCGGCGGCCGTGTGAACCCGAGACAGATGCGCCAGGCCATGAAGCGCCTAGGCATCGAGCAGGAGGAGCTCGATGGCGTCGAGGAGGTCCTCATCCGAACCGCGGACAAAGAGTACGTCATTCGCAGCCCGTCCGTGTCCGCGATTACCGCCCAGGGCCAGAAGATCTGGCAGATCGTCGGCGAGCCAATCGTGCGGCCGCGGGAGGGAGCCGCAAAGCCGCCCGGGGGGGGAGGTCCCGCGATTCCGGACGAGGACGTGAAGCTCGTCGCGGAGAAGGCGGGCGTGTCCGAGGCGGAAGCCCGGAAGGCCCTCGAGGCGTGCGGAGGCGAGCCCGCGGAAGCGATCATCCGACTGATGAGCCGATGAACGCGGAGCGGTTACGATCCCTCCTCGGCGTGTGGGCCCCGATGGCTCTCGGCCTGTTCATCATCGCGACCGCGATCAACTTCTTCTTCACGGCGCCCCTCACCGGCGGATTCCTCGTTGGAGACCTCGAATCGTGGCGGCTCGTTTGTTCGTCGGGAGCCTTCTTCGTCGGCGGCCTCCTAATCCTGTCGACGTACGGGCGATACCGTAAGGCACGGGAGGCAAAGCGGACTCCCGACGCCGTTCCTCTGTTAGCGACGACCCCTGCGGCGACGCCACAGCACAACGACGGCGAGGAGGGCGACCGCGAGGAGCACCACGAGTAGGGCGACGACCGTCGAAAGGACCCCGGCGATCCCGGCGCTCGTCCACGTGGCCCTCACCATGATGGGATGGTCAACCGTCAAGGTGAGGACGGCTTCGCTCGAGGACACATCCCCGGTCCAGCCCGCGAACGCGTACGTTTGACCGCCGCTCGTGGTCTGAGCGGAGGCTCGGAGGGTCGCCGTCGTGCCGGACGCGTACCATCCGCCTCCCTCGACTCCCCCGAAGTCGCTCTCCACCCGCACGAGGTACTCCGTCTGCCATATCGCGGTGGCCGTCCGCGGTGACGACATGAGAATCGGCGACGAACCCGTCGGATCCGCTCCCGCGGCATCTCCCGTCCAAGCGACGAAGGCGGCCCGCGTGCCCGCCGAGACGGGCACGATTCCGGAAGCAAGGTGCACAACCGCGGAGGTGCCCTCGTCGTACCACCCCTCCCCCGTGGCTGTGCCATAGGCCGTCCGGACGGTCAAGTAGTACTGCCTCTGCCAGAGCGCCGTCGCAATCTTTGGTCCGTCCATGAGGATCGGATTCGATGTGAAGCCATCCCCCGAGGCGTCCCCGCCCCAGCCGCGGAAGGAGAGCCGCTCACCCGGGCCTTCCGTGTGCACGGCATCCGCGACCGTGGCCGTCGCCGTGCTGCCAGCCGGGTACCAGCCGCTCCCGCCCTCCCCGGGAACGGCGGGCGTCACCGTGAGGTAGTACTCGGTTCCGAAGGACGCCTCGAGGGACATTGCGCCGGAGAACACGACGACGTGGGTCGCGGCCCCGCCGTCGCTCCAGGCGACGAAGGGGTAGCGGACGCCTGTGGCACCTGGCTGCTGAATCGGCGCCGAGACGGTGTGGTAGGATCCCGGTTGGAACCAGAACGTCGTGGCGCCGGAATACGAGGCGCCGTCTATGGCGAAACTGAGTCCCTCCGGCGACGTGGAGACTCGCATCGTCTGTTCTTGCAGGAACGTGGCCGTTGCAATGATCGGCGCCGATGCCGAGACCACATGGGCCCGATCACCCCCATCGCTCCAGGAAACCCAGACGTACTGAACGTCCGGAGACGCGGGCTGCGGGGAGGGGGCCTCGAGCCAATGCGTCGATCCTTCGTCCCACCAGAATGCTGTGGCGGTGGTGTACGATGCGTTGTCGACGAGGACGGTGAGACCCGTGGGGTCCGGAGCCACCTTGCCTTCGAACTGCCTCCGGAATGCTGCCGTAATCGTGCGGTCGGAGTCCGCGACGATCACATGGGAAATCGCGCCGCCATCGCTCCAAGAAGTCCAGACATGCCGGGAGGTCGAGGTGATCGGGATTGTGGAGGTGGTGCTGATGTTGTGGAGCGAACCGATCGTCCAGTTGAACTGAACCGGCGCGTTCCTCGCGACGCCGTCGACCGTCACCGAGAGTCCTGAGGGGTCCGTCGCGACGGTGATCGTGGCTGCGGGGAATCCAGGGTTGCGGGCATAGTAGATGTCGAAATCAGGCCCTCGACCGTCCGTCCACACGACGTAGATGTAGTCGTTCGGACCCGCCTCGATCGCGAAGTAGTCCCCGGGCCGATTGTAGGACCCGGGAGTGTCCTCCGAGGACACTCGGATGTTAGCGGCCCACGTGTCTCCGCCGTCCGCCGACTTCGAATAGAAGATGTTCCAGGCGCCGTTGCGTCCATCCTCCCACGCCGCGTGGAGGGTGCCCTGGCTGTCGATCGCGAGGTCCACCATCCACTGATCCTGGCTCCCACCGTCATCGTTGATGCGGTGGTTGGTCCCCCAAGTGGCCCCGCCGTCCGTCGAGTTGGCCATGAAGATGTTCTGGTTCCCGTTTCGGGTGTCCGGCCAGGCGATGTAGATCGCACCGGAATTCCGATCGACGTTCATCGCGGGGATCGGAATCTGCCACGCTCCCACGGGCTGAGCCGACCCGTCCCGGTCATTCACCCGGACCTCCTCACTCCAGGTCTGACCCCGATCCGTGGAGGACTCGAACATGATGTTGTCCGTGTTGATGTCCCACCAGGTCAGGTACACCGTGCTGTTCCCAAACGTCGTCACGATGGCGCCGAGGACCGCGTCGCCGACGTTCCCAGGATTCTGAATTGGCGCCCAGTGGTTCCCGTCGTCGTCGGACCAGGTGAGGGCCAGGATATTGTCCTCGTCCCATGTGGCGTACAGGCGACCAGCCGTGTCGAAGGCCATCGAGTCCTTGTCGACGAGCCCTCCATGCCCGCCGATGTAGTGGACGGTCCCCCAATCCCTTCCGTCCGTCGTGTTCGAGACGTCCAGGCCGGACCCGCAATCGTACTCGAGGTATGCGAAGTGCACACGCTCGCTCGGATCGAGGGCCATCCACGGGTCCGAGTTGTGGCATCCCTGGTTCGGATGGGACTGGTTCATGAGGATGTTTCGAGCCCACGTGAGGCCCTGATCCGTAGAGAAGGAGGCACCGACCCGGATCCCGGCTGCCTCGGGTCCGTCCGTCTCCTTCCAGCCGACGAAGATCTGCCCGCTGCGGTTGACGACCATCGTCGGCTCGACCTGCCAATCGTAGGGCGAGGTGCCGTCCGTGATGCCGATGTTGGGGAAGAATGGGACGACGGCGCCGGGGATCGGGGTGTCGCCAACGGGTCGTCCGGTGTTCTCCGGGTGACCCAGGCTCGCCTTCGATGGCGCAGGAAGCAAGACGGCAGACGCGAGCACCAAGGCCGTGAGCGTGATGACAGCGGCTCTCAACCCTCTCCCCTTCCCCGAGGAGCAGAGTCGCGGGGGATAATCGTTGCCGTCGCGACCCGGCCAAGAAGGGTTAAATACGTTGCACCGGTTGAGAACGTCGCTAGGCTCGACCGGGGGGCTGGGCGTCCCCTTTTAGACCCAAATCGTCCTCATGGGGCGGTGACAGTCGGGGGCGGCGCTCCCAGTCTGATGCTGGTCCGGATGCCAACGTTGAGGCCCTGTCCTGCGGGGCTGGAGGCGACAGGGAACGCAGCTGGAGAGCGGCGGTCCCTGGCCCGACCGTGGGGAACGGGTCAGGCACGGAAGTGAGCAGCCTTACCGCGGACTACCAACGCTCGCGGGGGTGCGGGACCGAGAAGGCGTCCGGAGAAACCGGCGTCGGAGCTGAGCGCCCACCTCGACGGCCTAGCTCTCCTTCCCGCGTCACCGCTCCACGAGCTTCATCTGCTTCGTGTCGAGGACGAGCGGGAAGAGCCCGAACCGTTCCACGATGATGCGGTATAGGATTGCGTCCCGGACCTCGTTGCGGCGCTCCTCGACGCGGTACGCGGGCTCGTTCGTGGGAATCTGAAGGCCGAGCTTCATCAGGGCCCGCCGAGCCTCCTCGCGCTCCTCCTTGGGCGCCGTCGGGGCGTCGATCGCGCCCGCGAATCCGCACTCCCGGAGCTCGCGGAGGAAGACGGGTCGACGGAACAGCTTCTGGAGGGCGGCGACCGCGAGCCGCGTCTGCGCCGCTTCATCGCCGGTGGCCTCGCGGCAACCCCCGCCAATCATCTCATAGAGATTTGGCTCACGATGGGCCGATGCCGTGTACACCTTCGCGGGGGGAATCTCCTTCTCCCGGAGGATTCCCACATCCGCGAGGGCCTTCAGGTAGCCCGTGACGAAGAGCCGATGAAAGCTGTAGCCGTCCCCCTTCAGATGTTTGGTCAAGGCGCTGATGGACCGCTCCTGATCCCGGACGTACCGGATGACGAGGTCCTTCAGGTTCTTCTCGGGCACAAACAAGGACTCTCCCCCAGGAACGTCTGGTAACAGACCCGATAACATATGAACGTTTCCAGAGGAAGGGTTGCTCACAGACCGAGTTCAAGAAGCCTCATATCCTCTTTGGCGCGTGCCCACCTCCGTCGTTCACGATTACTCCCCCTTTTCTTTTTTCTCCATGCGGAACAGCCGCGGCTACCGCCCCTGATAACCGTCTCGGAACGGTTATAGGCCGTCCGCCGGATGGAATCGGTTGCGATGGGGCAGGACGAACGAGTCCGCATGTTCATCCATGGTTTTGATGAGAGACTCAGCGGCGGCATTCCGGCGGGCAGCTTGGTCTTGCTCGCGGGAGAGCCGGGCACGATGAAGTCCACGATTGGCTTCAACCTCCTGTATCAGAATGCTCTCCGGGACGGCCGGGTCGGATGTTACATCTCCCTCGAGCAAGGGAGGGAGAACCTCACCCGCCACCTCAATGGAATGAGCCTGAACCCGAGGGACGTGGAAGCGAAGGTCAGCCTCGTGGACCTCGGGATGATTCGGAGGAATCTGGACGGGATGGCGCAGAAGACCTGGACGGAGATCTTCAAGATGTACGCGTCGAACCTGAAGCGCTCCGTGAACTACGAGATCCTCGTCGTCGACTCGCTCCCGGTGCTCGAACTCATCGCCCGGTTCGAGAACCCACGGGAGGATCTCTTCCAGCTGTTCGAGTGGCTGCGGGACCTGAAGGCAACGACGATCGTAATCTCGGAGATGAAACCAGGAAGCGAGGACTTCGGCAAGTACGGAGAGGAGTTCCTCGCCGATGGGATCATCCATCTCAAGATGGAGCGGGTGGACGACGCGAACATCCAGCGGCGGATCCGTTGCGTGAAGATGCGAGGCACGAACCACTCCCCGAACTACTACACGCTGATCTTCCAGAACGGCGTCCTCCAGGCTACGCGGATCCTCGCCGAATGAGCCGCCGTCGAATCCGGGCAAAAGCATAATGAGCCGCCCCTGGCATCCCATGGGTCGAAGTGATGGGCTCCGCCGCGGGGCCCACGACCTTCGGAGGAACGGCGGCACGCTCCCTCGTGTTTGGCGCTTCGCAGTAGCCCTTGCGCTCGCCGTCGTCTTGATCGTGCAGTTCCCTCCGGCCGCCTCGCCCACGACGCACTCGGCCCCTGAGACCGCGGCCCGCGAACTCGTCGTCTTCCGCACCGACGCTACCGCCGCCGAACTCGCGTCCGTCGGCGCGGACATCCTCGTTCCGTATGGGACCTTCTCGATCGCGAGAGGGCCCGCGGATGCCGTCCCGCGTCTGGAAGCCCTCGGCCGATACGCGGTCCCCTCCGCGGCGACCACCCTCCATCTCCTCTCCGGCGACATCGATGTCCGCAAGCTCGAGGCGTCGGCGCAGGCGGCGTACACGCCGGACGTCTACGGCGAGGCCCCTGCGATCGTCCACTTCCTCGGGCCCATCGCCTCCGCATGGCAGGCCGACCTCACCGGCCGCGGCGTCTCCGTGCTCCGACCCATCCCCGCGAACGGACTCCTCGTCCGCGGCAGCCCGTCGGACCTTGAGAGCCTTCGAGGGTTGCCCTACGTGGACGCGGTCCTCCCCTACGAACCCGGATGGAAGCTGCCGCCGGGAATCACGACGGACGGTCGGCTCCTTGACGTCCGCATCGTGGTCCTCCCCGGAGAGTCCCCGGAAGCCATCGAAGCGTGGCTCGCCCATCGGGGCGTCGCGCCTCGGCGAACCACCGAGGACTCGGCGGGCCTCGTCGGCGCCTTTGGGTCGGGAGACTTCCGCTGGGTCCGGGCCACGATCGACTCCCGCCTCATCCCGCTCCTTGCAGACCTCCCGGAGGTCGAGTTCGTTGACCCTGTCGTGCCCGTCCACCCGGTCAACGCCGAGGCGGACTGGGTCATCCAGACGAACCGCCAACTCCTGAACGGATCCGGGGACTACCGCTACTGGTGGATCGGCCTCGACGGACGCGGCCAGGTGATCGGGATCGCGGATTCAGGCCTCGACTTCGACGAGGCGTACTTCCGCCAGTCCGTGAGCACGATCGCGGCCGGCGACCTGTACAACGTCACGGACCCCGGGCGACGGAAGGTCGTGCGGTACGTGGACATGGGCGTCGCCACGGGCCAACTCACCTGGCCCGGAGGCGGTGGCCTCTGGGACCCCTACTCCGATGCGGACTGCGCGTACAACGGAGGAGCGAACGGCCACGGGACGGCCGTGGCCTCCGCGGTCGCGGGGAACGACAACGGGATCGGCGCGTCCCCCAACGACGGCAACGCCCTCCAGGCGAAGATCTACATGCAAGATGTGGGAGGCCTCGCTCAGGGATCCACGTGCACCTCCGGCTCGGGGGAGGAGCTGATCTACCTGCCCGAGGACTACCAGGATCTCTTCGGCCTCCCGGGACTCGTGTACAACGACCCCCTGGCCCCCGTCCGGATTCACAGCAACAGCTGGAGTGCGGATGAGAACGCGTACGACCTCCAGGCGAGGCAGATCGACGCTTTCCTATGGAGCCATCCGGACCTCACGGTCCTGTTCGCCGTGGGAAACGCGGGCCCCGCCGCGGGGAGCATCGGGACCCCGGCGACGGCGAAGAACGTCGTGAGCGTCGGCGGCGCCTGCAACGCCGACGCGACCCTGGCATGCGGCCCGAACGACCTCGCAAGCTTCGGCGGCCGGGGACCCACGTCGGACGGACGGTATGCGCCGACGATCCTGACCGTCGCGGATGGGGACTCCGCGACTTCCGACGGCAATCCCTGGAGCGGCGCAACGGGCACGCCGGATCACGGATGGGCGGGGACGAGCTATTCGACTCCTGAGGCCGCCGCGGCCGCAGCGATCATCCGGCAGTACTTCACGGATGGCTGGTATCCGACGGCTGCCCCCGTCCCAGCGAATGGCTTCAGCCCGAGCGCGGCCCTCGTCCGCGGGATGCTCATCGCCTCCGGCGTGCAGATCACAGGACTCGGGACGGCGGCGACGACATGGCCGAACTACGACCAGGGTTTCGGCCGCGTTCTCCTATCGAACATCCTGCCCCTCGCCGCCGCGGGGGACACCTTCCGCACCCAAGTCGTCGACGGGACCGCGGGCCTCCTGACGGGCCAGGCCGAGACGTACACGTTCCATGTCGCGGCGGGCGCCTCGACCGCGCGGTTCGTCCTCACATGGACGGACTACCCCGGAACCCTCGGAGCGGCGAAGGCCCTCGTGAACGACCTGGACCTCCAGGTGACCGCCCCGAATGGGACGATCTACCGCGGGAACCGGTTCGGGTCCTTTTCCCTGGGCGAGTCCATCCCCGGCGGGGCCTTCGACACGACGAACGTGGAGGAGGCGGTCCTCCTGAAGGCCCCCATCGCGGGGGACTACAAGGTCCAGGTCATCGCGTCGAATGTCCCCGTAGGGCCGCAACCCTTCGCTCTCGTGGCCACGGGCGGCTTGGACCCGGACTACGGGCGCGTGATCATGGACCGACCCACTTACAGCGAGGACGATACGATTCGCGTGAGCGTCGAGGATGGGGACGCGACGGCGGTCCAGGTCCTCGTCGCCTCGACCCTCGAGCCCTCCGGGGAAACGGTGATCCTCACCCAGAGCGTCCCGGGGGCGACGTGGCGCGGGTCGATCCGCACGGCCTTCGGACAGCCCGCACCGAACGGGCTCCTCGAGGTCCGCGCGGGGGAGACGATCACAGCGGCGTACGAGGATCCCTCTCCCACCCACACGTCCGTCGCGACCGCGACCGTGGAGGCGACGCCTCCCGCCATCGCGGACGTCGTTGCGGATGATATCGGCACGACGAGCGCGCGCATCCGGTGGACGACGGATCTCCCCGCATCGGCGGAGGTCCGGTATGGGACCTCGCCGGGGAGCCTGACGGCCTCCGCTTCCTCCCCGGACCTCGTGACGTCTCACACGATTTTCCTCTCGGGCCTCCAGGCTGACACGCTATACTACTACGACGTGACATCTTCGGACCAGGTCGGCCACGCCACCGTGGACTCGAACGCAGGCCGACACTATGCGTTCCGCACCTCCAACTGGGGCGATGTCCTCGTCATCATCGGCGATGGCACGTTTCCCGCAGAGCGGGAGACCTCCTTCGCGAACGCACTGAACGCGACGGGATGGACTTGGGGGTTCTGGCGTGTCGCCGATCTGGGCCTCCCATCCCTCTCCATGCTCCAGCGGGCCCGCGCCGTCGTGTGGCAGGTCGGGCTCGAGCAGTACCCCGCATTCGACGCCCCGGCCCGGAGCCTCCTCGGGAGCTACCTCAACGGAGGCGGTCGGCTGTTGGTGACCTCCCATGACGCCGCATGGTCCTTGGGGAGCCCCGATTCCCCGTGGTACACCTCCGGGACCGCGGCCTGGATCGCGGGAGTTCTCAAGGCGGCCTTCGACTGCGACCCTTCAACGACCTCGCAGATCGTCGGCATCAGCGGCGACCCGATCAGCGGCCCGTACGCGGGATCCGGTGCGATCGCGTACACGCCCCATCGCACGGGAGGCGCGGACGATGAGATCCTCGGCCTCTCCGCGGGGGGGACCTCGACCGTGCTGTGGAGGGACAGCACGACCGTCCAGGGCTGCTCGCCCACGAACCAGCCCGCCGGCCTGCGATGGGTGTCCTCTTCGAACAACGGCACGGCCGGCATCGGCGCCTGGGGGGGCTCGCCGTCGCGCCTCGCCTACTTCGCCTTCGAGATCACCGGCCTCGACACGAATGGCTCAGACCTTCGGTTGACGAGCGCGACCCGCGCCCAGGTCCTCGACAACGCGATCCGGTGGCTCATCGGGACATCGACAACGTCCCTCGATCGGGACCATCCGAGCGTGGCCGTCACCGCGCCCGACGGCGGGACCTTCCCCGGGCCCAATGTGACGATCGCATGGGATGCGAGCGCCACGGGGCCGGGGGTGGCCCTGTCGAACTTCTCCCTCGACTTCAGCCCCGACGGGGGTCAGACCTGGGCGCCCCTGGCCAACGCCACCGGCTCCGAACGTACGTACAACTGGTCCATTGGGACCATGCCGAACGGGGAGGCGTACCTCGTCCGGCTCATCGCCCGAGACGACGGGACTCCGTCCCTCGAGGGAATCGCCACGGCGAACCGCACCTTCGCCATCCGCCGAACGGGAGGGGACACGTCCGGTCCTCTGATCCGACCCGGGAGCCTGCGGGTGGCCCCGGATCCGCCCGGGTCCGCGGCCCCGGCCACCGTGAACGCGACCGCAGATGACCGCGCCACGGGAGCGAGCCTGGTCTCGGGCGCCGAAGTCTTCTTCTCCTCGGCCCCGCCCTCAGGGGCGAACGGCACGGGCTTTCCGATGGTGCCTGGAGACGGCAGCTTCAGCGCGTCCGTCGAGGCCGTCACGTGGTCCGGGGCGTTGCCCCTCCCGCCAGGGACCACCTGCGCCTGGGTCCATGCCCGCGATGCGTCGGGGAACTGGGGGCCTTACAGCGAAACGTGCTTCCCCGCGATCTCCGTCGGCCCGGATGCGACGGCGCCCGTGCCCGCGTCCCTCGCGTCCCTCCAAGCGACGAACGGGACCACGGATCTCCTGCTCACGTGGGTGGCGGCGTGGGACGACGGCCTGTTCGGCGGAACCACCCGCTATCGGGTCGAGAGAGCGCCGTCGCCCCAGGGTCCGTTCGTCCCCATTGGCGCGGACCTGCCCGCGACGGGGAATGCGTCCTATACCTTTGTGGACCCCGGACGGGGCCCCGCCGATCCGTCCGACGGCTTCTATCGCGTCGTGACGTTCGACGCCGCGAACAACAGTGCCCCGACGCCCGCGATCGCTGTGAAGTTCCACGTCACGGTGACCGCGGGCCTGAACCTCGTCGGGATCCCCGCGGACCCCGGGCCGGTCAGTCTCACGTCGATGGCCGGCTCCCTGGGCTGGACCGAGGCGTGGGCCTACGACAACTGCGGTGGAGGTTTCGCGTGGTCCGCCGCACCTCCCGGGAACGACGCGGTCCTTGCCCTCCGTTCGGGGCGGGCCCTCTGGTTCAATGCGACTGGCGCGGGGAGCCTCGTCGTCCTCGGGATCACGCCGGCGAGGACCCTCATCGACCTCTGTCCGGGCTGGAACCTCGTGGCTCTGCCGGGCTTCGCCCCGGATGTGACCGTGGCCCTCGTCAAGGCCCAAACGGGTGCGGCCCTCGTCGCAGGCTTCGACCCCGCGGATCCGTACCGGACACGAATCCTTGCGGACTCGGAGTTCCTCGTACCGGGCCGCGGGTATTGGGTGTTCGTCGATGCCGCGGTCACATGGTCCGTGGAAGGCTGGTAGTCCTCAGCCCACGCGGACGTCGAAGAGCTCCGTCTCTGGGAGGCGGAAGTAGAAGACGGACTGCTCGAGTTCCTTGTCCTTGGACATCTCGCGATCGATCCGCTCTCGCCATCCGGGCTTCAGGGCGATCCGGAGGCGGCGGCCCTCCTTCTCGAAGGAGACCTCGGGCTCCTCCCCCGCCTCGACGGTGATGTTGCCCTTCCCCATCGTACATCCGCTCGAGAACTGGACGCCGTCGACGACGCAAAGCATCGGCGGCTTTGGCACGCTCTTCACGTATGCATGAAGGCCTTTGTAGTGGCCGAAGGTACGCCGGCCGAGTTCGCCCATCCGCAGGCCGACGGTCACGTACACGCCGAGGTGACCGTGGAATCGCTGAAGGGCCTGGAGCGCTTCGGGGAGATCCATCGCCGGTGCGAAGGAGTCCTCGGAAAAGAACCTTGGCCTCCTCCGGGAATAGCACTTTCGGGGACCTCCCTCCGAGCGGTTCATAGGCTCTCCCGACCTGGAGCTTCCGGGGTGAGGAGCCTTGCTCGTGCCCCGGCTCGATGAATCGGAGAGTGCGGCGTCGCGGAGGGCTCCGTCCCGATGTCCCGAATGCGGAGCGGTCCTCCAGCACGCGAACGGATGCGTGATCTGCGCGCAGTGCGGCTACTCGCCATGCGGATGACGATAATCGGCACGGGCGCGAAGTTCCAGTGGAAAGCGCGAGGGAACACGGCGTGGCCGCGTCCCTCCATAGAGGACCATACTATGTCCACTCGAAGCGAAACGCCGCGCCCGGAGGTTAAGTAGAACCATGGCGGGTGCGGACGCGTCTCCGGACTTCGGCTTTCCCCGATCGCGGAGACAGGGGGAGGAGCGCACGCTCATCGAGTATCCGCAGGACGAGCTCATCGCGAAGTGGCAGGAGTTCTTCGAGGAGATGGGGTACCTCTCGCGGATCGTCAGAGTCTCCGATCGCTATCCGGAGGAGCGGAGCCTCGAGATTCCCTTCGAGGAGCTGAACCGTTTCGACACGGACATGGCCATCTTCTTCCTCCGGCACCCGCTGAACGCGCTCACGGCGGGCGAAGAGGCGATCCGGCGACTCGTGCCGCCGGGCGAGGAAGTCTTGCAGATCCACCTGAGGATCAAGGCCCTTCCGCGGGACCGGAGGATTCAGATCCGGGATCTGCGGGCGAAGCATCTCGGGCAGTACATCGCCGTGGAAGGCCTCGTGCGCAAGGCCACCGAAGTGCGCCCCCGGGTGACGGACGCCCTGTTTCAGTGCCTCCGATGCGGCACTATCCTCAAGGAACCCCAGGACGGCCAGAGCTTCCGCGAGCCGTTGGAGTGCTACGAGGAACAGGGAGGCTGCAAACGATCCGCGAGCGCAACGAAATTCAAGCTCCTCACGGAAACGTCCCTCTACCTAGACACGCAGAAGCTCGAGACTCAGGAAGCACCTGAGGGACTCCGCGGTGGCGAGGAGCCGCAGCGCCTAACGTTGTACCTGGAGGACGACCTCACGGGCCACATCACTCCCGGCGAACGAGTCGTGATGAACGGCGTCCTGGGGAGTGTGCAGAAAGGCCGCCCCGGGGCGAAGTCGACCCTCTTTGACATTTTCATGGACGTGAACTCCGTCGAGAAGGAGCAGGTCGAGTTTGAGGAGATCGAGGTGACGGAGGAGGATGTGCGCCTCATCCGTGAGGCGGGTTCGAGCCCGGACGTTTTCCGACTGATCAACGCGTCCATCGCTCCCTCCCTGTACGGCATGTATGTGGAGAAGGAGGCCTTAGCCCTCCAGCTCTTCAGCGGCGTTCCGAAGGTCATGCCGGACGGGCGTAGGATCCGCGGGGACATCCACCTCCTCCTCGTCGGCGATCCGGGCACTGGGAAGAGTGAGCTGCTTTCCTACATGAGTCGGCTCTCCCCTCGCGGGATTTACGCAACAGGGAAGGCGGCGACGGCCGCGGGCCTTACGGCCAGCGCCGTTCGCGATGAGTTCGGTGAAGGTCGCTGGACGCTCGAAGCGGGAGCCCTCGTCTTGGCAGATCTCGGTCTCGCGTGCATCGACGAGATCGAGAAGATGAACCCGCAGGATCGGTCCGCGATCCACGAGGCAATGGAGCAGCAACGGATCAGCGTGGCCAAGGCGGGAATCACCGCAGTCTTGCAGTCTCGCTGTGCGGTCCTCGCCGCGGCGAACCCGAAGTTCGGGCGTTTCGATGAGCACAAGTACATTTCGGAGCAGATCGACTTGCCTCCGGCGCTCCTCAGCCGCTTCGACATC
This sequence comes from Thermoplasmata archaeon, assembly GCA_036555455.1. Classification (GTDB taxonomy): domain Archaea; phylum Thermoplasmatota; class Thermoplasmata; order RBG-16-68-12; family RBG-16-68-12; genus RBG-16-68-12. The sequence goes on from DATBLI010000021.1 coordinate 48,627, forward strand.
ATCTTCTCAATGATCGATCGCCCGCAAGCCGAGAAGGACCGCGAGCTCGCGGACCACATCCTGCGGGGGCACCAGATCGGCGAGATCCTACGTCGCCGAGAGGCAGGCATGCAGGCCGAGGAGACCCGCGAGCTCGAGCGACCCTATACGCCCCACTTCAGCCCCGACTTCCTGAGGAAGTACGTCGCCTACGCGAAACGGATCTATCCGGTGTTGACGGACGAGGCCATGCAAATCATTGAAAAGAAGTACCTCGAGATCCGGAAGACCGGAGAGGGCGCGGGCTCCAGCGTGCCGATTACGCCCCGGCAACTCGAAGCGATTGTGCGCCTCGCGGAGGCTGGGGCGAGGATGCGCCTGAGCGACACGGTTGGCGCGGAGGACGCAGAGCGCGCCGTCCGCATCGTCGAATACTGGATGGGCATGGTCGCGGGCGAAGAAGGTCGGTTCGACATCGACATCATCCAGACAGGCATCAGCCAGTCCCAGCGGGAACAGATCATCACGCTGCGAGACATCATCAACGAGCTCGCCGGGCCCGAGGGCGTCGCGGACTACGAGGACATCGTCCGCGTGGCCCAGGAACGAGGCATCCCTCCCGCGAAAGTGGACTCTTGGCTCAAGCGCTGGTCCCAGGAGGGCGAGATCTACAGCCCCGGGAAGAACAAGTACCGGCTCGTCGAGCGGCTGTAGCAACGCACATAAGCCCGCCGGGCGATGGAACCGTACGGACTCGCCGATGACGATTCGGATGAAGATCTACACCCGGGGGAGGGAGACCCTCGTGGCCGCTGCGGACGAGGACCTCCTCGGGAAGACCTTCCACGAGGGTCGCTTCAAGATCGAGGTGGGCAAGTTCTACGAGGGGGAGCGCGTCACGGAAGAGTCGTTCCTCTCCCAACTCCGGCTCGCGACGATCGGGAACTTCGTCGGCAAGGAAACGGTCGAGGCTGCCCGGAAGGCCGGGTTCGTGAGCGAGGAAGGCACCATATGGATCGAGGGGGTGCCCCATGCCCAGTACGTCGTCATGATCGAGTGAGGCTCGGCCTTGGAGTCACGAGCGCACGCTGCGCCTCATCGGCCGGCGAGCCCTCCGCCAGCGGCGCAGGATCGTCCTCGCGTGCTTCTTGATCATGAGCGCATAGCGGCCCATGAGGGTGTGGCTCGCGACGCCGAGGAGAAGGCCGACGCCCGTCAGGCTCGTCGTGAACGCGCCGACCACGGGCGCGGGAGTCCCTGCCAGGAGGAACCCCAAGGCGAGCCCTTTCAGGAGGCCGAGGAGGCTGATCCCGACGCCCAAGGACACGAGGAAGCGACCGCGATCGATTCGGCCCCAGGAGAAGTGGATGCCCCCGAGGAGGACGAGGATCCCGCCAAAGTAGGTCGTGAATGCGAGGATGACGAGGAGGAGATTCACGGAGAAGATCAGCGGCTCCCCGAGGTGCCCTCGGAGATATGTCGCATAGATGCCCGCGATGTCCTGATTCGCGATCTCTCCGGCGAGGAGGAACGCCGCGGAGAGCACAGATAGTGCGACGGTGTCGCGATGGCGGATCTTCTTCATCTGCCACCAGGAGCGTGGTTTCCCCATGGACCCCCGGCCGAGACGAGGGCGGATACTTATGGACTCCTGTTCCGCTATCGCTCCCCGAATGCGGACACGCCATCCCTTAAGTAGCGGGGCGCGCTTCGAAGCCCCCTGGCCATGTTCTGCGTGGAGTGCGGAGCCGAAGGGGCCACCGTCAACGGGCTCTGCGCGAAGTGTTTCGCGAAGAAACATCCTCTCGTTGCGCCGCCCCCCCACATCGACATCGCTCGCTGCGGACAGTGCGGATCCTTCCTGCTCGCCACGGGATGGGTGCGGACGGAACCCGACACGGCCATCCTGCAGCTCCTCCGGGAACGGGTCGCCCCCCTGCCCCCGTTCAAACGGATCCTGTTCTCCCAAGAGGCCCGCGAGGAGGACGAAAACAACTTCGCCCTCACGGTGAAGGCGAGCGGCCACTACGAGGGTCTGTCCCAGATCCAGGGTTTCCACACGCGGCTCAGGATGAAACCTTCCCTGTGCGAACGCTGTCAGAAGCAGGCGAGCCGGTACTACGAAGGGATCTTGCAAGTCCGCGGGGACGGGCGCGCATTGACGGACCGCGAGATCGGCGCCATCCGAACCCTCGTCCGGACTCGCATCGACCGTCGACAAGGAGAGAGCGGAGAGTTCGTCTCAAGGACCGAGGAGGTCGATGGCGGCCTCGACTTCTACGTGAGCACGAACGCCCTCGGCACCCGCCTCGCCCGCGAGATCGCGGATTCCCTCGGCGGGACGGTCGCCGCGTCCCCGAAGCTCTACGGGCAACGCGGAGGCAAAGAGCTGTACCGCGTGACGACCCTCGTCCGCCTCCCGCCTTTCGCGATTGGAGACGTCGTGCGCCACAAAGACGCTATCGCGGAGGTCGTCGCCGTCAGGCCCTTCGTCGAGCTCCGGGACCTGAGGTCACGAGAGACGCGCCGGTACAAGGCGAAGGATTTGCGCGGCCTCAGGCGAGTCGATGCCCAGCGATTCGAGGCAAGAATCCGGCAGGCTCCGGACGGCCGGACCGTCGCAGTCCATCCGGAATCGGGAGCGGAACGGCCCCTCGCTTTCCGGGGCGCTCGGAAGGCGACGGCGGTCGTCGTCTGGACCCAGGAGGACGTCTACCTCTCCGGTCTCCCGGCGGAGGGCTCGAAGGCTTAAAGGCCGCGAGGCCCTTGCCTGCACGATGAAGGTAGCCGTGGGCTGCCGGGCCCTCGACGACCTCCTGGGGGGCGGGGTCGAGGAAGGGTGCATCACCCTCCTCCACGGGGAGGCGGGAAGCGGGAAGACGAACCTGTGCCTCCAGATCGCCCGCAATGTCGTGCGCGCGGGAAAGAAGGTGATCTACATCGACACGGAGGGCGTGTCGATGGAGCGCCTGCATCAGATCTGCGGCGAGGACTTCGATCTCGTCGCGCGGAACATCCTCTTCAGCGAGCCCTACAGCTTCGAGGAGCAGGAGAACCTCATCGACAAGGCCGCGAAGCTCGCGGAGAACAACCCTGAGGTCGGCCTCATCGTGATCGACAGCATCACGATGCACTACCGCCTTACGATGCGGGACGAGACGCGCCGGGACGAGCGGTACTCCCTCACCCGGCAGATCGCGAAGCTCCTCCGCGTCTCCCGGACCCGCGGGATCCCGGTCGTCGTCACATCCCAGGTGTACACGGACATCGACACGGGCGCATACATGCCCCTCGGCGGGCACATGCTCAGCCACAACGCGAAAACAATCCTCCGCCTCGAGAAGGCCGGGCCGAGCGCGCGCCTCGCGGTCCTCGAGAAGCACCGTCACCGGGCGGAGGGGAGTCGGGCGTCCTTTCGCCTCACCCAAGACGGTGTCGTGGACTAGCGGACACGGGACCGCTGCGCGTCGAGCAAGGCATCGAGCAGGGACCGCGCCTCGGAGTCGCGGGATGGGATGCGGTTGACCGCCTTCCGAGCCAGGTCGAGGTTCTTCTCGATCCGCTCTTCCATGACGGGCAGGACACTGCGACGAAGGAGCTCCCGCACGGCGACGATGTCCTTCCTCGTCGATCGCCGCCCGCGGCCATAGGCTCGGAGGAACGTCGCGCGATCCTTGCCCCGGAGGGCTTGCGTCGCGAGGACATAGAGCCGTGTTCGCTTCCCCTGGCGAATGTCCCCCTCGCTGGAGCCACCGATCTCCGATCGCACGACGCCCGCACCGAGGAGATCGTCCCGGTCCTGGAAAGCGACTGCGAAGCGGACCGCGTACTCTTGGAAGGCTGCCTGAGTTTCCACGGACGCGTTCGCAGCAACAGCGGCCGTCGTCGCCGCCGCGGCGTAGAGCCGCGCGGTCTTCGCCTCGCTCATCCGGACATACTCCGCCTCGGGGATCGCCGTGACACCCTCGAAGTCGATGTCAAGCCCCTGCCCGTCGCTCAGAACGAGGTCGACCTCCGTGAGTTCTGTGAGGAGGCTGAGGCGCACCCCGGGTTCGAGGTCCCCCGCGGTCTCGATCGCTCGCTCCGCGAGCGAGCGAATGCGCAGCGCATCGAGGATCGCCTGGGACGCACCGTATCGGTGGCGTCGCGTGCGGAAGACGATCGCGGGTCGTCTCCCGTCCGCTCGGCGATACAGGCTCGCGTTCGCGGACCACGCGCTCGGGAGTGTGCGACGGCGCTCGTCCTCGTCCATGATGTCGTCGAGGAAGAGCGTGTAGAGGTGGTACCACTCGAGCCAGCATGCCGCCCGCTCGAGGGCGGGCGAGGGCGACTGGCCCGTGAGGAGCCGATAGCCAGCAAGGGCGAGCGCGTAGCGATACCGCTTCCCGGCGAAGAAGAGCCTCGCATTCTTTGCCATCGTCTGGGTCGACGGGAAGCGCCCGCGCGGATGGGCTGCCGCGAACTCCTCCCACATCGTCCGGAGGTTCGCGTTCGAAGTCTCCCGGTAGGGCGTCAGGAGAGCCTCGAGGCGGTCGACCTCGGGCGGATCCGCGGTCGTCACGGGATCACTCCTCTTCCTTGAGTTCAAGCCAGCTTGCTGTCGGCGGGCTCACAATCACGTGCTCTTCCCGGAGCTCGTCAAGGCTCGCGCATCCCGTCAGGAACATCGCGGCCTTGAGCTCCTCGATCACCGCGCGGAGCTCCGCGACGACTGCATCCGCGGACACCTTCGCGGCCTCGAGCATGGGCTTCGCCATGCCCGCGGCGGTCGCGCCGAGGGCAATCCCCTTCGCGACGTCGAGGCCGCTCCGCACGCCGCCCGTGGCTACGATGGGCAGGCCAACGTTTGCAAGGAGGACCGAAGCCGGCGTAGGGATCCCCCAGTTCCAGAAGGTGGCACCGAGGCGTTCCTTCAGGGAAGACGCTTCCTTGCGGGCGCGATAGTGCTCGACCGCGCTGAACGACGTGCCCCCGAGGCCTCCGACATCGATCGCCTTGACTCCGGCGGCCTTGAGGGCGAGGGCGACCTCCCTCGAGATTCCTGCCCCCGTCTCCTTCGCCATCACGGGGAATCGGGCCGCGAGGGCCTTCACCGCCACAAGACAACCGCGGGCCCGCCGGTCTCCCTCGGGCTGCACGACCTCCTGGAGGAAGTTGAGGTGGACGATCAGGGCGTCTGCGTCGATCATCTCGATCGCCCGCCTCGCCTCCGCGACGCCATACGCCCGCTTGCCCTCCTGGGCCACGAGCTGAGGCATGCCGAGGTTCGCGAAGACGAGGGGCACGTCGTAGTCCTTGACGACGGCGTACGTGGCCCCAAGCTCGGGCTTCTCGATTGCAGCGCGCTGGGATCCGACGCCCATCGCGACGCCGACCTCCGCCGCGGCCTTCGCGAGGTTCGCGTTGATCTCCTTCCCCATGGAGAAGCCACCGGTCATCGACGAAATCACGAGAGGCGCACGGAGGGTCTTCCCGAGTAACTTCGTCGTGAGATCGATGTCGTCGAGGTCAACCTCCGGGAGGGCCTTGTGCACGAGCCGGACATCGTTCCAGTAGTTGTACTCCGCGGAGACGTTCTCCTCGAGGATGATGTTCACGTGCTCCGCCTTGCGCTGCTCCGTCCGAGAAGGCTCTGCCATTTCACGGGCCTCCAATCACGCGGGTGCCCACGACGGGCCGGCCGCGGAGGGCATCCCGGACTCGGTTCTTGACATTACCGTTCACGATGAGACACTCCCCCGCGTGGGCCGCGATCTCCAGCATCCGGCGGACCTTGCCTTCGATGCCGCCCGTGACGTCCTCCCCTTTCGCGGGACCGAAGTCGATCAGGGAGAGATCGTCGGCGGAGACCTTTGCCAGGAGCCGCGCGCGCCGGTGCGTCCTCGGATCTGCGGTGTGCAGGCCGTCGACGTCGGCCGCGAACACGACGCGTGCCGGGCGGAGGGCCTTCGCAATCTCGAGCATGAGGACGTCCCCGGAGCATACGGCGACCCCCCGGCTACGATCCCTCACGACATCGCCGAAGGTCACGGGCGTGAAGCCCTGCGCGAGGTAATCCGTGAAGGGGGCGAGGTCGAAGGAGGCCACGCGGCCGGCGTCCAGGGAGAGGATCGCGGAGGGCGCGAGGGACGCGGGCGATAGGCCCGCATCGAGGAGCTCGTCGACCACCACGGTGTCGAGGGCCTTCACGTCCCGCTGCACGATCGCCGCTCCCTTCACCTTCTTGGGGGACGCAGGGCCGTCGAGACGGTAGCGGCGTGCGAGCATGTGGCCGAAGGAGCCCGCTCCGTGGACGACGATGAGGTCCTCGTCGACTCCCGCCAACTCCCGAGCGAGCCGGCGAATCGCGGCACGCCTCAGCGTCCGCAGGCGAGCCTTGTCCGTGAGGACACTGCCGCCGAGCTTCACAAGGAGCATGGACACCGCGGGCCAGCAGAGCCCCCGCACTTAACGTTTTCCCGCGACGCCCGTCGCCCCGCGAAGGGTTATATAGCGCTCTATCCTTCGAGCGCGTCCTGCTATGACCCGCAAGCCTGGCAGCATGTACCGCGAGATCCGCGGACAGGCGTACGCCCAGAGGAAGTACATGGGCGGCGTTCCCGCGATCCGCATCAGCCAGTTCGACATCGGGGACCTCCGGACGAGGTTCCCGGTGAAGCTCCACCTCGTCGCGGAGGAACAGTGTCAGATCCGGCACATCGCCCTCGAGGCCGCCCGCGTGAGCGCGAACCGATACATCGCGAAGAAGGCGGGGAACTCATACCACCTCAAGCTCCGGTTGTATCCGCACAACGTGCTCCGGGAGAACAAGATCGCCACGGGCGCGGGCGCGGACCGCATCTCCGAGGGGATGCGCGCGGCCTTCGGGTCCCCCGTGGGCACGGCGGCGCGGGTGAAGCCCGGCACGAGGATCTTCACCCTCGAGACAACGGAGGATCATGTGGAGGATGCGAAGGTCGCCCTGCGTAAGGGCGGCGTGAAGTTGCCGACGCCCTGGCGGATTGAAATCGAACGCGAGACGCCGAAGAAATAGGCGGGCGGCGAACCGAATCAACACCTACAACTGGAGGGGGAACGATCCCCTTCCGCGGAGGGTGCCTCGACGGCCGCCCGCATCGTGTTTCCCGTCATCGGTGCGACGCTCGTGATCCTCGGCGGCGTCCTCCTCTACGCCGGCACTGTATGGCCCGTTGAGAGCCGCTATACCGTCACGATCGATGCGCCACAAAGCCTCTCGTGGACCCTCGGATTTCCCCGACCCCAGATCCCAATGGCGATGACGATCGAGGGGGACGCCCGCGTGGGCCCGATGGTGTCGGCACAGCAGGGGACCTTCGAGGATTTCTCAGGGACAGGTGCCGTCATCCTCCGATACGCCTCCCATGTCACGTTCTACGGCTCGGATCCCATGCAAAGATCGTGGAGCGCCAATCTCAGCGGCCAGTAAGGAGGGGCGCTCCCAATCGAGGTCTTCTGGGCATGGAGGATCAGCTCGAACGCATCCGAGCGCTTCGCGATCGTCGGCGGCTCGGATTGGACCGCGAAGCGTCTCGGGGACATGGTCACTTGCGCGGGCCAGGCCTTCCAGGGAAACCTCACGGACGTATGGAATACGGTCCCGGCGCTGGTGGGGGATTGCGTCCGAATCTTCAACAGCCCCTCCGCCGAGTCGTCCATTCCGCTGATTGCATCAGGCCGCGGGATCCTGATCCTTGCGGCTTGGCGGGCGCGCGCCGCGAGGAGGTCGGCCTAGAGGCACAGGTTTTTCTCTCGCCCCGCGCCTTCTGCGGGGCCCATGGTCGAGCTCGAGCGGCTCCTCGATGTGATCCGAGGCCATGCCGCGAAGACCGTCGGCCTCCAGTTCCCTGTGGGCCTGAGGACAAAGGCCGTCGAGCTCGCGCAGAAAATCGAGGCCAAGGCGGACGTCACGTGCCTCGTCTCCGCGGATCCCTCCTTTGGGGCCTGCGACATCGCAGAGATGCCCGTGGACCTCATCGTCCACTTGGGCCACGCTCCCATGCCTCATTTGCGATACAACCGGGTCTTCTTCTACGACTTGCCCGCGCCGCCCCTTCGTAACCTCGACTTCGTCGACGCCGCAGAGCCGATGCTGCCGGAGCGTATCGGCCTCCTCACGACGACCCAGTTCCGCTCCTGGCTTCCCGCGATCAAGGTTCATCTCGAGAAGAGGGGGCACAAGGTTCACATCGGCGAGCCGGATAGGCGCGTGGCGTACGCGGGCCAGCTCCTCGGCTGCGACTACCATACAGCGGAGGTCCTCTTAGGAGATGTGGACGGTTACTTGTATATCGGGACAGGAGAGTTCCATCCCTTGGGCGTGGCCTTTCTCACAGAGAAGCCCGTGATCATCGCGGACCCGGAACGCGGGAGTGCGAGGACCCTCGCAGACCTCAAGGACCGGATCCTAAGGCAGCGGTACGCGGCGATCGCCCGCGCCCACGACGCCCAGGCCTTTGGCATCATCGTCTCAAGGAAGATTGGCCAGGTTCGGACGGAGATGGCGAGGGACCTGAAGTTCCTCGCGGAGAAGCACGGCCGTGAGGCGAGCATCTTCCTGATGGATCTCGTGTCATCGCAGCTCCTCGAAGGCTATCGCGTGGACGCCTGGGTGAACACCGCGTGCCCGCGAATCGCGATCGAAGATGTCCTTGAGTACAAGCAGCCCATTCTCACACCTCCCGAGTTCGAGATCGTCCTCGGCGAGAGGAAGTGGGAGGACTACGTCTTCGACGAGATCCGCGCGTAGGGGAAGACAGGCCACCGCAGCGAGTCCCTCTCCGACTAAGTGGTTATGGTTACTTGACCACAACGTGCGGAGAGCCGCACCGACCCGACAGATGGAGTCATCCTAAGGAAGGACGGGGGCGATCGCAATCGCCCGCATCTTTTCGAGTTCCTGCGCAGACCTCCGGAAGTAGGCGTCACACCGTCGCGCCCCGTCCTCCCGCGACCGTCGCAGGCGAGCCGGTCCTACGTACTCCTTCACTTGGATCCGTCGGCCCCCGCGCGTCTCGTAGTGCCAGAAATAGAGATAGCGGCGTCCCTTCACTTCGAGCTCGTACAGGCCGCAACCGACTTGCACGCTCCGCGTATTGAGTTATGGTTATTTAACCATAACTCCGGGACCAGTGAAGCCGTTGCTCGAAAAGGCCATAGCACGCCGAGGCATCGGGGACGCATGGCTTTCCCTCGCGTCGTCCGGATCCTCGAGCGATTGACGCGTCGGCCGACAGCGCCCATGCACGAGCACGCCGTCCTCGATGAAGCCACCGCGATTGCACGTGGATTCGGCGCCCGCGTGTCGATCGACCGATGGGGCAACCTCGTTGTTCGGCCGAAGGAGAGGCGAGCCGGCCCGCCCATCTGGCTCGTCGCCCACACGGACCATCCTGGCCTCGAGGTCCTCGGCCGTGGCCAGGCCGCGCTCCTGGGCGGCGTGGGAGCCCGGTATTTCCACCGCGGCCTCCGGCTGCGTTTCTATCATGAAGGGGAATCCATCCCGGCGAAGCTCGAGAGGTTCTCCGCGAAGAAGGGGGTTTGTCGCCTTCGCGATACGCCCGGGGTCCGTAGCCTTCGGCGTGGAGATTTCGGTGTCCTCGAGCTCGAGGACTTCCGACTCAGCGGCGGCCTCGTCCATGCCCGGCAGCTCGACGACCTCGCAGGCTCCGCCGTTTCCTTGGCGGTCATAGAACGCGCCTGCTCCCGCAGCCGGCTCAACGTCCACGCGCTCCTCACGCGGGCGGAGGAGGTTGGCTTCGTGGGGAGCCTCGGTGCGGCGGAGGACGGACGCATCCCCCGAAATGCTTGGATTATCAACGTGGAGGCGAGCCGGGCCCTTCCCGGAGTGGACATCGGCGGCGGGCCCGTGATCCGCGTCGGCGATCGGCGCACGACCTTTCCGGCTCAGGCGGAGAACCTGCTCCTCGCGGCCCGGGATCAATTGCCGAAGACGAGGCCGGTCCAGCGATCCCTCATGAGCGGCGGCACCTGCGAGGCGACCGTGTGGAACCTGTACGGATACCGCGCCACCGGCGTGGCGGTCCCGCTCGGGAACTACCACAACCAAGGTCCCGGGAATCGCCTCCAGGCGGAGACCGTGTCGGCGAAGGACCTCGCCACGGCGGTCGACCTCATCGAGATCGCAGCCCGGGCGCCGGAGAAGGCCAGAGGGCGCGATGCCGTTCTGAAGAACCGCATCGATCGCTACCTCCGGCGGTACGGATCACGACTCCAAGCGAGTCGCCCGAAACACCTTTAGTCCCGACGGCCCTTGCCCGCGCGTGGCCCTCCGTGCGGTCGTCCTCTTGAGTGGCGGCATGGACTCGGCCACGGCCCTCGCCATCGCGAGGGCGGACGGCTTCGACCCGATTGCCCTCACAATCGACTATGGCCAAAGGCACCGGAGGGAATTGGAGGCCGCCAAGAAGGTCGCGAAGCACTTCCGGGTCAAGGACCATCGCTTCATATCCCTCGACCTCGCGGAGGTTGGCGGCTCCGCACTCACGGACCGGAAGATCCCGGTGCCCGAGCAGCGTCGCCTCGAGGAGATCGGCCAGGGAGTCCCCGTGACGTACGTCCCCGCGAGGAACACGATGTTCCTGAGCATCGCCCTGGGCCTTGCCGAGGCAACGGACGCTAACGCCATCTACATCGCGGCGAACGCGGTCGATTACGCGGGATACCCGGATTGCCGCCCCGAGTTCTACAAGGCCTTCCAGGAGGTCGCGCGGCTTGGGACGAAGCGGGGCGTCGAGGGGGACGTGATCGAGATCCGCACACCCCTCATCCAGATGACGAAGGCGGACATCGTCCGGAAGGGGAAGGAACTGGGGGTGCCGTGGGAGCTCACGTGGTCCTGCTACCGCGGAGGGGACACGGCCTGCGGCGTCTGCGATTCCTGCCAGCTCCGCCTCAAGGGCTTCCGCGAGGCGGGCCTGAGGGATCCGGTCCCCTACGCCCGGCGTGTCCGGCGCGAGGGTTAATTACTACGGGGAGCGCCATATCCCGCGCACCGTGTACCACGAGGCGGCCGTCGCGAACCTGTCGGGCAAGACGTTCCTGCTCAGCGAGTGCTACGCATCGATCCAAGGCGAGAGCAGCCTCGTGGGAACACCGACGATCTTCGTGCGCCTGTACTCCTGCAACCTGCGATGCGCCTGGTGTGACTCCATGTACGCGGTCGAGGGCGGGGACTGCAAGAACGTCTCCGTGGAGGACGTCGTTTCACGAGTTCGACAGCTGAGCGAGCCCGCGGCGGGCTCGAAGCGGCGCGGCGTCACCCATGTCTGCTGGACGGGGGGCGAGCCACTCCTTCAGTGGAAGTCCGTGGCGGAAGCGATCGAAGCCCTCCCGCCGCACTTCGTTCATTCGCTGGAGACGGACGGGGAGGTGGACCTCGCGCCCTTCGACCGGGCCGTCGAAGCGAAGCGCAAGGCGAGCCTCGCGCGGTACATCATGGACATCAAGTGCCCCGGCTCCACGATGGTCCCCAAGAAGGCCTTCGACAACCTTCGCCTCCTGCGACCGTTCGATGAGGTCAAGTTCGTGATCTTGGACCGCTCGGACTACGACTTCGCGAAGGATGTCCTCCGTCGATACGACGTCCCCGCGGAAACGATCCTCTTCTCGCCGGCCACCCCGGCCCATCGCGTGCCTCGGGGACTCGATCCTGCGACGCTCGCTGGGTGGATCCTCGAGGACCGACTCGACGTGCGGCTGCAGCCACAGATCCACAAACTGCTCTGGCCGGGGAAGGAACGGGCGATCTGACTCACGGCAACAGTGCGAGGCCCACGAAGAGTGCCCCGCGTGCTCTGCGGGTCCGCGAGCCCTGCCATCCGAACCCGCGGCTCGGAGAAGACTTGATGTAGGGCCGCCCCGCTGGCTTCCGCGTGCGGTACGAAGAAATCGAGCATACCGCGGACGTGGGCATCCGCGCCCATGGGAAGACCCTGGACGAACTCTTCGCCGCCGTGGCAGAGGGGATGTTCAGCCTCATCGCGGACCCCTCCAAGGTGATGCCTGTCGGAGAGATGGAGGTCACCGCGGACGCCGCGGGCGTCCCGCAGCTCCTCGTGAACTTCCTCCAGGAGCTCCTCTTCCTTCACGAGACGCAACGCGTCCTCCTCAAGGAGTTCCAGGTGCACATCGAGGGGACCCGGCTCCATGCTCGCGTGCGAGGGGAAACGATCGACAAGCGCCGCCACGAACTGAAGCTCGCGATCAAGGCGGTCACATACCACCGCCTGAAGGTGGACCCCAAGGCAGGGGTCGCGGAGGTGATCTTCGATGCATAGCCCTGGGTCGATCCGCGGCGTGACCTTCGACTGGTGGCACACGATTGTGGAAGTACCGTGGCCGGACTGGGATGCCCGGTTGCGCGCATACCGGGTGGAGCGGCTCCGAGAGGGCCTCGAGCGCGAGGGGCTGATCGTCGAAACAGACGACCTGTACCGAGCGTACGACCGCCACACCGAGCTGCTCGAGGAATCGTGGCGGAAGCTTGTGGATCCCAGCGCGGAGGAGCAAGCCCGAGCGTTCCTCGAACTCGCAGGAATCGACGGGCAGGATGCGCGGCTTCTGCGCCCCGTCCAAGATGCCTTCGGCCGAGCCCTCGAGACCTCCCTCCCGGTCCTCTACCCACACTTCCCGCAGACCGTTTCGCGTCTCCATGAGCTGGGCTACCGAATCGGCATCGTCTCGAACACAGGCCGAACGTGGGGACGCTACCTTCGGCCGATCCAAGACGAACTCGGGATCGGGAAGTACTTCGACGTTCGGGTGTTTTCCGACGAAGTAGGGACGCGGAAGCCGGATTCCCGCATCTTCCTGCGCGCCATGGAGGGCCTTCGCCTCAAACCCGCGGAGGTCGTCCACGTCGGCGACGATGTCGACGCGGACATCGCAGGGGCCAAGTCCCTAGGCATGCGAGCCGTGTGGTTCAACACCGGCTTCTGGCCGGGCGCGGCCACAGACCGAGCGGACGCGGAGATCCGTGATCATGCGGAGCTCTTCGAGGTCCTCCGGCGGTGGATGCCGTGAAGGCGAGCGCCGTCGCCCATCCGATTCAGGGCCTCATCAAGTACCACGGGCTCGCGGACGCGGTCCTCCGACTCCCGTTCCACGATTCCATCAGCGTGTGCACGGCACCCCTCACGACGCGGACGACGATCGAGTTCGGAGACTTCGACCGAGACCACGCCACGATCGATGGGCGGGCAATCACCGCGAGGGAGATGGACCGCATCGGCTCGGTCGTCGACGCGGTGCGGCGCGAGGCGGGACTCGACCGGCGGTTCCGCATGGCCTCCACGAATGACTTCCCCTCCAACGTCGGCCTTGGGGCGAGCGCCTCGGGATTCGCCGCCCTGGCGACGGCCGCCTGCAAGGCCGCGGGCATGGAGGCCTCCGCGGAAGCCCTATCACGTCTCGCGCGGCGCGGGGCCGGATCCGCGACGCGCTCCGTGACGGGCGCCTTCAGCAAGTGGAAGATGGGGCTGACGGACGAGGATTCGTATTCGATCCAGCTCGCCGGGGAGGATCTCCAGATGGACATGATCGTGGCCCTCATCCCCGCCTTCAAGCAAACGGAGGACGCCCACCGGGAGGCCCTGACGTCGCCCTTCTTCCACGCCCGCCTCGCCGAGATGCCCCGCCTCATCGCGGAGATGGAACTCGCGATCCGAGGGCGGGACGTCGGAGCGATCTGCGCCCTTGCCGAACGGGACACCCTCATGCTCCATGGGATCACGATGACCGGCGCGAACGAGATGGTCCTGTGGCAGCCGGAGACCCTGCGGGTCATCCTTGCGGTCCGCAAAATGCGCGACGCGGGCATCCCTGTCTTCTTCTCGATCGACACCGGCGCGACGGTCTACGTGAACACGTTCCCGGACCGCGGGGAAGAGGTCGAGCGCCGCATCCAAGAGCTGGGGATGCGGACGATCCGATGCCACGTCGGCGGCCCTGCCCACGTGATCGGCGACCACCTCTTCTGAAGGCGATCACTTCTCCGCCTTGACATCGGCCTCGCCTTCCGCTTTCGGCTGCAGAGGCGTCTCAACCTTCCTCGGGCCCCTCCCGCGGAGCCGAACGATCCGGCTGTTCAGGCGGAGGTACATCGCGAAGAGCGACGCCAGGAGAAGGAGGAACGCCCCCACGAGGGCGAGGCTCAGGGTGCTCCCCCAGACGGAGAGCATCCGCTCCTGGTCGGAAATGCGTGTGTCAAGGTCCGGCCACGGCGAGGAGAATGTGACGACCTTCACGACGGCTGCGGCTTGATTCCCCGCCGCATCCACGGCACCCACGACAATCCGGTTCTCCCCCGCGACGAGGGCCACAGTCGACTGCCAATGGCCATCCGCGCCTGGGCGGATCTCCTGCCCGTTCACGAGCACGGTCGCGTTCCGGTCGTCCACGGATCCTGCCACGATGACTGTGGACTGGTTCGTCTCGAGCCCGTCCAAGGGCTCCGCGACGAGGATGTGCGGAGCCGCCGTGTCGACGATAATCGCGGTCTGCGCGACCCCCGTGTGCTGGGCCGCATCGATGGCCACGACGATGATCGGGTTCGTGCCATCCGGGAGCTCCAGGGTTCTCGAGAACGCGCCCGAGCCTGCGTTGAAGGATGCCGCCAATCCGTTCACGAGGACCGCGACCGCGTTGCTGTCGGTCACATAGCCCGACACCACGACCTCGCTCCGGTTCGTGATCGGGAGGAGGGGGGACGTGAGGCGGACCTCGGGCACGTCCCCGTCGACGAGGATCGCGCGAATGGCCACGTTCGTGTTCCCCACCGCGTCCGTTGCGGCGACCGTAATGAGCTGTACGCCATCCGGCAGGGCGAGGTTCACGCTCCATGTGCCGTCGGGCCGAACCGCGATGTTGAGCCCGTTCACCGTGAGGTAGGCGCCGAACTCGGTCGTCCCCGAGACCCCGACGATGTTCGATGGGGAGACGGACTGGTTCGCGGGCGCGAGGACCGTAAGGGGCGGCGGACTCGTGTCGCTGAGGATGGCCCTCGCGTCACTCGCAAGATTGCCGAGGCGATCGGTGGCATTGATGAAAAGGACGTTCGCACCGGGGGCGAGGGGTACGACGATCTGGAAGGTGCCATTCTGCGGGAGGACCGTCCAGCTCGCCGCCTGGAGGGGCAGAGAAGTCACGGTCACATTCACGGGGAAGGCCTGGGGGAAGACGAGGACGACGGCGCCCTCGACGGGGACGGCGGGCCCCGGGACGGCAGGGAAGCCGGGTGCTGTGACAGAGAGGAGGGGTGGGATCGTGTCCACAACGAAGGTCCAGTTGACGTACGCTGTCTCCCCGGCGCCATCGATGGCAACAAACTCGGCGATGTGAGGTCCGTCCCGCAGCTCGAAAGCCATCGGCAGGGCGAAGGACGTGGCGTTGAAGACCCCCGCGCTCGTCAGGTTCATTCGATCCAAGTGGAAATCGACCGCGAGGATCGTTGCGTTGACGTCCACATAGGCAACGACGATAGCCGGGGTTTTCGTGCCGATGAACTGCCCGTCCCACGGGGTGACATTCAGGATCACGGGGCCTGGGCTGGCGATGTGGAGGGTTCCGGCAGGAAGGGTCACCGTATGAAGTGCCCTCGGAATTGGGGACGTGCCAATGGCCCAGGCGATCAGCAGCAGGACCACGATGATTGCGAACGCCGAGCCCTTCCGCCGACAGCCGAGTGCCATCGCAGCCCTTCCGCGCCCGTCATCCCTCGAATCCGCGAAACCCGGCCGAGGGACCGGGCGGCGGGCGGTACCGCGCCTGCTGATATAAAACGTGAGTCCGCGCCGACGCCAGAGACTCAGGAGCGACGCTCGATCGGACCGGAACAAAGGGAAAAGGGGAGAGGGGCTCTCTCTCCCGTTCTACAAGGGTTCCTTCTCTTCCGGCTTCGACCCCTCGACTGCGCGAATCCGCTTGCTCAGGTTCCAGTACAGCACGAACGCAACCGCAGCGAGGACCACGAACGCGGCCACGAGCCCGTAGATCAAGGAGTTGTTCGTGGAGGAGATCGCCTGGTTGATGCCTGGGACCGGAGACGTGTAGGTCACGGTTCGACTCACGCTCGACGCCACGTTGCCAGCGGGATCGATTGCAGACACGGTGATCGCGTTGTCGCCTTCGGCGAGGGCGATCATGGCAGACCATGCGCCCGTCGCGGACGGGTGGATGGCCTGCCCGTTGACGAGGACCGTCGCGGTCGGGTCGTCCACGGTTCCACTCACGACGACCGTGGACGTGTCTGTATCGAATCCGTCGGCCGGGGCGCTCACGGTCACCGAGGGCGCGGCCGTGTCGACCGTGATGATCGCGGTCGCCGTCCCCTCATTGCCGGCGTCATCCGTGGCAACGACGGTGATCGTCTGGACCCCGTCCGCGAGAGTCAGCGTCGTAGTGAAGGCACCCGTCGTCGGGTTCACCGTGGCGGCGTTCCCGTTCACGGTCACACTCGCACCCGGATCGGAGACGATGCCGGACACGACGACGGAATCGCTGTTCGTCAGGGGCTCCGCAGGCGCGGTCAGCGTGATGCCTGGAGCGGTCGTATCCACGGTCACGGATCGCGTGACCGTCGCGTGGTTCCCTGCCGCGTCCGTTGCTGTCGCGGTAATCGTCTGGGCGCCGTCCGAGAGGGCCAGGTCCGCGGACCAATCGCCGCTCGAGTCGACCGCAACGGCCACCCCGTTCACCGCCACGGATGCGCCCGCCTCTGTCGTGCCGGAGACCGTGACCACGCTCTCCCCAATGAGGCTCCCAGCCGTTGGCTCGTCCACGGTTAGGGCGGGAGGCGTCGTGTCGAGGGTCACGGACTTCGTCACGGAGGCGAAGTTGCCCGCCGCGTCCGTGGCCACGACCTCGATCGTGTTCAGGCCTTCCGCGAGGGTCACGACCTCCGTGAAGGCCCCCGTCCCGTCCACAGTGGCGGGCACGCCGTTCACGGTCACGTTGGCCCCGGGCTCTGTCGTCCCGGAAACCGTCGCACTCGGGTCCTGCGTAAGGGTGTACGAGGGATCCGTCACGACGAGGTCCGGGGCGGACGAGTCGATGTAGAAGGACCACGACACGGAATCGGAGTACCCGACGCCGTCCGTGATGTACATGAACGCGTCATGCCAGCCGTCGCTCAGGTCGAGCGGGAGCTTGTAGCTCGCGCCCGTGTCCGTCGCGTCGAACGGACTCAGCGGGATCAGGCCGTCGAGGATAAGGGGCGAGGCGAAGACACCCGAAGAAATCTGCGGATCGACGAAGGTCACGTTGAACGTCGGGGACTTGTTGTTCAGGTACTGCCCGTCCGCCGGGTCCGTCGCGAGGATCGAGGGCGACTTGTCGTCGATGAGGGTGAACGTCGCGTCGATCTCGATTGCAGGCGCTCCCACAGGACCCACGAAAACGATGCCCAGGTAGAAGCCGGCATACACGCCCGTCACGTTGTAGCTCACGTTGAACGACACGGGCGTGCCGCCCGGAATCGGTCCCGTGGGCGCGTCCAAAGGCGTGAGGTTCGTTCCCGCGATGACGGCCTTGTACAGATCGAACTCGCCCGTCCCTGCCGGAACGGAGTAACCGTCCACGAGGATCGCGTAGTCTCCGTCCGCGGGCATCGTCAGGCGGACGCGCTCGAAGGCGGCCGACGTCGCCGAGGAGGCGACGATGACGAAGTCCACGCCATCGAACCAGAACAGGTACAGATCGATGTCCATGCCCTGGGAATACGACTCATCGATCCAGATGTCGATCAGGCCGATGTCCGAGGCGGAGAAGAAGTCCACGTACTGCCCAAGGTTCTCGATCGGCAAGCCGCTGGAGAACTGTGGCGCCGCGACGCCGAACGCTCGCACATCGAGGCCAGTCAAGTCGAGGGACGAACTCACGTTGAACGTGCCCACATCCGTGGGCTCCGTCGTGACGACGTCCCACGGAGTCGGGGATACGCTGAAGGTCCCGACTTGCCCGGAGAAGAGGTCGCTCGGACCTACGCCGCCGTTGAGCACGTTGTGGAGGGCGATCTCGTGGAGGCCGGTGGACAGCGGCGCGGCAACCCATTCCTCGGGGCCGCCCGTCGCCGTCTGGAACGCCCAGCGACCCGCGCTAATCAGTGTGTTCGCGCTCGAGCCGACCGTGTCGAGGCTGTAGTCTCCCCAGAAGAACGGGGCCATCGAACTGAAGGGGTCGCTCGTGGGTCCGAACACAAGTGTATCGATGTCCGTCGACGGATCGGACCACCACGTGTGGACGAGAAGGCTCGTCCCCGGGGCGATCACCGTGCTGTCGGGGATATCCGTGTAGAAGAAGCGCCAGTCGCCGGACTCCGCACGCCACGTCCAGTCGAAACCGCCGAACATTCGGTTGTTGTCGAGGAACGCCGTGCTCGTCGGGTCGCCACCGAACGTGAAATCGGTACCGCTCGCGGCGACGTTCACGATGACCGGGATCTGCGTCTCCGTCGTCCCGTTCACAATGGACACGACCCCGGAGAGGGCCCCGAAGGGCTGATCCGACGGGAGGGTCACGTTCAGCGTCACGGGGATGAAGCACGGCGGGAAGCCGCAGCCCGTCGGAATCGTCGCGCTCATAACGTCCACGGAAAGCCATGGGGCATCGACGGCCTGGTAGTACTCCACGGTCACGGTCAGGTTCGTGATCGGAACCAGGGTCACGCCGGGCCGGTGCTGAAGAGCGAGGAGGAGGCCGTCGTGGATCCGCGAGAGGGGATCGTGGACGGAGGCCTCGAGGGTCGTGCCGACGACATAGCTGACTGTGAAGCGCTGGATTTCCATGCCGCTCGACTCATCCATCTCCCCAGCGTTCACGACGCCGTTCCCATCCGTGTCGTTCCAGTAGACCCCGTTCGAGTTGTAGTCAAGCCAATCGTAGATGACGAGCCTCCAACGGCTGTTCCCATTGTAGTCGCCGTCGGGATCGAGCTCGGAGAGCGGGTAGTTCACGGTCGCCTTGACGAGGTTTGTGCCCGCAGGCACGAGGCCCGTGAGGTCGATCAGGTAGTCCGGCCGCAGGAAGTCCGCGGGGCTCTCTTGGCTCAGGTTCGCGCTAATCGTCCATGTGTCGGAACCGGTCCGGTCGAGCTCCCAATCGTAGATCTGGACGTCTTTCGTGGAGATTGAGTTAAGGTTGTAGACGTCGAAGACTTCCGTCGCCGTCTGGCCGGGCGACATGAGCCGTGAGAAGCTTCCATACTGGGTGCCCCGGTAGTCGCCCGCGCCCCATTGCGGGTACGGGAACGAGCCGAACTCGTCGAAGGCGATCACGCCGTCCGTGAAGCTCGCCGCTTCGACGGCTCGCAAGGCATTCGCGAGGCCGTGGCCCATCGCCTGCGGATCGTAATGGATGTTGTCGGCGGAGCCCGTGAGGATCCACTTTCCGATGTAGTTCACGAGAGGACCCAGGGTCGCGTTCTGCCACGCGTTCGCGGCGAGCGCGTAGATCCCTGCGGTCGCAGGCGCGGAGAGGGATGTGCCACCCCATGTGTACCACGGGGGCGCACCGCCGAACTCGTTCAGCGCGCCGTCCCCGGAGGCCCATGCGCCCACGGTCACGAGGTCCGGCTTCGTCATGCCGACCGCACTGGGGCCGCGGTTCGACCACGGCTGGACATCCCCGAACGTCGAGTGAGCCGCAAGGTCGAAGTCACCCAAAGCTGCGTTGTAGCTCGTGGATGCGCCCACGGTGATGACGCCGTTGCTCGAGCCGGGCGACGTCACCGTTCCAAATCCATGGCCTCCGTTCCCTGAGGACACGACGTAGGCGGTCAGGGGGTACAGGAAGTCCGCATGCAACTCCACCCATCGCGCCTCGAAGTCCCAGCCATCGTTGAAGACGGTAGAGTAGCCGAAGGAGGCGGATGCGACCATCGCCTCGTCCCCGGTGCCGCTGATCCCATCGTATCCTTCCGCAACGAACGTGTAGATGTCGTAGGGGAAGCCGCCGGCGTAGATGTTGCCGACCGCGATGAGCTTCGCCTGCGGCGCGAACCCTTCGACGGCGCCCGTCACGTTCTGCGCGACAATCGAGGAGGCGCACAGGGTCCCGTGGTCGCCGCCCGGAGAGAAGACGTCGCCGATCATGAAGGCCACGAGGTCCCCGGAGGAGGGCATCGGCAGGGGCAGGCCGTAGCGGTCCGCGATCACGTCGGAGTAGGGGATCGGGTTCGAGCCATCGGCCATCCAGTACACGAGCCCGCCGGAGAAGTCAGCTAGGCCGTCCCCGGCAGTCCAGGACGAGAAGTCCCAGGTGTCGGAGCCGGCGTCGTAGTAGTCCGCCCAGGATTCGGGAGAGGCCATCGTCACCGCCTTGTCGTCCGTGAAATTGTAGTTGTCATTGAGGTCCACGTACACGGTGTCGTAGACGCCCGGGAGCAGGGAGTCGGTCACGAGCACCCCGACGTACTCGCCCCACCAGAAGGCGGGCAGCTGGTTGTCAGGGTGGATGCCGAGGTGGTACGATCCGCTCGCGCTCGGAATCCCGTAGACGTTGTAGACATGCCCGTTGAACTCAGAATCCAACCATCCCGAAGCGGGGTCCGCCCCGGCAACGAAGCTCGTGTCTACGTACCATGAGGATGGCGCGGCCGGGAAGGTCACTCCCAGGAGGAGGTAGAGGGCCATGGAGCTCGGGTCGAAGGCCATCGGCCAGTTGTAGTACGGCGAAGCCAGGTCCTCCTCCCGCGCGTAGGTCCCTTGGAGGTCCGGGTGGCCGAAGTCGACGCCGCTGTCCATGACGGACACGCGCACGCCATAGCCCGTGTAGCCGAGGGCCCAGGCCTCGGGAACGTGGTGGCCCTTCCCCGCCTCGATGATTGTCGGCGCGGGTCCATTCATCGCCGTCACGGACGGCAGTTCGGGATCCGCTCTCGCTGGGGCCTCCGGGATGACGGCGGGCGCCATCGCGTACACGTGATCGAGGCTGGCCACCTTCTCCAGCATCTTCGCGGGAAGCTCGATGGTCACCACACGAAAGCCCGTTATCGTCGTCGGCACGGACCCGATCTTCGTGTCCACGCCGTGGGCGCGGAGGTACCCTCCGAGCTGGGCCACGTCATCCGTGAGGATTGCCGTGTTCAAGGTCCCCGTGCCGGCAAGGGCAGCCTCCTGGAGGGACGAGCTCAGCTTCTCCCAATTCGGGTGTGGTTCGGCCGCATCGCTCGCGTGGCGCATCATCGCGGAATCCACGCTCGGCGTCCCGGCTCTGGCCGTCGGGACAATCATGGAATCAAGGGACGGCTTGAGGAGGGTCGACATCGACGGGGTGGCACTGGCCCGCGGCACGATGGCCACGAGGGCCCCCACGAGGAAGACGACGACCATCAGGACGGCCCAAAGCTTCCGCTGTAGCTTCTTCATCCTAGAACCCTCTGCCGCGGGGGGGCGCTCTCCGAAGTGGTTCCGTTCATCCCCAAAACCGCACTCCCCAAGGCGGCCTGCGAATCGAGGTCACCTGATTTAATACTTGGCTAGAGGCCCGGGGCGCGGCCCTCAGAGGCTCACGCGCGCCTTGCGGAGAGGCCCGGCGACGACCACGGAAGCGTCTGCGGGAGCGAAGTACTTCTGCGCGACGGACCGCACAGCGTCGTCGGGCAGCTCGCGGACGATGTCCGCGTAGTGCTCGAGGAAGTCCATGCCGAGGCCGAAGTACTCCATGCGGTGGAGCTCCGCCGCGACCTCCGCGTTCCGTTCGAGGGAAACGATCAGGGAGCCGACCTGGTTGTCCTTCCCATCCCGGATCTCCTCGAGGCCGAACGGCTCCGCGCGAAGCCGTTCCATCTCGGCCCGAACCCCTTGAAGCACCTTTTCGAGGTTCGCAGGGTTCACGCCAGCGGCGACCGACCACATCCCCCCCACGCTGCGAGCGTCGAGATCGCTGAACGCGTAGTAGGCGAGCCCTTGCTCGTCCCGCAGGTTCCGCCCGATCCGGCCCATGAGCCCGATCCGTCCGAACAGGAGATTCGCAAGGTGCAGGGCATAGAAGTCTCCGTGCCGCCGTGGGACCGCGGGCCCGCCCACCGCGATGTCCACCTGCGACTTGTGGGGCATCGGGATCGACTCCGTCCGCGGGCGGTACCCGGCGGGAGGGGGAATCGATGCCGGGGGCTCGTTCGTCGCCGGCACCTTCGAAAGGGACCTTGCGACGGCTTCCTCGACGAGGACGCGGTCGACGTCCCCCGTGATCGCGAGGATGAGTCCGTCCGAGCCGATGTGGGCTTCGTGGAACGCGACGACGTCCGGCCGCCGGATCCTCTTCAGGTGCGAGGCGTCGCCCCGAGGCTCGCGGCCGTAGGGATGCCCCTTGGGGAACACGATGTTCGCGAGGCCCCGCGCCGCGCGGTACCTTGTGTCGTCCCTCTGGATTCGCAGCTCGTTGAGGAGCTCCGCGCGGACCCGCTCGACCTCCTTGGGCGGGAACGCCGGTTGGAAAAGGCATTCGAGGAGGATCCGAACCGTCTCGACGGCCGTCCTCCGGGTGCATCGACCTTGGAACAGCAGGACTTCCTCCATGGCGTGGAACTCCAGAGTCGCGCCCAGGCTCTCCAAGCGATCTACGAGCTTCCGGCCGCCCATTCGTCTCGTGCCGCTGAGGAGGAGATGGGACACGAAGGTCGCCAGCCCGGGCTCGTTCGCCTCGGCGGCGAGGCCGGCGGGAACGCTCCCGCGGAAGGCCACGAAAGGGTTCGATGGGAGGGGTTGAGCGATCAGGACGGCCCCATTATCTAGGACCGTCCGGTCGGGGAGGCTCATCCGCGAACCTCCTGCGCGTGGAAGCGGACGACGGAGCGGTGTCCCCCAACGAGATAGCGTCGGGCCACATCCCGGATCCGCTCGGCGCGAACCTTCGCGACCCGTGCGAGGGTAAGGCCCCACGCGTCCCAGGAGGAGAGGGCCTCGCTCGCGCTGAGCATCATCCCCTGATATGTGACGCCGTCCCGCTCGTACTGATGCCACGCATCGAGCTGACCCTTCGCGCGATCGACCTCAGCCTTTGATGGCGCGACTTTCCGGAGCCGAACAGCCTCCGCCTCCAGGACCTCTTCCACGCGATCCAAGGACGCTCCTTCCGCGAGGGTCACGTCCACAATGAACAGGGAGGGGTCGATCCTTGTCTCGAGGTGCACGGCGACCTCCGTCGCAAGCTTCGTCTCCACGAGGGCGCGGTACAGGCGGTTCGATCGGGGCCTCCAGTCGCCTGCCGCAACGCGCACGAACCCGCGCCAGCCGCCGAGCACCGCCCCGAGGAGGACGAGGGCGGGCGTGTCCTCATGGGAGAAGGCGGGGACCTTCCAGCCCACAGCGAGGAGGTCTGCGGCCCCCGGGCGGCGCAGCTCGCTCCGACGCTCTCCGTGCTGCTCCGGTTCGACGAGGCGCATGGGCCCGGGAGTCGGCTCGGGCCTCAGCCCTCCGAAGGACTCGCGGATGTGCTGCATCGCGACCGCGGGGTCGAAGCCTCCGACGAGAATCAGGTACGCGTTGTTCGGCGCATAGTACCGCAGATAGTGGCGGTAGAGGGGATCGCGGTCCAAGGACTGGAGATCCTGCCGATATCCGATCGGGGTCCAATGGTACGGGTGGACCTGGAAGGCGAGGCCCCACAGCTCCTCCTCGACGAGGAATTCGGGCTGGTTCTCCGCGCCTTCGCGCTCGCTGATGACGACGGTCCGCTCGGCCTCGACCTCCTTGGGATCGAAGGCCGCGTTCCGCATGCGTTCCGCCTCGATCATGAGGGCGGTGTCCATCGCCGACGCAGGGATCGTTTCGAAGTACGTCGTGAAGTCCGCATCCGTGAACGCGTTGTACTTGCCTCCGAGGCGGCTGATGACGCGGTCGATGTCTCCCTTCTTGAGCCGCCCCCCTCCTTTGAACAGCATGTGCTCGACCCAGTGCGTCGAGCCGGTCATCCCGGGGAGCTCGTTTCGGGATCCGATCCGGTAGCCCACCCAACACGAAAGGGGCTTGGTCCCGGGGAGCGGTTGCAGGATCACCTTCAACCCGTTGTCGAGGGCCTCCACATGGGTGGCCATACGGGCCGCGGAACGGGCGACGGGAGCTAAAGGATTGCGGCCCGGCGTCGGGTCAGGGGCGTGTGGCGAGGCAGGGCTCAGGTGCGCCGGTCCCCGCCCTGTCCCTTCTGCGCTTTGTACTTTGCACTATCGAGGTCGAGCTCGAAATCCTCTTCCTTCACTTCCCCAGGGGTGAAGACCTTTCCCGCCTCAAATTCGAGCTTCTTCTCCTGCTTCTTCCGCTTCTTCGGCCGTTCCTCAACCTGCAGTGGCATAGGTCGCCTCCATCTTCGTGGCGTAGGGATCGAGGAGCTCAATCCTGCGCCGCGTCCCGTCGTTCACGACCAAGACAGACCAATCAATCATCTCGATATTGAAGGTGTCGCAAATCTCCCGGCGGAGCTTCGCACGCGTGTCCACGGGGGGCTCCGTGATCGCCCGCTTGATCGCGTCGTCGTCCGTGATGCGTTCGACGAGGCCAGCCCGCTGCCTCTTGTAGAAGAGGGAGCGTTCCGCGCCGATCTCGGAATACTGTTTGCAGGCCATCATCTCCACGTCGGGGCCCTCCGTCTCCTCCGCCGCCTCCTGGATCGCGAGGTAGCGGTCGAGCCACTCGACCCGCCGCGCCGCCTCCTTGGAGCGCCGGTTCTCCAGGGCGTCGAGGACCTCCTCAAGGGTCCGGAGCGCCCGCTTCTCCCAGGCGTCCTCCGCAATCGTCTCGATCTTCCCCAGGTAGTAGCGCTGGATCTCGATAGGAGAGACCGTGGACCCGTCCTCCAGTTCCACGCGCCACTGGTCCGGATTCCGGGTCGCCACGTTGTGCCATAGGTCCCGCACAGGATCGCGGAGCTGAGGGACGTCGCCGAGGGCCTCATCCTCCATGAGTTGCAGGATCGCGGACGTGGTGAAGTGCCGCAGCATGATCGCGGTCTCGTTCATGAGCGCGTCCCCGACGATCACGTGGAGTCGGCGCCAGCGTGCGCCGTCCGCGTGGGGCTCGTCGCGGGTGTTGAGGATTCCCGTGTCATGCATCGTCTCCCCGCTAATCACCTGAGAGGTCAGGAAAGCCATCGGCGACAAAACGTAGTTCCCTCGGATGATGTCCCCCGCACCCGTGTAGACGACCCGCGTCGACAGATGGGGCACCAGGTCACGAACAAAGTGGTTCGGCCACGGCACGTCCCGGGAGACGCAGTAGTTCTCGTGACTCCCGTAGGAAGTCCCGTCGGGCGAGGTGTTGTTCTTGAACGCGTGGATCTTCGTCCCGCCGCCCGTGTACTTGTCCTCCATCACCCGGCGGAGCCAGTCGAGGATCTTCTCCCCCGCCTTTTCCCAGACCAGGAGGTCGTGGAAGTTCGTCGTCTCCGGCGTGCTCACCTCGAAGTGGCCAACGTCGTAGTAGACGCGGGAGCCGTTCGTGACGAATTCACCGGCCAAGTGGAGGTTACTCTCCCGCAGCAGCTCCAGCGCGAGGAGGTGGGGATCGAAACCCATCGACCCCATCTTGCGGCAGAACAGCGTGTACTCGTGCTCGGTCCCCTGGACCATCTTCCGCATGCGTCACCCAACCATGGGATCCGCACCCGTCCGGAAGACCTCCCTCTGGCGCTTCTCGTACACGTACATCTCCGTGATCGCGTGCTCCTTGCACTCCTCCTCGATCGCCATCTCGAAGTCCCTGCGTGTGAGGCCTTCCTTCTTCCGCTCCGCTTTCTTGAGTTCGATGACGCGTTTCACAAAGTTCTTCTTCGCGGTCGTCACGATGGCTTCGATGATCGCGCCGGAGATGATGTCCTTCCGCTTCACCGTCTTGATCGCTTCCTTCGCCTCGGCATCGAGCTTGACCTTGACCCACTTGTTCTCGCCATACAGCTCGTCGAGGACGTATCGACGGAGTCCATCGATCGCCTCCATGCGGCCGCCGAACTCCCTTACGACCTCCTCGGCCACAGGCACGTTCTCCGCGAGGTAGATGCCGAGGATTTCCTCCGCGGCCGTGCGGTCCGGCCGGGGGATCTCGATGATCTCGTCGAAGCGCCCGGGCCGGAGGAGGGCGGGGTCCACGAGATCCGCGCGGTTCGTCGCGCCGACCACGAAGACATCGTGGAGGCGAACGAGCCCGTCCATCTCGCTCAGGATCTGGGCGATGATGTTCTTGTGCACGCCCGAGGTGTCCATCATGCCGCGGACGGTGAACAGGGCCTCAATCTCGTCGAAGAAGACGATGCTCGGCTTCTTCTCGTGGGCCTGGCGGAAGATCTCCTTGATGATTCGCTCGCTCTCCCCGACCCACTTCGAGAGGACATCGGCGATGCTCACGTTGAAGAACGTCATGTCGTTCTCCGTGGCAATCGCCTTCACGAGGAGCGTCTTGCCGCAGCCGGGCGGGCCGTACAGCAGGATTCCGCGGGGCGCCTCGAGCTTGATCTGCTCGAAGAGTTTCGCCTCTTTGTAGGGGAGCACGACGACATCTTTGATCCGCTCAATCGCCTCGGCGAGGCCGCCGATCTCGCGGTAGGGCACGTTCGGCTTCTCCCCAAGGAGGAGGGACTTGACTTCCAGGTTCGGGAGGACGCTGAGGACCTCCATCGTCGGCGGGAGGACGCTGATCTGGAAACCGGGTTTCAGCTTCTTGTACAGGCCCTTGTCGCAGCTCACGAGGCGCTTCTCCATGTCCCCCTCCACGGAGACGACGAGCTTGCCGTCGATCATGTCGACGACCTTCGCGATCATGCCCTCGTTCCGGACGGATGAACCCTCGACGATCGCGTAGGTCTGCGGGTGGACCCAGACGTACTGGCCGATCTCGAGCTGGGATTTCTCCACAAGCCCTGTGGAGACCTTCAGCAGCTCTGTCGCGCGGGCCACAACGATCTGGTTCCCATCGAGGTCCGGGCCTTCCTTGCGGACGATGTAGGCATAGAGGAGCGGCGGCTGTTTGATCTTGTTGAACTTGTCCTCGTAGGCCTTGAGGCGGTACTCCCGTTCCTCGATCTCGTAGCGGAAGGAGTGGAGGTCCCGCTCGTACTGCCTCCGGAGGCGATCCATCTTCTCCTCGAATTCGTCGCGAACGTCCTCCGCGGTCTTCGTCCCCTTGTCCCCGTCCTCGTCGGTGGCCATCGCTTCCTCACCGCGGACCCTCGCCCGCGTTGGGTGTGGGACCTCGCGGCATCGTCTCTCCGCGCGCGTGGCTATGGAGGAAGACGAGCCCTGATCCCATCCCTGCGCAGAAATTCCCGCGAGGGATTAAAGCTTTTGTCCTCGGTATTGGACATGGGACGAACACACTTTCCCCCAAGAGGAGCACGGCCTCGCGACGAGCCGACAGATCCGTCCACGCCCATGGAACGCCCGTCGGATTTCGGTCCGTCGAAAAGGCGAAGTACGAGCGAAAGGACGAAGTGCCCGGAAAGGGTCCTCCCGGCGTGGAGAGCCTCACCATCTTCTTCTCGAGCCTCGCTTTCGTGGCTCTCCTCGAGATCGGCGACAAGACGCAGCTCGTGACGATTTCCCTCGCCGCGCGCCGTCCATGGCCCGCCGTCCTCGCGGGCGCGGTCCTCGGCCTGCTGACCGTCACGGCGATTGGCGCGATCCTCGGCGGGGTCCTCGGGACGGCGTTGGGCCCCTGGTTGATCTGGCTCAAAGCGGGCGGCGGCCTCCTTTTCATCGCCCTGGGCGGATGGGCGGTCATCGAGGCGGCTCGCAGGCCGACGGCCACGGAGGAGAGGCCCGGGCCCACGGGCGAGATGCAGGGGGCTCTCGCGCAGGCGTTCAGTTTCAACTTCCTCGCCGAATTCGGGGACAAGACGCAAATCGCGGTGATCATCCTCGCCGCGACGAACGAAGCCCCCGCGTCCGTGTTCCTTGGGGCGGGAATCGGCCTCTCCCTCGTCGCGCTATCGAGCGTCTTCATCGGCGCGGGGCTCGCGAAGGTCTTGGGCGAAAAATGGCTCCGGCTCATCTCCGCGGGACTGTTCATCCTCGCGGGCGTCCTGCTGATCCTTGAGGCCGGCGGCGTCCTCTAGTCACGGGATCCCGTGGATCGGGAACACGGTGCGCCGCAGCTCCTCCACGGTCCGCTTTGCGGCGCGGGGAACGTGCGCTTCCTCTTCGGCGCGCACGTGATCCCGTAGGGCCTTGTCCGCGGGGACCGTGCCGACGAGGCGATTGCACTCCTTGAGCCAATCCACGGGCAGAGCCTCGTCGAGGTCCATCCCGAGCATCTTCGAGAAGAGGACCGTCCACACGCGGGCGACCGCGGTGATCTCGTATCCGCCGCCGCCCGTGGCGATCCAGCGCCCGCCGCAGAGTTCCTTCGACAGCTCGTCGAGGATCCGCCCCACGGCCTCATACGAGTCCGTCGTCAGCATGAGATGCGTGAGGGGGTCGAGATGGTGTCCGTCGGCCCCGAGTTGGCTCACGAGGACATCGGGCCGAAAGGCCCTCGCCAGGGGCGGCACGATCTCCTGGAAGGCATAGAGGTACGAGACGTCCCGGGTGTAGGGTGGCAGGGGAACGTTCACCGCGTACCCGCGGCCCGGGCCCGCGCCGATCTCGTCCGTGAACCCGCTCCCCGGGAAGAGATAGTGGCCGTCTTCATGGAGGGAGATCTTCATCACCCTCGGGTCCTCGTAGAAGATCGCCTGCACCCCGTCCGCGTGGTGGGCGTCCACGTCGACGTAGAGGACGCGCTTGATGCCATCGCCCTCGAGGAGGGACTTGATCCCGACGCCGAGGTCATTGAAGATGCAGAAGCCCGAGGCCCGGTTCGGCATCGCGTGGTGGAAGCCCCCGCCGAGGTTCATGGCCCGCAAGCGACGGCCGGAAGCGACCTCCTCGCAGGCGAGCCGGGTCGCGCCCGTCTGGAGAGCCGCGGCTTCGTACATCCCTGCGAAGACCGGATTATCCGGCGTCCCCAGGCCGTGGGCGTAGGACACGTCGCTCGGGCTACGGCTCAGCTTCCGCACGACGTCGAGGTACTCGTCGCTGTGCACGAGACGCAGCGCACGTTCGTCCGCAGGCGCGGGGCGCAGCTCCTGGGCCCGGTCGGGCCCAAGGAGCCCGTACGCGGCGATGAGGTCGCGCGCGAGCTGAACGCGAGTCTGGCGGAGCGCGTGCTCGGCGCCGAAGTCGTAGCGCAGGAAGTCCTCGTGATAAACGAGGGCGGACTGCACGGGAACCAGGAACCGCGTTCGGCGGTATAAGGGTGCCCCGAGGCTCTTGACCGGATGCGCGACTCGATCAGAGAAGCCAGCCACCGGTCACGCCGAGTACGTCGCCGGTGATGAAGGACGCCTCATCGGAAACGAGGAACAGGACCGCGCTCGCGATGTCCGCCCCGGTGCCCGGTCGGCCCACCGCGGTCTCGCGATCCCTCCGTCGCCGAGCTCCCTCGAGGGCGAGCTGCGGGTCCTTGATCACGCCGGGCGCCACGACGTTCACCGTAATCCCGTATTGACCGACTTCCCGGGCGAGGGCTTTCGAGAAGGCGACGATTCCGGCTTTCGCCGCGTAGAAGGCAGACATCTTGGCGGCCCCGTGGGCCCGATACGCGCCCGCGGCGCCGAG
This sequence comes from Thermoplasmata archaeon, assembly GCA_036555455.1. Classification (GTDB taxonomy): domain Archaea; phylum Thermoplasmatota; class Thermoplasmata; order RBG-16-68-12; family RBG-16-68-12; genus RBG-16-68-12. Next base: position 78,223 of record DATBLI010000021.1, read on the forward strand.
GTTCACGATCCGACCCCATCGGCCGCGGCGCATGTGTCGGACCGCGGCCTTCGAGCAAACGAAGGTGGCCGTCAGGTTCGTGTCGAGGACGCGACGCCATGTGGGAAGGCCCATCGACCCCACGGACTCCACGGCCCACTCGCCTACGTTGTTCACGAGGATGTCGAGGTGGCCGAGTCTCTCCGCGGCGCGGTCCACGAGCCGCCGGCCGACCTCAGGTCTCCTGAAATCCGCGGGGATCGCGAGGGAGCGACGGCCGAGCCCTTCGAGGGACCGCACGACCTCGCGAGCCTCCGTGGCGTGGCGGCGATAACTGATCGCGACGTCCGCTCCCGCTTCGCCAAGGGCGAGGGCGATCGCCCTCCCAATGCGACGGGACCCGCCTGTGATCAAGGCGGCGCGGCCCTCGAGCCCCATCCTCAACCCCCGTTCCGACGCTTCGGAACTCGCCCTTGGGGTTCCATCGACCCGTCAACCGTCGTCTGGGGTAAAACCCTTCCCGGGGGCGATGGAGAGGCCCATGAAGAAGGAATCGAGAAAGAGATGCCGTCCGCAGGGCGGACGGGCGAAAAGAGGGTGGGGGTCAGTAATCCCGAGAGGGGATCCTCCGGTCCTCCGCCCGCACCGTTGGGAGCGGACGGAGCACACGAAGGGTCGAAGGAAGGATCAGGGGGATCATGGGATCACCCGGGTCACCGGAACTTGCCGACCCACGAGATCGCTTGGACGCACCAGACGACGAGCTCAGGCTGGTCGTGCGGCGTCTTCGGGGTATCCTTTCGGACGAGTCTCACTTTGCTCACCTCGTTATACCGTTTCGATGTTATCTAAACTGGAGTACAAGACGGGAGTATTTAAGTATATTGACGCTAATAACGCGCTTTGATATTATCAAACCGGTGCGTGGATGTCCGGCGTGAACCGCCCTCCGGAAGGAAACCCCGTCACCGTGACCGTGGACCAACTCAAGGTCCTCAGCGATGCCTCCCGCCTGCGAATCCTCACCCTCCTCGTCGAGCGGGACATGTCCATCAGCGGCATCGCGAAGGCCCTCGACCTCACGCCCGCGACGGTGCACCACCACATCGGTCAGCTCCTCCAGGCGCGGCTGATCGTGCCGACGAAGAGCGAGGTCCGCGGCAACCTCGTGGAGAAGTACTACCGCTTGCCCGCGACGGGGATCGACTCGAGCGCGATCTGGGACCAGCTCAGCGATGCGGACAAGGTGAACTACCGCCTCGCCGTCCTCGGGATGCTCAAGGGCCTCGTGAACGAGGCAATCAAGCGAATCCAAGCGAAGGGCACCGTGGATTTCGAGGTCGGCCGGCTGTCGTTCTACTCTCTGCCCTGGCGGAAGGATACGATCCAGCAGGTGATGGAAGTCTTCGAGGATGCGAAGCGGAAGCTCGAGCGCCTCGAGGCTAAGGCCCGCGCCCAGGGGGAGTCCGGGGACGCGATCCTGGCCCTTCTCACGACGCTGCCGGCGTGAGGCGGGTCGACGAGACCCCGTAGTCGCCCCGCACGAGCTTCTTCAGGTAGGGCGACAGGGCCTTCGCGATCTCCATGTCCCCGTCCCAGTCCTCGAGCCGGTCCCAGTTGTGGTCCTCCATGTCTTGGATGCAGTCCTTCATCTGGTGGTTCATGGAGTCCACGTCGCCGCCGGACATCGTCGCGGCGACGATGAGCCACTTCCCGCGCCCAATGAGGATGTGCATCTGGCCGACGGTCATCTCGTTGAGCTCCTCGCCCTCCTCGCCGCGGAAGGAGTCCTTCACGAACTGCTGGACCGCGGTGAGCATCCCGCTGAGGATGTCCGTGTCGATGTCCGGCCTCAGGCGGCGCGTTTCGTGCTTGATGAGGACACCGTCTCGGCCGTAGAGGAGGAAAACGTCGTCGATGGCCGCCGGGTTCGACGGGACCGCGGCCGACGGAGGTCCCGCCTTCACCGCTTGCGCTCCGGCGCCTGCGGTCCGGCGGCGGTGGAGGAGGAACAGGACGAGGCCCCCCGCGGCGGCAATCGCTGCGAGGAGGATGGGCCAGAGGTCGCCAAGGAGGAAGCTGGAGGAAGTCGTGAACGTGAAGGTCTTCGGCGCGGCGAGGTTGTTCCCCGCACGGTCCGTTGCGCCCGTATCGACGACGACCACGTAGGTCGTCCCGGGCTGGAGAGGACGGGCGGGGGTGAAGGTCAGGCTCCGGCCGTCCGGGCTCCACACGAAGTTCCCGTTCATCGCCGGGGTGACGGAGAATGCGAGCTGGGTGAACTGCGGGTCCATGGGCTCGCTGAACTGGATGACGATGAGCGGGCTCGCGTTCGTCCCTGCGCCCTCCGGCGCCTGCGAGACGACGAAGGGACGGGTCACGTCCACGGCGGTCCACGTGTCGTTCCCGGAGACCTTCGACTCCGCATTGCCCGCGAGGTCCTCCGCGAGGGAGCGGAAGGCGTACGCGTGTCCGCCCGTGCCTGCGAAGGTCGCCGACGTGGATGTCGTGTCTACGGAACCGATGAGGGGCGTCCACGGGCCCCCGTTGTCACTCACCTGCACCGTGTACGCGGCGATGTCGCTCGTCCCTGCCGACGGACTCCAAGAGATGCTCCAACTTAGGCTCGTCTGATATCGAGGGAGAGCGCCCACGGCCGAAGAAGGAGGCGTGATGTCCACGGTCGTCCACGTGTCGTTCCCGAACGTCTTCGACTCCGTGTTCCCCGCGCGGTCCGTGGCGATCGACCGGAACGCATACCGATGCCCATCGAGGCCTGTGAAGGTCGCCGAACGGCTCGTCGCGGCGAGCCAGTCCGTCCAGGGACCGTCATCGTCGGTGTACTGGATCTGATAGGAAGCGATGTCCGTCGTCCCTCCGAGGGGGCCCCAGTCGACCACGAAGGAGGTGCTCGCCTCGTACAGGGGGAGTGCGGAGGCCAACGAGGAAGGCGGGATCGTGTCCACGATTGTCCAGGTGTCATTCGTCGCGGGAGCGATCTCGGCGTTGCCGGCGAGGTCCCGGGCGATGGACCGGAACTGGTAGAGGCCTTGGCCCGACGCGGTGAAGAGTCCGGAGGTCGACCGGGTGTCCCCGATCCACGTGACCCAGCCGCCGCCATCGTCGTATTGGATCGAGTAGAAATCGATGTCCGTCACGCCGGGTTCAGGCGCCCAGCTCACGGGGAACGTGAGCGTCGTTACGTACGCCGGCAGGGCGTCCACGGCCGAGCCGGGCCGCGTCGTGTCCACGATCGTCCAAGTGTTGTTCGCGATGGGCGGGGACGGTTGCTGCACATTGCCGGAGTTGTCCGCCGCAATCGTCGCGAACTCGTAGACCCCGTCCGCGCTCGCCGTGAACGTGAACTGAGGGGCACCCGACACCGCTTGGCTGGCGCAAGCGCTCCAGATCCCGCCATCGATCCGGCACCAGAGGGTGATGTTCTTCACGCCCGTGCCGTTGCCGTCGGAGTAGGTGTAGGGAATCGAGAAGGTCCACGAGGGCTCGAAGGCGGGGAGGGGGCTGGCCTCGGAGAATGGCAGGTCGACGTCGATCATGGCGAACGATTCGACGTGGCTCGCGTTCATGTCCGCGAATCGAGGATTGTTCCCGAAGGTGTACGCGCCGTAGGCGACGGAGGCGCCGGTCCCGTGGTACGTCGGGGTGAGGGAGTTCACGTATTCACGATTCGTGACGACGATCCAGTTCCGCTGCCCCGTCGGGAGGACGCCGCTGAAGACGATGGAACCATCGTCGTCCACGACGAGGGACGCCCCCGCCGCGTACGTGCTGTTGTTCGGCCAGAAGACCGCGACGCCCAGGTAATTCTGGACCGTGAGATTGCCAAGCGCCTGCACGGAGAGCTTCGACGCAGAGAACGGGGTGTTCAACGTCGCAGCCTCCGTGTAGTTGTCGATGTACAAGTCGAAGTCGCCCACCGAGGTGAGCGTGCCGTTCGTGACGGTGAAGTCGGAGATCGCGCTCGCGGCGCCGGTCACGAAGAAGCCGACGCCGTAGGTCGAGGGCCCCGGAGTGCCTACGCCGTCCGCCCCGCGGGCGACGGATTGAACCGTGTCACCGACGGAAGTCCCGCCAATCACTTGGCCCGCGAGGACCGCACCCGCGCTGCCGCCCGATCCAGCCGTACCGCCGTTCGCCGGGGTCGAGCCGTCCCCGCCTTGGAGGTTCGCGAACGTGTTCGAGGAGAGGGATGGCGCCACATGGTACAGGCCAACGCCCACCGCAGGGCCGCCATTCCCCCCGACGCTCCATCCCATTCCGCCGCTGCCGCCCACGATCCCCGAGATTTGGCCAAAGCTGACGATCGTGGCGTTGAAGGGGCTGCCATCACCAAGGAGGACGATCCCGCTCGAGTTCCCGCCCTGTCCCGGGCCCACCCGACCCGTTCCGCCGACGCCGCCGGTGAGGGAGGAGATCTGACTCGCATGGACCATCGTGGAGCCATCCGCGCCCAAGACGAAGACGCCCAGGGCTTGGCCGCCGATCCCGCCCGTGGTGCCTTGGGCCGCGAGGGAGCTGTTCCCTCCGTGACCGCCCTGGAGAGCCGAGATCATGAGACCGCTTGCACTCAGATCGAGCGCCGCCGACGATAGGACGCCGTAGGCATCGCCGCCGATGCCGCCCTTCCCAAGGAAGCTCCCGATCGGCGCCGTGATCGAAGCATTGCCTGCAGAACCGCCCGTGTAGGCGGAGAGTTCGTTCGAGATCAACTGGGTGCTCGAGGACACGGCCAGAAGGTTGATCCCCGCCGCACCGCCTCCGTCGCCTCCCGAACCGCTCGTCGTCGTGAGAGAGCCGCCGCCGTCCCCACCGTGGCCCCCGGCGAGCCCCGTCAGGTTGTTCCCCTGGATCAGAACGTCCGCGGCCTTCACGACGATGACTCCTGCCGCGGAGCCACCGAGGCCGCCGCGGCCTCCGGGCCCGGCCGCGTTCCCCTGGCCGTCGCCGCCTCGACCTCCCCGGCCCTGTCCAATCCAGTTCGATGTCACCGCGACGGAGGTCGACGCGTTCACGAAGACGCCGACGACGGAGCCGCCGGGCGTACCTTCCCGGCCCGGTGTGACGGGGGTCACCCCGGAGATCCCGAGGAGGCTGCGGATCGTGTTGTCGGTGACGGTCACGGAATCGAGGTTCGTGGCCGAGATTCCGAAGGCGAGGCTTCCGGTTACGTTCGTAATCGTGTTGTTGGCAATCACCACGATGCCCGGCCCCACCGCCTGGATGGCCGTGTTCACGATGTCAATCGTGTTCCGCGCGATCGACGAGTTCGAGGAGGTGAGCAGCATCCCCACCCCGAGGGTGCTCAGGGAGTTGTCCTCGAGATCCGTGGAGGAGTGGTCGAGGCGGATTCCGACGAGGCACTGGGTGACCGTCACGTTGTTGATGATGGGGGAGCTCCTCAGCGCGGCGATGGCTGTCTCCGCGCGGGAGATCGCCGAGTAGGTCACGGACCCCGTGCCCGTGGAGTTGAACTGGATGCCTCGCCAGACGGCGTTCGAGGACGAGGCATTCTGGAAGAGGATTGGCAACCCGGAGCCGCCATCTGCCTGGAGCGCACCTTCGACGTACAAGCGGACGCCGGGGTTTCCTTGGACGACGGTCCCCGCCTGGATGGTCAGAGCCACCCCAGGATCCACGGTGACGTTGGCCACCATCACGTACGTGTTGGCGTTGCTCCAGACCGTGTCGGCGGTGATGTGGCCGGACACAGTGAGGGTCGCGGCGGCCGCGGGAGGCGCGGCGAGAAGGACGGCCGTCCAAGCCACGGAGAGCAGCACGAGGACGGTCGCGAGGCTTCGCCTGCAGGGGATCCGTGTGCGGTTTTCCATGGTGGATTACGCTCCCGGACGGGGCGTTCCGCGTCCGGCGGATGGGAGCCCCCGTTGCCTCACAGGATATATTAGAAGAAGGGAGCGGTTACCAACCGCGAGAATACTCGCGGAGATCGTCGCGGAATAGGTTCATTACGGGGCGCCCCGGTGGGGACCTGCGATGCCGGGGGACGGACTCGACGCCATCTTCTCCCCACGGTCCATCGCGATCGTCGGGGCTTCAAGGCACGAGGGGAAGATCGGGAACGAGATCGTGAAGAACCTCGTGTCCAACGACTACCACGGTGCGATCTACCCAATCAACCCGAAGGCCGACGAGATCCTCGGCCTCAAAGTCTTTCCGAGCATCGCCGCCGTCCCGGGACCGATCGACCTCGCCGTCATCGTCGTGCCTGCCGAGTACGTCTTGGCCGCGGTCGAGGAGAGCGGCAAGAGGGGCGTCGGAGGACTCGTCGTCATCACCGCGGGCTTCCGCGAGGTTGGCGGCGCGGGTGCAGAGCGGGAGCGGGAACTCGTCGCCCTGTGCGAAAGGTACGGAATGAGGATGATCGGCCCGAACTGCATGGGCGTGATCAACACCCATCCGGACGTCTCCATGGACGCGACCTTCGCGCCCACCCCTCCCCTTCGTGGCCACGTGTCCCTCGTAACCCAGAGCGGCGCCCTCGGCGTGGCGATCCTCGACCATGCGAGGACCATCGGAATCGGCTTCGCGAAGTTCTGCTCCCTCGGGAACAAGGCCCAGGTCAGCCTGAACGATCTCCTCCAAGCGTGGGGAGGCGACCCGGAGACGAACATCATCATGGCCTACATCGAGAACTTCGGGAATCCCAAGAACTTCGTGCGCATTGCCCGGGCCGTCACGAAGAAGAAACCCGTCATCGCGATGAAGGCCGGTCGGTCCGATGCGGGAGGTCGCGCGACGGCCTCCCACACGGGCTCCCTGGGTGGCTCCGATCTCGCTGCGGAGGCGGTCTTCAACCAGACCGGCGTCCTCCGGGCGTATTCCATCGAGGAACTCTTCGACTACGCGGCCGCCTTCTCCCACGGGATTCTACCGCGGGGGAACCGTGTCGCAGTCGTGTCCGACGCCGGCGGCCCGGCAATCATGGCCGTGGACGAACTCTCCGCCCACGGCCTTGCCCTCGCGGAATTCGAGCGAAACACGCGGGAATCCCTGGAGTCCTGGGCGCCCCCGGAAGCGTCCGTGGCGAACCCCATTGACCTCACGCCCCAGGGGACCCTCGAGGACTACCGCAAGGCCCTCGACGTCGTCCTCGCGGACCCGAACGTGGACGCCGCGATTGCGATCTACGTCCCGCCCGTTCGGACCGATGAGGTCGAGTGGGCCCGGGCCGTCTGGACGACGGCGAAGAAGCATCGCAAGCCCGTCCTCTGCAACTTCCTTGGGAGGTCCGAGGATAGCCCGGGCTTCATGGAGCTCGTGAACCACGGCCTCCCTTCCTACCTGTACCCGGAGAGCGCGGCGCGATCCCTCGCGGCCCTCCACCGCTACGCGGAGTACCTGCGACGGGAGGAAGGGGAGGTCGAGACCTTCGAGGTCGCGCGGGCGAAGGCGGGGACGATCCTGGACGGAGCCGTTGCTGAGGATCGGGACCGGCTCACGGAGGTGGAGGCAATGGAACTCCTCGAGGCCTACGGGATCCGCACCGCGAAGGCGGTCCTCTGCCGGGACGTCGATGAGGCGGCGACCATGGCGAGGGCGATCGGCTACCCCGTGGCGCTCAAGGCCGTCGGGCGGCAGCTCCTGCACAAGACGGAGGCGCAGGCGATCGTCCTCGACATCCGCGACGAGAGGGCCCTGCGTCTCGAGGCGCTGCGGCTTCTCCATCGCATGGAGATCCGGAAGATCGCGGTGGAGGGCTTGCTCGTCCAGGAGCACATCAGCCGCGGGAAGGAAGTCATCCTCGGCATGACCCGGGACAAGGTCTACGGTCCCTTCATCGTCTTCGGCCTCGGCGGGATCTACGTGGAATACCTAAAGGACGTGTCCTTCGGGCTACCACCCCTCACGAACCGAGATGCGGACCGCATGATCCGCGGGATCCGCACGTACCCCCTCCTGGAGGGCGTGCGCGGGGAACCGCCGCGGGACCTGCCGGCCCTCCGGGAGGCGGTCCTCCGATTCGCGCAACTCGTCCTCGACTTCGATTCCATCCAAGAGATCGATCTGAATCCGATCATCGCCCTCGAGGCGGGGAAAGGCTATCGCGCAGTGGACGCGCGGGTGATCCTCCGGAAACCCTGACGGCTCAGTCGATCTCGACCCAGTTCCCGTCCGGGTCTTCGAGGTAGAACCACCCTCGACCCCGCTTCCCGACGTAGCGGTCGACGATCTTGACTCCCTTCTGCCGGAGTTCCCGGATCGCCTTCGCGTGGTCCGCGCAGCGGAAGGCGAGATGGTCGAGGCCCTCCCCAGGGACGTACGGGGTCGCGTACTTGCTCCCGGGCTCGTAGGCGTTCAGTTCGAGCAATTGTCGTCCTCTAGGGCTCTTCAGGACGGCCACCTCGCCATGCTGCCTCCGGATCTTCATGCGCCACTCGAGCCTCATCCCGAGGACCCCCGTGTAGAACTGGATCGAGCGGTCGAGATCGCGTACCCGGATGCCCGTGTAGTGGAAGGTGAAGGGAGCCATGGATGGGGGACGCATGCACAGCGTATTTGGGCCTGACGCCGTCATGCGGCGGCCATGAGGGCCACGCCGAGGAAGATGGAACCCATCCCGGCATACTGCGGGAGGGTGAGCCGTTCACGCAGGACGACGGTGGCCAGGGCGACGGTGACCGCGCTGAACAGGCCGCTCAGGGTGCCGATGATCGCCACGGACCCGGAGACGATCCCCACATTGTACGCGACGAACGCGAAGGTGTCCAACAGGCCGATCGCGAGGATTGTGGGCCAGAGGTCTCGGGGCATGTCAGTCTTCATCGCCGAGCTCATCCCGCGAGCGGCGAGGAGGATTCCCACGCCGACGACGCGCACGATGGCCGCGGCGGAGACGGGCCCGGTGTCGGAGACCACGTACTCGAGGGCAAAGTAGAACACCCCGTAGCCGGCGAAGGCGAGGATCGCACTGATGAGCCCGACGCGCGCGTTCCGCGGCTGAGGACTCTGAGGATGCGCCCGGCTCCTCGAGATGAGGACGACTCCGGCGAGGGCGAGGACGATGCCGACGCTCCCGAGGGGCCCCGGGTACTGACCGAGGAAGAGGATGGCGAGGCCTGCGGTGACGGCGGGATACGTCGAGACGAGGGGCGAGACGACGGAGAGCACACCGTACTCGAAGGAACGGTACAGGAAGAGGGATGCGAACACGTTCACCGCGCCCAATCCCGCGACGATCCCCCAAGCGAGGGACCAATGCCACGCCGAACTCTCCAGGATGAGCGCGGCGGGAAGGAGGGCGCACAGGCTGATCGCCTCCATGTAGAACAGGACTCGGAAGTGGCCGACGCGGTGCGCCGCCTGGCGGGCGAGGAAGTCCCCGGTCCCGTAGCCGAGGGCCGTCGCGAGGCCAAAGAAGAGATCGGACTGGGTGCCCACGGGACCTCCTGGCCCTGGAAGAGTCCGGCCCGCTTAGCCTTGCGGGTCCGCGGGGGAATACAGCTCGATCCAGATCCCGTCGGGGTCGACGATGTAAGAGAGCCAAGTCCCGCCCTCGAGGAACGGCGGCAATCCGGGCTTGGCACCTTTCACCAGGAACGCGTCGTAGTCCCGGCGCGCGTCCTCGCATTCGAAGGCGAGATGATCGAGCTCGTTCCCGTTCCGGTACGGTCCCGGGAAGTGCGCGGACCCTTCCGGGTACCAGTTCAGCTCGAGGAGCTGCTCTGACCCGGCACTCCGGAGTTCGGCCCACTCTCCTCCCGTCTCCGGCACCTCCTGCCGCCGCAGGAGGTCCATCCCGAGCAGATCACGGTAGAAAGCGACGGACCGATCCATGTCCCGCACCTGGACGCCGACATACCTCAGCGTGCAACGCATGAGGGTGGGACCGCAGGGTCGGCGATAAGGCCTTCGCCGACGTGGGCCGGACGACGGAAGCATGTTAACGCGGGATTCCCTTCTCCCTGTGGAGGGGAGCGGAACGATCCAGTTGGACGTGGACCTGCCCGACCGACCCGGGGAACTCGCCCAGCTCGCGAGGGTATTGGGGGATGCGGGGATCAACATCGATGCGATGAGCGCGAATTCAGGCGGCGGCCGCTCCTACATGAGCCTCATCGTCGACCAGCCGACGAGGGCCCGCCAACTCTTCGACACGGCCGGATACGCGAGCCGCTCCCGCACGGTCCTCGTCGTCCGCCTGCCGGACGAGCCAGGGGCCCTCGCGGGCCTCGCAGGAAGGCTCGGCGCCGCGGGCGTGGACATCGACAGCGTCGTCCACCTCGAGACGATCGGGGACCACGTGCAGGTCGCGATGGGCGTCGACAACCTCGAGCGGGCGCGGTCCCTCGTTTGAACGAGCGGATTCGGTCTATCCACGACCTGTTCTCGGATTCGATAGGGAGAACAGGCCATTGGAATGGAAACTCTCAAATGGGCCCATGCTCCTATCTTCGAGACACCGCGCAGATCGAGGCAGGAGGAAGGGGAATCGTGCGAGAGGTTCTCGACGAAGCGAACGCATCAGCGCAGAGCCGGGGCGTCGTGCCCACGGGATTCACGACGCGGGGACCCAAGCGCGTGCCCCGGATTGACTACGAACACATCTTCGTGCTGGACGACATGGCCGAGCTGCTCGGGGAGTACGTCCTCAACGATGAGTGTCCCCTCGAGTTTTCCGATCTCAAGCGTTCGATCCCCATCAACGGTCTGCGGCATCTCGCGACCTTCTACCAAGGCGACTACGCCTTCACGCCTTTCCGCGTGGAACCGCTCTGGTTCGTCCTCTTGACCCGCGGCGTCCCTCGGATTGATGAGCGTGGACACCTCGGCACCCTCCTGGCCGCTGCGCGAGTCCACATTCCGTCCGCCCTCGACCCCGCCCTTGGGAAGCGGGAGGCGGAATTGCGGGAGAAGGAGGGTCTCCTTGAAAGGAGGGAATCGGAGCTCGCGAAGCGGGAGCTGCGTGCGACCCTGCTCGACGCAGAGATCCAGCGCGCGTCGGCGAAGCTCCAAGAACAGGAGGGGGAGTTGCGAAGCCGGGAGGCCCGGCTCAACACCCTACGGGACTACGCTCTCGAGATGCAGCGCTCGTTCATCGAGCCGAAAACCGAGCGCTCGGGGGAGAGTCGAAAGAGAGGAACCGGGCCCGAGCCCCTGTGACACGCTCACCGAGGGCCGACGTTTCTCAGCCTCGATAACCATAGCCCGGCCCTTAAATAACCACGAGGCGGACTCGACGACCGCAGTGTGGCCACGCGAGGCTTAGCTCTCGCGACGCCGCAGGCGGCCAGCGCATGCCAGGGCTGCTCGAGACCCTCATCAGCGGCGTCCTACTCCGAGGAGTCGGCCCAGCCCTCGCTGTGACCCTCATGGCCGCACCGCTGAGGAAGGTCGCCCGCGCTCAACTCAAGAAGATCTACGTGCTCAACGAGACCGGCGACATGGCGGGCGAATACGTCCTGGATCCGGACTGCCCGATCGACTACAACGATTTCCTGAAGGTCCTGCCCGACGTGGGCATCGGGGATCGAGAAGCTCTCTTCGTCGGTGAGTACGTCTTCACCTTGTTCCAGAGCGGCAAGGTCGTCTTCGTCCTCCTGTCCCGTGGGCAACTCTCCGCGGAAGACATCGACTGGACCGCGCTCCTCCTAACCGCAGCGGACTCCCATCTCGCCCAAGCGGCCAAGGGAACTTCCGCGGGTCGAGCTCCGGAGCCGAAGCTTCCCCCCGAAGCGGAGAAGGTCCTCGCGGACCGGGAAGGGCGTCTCGACGCACGGGAGAAGGAGCTAGCGAAACGGGAGGCCCAGGTCCAGGCCGAACTCGCGAACGTCAAGGGTCGCGACGAAGAACTCGCCCGACAGAAGGACCGGCTGACGGCTCTCGCGGACTACGTGGCCCAGATGGAGCAGGCCGTGTCGGCGGGTGTGTCGAAGGCGACTCAGGCCCTCGACATGTCGGAGCAGTTGGCGACCTCCTCGCAAGACGAGTCGAACCGAACCGACGCCGCGGCCCTTGCCGAGATACGGACTCGGTTCGATGAGGAGCGCAGGGCGCTCGTCCTCGCCAAGGACGAGCTCGAGACGAAGTACCGCGAGGCCTCGGAGCAGTTGAGGGATGCTGAGCGGAAGCACCAAGAGGTTCTCGAGGGCATCGAACGGGAGCGGAAGGATTTCGCGGCCCGCGAGGCCGAGCAGGAGAAGTTGCGCTCCGCGATCGAAGTGCGCGTCCAGGAGCTCAGCCAACGGTTTGCCCAGATGGCGAAAGAACGGCTCATGACGTCCCACGAACCCGGGCCGCCGGTCGCGGAGGCGGATCATGCGCAAGTCCAGAAGGAGCGCAAGTTCCTCCAGCGCCGGGCGATTGAGCTCCTCGACCGTGAGGAGCGAGTTCGCGATCAAGAGATGAAGCTCGCCGAGCGCGAGGGCGCTGTCGGGAGGCGAGAGGAGCACCTCAACGCGCGGATCGCGGAACTCGAACAGGCGAGAGCCGCCCTCGCGGCGGAGCCTCACGCCCAGATGGATCTGGACGAGGCGCGCAAGGACATCGAACGCCGCGTGAAGATCATCCAGCAGAAGGCCCTCGACCTCCTCGACCGCGAGGAGAAACTTCGGAAGCGGGCCGCAGAACTCGAGGCCCTTGAAGCGCGGTTCGCGGGCAAGGTTCCCGCGAACTAGCGGCCTCGATTCTCCAGAGGAAATCAGACCAGATAACCATCAAACGGCCCTTAAATAGGTCTTAAAGGGGTCGTTTTTGCCGATTCCCCGTCGGCATCGGCGACCCTCGCTGCGGGCGGGGAGACGGTGACCATGCCGTCCGCTTCCCCCATCACAGCAGTCCCGCTTCTTCGCCGTGCCGACCGCCACCGCATGCCGAATCTTCCGCATCTGCGGGTCCCCACCGACCCTCACAACCTCCTCGAACCTGCAAATCGCCATGTTCCGATGAAAGCCGCAACCACGCTCCTCCTCGTTCTTCTCCTCCTTGGGACGGCCGCCATCGTTGTCGAGAACCAGAAGGTCCTCGATCCACTGGCCCAGTTCCGAGAGCCGGACGGACGCCTCCACATTCCCGGCAGCGCCCTCACGCCGGAAATTCAGCACTTGCTCTTCAGCGGGAACGACCTGCGGCCCTACTACAATCTCACTTTCCCGCTCCTGGGACGTTCCCCGTATCCGACGATGGATGTCGTTCCCGTCCGCGTCGAGACGCCGAATCTCAATGTGTACGTTCACCCGACGCAGCGCCCGGCGACGTGGGGAGGAGCCATCGGCCATCTCCTCCATGAGTGGTTCCCGCCCGTGGACTGGGAGGCGGTGGGGGCCGAAATCCAAGCGTCGCTCCGGGAGGGACTCCGTTGGCTATTCGGCCTCGTCATCAGGAGCGCACGGGCGGACACGGTGTCGGTCGATTCGACGACCGTCGCCACCTCGGGCTACGTGGACACCTGCACAACCACCCAAACGGCGAATCCCGGAGACAACGCGGTGCTCGTCATGCTCAGCGAGCGTGGGAACACCCCGTATGCGACCGTCACCTATGGTTCGATCGGCCTATCCCTCATCCCGAATACGGCTGTGAGCAATGGAACGAATGCTCGCACGGAGATGTGGTTCTACCAAGGCGCGATCCCCGCCGGTCCCCAGACGATGACCGCCACTCTGTCGGGCGGTACGCAGCAAAGGCAGGCCTGCGCAACGGTCCTGCTCCGGGGGGTCGCGACAGCAAGCCCCACGACCGGCGGAACAACGGCCATCGGCGGAGCGGCCAATCCGAGTATTGCGATCAGCCCCGGTTCAGGAGAACTGGGCTTCGCCGTACTGGCAACTCGCAGCGCCCCAGGGCCCATCGCGCCAACGGCCGTCACGGGCACGGGAGCCGTCGCCACAAGCCTCTATGGAATCTCGCCGACGCAGTGTACGAGCGGCGGTGGCTCGACTCTCTGCGGGGCGGGTGCGGATCTGCCGAATCCCGGCACCGCAATCACGTGGACGCAGGCCGCGGCAACTTGGGCCGTCAGCGCCGTGCGCGTGACGCCGGCTCCCAACTGCGGCGCCGGGGGCGGCAACTGCTACCGCATCGGCGCGGCCGGCCAGTGGAATAACACGGCGAATTGGTCAAACACGAGCGGGGGTGCCTCCTGCGGCTGTGCCCCATCCGCCACGGACAACGCCATCTTCAACGCGACGCCCACCGGGACGACGTCTCTCGCGGCCGCAACGACGATCGCGAGCATTGACATGACCAACTTCACAGGAACACTGGACACAGTGTCCGGGTCGAATTGGTCACTTACCGTCAACGGGGATTTCAGCGTCCAAGGCACGTTCTTGGCCCAGAATTCGACCGTCACTGTGGTCGGAAATGTGACCATCCTCACGGCGGCGACCGTCGTGAATCTGGGCGGGTCGACGTGGACGGTGAGTGGATCGTGGACGAATTCGTCGACATCGGCTTCTTGGGCCGCGGGGACGAGCGCCGTCACGATTCGGGATGCGGCAAGCGCCACCCTTACCTTCGCCGCTCTCGCGGGCCCCTCGAACGAGTTCAACAATCTCACCCTCGACGCGAGCGTCACCAGCAGCATCACCTACACGATGGCGGCGAACGGGCTCCGTATCGGGGGCACCCTGACCCTTCGGAATTCCACGGCCAGCGCCGTCGGGTCGACGATCCTGACCACATCCGCTTCGAACCTGAGCATCACGGCCGGCGGCCTCACCCTCTCGACGCTAGGGAGCCTGACGGCGAACGGATCCGCAATCACGGTCAACGGGAACGTCAACGTCAGCGCGGCGAACGGCTACCTGACCATGAACACGTCTTCCTGGACAGTCGCGGGCACATGGACGGACGCTTCGACATCGGCTTCCTGGAGCCCGGGCACTGCCTCGGTCACATTCACGAGCGCGAGCGGGGGGACGATGACCTTTGCCGGGGCAAACCTGCCCGGCAACGAGTTCTACAATGTCACGTTCGCCTCTTCGTCGGCGTCCGCGCAGACCTTCACGATGGCAACACGAGCCTTGCGCTGGGGCGGGACCCTCACCGTCTCCGACGCAGCCTCCACGACCCAGCTCGCCACCGCAAGCCTCGGTCTGACCGGCGGCGCCCTCTCCGTGGGCAACAACGGCATCCTGACCGCGAACGCGTCTATCATGTCCGTCTCGGGTGTCTCGATGACCGGAGGCGCGAGCGGAACAATCACACTCACGACCAGCTCGTTGACGAACTCCGGCAACTGGGACACGAGTGGAGCGGGCTCGGTCTTCACTAAGGGAACGAGCACGGTGACGATGAGCGGTGTGAGCAACATCGCCATCCTGAACGCAAGCAACAACTTCTACAACCTGACGATTTCCGCCGCGGGCACCGTCACCCAAACTGGCCTGGTCGATGTCTCCGGAACTCTAAGCGTGAACGCGGGGGCGATCCTCGCGAGCAGCACATTCACGCTGACCGCCGCTGCACTCGCAGCAAATCTCGCGGGGGGGATCACCGCCGGAGCATCGGGGACGAAGACGATCGGCGGCAACGTCAGCATCGGGGCCACCGGGTACTTCAGCTTCGGCACCGCGACATGGAACTTCAACGGATCCTGGACGAACGCCTCGACGAGCGCGTCGTGGAACGCGGGGACCGGCACGGTAATCTTCCGGGCCGCGGCAAGCCAGACGATGACGTTCAAGCCCTCGGGGACGGAGTTTCCGAACCTGACCTTCGACACGACCGCGAGCGCCGGGATCACGTACACCATGGCGACGAATCCCCTCACCTGCGGCGGCGCGCTCACCGTGCAGAACAGCGTAGGGGGGGCGACCGGTTATGTCGTGCTGGATTCCTCCGCGTCGAACCTCGCACTCACCGCAGGGGCCCTGACCCTCGGATCGTTCGGACGACTCAACTCCCGAGCCTCAACCGCCACGATCAATGGCAATGTCGGCATCGGCACGGCGAACGCCTACATCACGAACACAGGCGGCGCCTGGACGGTCAGCGGCTCGTGGACAAACCTGACGACCTCCGGGTCTTGGAGCTTCGCTGCCTCAATGCTCTTCCGATCCGGCTCCGGCCAGACGATGACGTTCAAGGCGGCACCCACCGAGTTCGGCGGCGCAGTCACCTTCGACACAACGCTGGCAGCCGGGATCACCTACTCGATGGCGACGAATGCGCTTACCCTCTCGGGGCTCCTCACCGTTCAGAACACGGCCGCCAGCCCGACAGGGAACACAATCCTCACGACATCCGGATCGAGCCTCGGCATCACGGCAGGTTCGGTGACAATCGGGACGCGCGGCACGCTCACGGCGAACGGATCGACGATCAACGTCGGCGGGAACTGGACCGTCACGGCGGCGAACGCCACTTTTGCTGCGGGGACGAGCACCGTGACGTTCACGGCCACCGCGACGATTACCATGACCCAGGCGTTCAACAACCTGACCGTCGGCGCAGGCACGTCAACCCTGGCGGCGAATACGACTGTCAACGCGACGTTGACCGTCTCCTCGGGCACGCTTGCGAAGTCGACGTTTACCCTTTCGACGGCGAACCTCGCGCTTTCCGGCGGCACTCTGACGTCGACCTCGGGCAATGCCACGGTCTCGGGAAACGTGAACGTTTCCGCCGCGGCGTCGTACGTCTCCTTTGGCTCCGAGTCATGGACGATCACGGGTACTTGGACCAACTCCTCCACCTCCGCATCGTGGGGGTCGGGGACCGGCACTGTCATCTTCAACGCCGGAGCCGCTCGCACGATGACGTTCGGGAACCTGTCGGTCCCCGAGTTCAACAACGTACAGTTCAGTCCGACCGCGGCCGCGACCTTCACGATGGCCACGAACGGACTCCGGTGGGCCGGGACGCTCACGCTGAACAACAACGCGACTCTGTCGACGTCGAACCTCGCCCTGACAGGCGGGAGCCTCGTGGTGAACAATGGCGGCACCCTAACGGCGGGAACCTCGACCGTTGGCGTGGCCAACGTGACGATGACGGGAGGGACATCCGGGACGATCACGGCCTCCGGCTCGTGGGCGGTCACAGGGAGCTGGGACACGTCCGGCGTGGGCTCGACGTTCACCGGGACCACGAGCATCGTGACGATGAGCGGTGCCGGCGTCACCGTCAGAATCCTCAATTCGTCGAATGGGTTCGGCGCGCTCACGATCAGCGGCACGGTTTCCGCGGCCTCGGCCATCACGACCGCGGGCCTCGTCACCGTGAGCGGCACGTTCAACACGACGGGAGCGAATTTTGGCCTCACCGTCGGCGGCGGCCTGACGGTCAGCGGTGCTAGCGGAATCCTCCGCACGAATGCCTCGACTGTGTCAGTGATCGGAAACGTGAACGTCACCAACGCCGCCGGCTATATCACGTCGACCGCGGGCGGCTCGTGGACGGCATCCGGATCCTGGACGAGTTCGTCCACGTCGGCCTCATGGAGCTTCTTGGCGCCCATCACCTTCAACTCCTCCGCCTCGCAGACGATGACGCTCGGCAACCCAGGCCTCGAATTCGGCGGAAACGTGACATTCAACTCCGGCGTGGCGACGGTCACATTCACGATGGCCGTCAACAGCCTGGACGTCGGTGGGACGCTCACGATCGCGGGCGGAGCCGGAACCACAACCCTGAACACGAGCGGTTCGAACCTGGCGATCAACGCGGCCACGTTGAATGTGAACGCGGGAGGATCACTCACAGCCAACGGATCCACCATCACCGTTACTTCGATGGACGCGCATCTCGGCGCGTTCACGGCCGGCGCCTCGACCGTCGTCGTCAACGTTTCCGGTGGGAGCGTCAACATCTCCCAGAATGTGAACAACCTGACTGTGAATCCCACGGTCTCGACGACGTTCGCTGGCTCCCTCGCCTGGACCGGGACGCTCACACTCACGAACGCCGGGACCATCGCATTTGGAGCGAGCAGTCTGACCTCCAATGGCGCGGCGACGATGACCTTCGTTTCGGCGACCATCACAATGAGCACCGGGAACTGGGACACGTCCTCCGCGACAACGTTCACCGCAACGGGTTCGACCGTCACGTTCTCGGGGACCGGGAGCCTCCGGATCGGTGCAGCCGCCTCGCTCGCCGCGCTCACGATCAGTGGAGGAACGCGGACCCTCCAGAGTCAGCTCACGACGGCCGGACTCCTCACTCTTTCGGGCGGCACGCTCGCCAAGGGGACAAACGCTCTCACTGCCAACGCCGGACTGACGATGTCCGGAGGCACGCTTACCTCCACGTCCGGGGCCGTCAACATCACGGGCAACGTGACGATCTCGGTGGCCGCGTCCTACATCGCCTTCGGTTCCGAGGCATGGAGCGTGACCGGCTCGTGGACGAACAGCTCTACGTCGGCGAGTTGGTCGATCGGAACCGCGACGGTGACCTTCACTTCGTCATCGGCCCAGACGATGACGTTCGCAGCGCTCCCCGCGAACGCTCCGGAGTTCAACGACGTGACCTTCAACAGCGGCGCATCAACGGTCACGTTCACGATCGCGACGAACCCGCTCGTCTGGTCCGGGACCCTCACGGTTCAGGGCGGGAGCGGGACCACGATACTAGACACCGGCGATTTCAACCTGACCGGGGGCGACTTGGCCATCGGCGATGCAGGCCAATTGACCGCGAACGCCTCAACGGTGAGCGTGTCGAACGTGACCATGACGGGCGGCACATCCGGCATGATCCTCCTCACGACCGGCGTCTGGACCGTGAGCGGGAACTGGGACACGTCCGGCGCAGGATCCACGCTGACCGCGGGGACGTCGACGGTGATCTTCACAGGAACGTCCACGACGCTGACCCTCGCGCCAGGTCAGATGTTCAATGACCTCATCGTCCGCGGGACAGTTTCGGTCTCCTCCACAGTCACCGCCACAGCGACCCTGACGGTGGACAATGGAGCCATCCTGACGAAGACGGGCCAGAGCATTGCCTTCAACCGCCTGATCGAGAACGGGACCGGGAGCATCGCGGATGGAACCGTCAGCGTCGTGAACCTCGCGGTCACGAACAGTGACCTGGCGAACATCACGACGATCAGTGCATTCTCAGTCTGGACAATCGACACCGAGTACAGCTGGGCGGATTCCTCCACGATCGGGACCTCGACGATCACATTCACGATCGGGGGGAACACGAGCGGCTACCGGTTCAACGTGATGAAGGATGCAATCCTGTTCACGAGCGGCATGGTGGACGGCTCGGGCCAAGTCATCTTCGCGATGCTCAGCTCGGACCCCGTCATCGATGTCCTTATCCTTTCGCCATGCGCGAGCAGCCGGTATTGGGTCGGCGGCACGGGGGACTGGTCCCAGATCGCCCATTGGGCCCCCTCATCGGGCGGTGCGGGTGGATGCGCCGTCCCGAACGCGTCCAACCCGGTCTTCCTCGACGCGAACTCCGGAGGCGGGATCGCCACCCTCGATGTGAACGCGGTCCTGGCTTCGCTGGACACGACGGGCTGGGCGGGGACGATCGCGATTGGCGCATTCGACTTCGCGGTGAGCGGGAACGTTACCCATGCGGCGGGGACCATTACCATCGGAGACTCCTCGAGCAGTGGGCTCACGTCCACGGGTGACCTGACCGTCTCCGGAACCGCTGTTCTCGACGGATTCGGGGCAGCATCCGTGGTCAGCATCGCCGGGAACACACAGGTCTCCAGTGCGACCGCCTACTTCAGGATGGGCAGCGGGACATGGACCTTCGGGGGATCGTGGTCCAACAGCAGCATGTCCTCGAGCTGGGCCGCGGGAACAGGCACGGTTCTCTTCAACTCGTCATCGTCTCAAGTGATGACCTTTGCCGACCTCGCTTCGAGCGAGTTCTTCAACGTGATCTTTGCGGCCTCTGCGACTGGGGGCACGGTCACCTTCACGATGACGACGAACGCCCTGCGGTGGAGCAACACGCTCACCGTTCAGGACACCGCAGGATCGACGACGGAGCTGGCGACGGGGGACGTCCCCTTGACAGGGGGCTCGCTGATCGTGGGCGATTCCGGTGTCCTCACGGCCAATGCTTCGTCGGTTTCCCTGATCGACGTGGCCATGAACGGCGCCACATCGGGGACGATTACGCTGACGAGCGGCTCTTGGACCGTGAGCGGAAGCTGGGATACGTCGGGCGCAGGCTCGACGTTCACCGGGGGAACCGGCTCGGTCACCTTCTCGGGCACGGGCCAGACCGTGATGATCCGGGACTCCAGCAACGGATTCTACACTTTAGTCATCTCGGGCACGGTCACACAGAGCGGTGCCATCGACGTGAGGGGCAACCTTTCGATTACCGGCACGCTCACCACGTCCGGGAACGATATCACAGGGGGAGCCAACCTCGCGATCTCGGGAGGGGGGGCCCTGATCGTGACCACGGCCTCCATCTCTGTCGCGGGATTGACGATGAACGATCTCTCCGCGAACATCCTCTCCCTAACCAGCGGGTCCATCTCTGCATCGGGTTCCTGGGACACATCGGGTGCGGCCTCCGTCTTCACGGCCGGCACATCCACGGTGAGGCTCACAGGCATTTCCACGACGCTTCGCCTCGGTGCCTCGCAGGCCTTCGCGACCCTGATCATCTCCGGGAGCATCTCTCAGGTGTCCTCGGTGACCGCCGTTTCCTTGACCGTTTCGGCGGGTGGCCTCGCGAAGGACACGCAACCGCTGACGGTGGGCGGGAACCTGACGCTGGCCGGGGGCTATCTGTCCTCCATCTCAGGGGACGTGTCGATCATCGGGGATGTGGTGATCTCCTCGCCCTCGTCCTACATCGCCTTCGGCTCGGGGGCGTGGACCGTTTCCGGGAGCTGGACGAATGACTCGACCTCGCCCTTGTGGTCCGCGGGGTCGGGGACGGTAACCTTCAACGCAAGCTCGCCCCAGATGATGACCTTCGCCGGCGCCAACCTGAGCGGGAGAGAGTTCAATGCGGTCGTTTTCAACAGCGGGTCCTTCACAATTGCCTTCTCGATGACCGCCCGCGGCCTTGTGGCGAACGCGATTACGATCCAAGGTAGCCCGGGGGCAACGACCCTCGACACGTCGGCCTCGGATCTCCCGATCACCGCGACCACGTTGACCGTGGCGAGTGGTGGGGCGCTGACGGCCAATGGCAGCATCATCACCGTGGGATCCATGGACACTTCCGCGGGCACGTTCGCCGTCGGAACATCCACGGTGGTGGTGGACACTTCGGGCGGCTCCATCCGGATCCCCCAAGTCCTCCACAACCTCATGGTCAGCCCAGGAATCAGCGCGACCTTCACGTCGGATCTTGCGTGGTCCGCCATCCTGACCCTGACGAGCGCCGCAGCCACTTTCGAAGGCGACATGGCCTCCGTCGGCGCGGCAACCCTCCTCTTCGACTCCTCGACGATTTCCATCGCGGGCTCCTGGGACACCACCTCCTCGACCCTCGTGACGTCGACGGGTTCCTCGGTGACGTTCACGGGATTGGGCCAGACCATTGCCCTCGGCGCCGGCCAATCGTTCTCGACGTTGGCAATCTCCGGGACAATCGCCCTCGCCTCGGACCTCATTGCTGCGGACTTGACCGTGAACCCCTCGGCCACATTGACCAAGACAGGCTACAGCATCGCGTTCAACCGCCTGGCCGCGAATGGGACGGTCGTGGACGGGTCCGAGGATGTCTCGAACCTCACCGTCACGAACAGCGACGCCGCGGCCCTCCTCACCATCTCCATCTTCAGCACATGGTCCGACGGCTCCTCCTACGCTTGGACGCACACGTCCAGTGGAACGTCCCAGATCACTTGGACCATTGGGGGAAACACCGTCGGGTACCTGTACACCGTGACGAAGGACGGTTCTCCGTATACGGACGGCACCGTGAACGGCTCGGGGGAAGTCGCCTTCACCATGCTCGGCTCGGACCCGGACATGCATGTGACCGTAGCGCCCCCGCTCGTCGTCGTACCTCCCTCCTCGGAATGGTGGCGTACGCCGTATCTCCTCGCGATCCCGCCCATTGGGCTACTCGTGGTGGTTGCCATGTTTGTGCAACGACAACGCTGGAGGCCGACCAAGGCCTTCCTTGTGGACGAACGCGGCCAGCTGCTCAGGGAATTCACCCTGGATCCCGCCTGCGACGTGACCTACGATCAGGCCGTGCGGGCGGGCGCCCTCGACGCCCGGGAGAAGGACATCCAGGTGTCCAAGTACCACGCCCGGACCGTGCGCGGGGACGCCCTCGCAATCGTCCTGCTCGCCCGCGGACCCGTGGGCCTCCACGAGGTGGAGTTCGCCCGAGAGGTCCTCGTGAACGTCCAGGACAAGTTCGAAGGCCGGGTCCAGGAGCGCCTCGAGGAGGCCCGAGCCGCGGAGCTGTCCCTCGACGAGCGCACGCGACAGATCGGTGCGACAGAGGAGGATCTCCGGACACGGGTTCAGGCCCAAGAGGCGGCCACGGCATCCCTCGTCGAGGCCCAGGGCAAGGTAGCCGCGGACACGGAAGCCCTGCAGACGAAGGAAGTCAATCTCGTGGAACGGGAGGAGGCCGTCGAGACGAATCGGGCGTCCCTCGAGGAGCTCGGGCGACGGCTCGAGGACGAACGGAGCGCCATCGGCAGCCGCACGGCAGAGGTCGCAGCCCGGGAAGAGGAAGCGGATCGCCTTCACGAGGATCTCTCCGACCGCGAAAGTCACCTCCTTCCCAAGGAGCAGATTCTGGCCCAGCGGGAATCCGACCTTGCGGTGAAGGAGGCGGATCTCGCACAACGGGCGGAGGCCCTCGCTGCCGAGGAGAACGCCTTTGCCGCGGAGGAGAAGGCGCTTGCCGCGAAGCGTGAAGAGCTGGAGGCGAAGGCGAGGGAGCTCGGAGAACTCGCCAGGACGACCGACGAGAAGTTCCAGGAGACCGAGCTTCGGCGGCATGCGACCGACGCACGATGGGAGGAGATTCAGAAGAAGGAGAGCGAGGTCGCCAAGGAGATCCAGAGCCTCGAGTCCCTGAAGCAGAACCTCGGCCCCCGGGAGCAAGCCGTCTTGGACCGCGAGAAGGAGGTCGGGGGCCGCATGGAGGACCTCGGCAAGAGGGAGGCCCGCCTTCAGGAGCAGACCGATCTCGTGGCCGCGAAGGCCCTGGAGATCCAGCAAGAACGAGAGTCCTTGGAGGAGAGAGAGTCAGCGTTGGCCCAAGGCCGTGCCTCCCTCGACCAGGCGCACGCGGAACTCAGCAGAGACCGCGCGGACCTCGACGCGAAGATCGTCGCCTTCGAAGATGATTGCAAGGGACGCCGAGGCGCCCTCGACGCGGAGGGACAGGCCCTCGACGAACAGCGGTCGAAGCTCGTCCGGGACCGCGGGGATTTCGAGTCGATGCGAGGCGAGAAGAGCCAGCAGATCGCCGTGAAGGAGATCGAGATCGAGGCTCGGGAGCAGTCCCTTGCCGACAAGGAAGCCGCGATCCGCAGCGAGGCGGAGGCGAACGCGAAGACCCTCGCCGACATCGCCGCTCAGGAGGAGGCCATCGAAATCGAAAGGTCCAAGCAGGACAAGGCCCGCGCGGAGCTCGAGAATCGCAAGGCGAGCCTTGGAGCCCTCGAGAAGGAACTGGACGCGAGAGGGACGAAACTGCGGGAGGAGGAATCACGAAAAGCCGACGAACTCCGCACGTGGCAGACCACGTTGGAATCGGAGCAGGCCCTCCTCAAGGAGCAGCGCGAGACATTCGACAAGGAGATGCTGGACCTTCGGGAGTCCTGGGCCGCGCGCATGCTCCGGGTCGAGCAGAAGGAACAGGAGCTCGCCGACCGCGAGGCGAAGATCCAGACCGACGTGGATTGGGTGGCCCGGAGCGAGAGCGACGTCTCCAAGCGGGAGAAGGCCCTCGTCGAGGACCGAAAGGCCCTGGGAGCCACGAAAGCCGACCTCGAGCGTCTCGAGAAGGACCTCGAGCAAAGGACGCTTGAGGTCGAGTCCCGCGAACGCGCGGCGCGTGAGGAAGCCGCGGCCCGTTCCGTGGAGCTCCAGAGGCGCTCGGATGCCATGGCGATCTCGGAGGCGGACCTCGCACGCCGGAAGACCCAGATGGAACAGGAGCTCGCGGCCCGGGCCCAGCGGCTCCAAGAGGCCGAGGATGAAATCCGGACCCGGGGCCAGGCCCTCGACACGCGGGCCGCGGATCTCGACGGCCACGAGGCCCGCCTCACGAACGCCTTGCAGGCCTTGCGCGAGGATGAGGGGCGCCTGGTGCGGGAGCGCGGGGACCTCTCCGGCCTCTCGAAGCAGCTCGAGGCAAGGCAGCTTGAACTGACCCAGGTGAAGGATCGCCTGGACACGGAGGGCGTCCGGCTGCAGGCCGAGAGGGAGGCCATGCAGCAGGCCACCGCCGCGAAGGAGGCCGAACTCCACTCGGAGCGCGAACGACTCGAGAGGGAGTCAACGTCCCTCCAGGAGAAGCTCGGCGCCAAGGCTAAGGAGATGGTCGCCCTCGAGAAGGCCCTCGGCGCACGCGAGGAAGAGCTGCGTTCCGAGGAGACGGACCTGGAGGCTCGTGTCCGGCAGATTGAGTCCCGCGAACAGCGGGCGGAACACCAGCTGACGGAGCTCCGCACAAGGGCCGAGGCCATCGAACGCCAGGAGCAGGAACTGAAGGCCCGAGCCTCGAAGTTCACGGAGACGGTCCAAGGATTCGAGACGGAGGCGGCCGCGAAACGGAAGGAATGGGAGCACCTCCAGACGAACCTGAAGTCCCAGGAGGCCCAGATCGCCGCGAGCGCGGAGAGCCGGCAGGCGGAGATCGCCAAACGCATGGAAGGCCTTGCCCAGCGTGAGCAGAGCCTCGCCGCCATGTCGACGCAGCTCCAGCTGGAGCGGTCCCGGCTCGACGCGGAAGCCAAGAAACTCACCGCGGAACGCTCGGAGGCGGAGGAATCCGCGAAGCGGGGCCAGAAACGCGCGGCAGAGCTGAAGTCGATGGAGGACGAACTCCTCGAAGCCCGACAGGCCTTCGAAGCGGAGAAAGCCTCGTGGTCCGGGAGGCGCAGCGAAGAGCTGAAGCAGCTCGAAGCCACGCGGGACGCCGCGGCCGAACAGACACAGCAGTCGGAACGTCTCATCGAGGACGCCCAGCGTCGCGCCTACGTGGCCACGGAAGCGGAGAGATCCTTGAAGCGGCAAATGGACGAAATGGCGGCCCGGCAGGCCCAGCTCGAGTCCCGCCGGGCAGAGGCCGAGAAGGCCGAACGGGATCTCCAAAGCCAGCTCGCGGAGTTCCATGCAGCCTCGGAGAAGTTCGCCGCGCGGGAGAACGAGCTCAATGCACGCGCCCGCGACCTCGATGCCGCTCAGGCGAAGTTGCTCGCGGCGGACCGAGCGAACGCGAGCGCTGCCGAGGAACTCAAAGCCCGCCGCGGGGCGTTGGACCAGGAGGCGGACCGCCTCGCGAACATCTCCTCGGATCTCGATCGACGCCGGGGAGAGGAGGACGCACGACGCGCCTCAATCGACGGCAAGCTCGAGGAAGTGGTAAAGCGGGAACAGACTCTGGCCACGGAGCTCCAGCGAGCGGACAACCTCATGGAGGACCTCGCCCACAAAGAGGCGGCCCTCGTCGCGCGCGTGAAGACCGCCGATTCGCGGGACGCGGAACTCGCGGAGCGGGAGAGCGTCCTCGCCCAGAGGGACCGGGAGCTCCTGGAGGGCATGCAGACCCTCGAACGGATGCGGCAGGAGCATGCGGTCAAGGGCACGAAGCTCGAAGACGAAATCCGAGCGGCCGCAGCGACGCGAGAGGAAGTCGCTGCGATCAGGGCCGAGGCCGAGAGAATCAAGATCCAGGCGGACGCGATGCAGGCTGAGGTCTCCAAGAACATGCGCTTCCTCCAGAAGAAGGCCCTTGATGTCCTTGACCGAGAGGAGAAGCTCCGCGTCCGCGAGGCCGCGATCGAGGAGGAGACGAAGTCCCTTGAAGTGCGGTCGGAGATCGTGGATAGCAAGGAGAAAACCCTCGAAGCCGAACGCGAAGAACTCGCCGCCAAGATGGAGAAGATGAAGGCGGAGAACGAGAAGCTCAAAGGGCGGCTTTCGGAGTCCCACCCACCCTCCGTCCCGGCCGCGGAGATCGAGGAGTGGAGGCGGGACATCGATAACCGCGTGAAGATCATCCAGAAGAAAGCGCTCGAGCTCCTCGACCGAGAGGAGAAGCTCCGGAAGAAGGAAGAGGAGCTGCAAGCCCTCGAGGAGCGACTGGCGCCCAAGGAGCCCGCCCAGTGACGGCGCAAACGGAATAAGCCCCGGCGCGCTTGCGGCGCTGCCGGTGGGGGCATGGAGCGGCAGATCCTCGCAACGCCGATTGGGGGAGTCGAGATCGTCACGGAGGGCGGCCGCCTGAGGGAACTCAGCTTCACAGACGCGAAGCCGACGGCTCGCGTGCCTAAGGGCCCGATAGCAAAGGAACTCCTCCGGTTCTTCCAGGGCCGTCTCCGGGACCTTCGGGACATCCCCGTGGATCTGAGCGAGTCAACGGAGTTCGAGAGGCAGGTCTACGAAGCGACGCGGCAGATTCCCTTCGGGGAGGTCGCGACGTACGGACAAATCGCAAAAGCAATCGGGAAGCCGAAAGCTCAGCGGGCCGTGGGCCAAGCCCTCGGGAGGAACCCCGTGGGCGTCGTCATTCCCTGCCACCGGGTCGTCGCTTCGGATGGCGGCCTCGGCGGCTTCACCGGCGGGCTTCGTTGGAAAAGGAAGCTCCTCCGGCACGAAGGCGTCCTCCGGTGATGGGACGCCCTAGCGAGCCGCCTTCTTCAGGGCCGCGGCGAAGTCCTGGATGAGGTCATCGACATCCTCGAGGCCAACGCTCACGCGCACGAGGCCCTCGGCAATCCCGCTCATCCTGCGCTCCTCGTCCGTGAGGGGCCCGTGGGTCATCGAAGCCGCATGCTGGACAAGGGTCTCCGGGCCCCCGAGGCTCACGGCGAGGGTGGCCAGGTCCACTCCCTCGACGAACCGCCGGCCCGCACGAAGGCCGCCCTTGAGTTCGAAGCTCAGCATCGCGCCGAAGCCGTCCATCTGGCGCCGGGCGAGGCCGTGCTGGGGAAAGGACCGGAGCCCCGGATAGTAGACGGCGCGGACGGACCGGTGGTCCTCCAAGAACTCCGCGAGGGCCTGGGCATTCTCGTTCTGCTGGCGCACGCGGAGGGGAAGGGTCTTGATCCCTCGGCGGACGAGGAAGGCCTCGAAGGGGCCGAGGGTGGGACCGAGCATCTTGTACGTGAACCAGATGCGGTTGAAGAGACGGGGCTTTGCGACGACGGCAGCTCCGGCGACGACGTCGCTGTGCCCGCCGAGGTACTTCGTCATGCTGTGGAGGACCGCATCCATTCCGAACTCGATGGGGCGCTGGTTGATCGGCGTGGCAAAGGTGTTGTCCGCGAAGACGAGCGCGCCTACGGACTTCGCCGCCTTCACGGCCTCCCTCATGTCCGTGATCATCATCGTCGGGTTCGCGGGCGTCTCGACGTACACGAGCCGCGTGTTCTCGGTGACGGCTTCCTCCCAGGCGCCGGGCTTCCGCGGGTCCACGAAGGTCGTTCGCACGCGGAAGCGCGGGAGGAGTCGCGTCATGATCTCCGTGGTCGCCGTGTACAGGCTCGCGCCCGCCACGATGTCGTCGCCCGCGTCGACGCAGGAGAGGATCGACGAGGCGATCGCGCCCATCCCGGACCCGGTCACGAGCGCCCGCGTGCCTCCCTCCAGGTCGGCCATGACGTCTTCGAGGTCCCTCAGCGTCGGATTGCCCCACCGCGTGTAGTAGGCCTCGGGGGCGTTGGCCACGGCGAACTCGGCGCCCTGCCGAGCGGACTCGAGGGCCCATGTCGAGCTCGCGAAGATCGGCGTGACCATTGGGCGCAGGCCTCTTCGCGGGCGACCGTGAATCGCCCGAGTGCTCCTGCCCATTCCCCGTCGCGACATGCATCGACCACGGAACGGCCTGCGCAAATAACTTTCGAAGGCCTCAGGGAAACGCGCCCGCGGCCGGGGGGCCGCAGCATCGGTTTCTTGATTATCAGATGGTAATACCGTAGAGTTCAAAAGGGAATGCTGTATTCGCTTGCCCGCCCGGCCCCGGAATACGGGCCGGGCCCGACGCACGCTTGGAGGAATCCCATGAGCCGTGAGGTTGACTACGCCCCAAAGCCCATCGACCCGGACTTCCTGAACAAGCCCGACGAGTACCCCGAGACGGGCAGCCACAACAACCACAAGGTCTTGGGCGAGGGCCTCGTGAGGATGGACGCGAACGGCAGTCCGTACCCGACGAAGCTCGGAATCCATGGGACCCACGTCGCGGTGGACTGGGAGGCGTGCGTGGCCGACGGGGTGTGCATGGACGTCTGCCCCGTGGATGTGTTCGAGTGGCAGTTCGCCCCCGGCAAGAAAGGCACGGGGAACGACAAGATCATGGAGAAGGGCGGCGACGAGTACAACCAGTACCGCACGGACAAGTCGGAACCCATCCGCGAATCAGACTGCATCGACTGCATGGCCTGCGAGACCGCCTGCCCGACGAAAGCGATCAAGATTAACCCGTGAGCCGCGCGCGTAAGCGCGTGAATTCGGTGCGCCTCGAGCAGCTCGGGCCACGGGCGCAGCGCACGTTCAACCGGTCTCCGTTTTCAGGGTTCCCGCGGGTTGTTCGCGCGGGCGCCGGAAGAGGGCGATGACCGCGTTCAGTCGGCCGGTCCGAATGCCGAGGTACAACAGGACCGCGAAGGCCCAGTAGGCGAGGTACGCGACCGCTTCAAGGATTGTCGGCGCGTCCCGATACCCGATGATTCCATGGAGGAGGCTCCCGAGAAGGCTCGCCTCCCCATCCGACAGCACGGCGGACCAATCGTACAGGACCGCGGAACCGAGGGTCCACCCGAAGCCCTCCTGGAGTTCGTGGATCCCGTTCGCGAAGAGACCCGCGGCGATGATCACGAGGACGATCCCGGTGACTTGGAAGAACCGCTTGAGGTTGATTCGCCAGGAGGCACGCACGATCCCGACGCCGAGGGCGCCGGCAATCACGAGCCCGATCGCCGCCCCGATGACGGAGGCCGCGGGGGTCGTGAGGGCGCCGGCCCCGTACATGAAGAGGGCCGTCTCCACGCCCTCCCGAAAGACCATGATGAACGAGAGGACGACGAGGCCGATCTTCTGCGGCTGCGAGAGGAGGGAATCCAGCCTCACCTGAACGTGGGCCTTGATGTTCTTGGCGGCGGTCATCATCCAGAACAGCATGGAGGTGAGGACGGCGACCGCGAGGACCATTGCGAAGCCCTCGAACAGGGGCTCCACGCTTTCGGGCAACCCGCCGGACACGAGGAACAGGACCGCGGCCACGCCCGCGCTCGCGACGATCGCCCCCACGGTCCCCGCGTACACATGGCGGTTCAGGTCCTTCCGTTCGACTTTTGCGAGGTAGCCGAGGACGATCCCGATGACGAGGGCCGCCTCGATGCCCTCGCGCAGCCCGATGATGAATCCCGGCGCGATGTCGACGAACTCCATGCCATGCCATCCCGGACTTCGCGAGCCGACCCAGGGCGTCCGTATAACGCCGTAATATTTAATATTTAGGCTAGCCGAAATCTCCGGCCGACATGAAGGGGCGGGGCGCGCTGAATCCTCCGCAAGTATTGTACATATTCGACCGCGGCTTCGGCGACAGGTTTTATCTCGGAAACCGGGCTTTTGGAGGACCGAAAGCCATGGCCCGCACTCTCGAGCTGACGGAGAACGTGGAGATGTACCTGAAGTACATCCACCTGCTCTACCAGCAGAGCCACAGTGCCGCGAAAACCGGGGAGATTTCCCATTACCTGGACGTCGCCCCATCGAGCGTGACGGAGATGCTCGAGCGACTCGAGAAGGACGGCCTCGTGAAGTACCGGAAGTACCAGGGCGCCACGCTCACGAAGCGTGGCCGCGAGATCGCGGTGAAGATCTTGCGGCGGCACTGCACGATGGAGTATTTCCTCGTGCAGGCGCTCCGGGTCCCCGAGGGCCGGTACCACAACGAGGCCTGCGAGATGGAGCATGTGCTCAGCGAGGACACGACGCGACGTCTCCAGAAGCTCATCGACCAGCCGGCCACGTGTCCGGACTGCTACGACCTCGGCCGCCTTCACTGCAAGTACCTGGCGGCGAAGGCTTAGAGGCCCTCGTTCATCGAGCCGCTGCGATATCCCCGGAGGTCCACGGCCACGTAGGCGAAGCCTGCGTCTCGCACGATCCGCTCGACCCGCTCTGCCATCCCGGGCGCCGTGAGACGCGCGATGTCCTCCTTCGGGACCTCAATCCGCGCGATGCCCTCATGGGCCCGCACGCGGACGACCGCGAACCCCAGGGCCCGGATCGCCTCCTCCGCCCTGTCGACCCGCTGCAGCTTCTCCAAAGTGATGACCTCCCCATAGGCGATTCTCGAGGATAGGCACGCGTTGCTCGGCTTCCCGTGGAAACTGAGGCCAAGCCTCCCGGCGAGGGCGCGCACCTGCGGCTTCCCGAGGCCGAACTCGACGAGGGGATGCCAGAAGCCTTCCTCGTCCATCGCCTGGATTCCCGGACGATGGTCGCCGAGGTCGGAGACGTTCACGCCGTCCGCGATCGTGGCGAAGCCCAGCTCCTCGGCCAGGGGCCGCAGATGACGTCCGAGTTCCTTGCGACAGAAGTAGCACCGGTTCGTCGGGTTCGCAACATAGGATTCGTTCGCGAGCTCGGAGAGATGGAGGACCCGCAGGGGGATGCCGATCTCCGCGGCTTCCGCGACGGCCTCCTGAAGTTCGCGGCGGGAGAGGGATTCCGCGTCCGCGATCACCGCCAGCGCGTCGTCGCCGAGGGCGTCACGGGCGAGCTTCGCGACGAGCCCGCTGTCCACGCCCCCCGAGAACGCGACGAGGACCCGGCCGCGCTCCTTCATCGCGGCGACCATTGTTGCGTAGGCCGTCTCGAGGACGGCCGCCGGGACGAGCGCCGACATCGATGACGTCGAAGACGGCGGCAGGGATAAAGGCATCGCGCAGGAGAAAGGATTTTGCGCGCACCGCGCATCCGAGGGCCGTGCGGCCGACCTCCCTCGAGTGCACGAGCTGCCGCAAGCATCATGGAGTCCGGCTCGCGAACCTCTGCGATTGCGGCGCACCCTTATTCGCCCGATACGAGCTTTCGAAGGTCCGGAAAGAGGACCTGGAGGCGCGAAAGGACCTCTGGCGCTACGGGCCCCTCCTTCCCCTGGAGTCCGATCGCGATCGGTCCCGGGGGGAAGGAGGGACGCCGCTCTATCGGCTCTCCCGTCTCGGCTCTGGCGGTCGCGTGGCCCGGCTCAAGGTCGGAGCCCTCTACGTGAAGGACGAGGGGCTCAACCCGACCGGGACCTTCAAGGCTCGTGGAATGGCCGTCGCGGTGCCGATGGCGCAGTCCCTCGGCGCCGAGTCCGTCGTTGCGCCCACGGCAGGGAACGCGGGTGCGGCCCTTGCGATGTACGCGTCGACGTACGGTCTCGCGGCGACGATTCTCATGACACAGGATGCGCCCGCGGAGGCGAAGCGCATCGCGGTGGCCTTCGGCGCGAAGGTCCTCCTCGTCCGCGGCGATATCTCCCGTGCGGGCCGGATTGCCGCGGATTTCGCGGAGGCCACGGGCGCCTTCAACCTTGCGACCTTGCGAGAGCCGTACCGCGTGGAGGGGAAGAAGACGATGCTCCTCGAGATCTGGGAAGCCCTCGGCGGGATGCCGGACTGGATCCTCTTCCCCACGGGAGGAGGGACGGGCGTCTGCGGGATCTGGAAAGGCCTCCAAGAACTCCGGGAGCTCGGCTGGTACAAGGGGCCGTGGCCTCGGATCGGGGTCGTACAGGCGGAGGGCTGTGCACCCCTCGTGGAGGCTTGGACGAAAGGACGCGAGGCGGCGGATCCATGGCCCCGGCCGAAGACGTCTGCGGCGGGCCTCCGCGTGCCCGCGACCCTCGCGGACCGGATCGTCCTCCGCGCGGTGCGGGAGACGAAAGGGGCTGCCGTCGCGGTTTCGGACGCCGCGATGGCAATCGCCTCCGCGAACCTCGCGGCCCTCGAGGGAATCAGCGCGGGCCTCGAAGGGGCGGCGACCCTCGCCGGCCTGCGGCGTCTCTATGACGAAGGAACGATCACATCGGAGGAGCGAGTGGTCCTCGTGAACACAGGGTCCGCGCGCAAGACGCCAGATGTCCGGACGTCGCGGATCCCGCTCGCCGGGACGGTGAAGGAAGCCCAGGAACTCCTCGATATCACGCCGCGAGCTTCGTGACTTCCTCGAGGACGCACTTCGCGTCCGGCGGGACCTTCGAATCCTCCGCGATTCACTTGTACCGCCCAGGGATCGGGTTCCCCTCACCCCTTCGCCGTCTCCATCCCCAGCCCGACGGATTTCGGCCCGCCTAAGTCGATAGACCCCGGGGTCGTGTCGACGAGCGCCGCGAAAGCGCAATGTATATTTATGATAGGACGCCAATCCGTGGGAGCCCCGCAGAAACGCGGCCGTCCTCTGCGGGAGTCGCTTCCTGGGGGAAGGCAGAGTCGATGGCGAAGTACGTCCTTGCGGCGGACTACACACTGATGACCGACTACCGGAACGTCCCTCTCGCGACGTTCTTCAGTTGCATCCCGACGGACTACTGGCAGTCACGGCTCGCATTCCGGATCCTCGCGAACCCGCCGGCCCTCGATGAGAACGGCGAGCCAATCCGCGCACCCTACGGCCTGCGGAAGGTCGAGGCCGCCCTCGTCCGAGTCCACGGGCGCAAGGATGTCGCCATCGCGGACCCGGAGCACCTCGAGCGGTACATCGGGGATGACACAGAGGTCGTCGGCATCCACTCCATGGACCCCCTCGGGCTCGGCCCCGTGAGCATGTCCTTCACCCTCGGCGGAGTCCTCACGCCGTACACGAAGTCGAAGTTCCTGGAACTCGCCGCGAGAGCGAACCGCCCCGGGAGGAAGTACAAGGTCGTCCTCGGCGGACCGGGGGCCTGGCACTTCGAGGTTCGCCCGGGACTCCAGGAACAGCTCGGGATCGACCACATCGTCTACGGCGAGTGCGACCACTTCGTCGGGGACATCCTGGACAAGGTCGTCAGGGGGGACGCGCCTCCCGTGATGCGCTTCAACAACCGCACCGCGCCCCGCGTCGAAGAGGTCCCGAAGATCCTCGGGCCCACGATGCAGAACATGGTCGAGGTCATGCGCGGCTGTGGCCGAGGCTGCGAATTCTGCGAGGTCACCTTGCGTCGCCCGCGGTACTTCCCCATGGACTACATCGCGGACGAGGTCGCCGTGAACGCCCGCTTGGAGGACGGTTGGTCCATCCAGCTCCACTCCGACGACATCTTCCTCTACCAGCTGGAGAACTGGAAGACCTTCGAACCCAACGAGGACGCGGTGAAGGGCCTGTTCCGGCACGTGATGAACCAACCCGGGGTGAAGCACTGCTACCCGACCCACGGCACGGTGAGCGCCGCGGTGACGAATCCCGGCCTCATCGAAGACCTCTCCAAAATCGTCGGTGCTGGGCCGGACAAGTGGGTCGGGATCCAGAGCGGGATCGAGACGGGCAGCCCGAAGCTCTCCCGCGCCGTCCTGAACCGGAAGGCCGCGCCCTTCACCCCGGAGGAGTGGCCCGACGTCGTCATCCAAGGCACGGAGATCCTGAACCGGAACTACTGGCTCCCCGCCTACACGATCATCCTCGGGCTCCCGGGCGAGACGCCGGAGGACGCGTGGATGACCGTGGACCTCATCGACCGCATGGAGCAGATCCCGAACAGCCACTTCGTGACTGCGCCCCTCACCTTCGTCCCGATCGGGGCCCTCCGCGGCGAGGAGTTCTACAGCCTCGACGAGATGATCGACGAGGCGCGGTTCAACATCGCGTACCGCGCGTGGCGCCACGAGGTCATCGAGATGGACTCGATCCTCTGGGAGCTCACGAAGCTGCCTCTGCCCATGCGCGCGCTCATCGTGGCTACAGGCCGCCTCGGAGGGCGGTACATCCTCTCCATCATGGAGAGGTACGGCCGGCGCCGCGGCTTCCGCATTCGCCGTCCCGCGGAGACGCGGCGTCAGGCGGAAGGCCACACGATCAGCTTCCCTGCGGCGTGAGCGCGTCCCGGAAAGGCTTTCCCGACCGACGCCTTCCGAAGAATCCATGCCCCGAGGCCCATCGAAGGATGACAGGCGCCTCTACGGCGACCTCGCCTGGACCTGGCCGATCCTGAGCCCACCCGAGGACTACGTCGACGAAGCGGAGGAGGCGCGGGCCCTCCTGAAGACGTACGCCCGGGGGCCTGTGCGCACCCTGCTCCACCTTGGCTGCGGGGGCGGCCATCTGGACCGGACGTGGAAGAAGCACTTCGAGGTGATCGGCGCGGATGTGAGCGACCCGATGCTCGCCCTCGCACGGAAGCTGAATCCCGAGGTCACGTACCTCCGCGGGGACATGCGCTTCGTCCGCCTCGGAAGGACGTTCGATGCGGTCGCGGCCCTTGATTCGATCGACTACATGCTCACGCCCGAGGACCTGCGCGCCGCTTTCGTCACGGCGTTCGAGCACCTCCGCCCGGGAGGCGTCTTCCTCACGTACGCGGAGGAAACCATGGAGGGATTCGAGCAGAACCGCACGCGCGTGACACTTCGGTCCCACGAGGACGTCCACCTCGCGTTCCTCGAGAACGCCTTCGATCCGAATCTGAAGGACACGACCTTCGAATCCACGTTTGTCTTCCTGATCCGGAAGGCCGGGAGGCTCTCCACCGAGGAAGACCACCACTTGTGCGGCCTCTTCCCCATGCGGACGTGGCGGGACTTGCTCCTCGACGTGGGGTTCGATCTCCACACGGCCAAGGCGCGGTCGGCATCGGAGGAGGGGAAGGCGGTCCCCTGGTTCATCGGCGTCAAGCCCGGATGAGATCAGGAAGCGACCCGGGCCACCGCAGCGGCTCCGACCTCGTCGACCCACGCGAGGTACTGCTCCGCCTTCGTCGCAGCGCCCTCCTCCCCGAGGATCGACGGCAACGTCTTCGCGCGGAGGAGTTCCACGATCTGCACGAGCTGTTCGCGCGTGAGATTCTCCAGGTCGGCGTGGACGTCCCGGAGCCGCTTGCGAAGCATCGCGAGGGCCATGTCTCCCCAGATGGCCCGCATGTCGGCCGCGATGCGCTCGTACGCCGCCCGCACACCCACGGTCTCACGCTTCGGCGCGCATCTTGTGGGCGCTGAGCCAGGCGTTGTAGCCGATGTAGAAGAGGACGAGCAAGGCCACGATCTGCAGCCCGTCCGACCAGAGGGGGTCGAGGGCGAGGACCCGCGCGGCGGCGCTCATGCTCAGGGCGATCCCCACCGCCGCGAGACCGATGCTCAACCGGTAGAGGAGTCCCCCGCGCATCATCCGCACGCCCGGGTGGGCCAGGAGAAACGCTCCGAGGACGCCGCACAGGATGCTCAGGACGAGGACCACGAAAGGCTCGGCTAGGACCGCCATGTCGTTCGCCGTCGAATCGATGCGGGAGGACGGGCCTTAAGGATAGCCCGCGCAGTATCAGGCCTGAGAATATTGCTCATCCCGGGGCCGCGAGGCGCGCGGTCACGGCCCGTCCGCCGACGGTCGCGAAGTCCATGGATCCGTAGAGGCGGATTGCGGGATCGTTGCCCGCCGTGACGTAGAGGGACCAGCGAGGCTCTCCCATCCCCGCGAGGCGCGAAGAGGCGGTCTCGAGGAGGGCCCGCCCGAGGCCCCGCCCGCGGCGATCCTTCGCCACACCGAGCTCCGCGATGAGCGGCATCCCCATCCAATGGGTCACGAGGATTCCACCGACGATGGACTCACCCTCCATCGAGACGAAGGAGGCTTGCGGGAGGAACCGGCCCGAGTCGCCTTTCAGGAGTCCCGCGATGTACTCCCGCCACTCCTCGTCGGATCCCACGTGGATGCCGTACTGCTGCTCGATGTGGCCTTCGTACACCGCCTTGAAGAAGCCGGTCAGGCCGACGATCTCCGACTCCTCCGGTGGCTTCAGGAGGACGTCCGGCCGCGGGGGAAAGCGCTGGGTCGGCGCCTCCATCCGCATCCGAGCGAACGACGGACGGAAGCCGAGGGCCTCAAAGGCGGGACCGTAGCGGTCCTCGTAGGACGCGGTGATCGACGTGGCGCCCTGGGCCCGGAGCGCGTCGACGGCCTTGAGGATCGCCGGCGTCGCGTCTGCGGCGTGCCCCTCGGCCATGGAGAACCCCGTGATGCCGTCGGGCGAGAGGCGCACGGTGCCGACGATCCTCCGATCCCGGACGAAGGCGTAGTGGCTCCGCTGCTCCTCGGGCGGGAGGGCCAGGTACCGCTCGATGTGGTCCTTCAGGTCCCGCGTGGGCACATCCGACCGGCCCTCGAGGAACGCGCGCCAGTACGCATGGGCCTCCGTCGTCCGCAAGGGCTCCAGGGAAATCCCGGCCACGGCGGGACGAAGGGACCGGGTTGCAAGAACCTTCCGCCTCCGCCGAAGCTTTTTCCGCCCTGAGGGCTTTCCTCCGACCGCATGGACTTCGAGCTCACGGAAACGCAGGAGATGACTCGCAAGTCGGTCCGGGACTTCGTGGAGCGGGAGATCATCCCGGAGTCGATGAAGTACGACGAAAGCCAGGAGTTCCCGATGCAGTGGGCGAAGAAGATGGGGGAGCTCGGCCTCCTCGGGATCTTCATCCCGGAGAAGTACGGGGGCGCGGGCCTCGACACGGTGTCGTACGCGATCACGATCGAGGAACTCGCCCGCGGGGACGCGAGCGCGTCCGTGATCGCATCCGTCTGCAACGGCCTCGCCTGCGATCCCATCCTGAAGTGGGGGACGGAGGCGCAGAAGGAGAAGTGGCTCGTCCCTCTCGCGCGCGGGGAATGGATCGGCGCATATGCCCTCACGGAACCGGGAAGCGGCTCCGACGCCGCGGCGATGCGCTCGACCGCGAGGCGCGAGGGCGACGAGTACATCCTGAACGGCACGAAGGCCTTCATCACGAATGCGGGCGCGGCAAAGGTCGTCATCGCCTACGCTCGCACAGGGGAGCAGAAGTACGACATCTCCGCGTTC
Source organism: Thermoplasmata archaeon (assembly GCA_036555455.1). Classification (GTDB taxonomy): domain Archaea; phylum Thermoplasmatota; class Thermoplasmata; order RBG-16-68-12; family RBG-16-68-12; genus RBG-16-68-12. The sequence goes on from DATBLI010000021.1 coordinate 115,306, forward strand.
CTCGTGCCCACGGACGCGGATGGATTCAGCCTCATGAAGAAGGAGAACAAGCTTGGGATCCGCGCGAGCGACACGTACCTCATCGGCTTCGACAACCTCCGCCTCCCGAAGGAGAACCTGCTCGGCCAGGTGGGCAAGGGATTCACGATCGCGATGGCGACCCTGGACGGCGGACGGATCGGAATCGCGGCCCAGGCCTTGGGGATCGCCCAGCGTGCCCTCGAGGAGTCCATGAAGTTCGCGCGGGAGCGAGAGGCCTTCGACCGCAAGATCGCCGAGTTCGAGGCGATCCAGTGGAAAATCGCGGACATGGCCACGGAGACGGAGGCGGCCCGCCTCCTGACGTATCGGGCCGCGAAGCTCGAGGACGAAGGGAAGCGCCACACGTTCGAATCGAGCGTTGCGAAGCTCTTCGCCTCCGAGGCGGCGCACCGCGCCGTCGATGCCGCGGTGCAGATCCACGGCGGCTACGGCTTCATCAAGGACTACGTCGTCGAGAAGCTGTACCGCGACCAGCGGGTCACGGAGATCTACGAGGGCACATCAGAGGTCCAGAGGATGGTCATCGCGCGCTCCGTCCTCGGGAGATAGCCGTCGGCCTAGGCGCCGAGGCGGTAGCGCCGGTATTCCGTCTCGCAAGGCGGGGAGCCGCTGATGTACACCTCACCGCTCGTGAGGTTCACGATGGACCCGAAGAGGCTCCGCACGCGATCCGACTCCGGCCAGTCGAGGTTCTCGTGGCGGCAGATGGAGTCCGGCTTCGAGATGTGGTCCCGTTGGATCTTCATGATTGTCTCCGGGGAGACGCGGCCGAGGGCGGCCTTGAGGAGTTTCTGGGCGCGGTTGTACCGCGAGATGGAGCAGAAGTTGCCCTGAGGGTCCTCCTCGAAGGGCCACATCTTCTCCGCGACGTAATGGTTCGTGTGGACGAGCCATCCGCCCTCCCCGTAGATTGCCTCGTAAGCCGTCGCGGAACCCTCCATGGAATACAGCTCGCCGTCCCGCGAGCAGACGATGTTGTTGAAGCTCGCGCCGCGGTCCTTCGGCATCGAGGCGCGCAGGGCCTCCACGAGGCCCGTGCATTCGAGGACCTTCCGCGGGGCGACCATCTTCGGGATCCCGATTCGCGTGTCGTTGTGGTCCACGGCGTTGCCAGTGAGGCTGATTCCGGCCGCGTTGAAGCCCATCGTCGGGAAGAGCCCTTGGTAGGACATCGCGAAGAACGCAGGCTTGCCGTCAACGGCCACGTGCACGGGCACGACGATTCCTTCGTAATCGGGTGTGTAGTCCTCGTTGTGGGCGACGAGCACGGATCCGTCCGCGGTCTGCTCCGGCCCCACGGCGACGTCCGTGCACCCCTTGAGGCCCTTCGCGGGATTGTACCCGGACCACTGAGCGGCGAGGACGTCGAACGGAATCCCGCTCCCTTTCGCGTACCCGCGCATCTCCTCGACGAAGTCGGGGAACCAGGCTTCGATCCGCGGCACGATCTTGCGACCGTACTTCTTCGCTCCCTCCATCGTGGCGCCCTTCTGCCACGTGAGCTCCTTCCGGAAAATCTCGATGGCGCGGCGGGCCTGTTTCTCGAAGTGATCGCCGAGGCGCTCGCCGACCTCCCGCGGCGGGCCTTTCACACGGAAGACGGGCAGAGGCGGATAGTCCTCCTTCAAGGGCTTGAGGGTCACGGACATGGAGACGGGATGGGCGCATCCCGGCATCAGTCTTCTCCCGCACGGGCCTGCACCGGGCCACGCGCTCCCGCGAACCCTTTATGGTCCGGGGCCGTTTCCCCGTCCTCCCATGCCGACGACGCGCGTCCTCTACATGGAGGAGCGGAAGGGCCAGGAGCCGGACCCCTGCTATCTCCGCGAGTTCGATGGGAAGGTCCTCGAGCGCGGGCCCGATTTCGTCGTCCTCGACCAGACCCTCTTCTACGCCGAGGGGGGCGGGCAGCCGTACGACACCGGCGTCCTGCGGTGGGACGGCGGCGAGGGGAAGGTCCTCAAGGTGCTCAAGGAGAAGGGAACGATCCGGCATGTCGTGGATCGGATGCCACCTGGCGACGAGGTCCACGGGATCGTCGATTGGGACCGGCGGTACAAGCACATGAGGATGCACACGTCCCAGCATGTGATGTCTGGCCTCGTCTTCCGCATCTTCGGCGCGCGCACCGTCGGCAATCAGATCCACGCGGACTACAGCCGGGTCGACTTCCAGCCCGCGAACTTCACGCCGGAGGACCTGCGACGGATCGAGGACGAGTGCAACCGGGTCGCCGAGGGCGCGGTCGACGTGCGGATCTTCGAGGAGGACCGCGTTGTCGTCCATAACAAGGTGGAGGACCGCAGCCTCCTGGATCTGATCCCTCAGAGCATCCGCCGCCTGCGGATCATCCAGGTGGGCGACGCGGACTACTGCCCCTGCGGTGGGACGCATCTGCGGAGCACGCGGGAGATCGGCCGCATCCACATCTTGGAGAAGCGGTCGAAAGGGAAGGAGACGGATCGGATCACGTACGAGCTCCTCCCGCCGTAGCCCTATGTTCGAGTCGGGGAATGAGAGGGGAAAGCTCATAGGTCGATCGTCGCCTCGGTGGACCGGGATGAAAGCGGGGGTCGTCGGCGTCGGGAAGCTCGGGAGCACGATCGCGTATGCCCTGGCCCACGACGGGCTGTGGGAGGAACTCGTCCTCACGGACGTCGTGGACCAGCTCGCATGGGCCCAGGCGGAGGACATCCGGGACGGACTCAGCGGAGCGCGTGCGTGCCGGGTCCGGGCGGGCACGCTCGACGACCTGAAGGACGCGGACGCGGTCCTCCTCGCCGCAGGCCAGGGCCGGAAGCCCGGGATGACGCGGCTGGACCTCCTCCACACGAACGCGGGCCTCATCGCGGATCTGAGCGAGGCCCTCGCCCGCGCGGCGCCCCACGCGGCCTTCGTCGTCCTCACGAACCCAGTCGACGTGATGACCACCGTCGCCTGGGAGGCATCGGGCTTTCCGCGGGAACGCGTCCTCGGCTCGGGCCACCTCCTCGACTCCCTCCGCCTGCGGGCCCTCCTCGCGGACCGCCTCAAGGCGAAGGCCTCGGAGGTCGATGCGATCGTCGTGGGGGAGCACGGGGACAACACCGTGCCGATCTTCAGCCGCGTCCGCGTGCGGGGATCGCCTGTGAAGCTCGGTCCGAAGGAGCGGGACGAGATCCGCGAGGAACTCAAGGCGGTGGCCGCCAAGGTGATCGAGGTGAAAGGCGGCACCGCCTTCGGACCCGCCGGAGCGACGGCGATCCTGCTCCGTGCCCTCATGAACCCCGAGCCCTCGGTGGTCCCGGCCTCCGTTGTGCTCGCGGGGGAATACGGCTTGCGGGACATTGCCGTGGGCGTGCCCGCGGTCCTCGGGAAGGGCCGAGTCATGAAAGTGGAGGAGTGGCCACTGAAGCCCGATGAGCAGGCCGCTCTCCAGGAGGCGGGGCGGGATCTCGCGAGGTTCGCGGAGGACGCGGCCGTCCTCCTCGGCCTCGCGGTGCGGCACACGACCCTGGACAAGATCGTCCCGCCCGCGGCTCGTTAAGGAGTCACTTCGCCTCAGGCGCATCGAGGGATGCGGCTCGCGCGCGGGCCCTCGCCCGCTCCCCGGATGGATCGCGGGCGGTGAGGAGAAGGAGGCCGCTGACGACCATCCAGACCGCGGCGATCGTGAAGGGAAGATGGCTCACCTGGCCGCTCGTCTTCGTGACCTCGAGGACTCCCCCGAGGAACACGGAGCCGAAGAGGTATCCCGTATCTCCGATCGTCCGGTAGAGGCCCATCGCGGTCCCCATCGCGTTCGTCGGCGAGAGGTCCGTGACCCAGGACGCCAAGGGTCCGTGGAGGCCGAGGACGAGCCCGAAGACGACCATCACGGGGATCGCCGACGTCAGGTCGATCGTCGTGTAGACGAACGGGATGACGAGGCCCATGAGGACGAGGCTCGTCACGAAGGTCGGCTTGCGCCCGTAGCGGTCCGCGAGGGCCCCGGAGGGGTACATCGTCGCCATGGAGGCGAGGGCCATGATCGTGACGAGCAACCCTGCCGTCGCGGCGGTATCGCCCTCGCTGAGGCCCCAGTTCAGGGCGAGGAAGAACGGCAACACGGTCGCGATGATTCCGCCGCGCATGAAGAACGCCGCGAGGCTGCCGATGTTCACCGTGACGAAGGATCGGTCCCTCACGAGGCGGCGGGCCGCGGCCCAGTCGATCCGGGCCTCGGCTCGTCCGCTCGTCCCGGGCAGGGTGAGGGCCAGGAGGACGAGGCCTGCGGTGGCGGCGAGTCCGTAGGCAACGAAGGGCGCGCGCAGGCCCCATTGGATCGACACCGCACCGCCCACGACGGGCCCGACGACCTGGCCGACAAGGAGCAGGTTCACGTAGATCCCCATGTACCGGCCGCGCTTCTCCATGGGCACGGTGCGCGCAAGGGTGGCGAGGGACGAGGTCACGTACAGCGCCGAGCCCACGCCCTCGAGCACGCGGACGGCGAGGAGGACGGCGTAGTCGAAGGCGATTGCAGCTCCGAAGGAGGAGAGGGCGATGATCCCGAGTCCCGCGCGCATCATCCGCGGGTTGCCATAGCGGTCGCCCAGGGTCCCCGCGGGCAAATCGAGGAACACCCGCGCCGCGGGGAGCGCCCCGACGAGCAGGCCGACGAAGAACTCGCTCGCGCCGAGGGCCCGCCCGTAGAGGGGCAGGACGGGCAAGATGATCGAGATGCCCAGCATCACGAGGAAGACGACGGAGGAAAGGACGAGGACCGTCCGCTTGACCGGCTCCATGAAGCAACCCTCGACGCGGACTCGCGGAGATTAAGGGTTCGGTCGTTACAACTCGACCGGCTTCGTACCGTCCCACACCATGCGCGCGCCCTTCTCCGCCGCAGGGATCATGAGATCCCGCTTCGATTTTGTGGGGATGACGAAGAACTCCTCCGTCCGGCCGCCCTCCGAGATCAGGACGAGTTTCACCTTGCCTCCCTCCATCGGCGCGCCCGTGTCGGGGTGCAGGTAGTTGTATCGCACGTAGCGGCCGCGGTCGATGAGGCGGCGCACCTCGATCTCGCCCTTCTTCGTCCGCGTGAGGACCTCCTCGGGGAACGTAGCCATGGAATCCGAAATGGCGAAGGCCGTACGGAGAGAAAAGCCGCACGATGCAACCTTAAACAAGGTTAACGCCCGGTCCGCGAGCGGCCGTAAGGGCTTTTCCGAGATCTCGATCCCTTGGATGGGGTACGGATCCGCCCACAACCTTGAAGGGGCCCGCTACACCTGTGAACACCAGAGGGATGCGTGTGACGCGATACGCGGACATCGCCGTGAAGGGTTCCGTCCAGAACGACCAGAACCTCGTTCAGTCGGCGTTCGTGGCGAACCGGTTCAGCGTGAAATGGGAGAGCGCGGTGAGGGGAAAGGCCGAAAAGGGGAGCAAAGGCATGAACATCGCCTTCGGGGCCTTCGCCCAATACTTCGGGGTGGATTTCGAGATCTACCCCGCGGGCGAGGGAGCGACGCTTCGTCTGCTCCAGGCGAACACGGGCTGGGCCGGAGGTGCCATCGGAGCGCACCGGGTGAAGAAGCAGTTCGAGGAGCTCCACGGCCTGCTCTCTTCCTGGTTCCGTCAGCAAGGGTTGCTCGTGGCTTCGAAGTTGGATAGGGCGTGAGGCTCCGGATTACGTGTCCGGCGACTCTTTCCGCTCGAACACCACGTTCCCGCGGACCAGGATGCGGTCGATCCTGTAGTAAGGCAGACGGCCCGCGCTCCGGGTCGAGAAGTACCTCCGCTCGAGACCCACGATCTCCGACCCAAGGATGATGCGGAATCCCTCCGCCCTCGCCCGGTCGCGGTAGAAGATTGTCGCGTCCGCGAGCCGGTCCGTCTCCCGCCAACGGAGCTCGTTGAGGACCTCCCGCGCGGTCCGGGCCATCGCGGCGCGAACACGGACCATCCAAAAGCCCTTATCGACCCACCTCGTTCCGCGGGTCGATGGAATATCCGCCGAGGATCCGCGCCCTCCTGGACCGGGCGCGCGCGGACCAAGGCGACTCCGTCGCAGTGACGGCCCGCGCCGTGGCGTACGAGGGCGTCGTGATGCCCCACACGGGCTTCAGCGGAGAGGACATCCTCACGATCAAGCTCGGGAACGGGTACAACATCGGGATCGCCGTCACCGACATCACGGAGGTCCGCGTGAGTGGGAAGCACAGCCCGCCCAAGGCGGAACGCCGTCTCCCGCCGCCCTCGAAGGCGAAGCCGACGATCGCCGTCCTCGGCACGGGCGGGACGATCGCGTCCTACGTCGACTACCGCACGGGGGCGGTCCATCCTGCGGTCACGGCGGAGGAGCTCGTCTTCAGCGTCCCGGAGCTCCTCGACGTGGCCAACGTGAAGGCACGCGTCGTCTACAGCATCTACAGCGAAGACCTGAAGCCGGAGAACTGGCAGCACCTCGCCCGCGAAGCCGCGGCGGAACTCCAGGCGGGCGCCGCGGGCGTCGTCATCCCCCACGGCACGGACACCTTGCACTTCACGACGGCGGCGCTCTCGTTCATGCTCAAGGACCTCCCGGGCCCCGTGATCGTCGTCGGCGCGCAGCGGTCGTCGGACCGGCCGTCCTCCGACGCGGCCTCGAACCTCATGTGCGCGGCGCGCGTGGCCACGGCGGATCTGGGCGAGGTCGTCGCGGTGATGCATGGGGAGACCTCGGACACGTACGCCTCCATCCACCGGGGCACGAAGGTCCGCAAGATGCACTCCTCCCGCCGGGACGCCTTCCGTTCCCTGAACGACGCACCCCTCGGCCGGGTGCGCCCGGAGGGCCCCGTGGAGATCACAGGGCCCGCAGTCCCAAGGTCGAAGGGGCCCGTGGCGGTGGACGAAAGGCTCGACACGGACGTGGTCCTCGTCCACTTCTACCCGGGCATGAAGCCCGCGGCCCTCGAGGGCCATCTGCGCGGGGTCCACGGGATCGTCCTCGCGGGCACGGGCTTGGGGCATGTCGCCCACGATCTCATCCCCCTCCTCCACCGCGCGACCCGCGATGGCATCGCCGTCGTGATGACGACCCAGACCCTCCAGGGCCGCGTGAACATGCGCGTCTACGACACGGGGCGGGATCTCCTCAAGGCCGGCGTGATCAACGGCGAGGACATGCTCCCCGAGACCGCCTACGCGAAGCTGATGTGGGTCCTCGGCCACACCCGCGAGCCCGCGGAAGTCCAGAAGGCCATGGCGACGAACATCGCGGGCGAGATCAACCCGCGGATCGGCCTCGACGAGTTCGCCGAGTGAAGCCCTATGCGAAGGATGCGGCGACCCGGTGGACGAGCTTCCGCTTGCGGCGCCAGAAGCGCATCGTCCGCCAGGTGATGTAGACGGCCCGCGGGAGGATCGCGATCGACGAGGCGATCAGGATCGCCAGGCTGGGGACGGAGAGGCTTGGGAACGGGAGGAGGGGAGCGAGGGCGGACCAGGCGGCCGCGACGAAGACCCGGAGGCGGTCGAGCCATATGGAGAGGGCATCGCCCCCGGGGACGAGGAACCATGAGGCGAGGAAGAACAGGAGTAGCAGGAAGGCTAGGATCCGACCCCTCGACATCCGCAACGCCCCTCGCGCCTCCTAAGGCACCCTTCGGGACTTAAGCCTGTCGCGGGCGATTGTCAAGGCCCTGCCGCGAGGGGCGCCTCGTTAAGCTTATCCCCGCCGGGAGGATGGCATGGCCGTCCAGGATGAGAATCAACGAAACCGGTGAGGTCGGCGTCGTCCTCACGGAGGCGAACGAGCCCGTCCTCTCAGGGGGCGACCAGGTCATCGGCTTCCGCGAACTCCGGTGGTCCGTCTACCGGGGCGGCCTCCTCGCGAAGAAGGTCCTCGCGGAGCCGCGGAAAGGATGGGCCTGGCAGACGCGACGCCGGCTGCTGCTCCTCGACGACGAATGGCTCGACCTCCCGGGCGGCAAGCGGGGGAAGCGGTACTACGAGATCCCCTTCGAGGAGTCCCTCGATGTCATCCACAAGAAGCGACGGGTCCTGCTCAGGACGGAGGACAAGGAGCATGGGAAGGTCACCTTCGAGTTCCGCCCCTTCGGCCCGGCCTCGCGGCTCCTCGCGTGGCTCAAGAACGAGAAGGAGCACCGGAAGAAGCGGGAGAAGGGCACCCTGGCGTCACCGTATCGGGTCGAGGACCGCCAGGTATCGCAGAAGTGAGGGCCGTCCGCGATACGTACGCCAGGTAGATAGCCCCGACCACGACTCCTGTCCCGGGAGACCATGCCCGAGGTCGAAGAGTACCGGCAGATCTGGGACCTCCTCGTCGAAACCCACCGCAAAGCCCACGGCGACCATACGCCGCCCGCCGGGGACATGAACTGCTGCGCGGAGTACGCGGTGATCATGGCCCTCCGGGCCGCCTCGACCCTCAAGCCCGATTACCCGACGTACGTCCTCCGCCGGACCTCCGCCCTGCCCGAGCTGGACCGGGACTTCTACGTGAAGAACATCCTGTCCACGGAAGGGGAACCGGAGCCCGCGGATCCGGAGGCCCTGCGGGAGTACCGCGCGGCCCGGCGACACCACATCCTGTGGAACGAACTGAAGGTCGCCGCGAGACGGATCGAGGAACTCGAATTCCAACTCGAGCGGCCGACGAAGGCGGAAGGCTAGCGACACGTCCCCGCGAAAGCCTTATTCAAGCCGCCCCGCCTATCCGCGCCGAATGGACTACAACGCCCTCGGGCTCAAGGTGGGCCTCGAGATCCACCAGCAGCTCGCCACGCACAAGCTCTTCTGCGAATGCCCCGCACGCCTCACGGACGAGGATGGCGGCCTGCGGTTCCAGCGTCGCCTGCGGCCGACCCAGAGCGAGCTTGGCGAAGTCGATGCAGCGGCGATCGAGGAGGCCCGCCGGCACCTGACCTTCGTCTACGAGGCCCCCTCGGACACGTGCCTCGTCGAGGCAGACGAGGAGCCGCCCCACGCCCTGAACCCGGAGGCCCTCGACATCGCCCTCGAGATCTCCCTCCTCTTCAACGCGAAACCGGTCCGCGAGGTCGACGTGATGCGGAAGATCGTCATCGACGGCTCGAACACCTCCGGCTTCCAGCGGTCCGCCCTCGTGGCCCTCGACGGGTCCATCCAGGTGAACGGGAAGCGGATCGGCGTCCCGACGATCCTCCTCGAAGAGGACGCGGCCCGGAAGGTCACGGAGACGAAGGACGAGGTCGTCTACCGCCTCGACCGCCTCGGCATCCCGCTCGTAGAGATCGCCACGACCCCGGACATCGCGTCGCCGGAGGAAGCGCGGGAGGTCGCCCTCGCCATCGGCTCCCTCCTCCGGGCCACGCGGAAGGTGATCCGCGGGATCGGCACGATCCGCGAGGACCTGAACGTCTCCATCCGCGGAGGCGCGCGGATCGAGGTCAAGGGCGTCCAAGAATTGCGGCTCATCGAGACCTTCGTCGAGAAGGAGGTCGAGCGTCAGCGAATGCTCATCGAGGTCGCCGAGGAACTGCGGAAGCGGGGCGCGGGCGAAATCCCCGAGCGGGCCGTCGACGTCACCGCCCTCTTCGCGACGTCGGGATCCAAGGTGATCCAGTCCACCCTGAAGCAGGGCGGCAAGGTCTACGGCTGGGCCCTCCCGAAGTTCGCGGGCCTGTTGAAGGGCAAGATCGGCCCGGAACTCGCGGCCCACGCCCGCGTGGCCGGAGTCGGCGGCATCCTCCATAGCGACGAGCTGCCTGCGTACGGCGTCACCGCCGCGGACGTCGAGGCGGTCCGCAAGGCCCTCCAGCTCTCCGCGCCCGACGCCTTCGTCCTCGTCGCGGAGTCCGAGGCGAAGTGCCTCCACGCACTCGAGGAGATGCGGCCCCGGGCGAGGGAGGCGACCCAGGGAGTCCCGCCGCAGACTCGGGAGCCGCGGCCGGACGGAACCACGGCGTATGCACGGCCGCTCCCTGGGAAGGCGCGGATGTACCCGGAGACGGACGTGCCGCCCATCCGTGTGCACGAGGCCCATCTCCAGCGGATCGCGGAACGACTGCCGGAGAAACCCGAGGAGACGGTCCCGCGGCTCGTCCGCATGTACGGCATCCACGACCAGCCGGCGCGGCAACTCGTACAGGAGGGGAGTGACGACGCCTTCGAGGCGATTGCGAAGGAGTTCGGGGAGGCGAAGCTCGTGGCCTCGGTCCTCCTCTACACCTTCAGCGAGCTGCGGCGGGAGGGCCTGGACGTGGACGGCATCCCCGAGGACCATCTCCGCGAGCTCTTCTCGCTCCTGAAGGCAGGCCGCTTCGCGAAGGAAGTGATCCCCGATCTCCTGAGGCTGATGGCGAAGAACGGCGTGCGCGCCTCGGAGGCCCTCCGGACCCTCGGGGTCCAGGGGCTTAGCCGCGGGGACGTGGAGCGGATCGTCGATGAGATCCTCGATGCCTCCGGGGACCTCCTCGCCTCCCGAGGCGAGGCGGCGGAGAAGGGCCTCATGGGCCGCGTGATGGAACGCGTGCGCGGCCGCGCGGACGGAAAGGTCGTGAGTGAAATCCTGCGCTCGCGGCTCGGGGAACGGCTGAGGAAAAAGTAGGAAAGAAAAGGATTGAAAAGCCCGCCAGAGCGGGGGCCGGTCATCACTCAGGCCGGTTAGTGCTTGGCTTTCTTCGCTTTCTTGCTGGTCTTCTTTGCCATGGGGTTCTGACTCCTCCTGGGGCCAGGGCCCCGGTGATGTGTATGCGTTCACGATTCGCGGCTTAAACGTGTGCACGGAATTCCGCGTGCTGAGACCGCAGCCTGCGAATCGTTAAGGCGCCTCAGGCTTTCACCCGCGCGGGGCGCGAGATGAAGGTCTTCATTTCCGTGGACATGGAAGGAATCTGTGGTGTCGTCGCCGAGGGGGAAACGGACCCGGAGCACGGCGGCGAACGATATGCGATGAACCGGCATCTGATGACGCAGGAGGCGAACGCGGCGATCGAGGGCTGCCTCAAGGCCGGCGCGAAGGAGATCCTCGTCGCCGATTCCCATTGGAATTTTGACAACCTCCTCCCGGAGGAACTCCACGAGTCCGCGGTCCTCCTCCGCGGTCAGCCGCGGGCGTTCTCCATGGTCCACGACCTCGACGGCACCTTCGACGCGGCGATGTTCATCGGGTACCACGCGATGGCGGGCACACCGCGGGCGATCATCGACCACACGTTCTCAGGGCGCGTCCGATCCGTGGAGGTGAACGGGCGCGAGGTGGGGGAGACGGGCATCAACGCCTACCTCGCGGGCCACTATGGCGTCCCCGTCGTGCTCGTCACCGGCGACACCGCGGTCGTGGGCCAGGCCCAAGCCCTCATTCCGCGCATCCGCGCGGTCGCGGTGAAGGAGGCTACCGGCGCGAACGCGGCGAAGAACCTGCACCCGAAGAAGGCCCGCGATCTCATCCG
>DATBLI010000022.1:0-7921 GCA_036555455.1 Thermoplasmata archaeon
CCGATCGGCGCGATGTTCATGGACGAGATCATCGACGAGGACCGCCTGCCCCTCGCCTACGCGGGCATCAGCGCCTGCTTCCGCCGCGAGATTGGCGCCCACGGCGTCGACACGAAGGGCCTCTTCCGGATGCACCAGTTCAACAAGATCGAGCAGTTCGTCTTCTGCCGTCCCGAGGACAGCCCCGCTTGGCATGAGAAGCTCCGCGCGAACGGGGAGGCGATCTACCAGGCCCTCGAGATTCCGTACCGCGTCGTGAACGTGTGCACGGGGGACATCGGCTCCGTCGCGGCGAAGAAGTACGACATCGAGGGTTGGTTCCCGCGGCAGGGGAAATACCGGGAGGTCATCAGCTGCAGCAACTGCACGGACTACCAATCGCGACGCCTGAACATCCGCGCGGGCAAGGTCGGCGGCGAGAAGTTCGTGCCCCACACCCTCAACAGCACGGCGATGGCCACGTCCCGCGGCCTCGTCGCGATCCTCGAGAACTGCCAGAATCAGGACGGCACGATCACGGTCCCGAAGGTCCTGCGGCCGTATTTGGGCGGGCAGGAGACGATTGGCACCCGCGCGACCGGATGATGGTCTGTGCGGACGCCCTGCGCGCAGGGTTGGAACCGGCATGAACTCCGAAGGAATCGAGCGCGTCTCGGACCGCGTTTACCGCATCAAGGACCGGTTCGTGAACCTCTATGCGATCGATGCGGGCAGGATCGCTCTCGTCGACACGGGCACGCGGCGGGCAGGGCCTCGCATCCGTGCGGGCCTGAGAGAGATTGGGAAAGAGCCGGAGGATATCGGCTTCATCCTCCTCACGCACCACCACGCGGATCACATGGGAACCGCGGGCGTCTGGAAGCAGACGTCCCGCGCGAACGTTGCCGTCCATGGCGTTGACGCTCCCGTGGTCGCAGGGAAAGAGAGGCGGAAGGCCCACGGAATCGGCCTTCGGGCGAGGGTCCTCTTGACCGTCGCCGGACCCTTCATGCGAGTTCTCGCGTCGGATCCCGTGACACCGGACCGGACCCTCGGCGACCGCGAGGTCCTCGAGATCCTTGGCATGCGCGTGGAAACGATCTTTGCGCCGGGCCACACCCTCGGCTCCTGTGCCTTCCATCTCCTGCCCGACGACGTCCTCTTCGCGGGCGATGCCGTGAACGCCCGCAGCGGCGTGCCGCTGCCGCCCTCGTACATCGAGGACGCGGAAGCGGCGAGGGCGTCCTTCGCGAAGCTTGCGGCGATGGATGTGAAGGTCCTGGCCCCTGGCCATGGCCATCCGATCCGTCGCGGGACCTGACGGACAAGGTCCGCCAAAAGCTCCTTAACGACCCGAGGCGTTGCCTCGCGCGGGTGCCCATGTCCCTCCTGTGCCCCATCGACTTCCGCTACGGCCGAACGAAGATGAAGGCCATTTTCGAGGAGGAGGCACGCCTCCAGCGGCTCCTCGACGTCGAGGCGGCCCTCGCCCGTGCCGAGGCGAACGTCGGCGTCGTCCCTGCGGACGCGGCCGCCGCGATCGCGAAGCACGCGACCACCGAGGAGGTGACCGTGGCCCGGGTGAGCAATCTCGAACGGGAGACGCGGCACGACATCATGGCCGTCGTCCTCGCCCTCACGGAGGCGAGCGGGCCCGATGCAGGGAAGTACGTCCACTATGGCGCGACGAGCAACGACATCTCAGACACCGGGACGGCGCTCCAGCTCCGGAGTGCGATCGGAATCCTCGACGACGACCTCAAGGAACTCGCGAAAGCCCTCGCCAGCCTCGCGGAGAAACACAAGGGCACCGTCATGCTCGGCCGCACCCACGGCCAGGCCGCCGTGCCGATCACCTTCGGCCTGAAGATGGCCGTCTTCGCCGCGGAGGTCGCAAGGCACCGGGAGCGCCTTCGGGAAGCGTCCCGCCGGATCCTCGTCGGCAAGATGTCCGGGGCCGTGGGAACGGGCGCGGCCTTTGGCCCGAAGGCCATGGAGATCCAGGAGGCGGTCATGAAGGACCTCGGCCTCGGCGTGGAGGAGGCGTCCACCCAGGTCATCGGCCGGGACCGTCACGCGGAATTCATCGCCGTCCTCGCGAACATCGCGTCATCCTTGGAGAAGTTTTCCACGGAGGTGCGGAATCTCCAGCGAAACGAGATCGGCGAGGCGGCGGAGGCCTTCGAGGCCGCGAAGCAAGTGGGCAGCTCCACGATGGCCCAGAAGGAGAACCCCGTGAACTCGGAGAACGTCACGAGCCTCGCCCGCATCGTCCGCTCCCTCGTCATCCCGGCGTACGAGAACGTGAGCCTGTGGCACGAGCGCGACCTCACGAACAGTGCCGCGGAGCGGATCCTCATCCCCCACGCGTGCATCCTCCTCGACGAGATGCTTGCGCGGAGCACCGAGATCTTCCGCACCCTCCGCGTCTACCCGGAGCGGATGCTCGCGAACCTCGAGGCGACGAAAGGGCAAGTCATGGCGGAGAGCGTGATGATGGCCCTCTCCCGGAAAGGCATGGGCCGGCAGGAGGCCCATCGACTCGTCCGCGACCTCGCCTTGAAGGCCCGTGGGGAGGGTCGGCACCTCAAGGACGTCCTCAAAGCGGATCCTCGAGTGCGCGAGCGCCTCTCTGAAAAAGAGCTCGCGACGGCGATGGACCCGAAGGCCTATCTCGGCGAGAGCGAACGCATCGTCCGGTCCGTCGTCACGAAGGCACGCTGACGGTCCGCGAAATGCGCAAAGGACCATCCCCTCGAAGGCCTTCCTGGGGAGCGTGGCCGAGGCGGACGCCGACGTCGTCGTTGCAGGCACGGGACCCGCAGGATCGACCGCAGCGTACGTCGCCGCCAAGGCGGGCCTGCGGACAATCCTTGTCGAGAAGCGGGGACCGCCCCGGGACAAGACCTGCGGCGGCCTCCTTACGAGGACGTGCGTGAACTTCGTGCGCGATATCTTCGGAGCCGACGTGCCGCGGGAGGTTCAGATTCCTCCGAGCCCCCTCCCTACGTTCGTCGTTCCGCCGAGCGGCGCGACCCATGGATTCCGCGTGCCAAACGAAGACGTCCTCAATGTGACCCGCCGGCGATTCGACGGCTGGCTCGCGGTCCAAGCCGTGCAGGCTGGCGCCGAACTCCTCTCCGGCGCGGAGCTTGTCAGCTTCCGCATGGAGGAGGATGGGCTCTCCATCCGCGTCGCGTCCGGGAACCGGACCCGCGTGGTCCATGCACGTTTCCTCATCGGAGCCGACGGCGTCTATTCCGCGGTGCGCACCCAGATCCGGCCACGGCCCCTCGCGAACCGTGCCTACTACATCCAGGAGTACTATCCACGGACGGGACGACTCGGGGACGGGTTCTACCTCCTCTATCGGGGGGAGGTCTCGCCCATCTACGCCTATGCGATGCCCAAGGGCGAGGAACTTTGCCTGGGAATCGGGATCCACAAGTCCGTCCCGCCGACGTACGAGGAAGGGATGGCCCGCCTCAAAGATTGGCTCGCTGCAGACTTCGGATTCGAGGACCGAGGCGTGCGGCGGAAGGAGGGATACAGCGTGCCCTTCGGGGCCGTCGTTTTCGGGGAGGGACTCGTGCTCCTCGCGGGGGATGCCGCAGGCTTCTGCTACCCGCCGACGGGGGAGGGCATCACCTTCGCGGTCGAAAGCGGGGCCGAGGCGGCCCGGGCCGTTGGCCAGGGTTCCGAGGGCCTCGTGGACCGTTACGCGGCGCGGATGAAGAAGGTCGCCCTGGCTGTGGAGGCCGCCGCGGAGAGGACCCTCGTGATCACGGACGCAGAGCGGGAGCAACGAATCGCGACGAAAGCGGGCCTCTAGGGGCCGCCGCTCCGAATCCTTAAGTGACCTCCGCCGTTGGCGGAGCCAATGCTGTATTCCGTCCTCGCGGACGCTTACGAGAGGCTCGAGGCGACGACGAAGCGCCTCGAAATGACGGACATCCTCGTGGCCCTGTTCCGGGAGGTCCCCAAGGAGGAGATCGATCGCGTCGTCTACCTCACCGAGGGGAGCGTTTTCCCGGGCTACGCCGGGATCGAGCTCGGGTTGGCGGAGAAGCTCGCGATCCGCGCGGTCGCGATCGCGACGGGCGCCTCCGAGGACGCAATCGAGGCGGCCTGGAAGACCTCCGGGGACCTCGGCCTCGTCGCGGAGGAGCGCCTCGCGAGGAAATCGCAGGTCACGCTCATGGCAGAGCCGCTCACCGTGGCCAAGGTGTACGCGAACCTGCGGGAAATCGCCACAGCCACCGGGGCTGGTTCCCAGGAAAGGAAGATCAAGTTCGTTGCGGAACTCCTCGCGGACGCCTCGCCTAAGGAGGCGAAGTACCTCGTCCGCACGGTCGTCGGCAAGATGCGCCTCGGGGTCGCAGACATGACCATCGTGGACGCCCTCGCGGCCACATACGCGACGAAGGAGGAACGGGACCGCGTGGAACGCGCGTACAACCTGTCCTCCGACCTTGGCGAGGTCGCGCGGGCCCTTGCCGAGAAGGGCATCGCGGGGATGGACACGATCCACCTCAAGCTCTTCCGCCCGATCCGTGCCATGCTCGCGGAGCGGCTCGAGACCCTGCAGGAGATCCTCGAGCGGCTCGGGGAGTGCGCCCTCGAGTACAAGTACGACGGGCTGCGGGTCCAGGCCCACGTCTCCAAAGACAGGATCCAGCTGTACTCGCGGCAGCTCGAGAACATCACGGGCCAGTTCCCCGAGATCGTCGCGGGCCTCAAGGAGGCCATGAGGGCGAAGGATGCGATCGTCGAGGGAGAGGCGGTCCCCGTGGACACGAACACGGGGGAGTTCCTTCCGTTCCAGGAGGTGAGCCGCCGTCGCGGGCGGAAGACGGACGTGGAGAAGATGGCCCAGGAGTTCCCGGTGACCCTCTTCTTGTTTGACTGCCTCCTCCGCGAGGGCGAGGACCTCACGACGCAGGCATACGTCGAGCGATGGAAAGAGCTCGATGCTGCGATGAAGGACACGGACCGGGTGCGCAAAGCCGTGAACAAGGTCACCGCAGACGCACGAGTCGCGGAGGCGTTCTTCGACGAAGCGCTCCAGGCGGGCTGCGAGGGCCTCATGGCGAAAGCACTCACGTCGACGTACGAAGCGGGGGCCCGCGGCTACCAGTGGATCAAGTTCAAGAAGGAATACAGCACGGAACTCATGGACACGGTCGACCTCGTCCCCGTCGGAGGTTTCGCGGGCCGCGGCAAGAGGGCCGGCACGTACGGCGCGCTCCTCATGGCCGCCTACGACGACAACGCCGACGTCTTCCGCACGATCTGCAAGCTCGGCACAGGCTTCGACGACGAGACCCTCTTCGGCCTCAAGGAGCGCTTCCGGCCGTGCACGATTGAGCACCGCCATGCGCGAGTGGACTCGAAACTCGAACCCGATGCGTGGTTCGAACCCATGTTCGTCCTCGAGGTTCTCGCAGCGGAGATCACCGTGAGCCCCGTCCACACGTGCGCCTGGGGGGCCCTGCGCGAGGGCGCCGGCCTCGCGGTCCGGTTCCCGAGGTTCACGGGCCGGTGGCGGGACGACAAAGGGCCGGAGGATGCCACGACCCAGAAGGAACTCCTCGAGATGTACGCGCGGCAGAGGAAGGCTGTGAAGAAGGAAGCGGCTTAGAGGAAGCGCGTCTTTCGCCAGGTGGCGTAGTCCTCCACCTGCCCCTCGGGGCCAAGCCTGCGGACGAGCTCGTCGAAATCGTCGTTCGTCGCGCGGTCCAGCCACTCCCGTCCGCGCATCGCCACGGCAAAGTCATCCTGGAATTCCGCCTGCAGGGCTGCCACGTAGTTCGTCCCCCCGAGGAGGGCTTGAGCCGCCAGGGCTCCGCTCGCGACGGAATAGCGGATCCCGAAGCCACCCACGGCGTCTTGAATCCCTCCCGCTTCGCCCGCGACGAGGGGCTTCGCGGAGGAGAGGCCGCGGAGGGGGTCGGGATCGAAGAAGCCCTTGCCGTAGATCCTCCCGACGATCCCTGCTTCGTCCACGAGGTCCCGCACCCAGTCGTGCCGGAGGACCCGATCGACTCTCCGGAGGAGGTCCGCGTAGGGGACGCCGCCCCAGGCACAAGCGTAGATGCTGTGCCACATGGGCCCCGGGAGGAGACACAGGTAGCCATGGGGCGCGACGTTGTTGTCCCAGAGGGAGTGGATCTCACGGTCCGGGAGGTTGGAACCCTCTCGCGTGAACCGGTACCCGGCGGCGATGATGTTCACCTTGTCGCGAGGAGCCCCCGTCGCCCAAAGGTCCACATCGGCCCGCGACACCTTCTTCTTGAATTGGACACGCGCCCCGGCATCGATGGCCTGCTCAAGGAGTTGCCGCTCCAGGGTCCCTGGCCCGCTGCCGCGGGCAACGAGGTAGTACGACGGACCGCGGATCGTGTTCGCGAGATGAGGGGAGTGCCGAACCACGCGGGTCGCCACGGAAAACGGCTTGACGACCGGGCCGAACCGCGCGAGATCGTCGAGCCCGTCACGGCCCAAGTAGTTGCGGATCCCTTCCGAATGGGGCCCCGCGCTCGAGCCCACGCGGGCCTTCATCTCGAAGACCTCGACCCGCTGCCCTGCGCGGGAGAGCACGATCGCGGCGGTGAGTCCGGCGATCCCCGCGCCCGCGATACGAATGGCCGTGGCCCTGGCATCTGCCCGGATGCGATAAGACTTGCCATGTTCGAAGGCGTCGCGCTCGATCCCAAGGGGGACGGAAGGGTTTAATCCGGCCGGGTCCGTTCTCGGCTCCGTCCGGGCGACCATGGCGTACTTCACCCCCCAGACTTACACCCCTCTCGTCACCGCGGCCCTCCTTCTCGGCCTCGTCGTCTACCAAGTCGCGCGCGACCGCTTTCGCACGTGGACGGAGGTGTTCTTCATCGCCGCCTTCTTCTGCGGCGGGATGTACGCCCTGAGCGATTTCTTCTTCTTCACGGCGGCCGCAGAGGAGCAGGCGAGGATCGGAGCCCTCGCCGGGTTTTCCTTCATGACCCTCACGGCCCTTTTCTTCATGCTCTTCGGGGTCGTGTACTACACGCGGATGAGGCGAGAGCTCTTCCTCACACTCGTCCCCGCCATCGTCCTTCTGCCGTTCCTCTGGGCGAATCTCATCGAGCGTCTCGTCCCGCTCGTGCCGGCCGCGGGCGCGCCCCCATACATCGGAGAATGGGACCCCTTCTGGTTCAACGTCTGGACCATCTATGTCCTCGCCTACACCATCGTCGGCACGTGGGCCTTCTACCGAACGTATCGCGAGGCGGAGCTTCAGAGCACGAAGCTCAAGCGCCGCATGCAGGGCATCCTCATCGCGTTGGTCCTTTCTGTGATTCTGGGAGCGTCGACGAACGTGCTGCGAGGGATTTTCAAATGGCCGGTCCTGCCCCTCTTCTCCACGACGCTGGCCCTCCCCGCCGCCGTCGCTTGGTACACCCTGTCGCCCCTCGGCGGGGAACGATTCTCCACCGCCGTTCGGCGCTGGAAGGCCCGCCGCTACAAGATCAAGATGGCCTTCCTGATCTACACGGATGGGACGCTCGTCGGCTCGGAGATGGAACCGGGGGAGAAGCTCATTGACCGGGACCTGTTCACCGCGACCCTCGACGTGATCCAGAACTTCATGCGCACGTCCTTTCCCGCGCTTCGCGGATCGCTTCAATCGATTCGCCATGGCGATTACACCCTCGTCATCGAACGCGGGAAGTGGACCTACCTCGTCCTCGTGATCGAAGGCCAGGAATCGGACCAACTGCGGCGGCAAATGCGGGACCTGCTCATCGAATACGAGCACACGAACCGCACGATCCTCGGAGAGTGGCGGGGCGTGCCCAGCGATGCGAAAGGCACGGGGCCCATGCTCCTCTCCTTGCTCGCCGGCGAGTGAACCTCAGTCTCGCGAAAAGCGCGGGAAAGACTAAGAGGGACCACCCTGCTC
>DATBLI010000023.1:0-1953 GCA_036555455.1 Thermoplasmata archaeon
CCCCCGCGGCCTTCGCACGGTTGTGTCGCGGCTCCTGCGGGCGAGGTCCTCGTGGGCGGTGCCCCTCCTCCTCTTCCTCGCGGTCCTCCTGGCTGCGGGCCTCGCGTTCAATGTGGCGAACTTGGAGACGGGCGGCGAGGCCATCCCGGCCCCACCGAACGGCGGCGGGACCGCCACCACCTCGGACGGACTCATCAGCTCGGCCGTGGCCTCGACCCTGCTGCAGTTCGCGATGTTCGCTTGCCTCGTGCTCGCCGTCGCCCTGCTCCTCTACCAAGGGATGCGACGGAAGCGCGCGAGCTCGAAGGCCCGCACGCTGACCCCGCTGGATTGGATCGGCAACTTCCTCGGGTTGGGCCTCTTGTTCTTTCTCCTCCTCCTCTGGCCACGCATCGCGAACGTCGTCCGCGGGAACGCGCCCGCGGGAGATTCCGACGGTGCCGCTCCTCCGGCGATGGAAGCCCTTCCCACCGTGCTCGGCCTGCCCGCGGGCCTGTTCCTCGCCCTGGCGATCCTCGGCGCGATCCTGGCCCTCGTGTTCTTCCTGCGGTTGGGAACCGTGGCCCGCCGAGGGCCGGCCCCCGCCCTGCTTCCCCCGGAGGAGCGCAAGGCCGCCGCGCGGGCCGTGCAGGCCACAATCGAGGAGCTCCGCATCGGGGGCGACGTCCGTGCCTCGATCCTGACATGCTACCAGCGCTTCTGCGCCCTTCTGGGCGCCCGCGGGGTCGCCGACCAGACGGCCCTTACGCCGCGGGAGATCGAGATCCTCGCGGTCCGTTCGCTGCGCGTCTCCGAGAACGCCGCTGGGGCCCTGACGGGCCTGTTCGAGGAGGCGCGTTACAGCGTGCATCCGCTCGGGGACGCGGACCGCCTCCGGGCCATCGATAGCCTCGAGCGGATCCGGACGAGCCTGGGGGCGTGAAATGTCCGATCGAGGCTCCGCGGAAGGGAACGTCGGGGGCGGCCCGTCGGCCGCCGGTCGCAATCCCCTCGTCCTCTTCTGGGCCATCCTCATCGTCGCCTCCTTCGTCGTCGTGGGGCTCCTCCTCTACGAGGCCCAGTTCAGCGCGGTCGTTCGATGGCTCCTGGGCTTCGGCCTCCTCGCCGCGGTCGCCCTCGTCGCCTGGATGTACGTGTACGCCGGGAGCGAGGAGCCTCTGCCGCTCGCCCCTCGCGCGGAGAAGGGCCCGGTCCAGTCGGGGGATCTCGCCCTCCTGACGGCCGTCGTCCATCGCGCGAACGAAGGCCTGCCGTACAGCCAGGTCCTCGTGTCTTCCCGCGCCCGGGATGCATTCGCGGAACGGGCGAGGCTGGCCCTCGGCCTGTCGCCAGAGGCGATGCGCCGCGCGGGCAAGGATCCTGCGGCCCTTCGCGCCCTCGTCCGCGATCCCGTCCTCGAGGACCTCCTCTACCTTCCCACCCTGAATCCCGAAGAGCGCTACCGCTGGGTGAGGGAGGCGAAGGTTCGGGGCGGCTTCCCGCGGGCGATCCACGACGTGATCGATCGGATCGAGGTGTGGCGGTGAGCGTTGACGAAGTGGCGGATCGGGGCCGGGCCCTGTTGGACGAGGTCGAGACGGTGATCGTGGGCAAGCGCGCGGTCCTCGAGAGGGTCCTCTGGGCGATCCTCTCCGACGGACACGTCCTGATCGAGGATGTGCCCGGCCTCGCGAAGACCCTCATCGCGAAGCTCTTCGCGGCGGGGCTCGGCCTCCAGTTCCGCCGCATCCAGTTCACCCCGGACCTCCTCCCCGCGGACATCACGGGCTCCTACGTTCTCGACCGTCGCACGAGTGAGTTCGTCCTCCGGCGCGGGCCGGTGTTCACGAACCTCCTCTTGGCCGACGAGATCAACCGCGCGCCACCGAAGACGCAGTCCGCGCTGCTCGAGGCGATGCAGGAGCGCCAGGCGACGATTGAAGGGGAGACCCTCCGGCTCGACCCGCCCTTCTT
>DATBLI010000024.1:0-34467 GCA_036555455.1 Thermoplasmata archaeon
GGGCTCACCGAACAGCTCCTTCCTCTACCAGGAGATGTTCGTCGCTTACCTGGTCTCCTACTTCCTGTCCATCTACTTCATGGCCGCAATCCTCGGCGCCGCGCACGCGCGGATCGAAGGACGTCGGCCGACGGTCTCCGACGGATTTCGCGCCGCGAACTCGGGCCTGCTGCGACTCCTTGCCTGGTCCCTCTTCGCCGCGACAATCGGAGTGCTCCTTCGACTTGCCTCTCTGCGGTGGGCGCAGGCGGGCCGGATCCAGGCGCGGGTCCTCGGCAACCCGTGGCCCATCGCGAGCTTGTTCGTGCTCCCGACAGTCGTCCTCGAGGGACTAGGCCCCGTGAAGGCATTCCGCCGCAGCCGAACGATCGTGCGGGAGCGCTGGGGATCCAACCCGAGCGGCGTCCTTGGCACGGGGGTCGTCTTCCTCCTCCTCTTCGTCGTCGGCCTCGTCCCCTTCCTCTACGGGCTACTCGCCGACGCGGGCGCCTTCTGGGAGGCTTGTGCGGTCTTCTATTGGCTCGCCCTCGCCGCGCTTTGGTCCGTCGTGCATGGGATCCTCGTCACGACCCTGTACCATTATGCGACCGCGAGTTCGGCGGCCTTCAACTTCAACTGGCAGGCCCTGAACCACCCGTGGGTCCGCTAGGCGCGACGCTCCGATAGATTCGAAGGACCTCGTTCCCAGGAGCGTCCGTCTTCACGCCACGTGGGTGGAAGTGCGTGCGGACGCCACGGAAGCCCTGGGCCCGAAGGGCCCCGAGGAATGTCTCGAGCTTCGGCGGAGAGCCGCGGGAGATGCGGGCGAGCTCATCGGTGGTCACGAAGAACGCGGGCAGGTCCGCTTCCCCCTGGAGAAGCGAGAGGAGACGCTGTGCGGCGACGCCTGTCCATTCCGTCGGCGAAAGGGTGCGAATGATCGAGTCGTCGCAAACCGGCCCGGTCCATAGGGGCCCGAGGGCCTCCGGTTCCCGGGGATCCGCGGACGCGAAAAAACCCTCGGCGGTGCGTGCCACGTACCCCATGGGGCCTTCGGGTTCCCGAAGCCCGTCGAGGACCAAGACGTTCGCCCGGAGAAAGTGCTCCGCCGCGAACGAGAGGATCGGGCGGATCACTTTCCCGTGGGCCTGGGCGACCCGCTCAAGGTAGCCGAGAAGGATCCGCAGGCCGATCTCATGGCCCTGGTCGCAGCGCAGAGGCCGAGCGATGTACCGGCGGAGACAGGCCTTCGGATACGTACCGCACAGAGGCGCCGTGTCCGTCGCGGTAACCCCGAGGCCGCTGCCGTCCCGAGCCGCGCGGAACGCCGCGCCAAGGAATGGAGTCGGCGGGCCAAAGGGATCGACATCGACGAAGTCGTATGACCGCTCGGCGAAGAGGCTTCGCAAGTCCCGCATGAGGATTTCCCCCTCGAGACGATTCCGCGCTAGGTTCGCGCGGATCAGGTCCGTGGCGCGAGAATCGACATCGTTGAATGTGATCCGATGTGGGGGAGTCTCCAGGCACACGCGGATGCCCCAAGCGCCCGTGGCGGCGAGGCCGTCGAGGATCTCTCCGAGCGGCCTTGGCCATTTCCGAAGGAGCGCGGTACTCAGGTCCCGGTTCACGGCCATCGTGGGGTTGTAGAAGGGCCATGGCCCCTTCGCACCCGGCCCTTTCCTCCGCAGGATGTCGGGGACGAGGAGGCGCGCCGCGCCCTCGACGACCTCCGTCGTCGGGAAGGGGAAGTCCATCGGAGGGCTCCGCTCAGAGGACTTCGCCCTTCATGAGCTTCACGATCTTGTAGGGCAGGAGGTTCCGGTTCACCATCGTGACCTCGAGGATGCGCACGTCGTCCCGGCGCCGGATGTCCTGGAGGAGGGGATTGCGCGACTTCTTGTGGAGGGTCAGGAGGAGGGGCTTGTCCGCGTCGAGGGCGTCCTTCACTGCTTGGACGAAGTTCGGGCTTTCGACCTCCATCTTGCCGACCTCGTCGATGACGATCACGTCGGCATCCGCGGTCGCGCGCCGCAAGGCGTTCACGCCGACCTCCTCGAGGGCAGACACATCGATCCCATAGCGGCCGACCATGATCTTCGAGTCAATCTCCCGCGAGGCAAAGACGCGCTTCTCCTTCGTCGTCCAGTCAAGGACATAGAAGCCCTCGCGGCGATTCCGCTTGACGATGGGCTCCGTGATCATCCCGCCGACCTTGAGGCCGTCGGCCTCGAGCATTTCCATGACCTTGAGCAGGCAGTACGTCTTGCCCGCCCCGGGGAGGCCCGTGATCCCGATCTTGAGAGCCTCACCCATGGAAAACCACCGCAGGCCGCATGGCCGCGGCTCTATAAAAGGGCTCGACCCGACCGCCTTCGAAGCGGGCTAGCGGAGCGCTGGTGTCGGACTCGAGCCCCGCGGCACGAAGGTGACGGGCTCCTCCTTCTTCCGGATCTTGCGGACCATGAGGGTTGGCACGGCCGTCTTGCGGGCGATCTGGTCTTGCATCGGCCCGAAGGCGAACTGAGTCAGGCGCCACTCGCTGCTGGCCCCGAGGACGAGCAGGTCGTAGCCCTGGGCCTCCCCGACGACCGTGTCGACGACATTGCGGATTCGGACCAACTTCTCGTCGACGGGAACCCCATGGGTGTGACACATTTCAACGAGGCGCTTCGAGTACTGACGCTCCTTCTCGGCCTCGAGATCGGTCTGGACGACGCTGAGGATCGTGATCGACGCCTTGTGCTTCTTTGCAAGCAGGATGGCGTAGCCCGTCGCGTAGGACACGTGCCACTCCGGGGCGTTCATGATCAGAATCCGGTTGAGCTTCTCTTGGAGCCCCGCGGATTTGAACACGACGACATCGCAAGGCGCCTCCTGGACGAAGCGGTCCACGTTGGCTCCAAGGATCCGGCCTTTCCGCCACCCGCCTTTCCACCCGAGGATCATGAGGTCGATGTCTTCCTCCTCGATGTTCGAGAGGATCGCCCCGAACACATCGTGGCCGACCTCGACACGTGCCTTCACGTCAATGCCCGCCTCCTCCGCTCGCCGGCGAAGCTTGCCCAGGTTCCAACGCACTTCGCTCACGTAGAGCCGGTCGATCGCGTCGACGGGCAGGGTCTCGGGGACCTCGACGACATGGAGGAGGGTCAGTTCGCCTTGCTCGACTTGGGCGAGGAGGGTCGCAAAGTCCACGATTTCCGTGCGCTCGAAGTCATCCACAGGGACGAGGATGCGGTACTTCGGCCTCGCAATCGGGACAACGGAGGAAACAACCCGGGTGACGGCGGTGACGACCTCCTTCCTCTGGTACAAGTAATGGACGAGGAACCCCATGGCGATCCAGCCGAGGGCGATGAGCCAGGCGGAGGACTCAATCGTCCAGAGACTGATCGCGATCACGAACTTCGTGGCGATCCCGGCGAGCGGGATGTACGGGAACAGAGGCGTCGTGTAGTACCGCTTCACGTCCGGCATCGTCCTCCGGAGGACGATCGCGGCCCAGTTCACCATGAGAAAGAGAAGGAGGAACATGATGTCTGCGCTCGCCGCGACCGTGGTGATCGGCAGCGCCACGGTAAGCAGGATGATGAGGGCCCCACTCATCAGGATCGCGAGGTGGGGGGTCCGCTTCTTGGGGTGGAGTTCGCTCAAGATCCGCGGGAGGGTCCCGTCGCGTCCCATCGCAAAGGCGACGCGGCTCGAGGAGAAAATCAACGAGTTCAGGGCGGCGACCGCCCCGAGGGCCACGCCGAAGGCCACGATGGGGAGGCCGAAGGGGAGAACCGCCCCGGCAAGCTGGGCAATCGCGTTTTCGTTCCCTCCGATCCCGTCGGCATGGGCCGGGTCGACGCGGACAAGGCACGCCCCCGCGCCGTTCGCCGGCGCCACGCAGCCAGGAGCGTTTAGCCCGATCGCGACAAAGGCCACGAGGACGAAGATCAGGGTGGACAGGCCGATCACGATGAAGTGGGCGCGGGGAATGTTCCTTTCCGGATTCTTCACCTCCTCGCCCGTTTGGGCGATGATCTCGTATCCTTCAAAGACGATGAAGGTGAAGCCCATCGCGGCGAACAGGGCCACGAAGTTCTCCCACCCGGCGAATCCCTTGAAAAAGGGCGTGAAGTTGTGCACGGGCACGCCTCCGCCGAAGGCGAAGTGGAGGAGTCCTCCGGCAATGAAGGCACAGACGACGATGATGAGCGCGACGGTGACGGCGGTCTCCGAGCGGCCCGTGAGCTTCGTCCCGCGGTAGTTGAGCCAGATGAAGAGACCCGCGGCCGCGACCGCGATGAGCTTGATCAGCACGTCCTCGCCGAGGGTAATCCCGCCTAGAGTGAGCGCGAGACTGGGCACCTCGAGGAACACCTTGATCAGAGTGACGGCCCCGAGGCCGAACCCGAAGATGTAGAAGGAGGCAACGACCATGTGCCCGAACCAGGAGAGCCAACCGCCAAGGAAGCCCCATGGATCCCGCATGGACCGGCGAATCCAGAGGTACCCGCCGCCCGTTTCAGGGAACGCGGACCCGAGCTCCATGTAGGCCATCGCGGTGAACATCGTGATGACAAAATTCAGGACGAACGCGAGGACGAGGGAGGGCCCGGTGATGTAGAAGCCCGGCCCGACAAGGAGGAAAATCGTAGTGCCGATCGTGGGCCCGAGGCCGATCATCACGATCTCGAGGAGGCCGAGGTCCCGCCGGAGTTTGACCTCGACCTCGCCCCCGCGCCCGCGTGCCATCGGGCGCGAGCGATGAGGGGCCGCCTTAATAGGATTGCCGAAGGAGGGCTGCGGGTGGATGAAGGGAGGCCATGAACGCTCCCGACGTCCCCGCGGGGCTCAACCTTCGAGCGACCCGCGGACGTCCTTCAGGTACATGAGGGGGTAGTCAAGCTCTGGAACGTACCGCATCACGCCCGTCGCGCGGGCCTTGCCGACGCGGATTGTCACCTCCGCGGTGAGCATGTCCTCCCCCAGGCTCGCGTACTTGTATGGACCGCGGCCCCCGAGCCGCTTCCGGTCGATTCGCACTCGGACATCCTCGACGAGAGGTTGGACCCGAGTCCCTGCCTCGATCGCGCGCTCCAGCTCGCCCGCCGTGGCGCGCGTGAGGGGCGCACCCACGAACTGGTGGTAGATGGACCCCAGCTTGATTCCCGCCTCGAAGGCCGCCCGGTCCCGGTCCGTTCCCGCGAAGTAGCTCTTCGTCGGATCCTGGGCGATGTTCACTCCCCCGGCCGCGGGGAACGGCGAAGCGGGATAAAAGGGAGAGGGCAATCCTTTTCGCTGTGCACTCGATGAAGGAAGCGTGCACGGGGGCCACAAGTTCCCCGCCGCGCATCGAGCCCATCTCGACAGCTCGGAGCGGCGCGCCTACCTGGACCCGTCGTCGATCCTCGCGTCCTTCGGCGTGAAGGAAGGATGGAGGATCGCGGACATCGGCGCCGGGATCGGCTTCTTCTCCATCTCGGCGGCGAGCCTCGTTGGGCCGCAGGGCAGGGTCTACGCGGTGGACCTCTCCGCGGAGATGCTCGAGGATCTCCAGGCCAAGATCGCGGCGAACGGGGTGACGAATGTCGTGGCCCTGCTGTCAACAGAGGACCGCGTTCCCCTGGGGGACCGAACCGTGGACTTCGCGCTCCTGGCCTGCGTCCTCCACGAGTTCGACGGGCGGGGGACCCTCCTCGAGTGCCGCCGAATCCTGAAGGAGACGGGACTTCTCGGCGTCGTCGACTGGAAGAAGATTGACCAGGACGAGGGGCCGCCCCGGGAGCACCGAATCGACGAAACGGAGGCCGCGGCGATCCTCCGCGATACGAGCTTCCGCCCCGTGCGAACCTTCGAGGCTGGACCGTACCACTATGCCATCGAAGCACGAGTCCACGCAGAGTGAGGGCGCCTTGGCGAGCGTCACCCATGTCTTCCTCGACGTGGGAGGGACCCTCCTTTACCCCAAGGTTTCCCCCGCCGACATCTTCCGTCGCGCCCTCGCGACCCGCGGGGTCCATGTGGACCGCGAATCGATCGTCCGCTTCCTACGGAGCCCCGAGATGATCGTGAACGTCATCCGGCCCATCGCGGACAGCCGTGTCTCCGAGTTCTATCGCTCCGTGAATGCCCGGGTGATCGAGCACCTCGGATTCGAGTCGGACGAGGCGATGCTCGACGAGATTCACGCCCAGTTCAACAGCCCGGTCTGGTGGAGACCCTTTCCCGACGCCCCAGAGGCCCTGAAATCCCTCCGCGGTGCGGGCTTCCGGCTCGGCGTGATTTCGAATGCATCCCACGACCTGCCCGACACCCTCCGAAAGGCGGGCCTGGGAGCTTATCTGGAGACGATCACCTACTCCTTCGACGTCGGCGCGGAGAAGCCCCATCCGAAGATCTTCCGGGCGGCCGTCGCCCAGGCGGGCACGACGCCCGAGCGGGCGGTCCACGTGGGGGACAGCTTTGACGCCGACTACCTCGGAGCTCGCAGCGTCGGACTCCACGCACTCCTGCTCTGCCGGGAAGGGAATCCGCCAGGGCCGTGCCCTGCCATCCGTTCCCTCATGGACCTCCCGCGGGTCCTCGGCGTCGGACGTTCTCGGAAATAGGAGCCTCTAGAAAAGCCTTTTATCGCACGGCACGTTGAGACGAGATTCCCCATGCCCCGGAGAGTCATTCTCGGTGTTATCGGTGCCGGCACGACCGCCTCCCCAGAGGGCCTGAAGCTCGCGGAGGAGGTGGGCTATCTCATCGCCCGCGCGGATGCCGTCCTCGTGTGCGGCGGCCTTAACGGCGTCATGGAGGCCGCGGCGAGGGGCGCGAAGCGGGGCGGCGGTCTCACGATCGGCATCCTCCCGACGGCGAGCAAGGCCGACGCGAACCCGTACATCGACGTCCCCGTCGTCACGGCAATGAGCACGGCCCGGAACCTGATCATCGTTCGGACCGCGGATGCCCTGATCGCCGTGAATGGCTCCTACGGGACGCTGAGCGAGCTCGCCCACGCCTTCGACCTCAAGAAAACCGTGTTCGGGCTGAGGACCTGGCCGATGGAGAAGGTTGGTGTGGAGGAGGCGCTGTTCGTTCGGGTGGACACGCCGAGAGAGGCCGTCGACCGCGCACTCGCGTACGCGCGGAAGGCAATCGCCGCGAACGAGACTCCTCCCGACTTCGCGCCATGAAACCGAAACCAATTTCGTTCGCCCGAACGAATCGGGCGTCCTCAGGCTTATTTGGTCCGTCCGTTTTCCTGGTCCGTGCGTTCCTCGGTGACTGCCGAAGACTTCGAACGCGCCGGATTAGCCCGTGAAGACGCCAACTCTCTGGCGCAACGCGTCCGCGAGGTGCTCCGCCAGCATCCGCGACGGTCGGACTCCGCGGAACAGGTGCGGCTCTGGTCGGACCTGCAGTCGTTGCTCGTCGCTACGCCAAGTGTCCGATGGCGCTTCGACGTCCACCGGTTCCTCTACCGGCTCGCCTACGAGAGCCGAAAACGGGAGGACGGCCCGGGTCCCGCCTGGGTGCCTGCGGATGAGAGCGTCCAGGGCACGAACCTTGGCCGTCTCATGTCGGAGCGCGGCATCATTCGTTACCAGGACTTCCACCGCTGGTCCGCCGAGCATCGCACAGACTTCTGGGCGATCGTCCTCCGCAAGCTCGGGATCATCTTTCGGAAGGAGCCCGATCGGATCCTCGAGGAACCTGCGGATAGCACGCACCCAAACTGGCTCCCCGGGGCGCAGCTCAACATCGCTGAAAGTTGCTTCCGCACGGACCCTGCGAGGACCGCGATCCTCTTCGCGTCGGAGGTCGATCGCACCCTCCGTCGGATGACGTACGGCGACCTCCGGAGGCTCGCCGCGCGCGTTGCCCACGGCCTCGACGAGATCGGCCTCCCGAAGGACGCGCGGGTCGCTCTCGACCTCCCGATGACCGCGGAGTCTGTGGGAATCTATCTGGGAACGATCCTCTCGGGACGGACCGTCGTCGGCATCGCGGACGCGTCGGCGGCCATGGACGTCGAGAAACGGATCCGGATTGGCGGCGCGCAGGCCGTCTTCACGATCGACGCCTACGTCCGGGACGGGAAGGAACATCCGATCTACGAGAAGGTCGTCGCCTCGAAGGCCCCGCGGGCGGTCGTCCTCCCTAGGGAGGGCGGGGGACGCGCTTCCGCCCTGCGCGACGGGGACCTCGCGTGGGAGGAGTTCCTCCCGAGCGCGGACGTGTACGACGCAGTCGCCCGCCGACCGTCCGACCCCACGAATGTCCTGTTCTCGTCGGGGACTACGAAGGACCCGAAGGCGATCCTATGGACCCACACGACCCCGATCAAGAGTGCCGCGGACGGATACCTCCACCACGACGTGAGGCCCGACGACGTCCTCGCGTGGCCGACGAGCTTCGGATGGATGATGGGGCCCTGGCTCACGTACGCAAGCCTCGTGAATGGGGGCGCGATGGCTCTGTACGTCGGAGGGGCCCAGACACGCGGGTATGGGGAGTTCATCGCCCGCACGGGCGTCACGATGCTCGGCGTCGTCCCAAAGCTCGTCCGCGGTTGGAAGGCGGAGGGAACGATGGAGGGCCTCGATTGGGGTCGGATTCGCCGCTTCAGCTCGACCGGTGAGACATCGAGTCCGGACGAGATGTTGTACCTCATGGCCCTCGCAGGGTACAAGCCCATCCTCGAGTACTGCGGGGGCACGGAAGTCGGCGGCGGGTACATCACGGGGACGATGGTCCAGCCCGCGGCGCCGTCCGCGTTCTCGACCGCGGCTTTGGGCCTCGACTTCGTCATCCTCGACGAGGGACGACCCGCGGACCGGGGGGAGGTCTTCCTCGTGCCGCCGTCGATCGGCCTCTCCAACGACCTCCTGAATTACGACCACGCGCGGGAGTACTATGCCGGCGTGCCGTCGGGTCCCCACGGGGAGCGCCTGCGTCGGCACGGGGACCAACTCGAGCGCCTCGGCGGCGGCTACTACCGCCACCACGGCCGTATCGACGACACGGTCAACATCTTCGGCGTGAAGTCGAGCGCGGAAGAAATCCGGAGCGTCCTCGCCCACGAACTCGTGTACGACGCCAAGCCCGTGGCCGTGGACCTGGAGGACTCCGGGCAGCACCGCCTCGTCATCTACGCGGTCCCGCGCGACCCGGCGATGGTGGGCAACGCGGAAGTGAGGGCTCGACTGCGCAAGGATTTTCAGCGTGCAATCAAGGAACGGCTGAACCCCCTCCTGGCCCACGTCCATGACGTCGTCCTCGTCTCCGAACTCCCTCAGGCCGGGCCGGGGAAGACGAAGACGATGGCGGAACTCCGGCGGGACTACTTGGCCCGGCTCCGGGAGGCCTAGGAACCGCGCGCCAATCCCCGCGGGAAAGGAGCGAGACGCGGGAACCTCAGCCGCTCGCCGCGGCTTCGCGGGCGGGTCCCATCACCACGGGATTTCGCGGCGGCTCGAGGGACCGGTTGATCGTGATCTGGGCAATCGTCCCATAGTACTTCGCAACATGCTCGAGGGGGCGGAGAACCGCACGGAGGAAGGTGCATGTGGAGCAGATGTTCCCCCTTCGGTCGCACTTCAGTCCTGGGGCCTGCTGGCTGAACCGACGGAGCTCCGTCTCCAGGGCATCCTTGAGGTCCAGGGCCTCGTTCGCCTTGTCGAGGTCCGAAGTGAAGAAGGAGCTCATGGAGAGCTCCATGACCCTCTCGAGCTTCGTCTTCAGGTCCCCGATGGCCTTCGAGAGGTCCTTCGAGATGCGCCGCTTCGGCTTCAGGAGGACGAGGCTTCCCCTCGCGAGCTCCTCCCAGAGGTCGCCGACGTTCTCGAGCATCACGGCGACGACCCGGTCGCCCAGGAGATGCCGCGGTTCGACCTCGCCAATCTTGCTGGCCACGGCCCGGTTCTGGGCCGCAAGGAGGAGCTGACGGACGACGAGCCAATACAGCCGGTCTACTTCCCCCTCCATTCGGATGACTTCCTCGATATTCCCCGTCGCCGCTCCGGCGAGGACGCTGAGGGCGAGGCTCTCCATTCGCGACGTGAGATAGTGCAGCCGCCGCAACAGGCCTTCAATGGGGAAGCGCGTGGGTTCCACGAAGTTCTCAATCGTCACGAATTTGGGCCCTTGGTTCACGATGGTCAGGCCGGTGAGTCCCCGAACAGCCTCGTGGATTTCCTGGAGCTGCTCCGCGGAAAGCTCGTCGCGGCTCCGAACGCGGATCGTGCTTCTCCCGACGATGTAATTCCCGGTGATGAGGCGGGTGAGGGCTTCGGTGCTCTCCCATTCGTCCGCGTCGATGGTGGCCTCCGAGGTTGGCATTGTGTCGTCAGGCGGCCCGGTGCGGACCCGGAGGGTGCCGTCGTCCTCGACGGACAAGGTGATGATCGAACCGGGTTTCAGGCCGTTCATCCCCGCCCACTCCTTGGGGAGGGAAATCCCGACACTGGAGTAGCCAAGCTTCTGGACCTTCCGGGTCTCGAGTTCCATGGAGACCCGATGACTATGTACGACTTAATATGTGTTGGCCCCCACAGAGTCTTATCCAAGAGTTCCCGACCCCCTGACTCGGGGCCAGTCGGATGGACTTGGAGGTTCTTCGGGGCCGGGATGCATCCTCTCCGCGCGGGTGGGTGGCTTCGAACCCCAGTCGATTCTTGCTCCGCTTCTCCGAGGGGGCTCCCCATTCCGCCTCGGACAGGGGCACTATGATGCATTCTGGACGACGAAAGAGACCTATGAACTCCGACGACCCGTGTAGCCTCGCCGCGAATACATATCTCACACCTACTGATCAAACCCGCATGCATACAGAGTGCGGTTCGTCACGTATCCCGGCATCAACCGCATCGTTGAGAATAGAGAGCGGAGAATCCGGACAGGGCTCGTCCACGTACCTCAAGCATGGTGGAAGCGCGGGATAGCCCGTTCGGGGACCGGAACCATTTCTCCTGCTCGTTGAATCCCCGCGCAAAGCCTCATGTCCCGCCCTGTGTTGAGGGCCGATTGCGATGGATCGCGAGGTGGACGTCCTCGTCATCGGGGCCGGGCCTGGAGGCAGTCTCTCCGCGAAACACGCAGCCCTCGGAGGGGCGCGAACCCTCCTCATCGAGAAACGCCCGGAGATCGGCACTCCTGTCCGATGCGGGGAGGGCGTCGGGCGGACGTGGCTTTCTGACGTACGGATTCCGCCGGCAAAGGACTTCATCGCCCGCGAGGTGGAGGCTTCCCGGGTCATCGCCCCGGACGGGACCACCTTTGTGGCAGCCGACGTGGCAGGGATGAAGGGCGGCTACATCGTGGAGCGGGACCTCTTCGACCGCTATCTTGCGAAAGAGGCCGCCAAGGCAGGGGCGGAAATCCTCATCAAGACAACCGCGACGGGCCTGCTCTTCGAGGGAGCCAGGATCGTCGGCGCGCGGTGCGAGCACATGGGCGAGTCCTTCGACGTGCGAGCCAAGGTCGTCATCGGTGCAGACGGCTTCGAGAGTCAGGTCGGCCGCTGGGCGGGCCTCGGAAAGCCGCTCCGCACGCGGGACATCGTGTCGTGCCTCCAGTACACGCTTGCCGGAATCGAGGGCGAATCTTCCTGGGCGGACTTTCACATTGGGACGGTCGCGCCGGGCGGATACGCATGGGTGTTCTGGAAGGCCGATGACGTGGCCAACGTCGGACTGGGGATCCCGCTCTCCCGGCTCCACGATGCCGCAGACACGAAACGCTACCTGGACCGTTTCATCGCTGGGGTGCCGAACTTGGCGCGTGGCGCAATCCTGGAGGAAGTGGCAGGGGGGCTCAGCGCGTCCCTGCCCCTGGAGAGAAGCGTGGCGCCCGGATTGCTCCTCGTCGGGGATGCCGCGCGCCTGATCGACCCCCTCACGGGCGCCGGCATCCAGAATGCACTCCTGTCGGGCCTCTTCGCGGGGGAAACGGCCGCCATGGCCGTCCGCTCGGGCGACGCTTCCGAGGCGGCCCTGTTGGGCTACGATCGACGGTGGAGGGCACGGATGGAGGAGGACCTCGCACGACACTACATTCTCAAGGAGGCGTTGCAGAAGCTCGACGACGAGGCGATCAACAAGATCGTGAGGGCCATCGTCGAGGCGAAGATCGAGCGGTACACGGCGGACGCGATCCTGAATGCCCTGAGGACCCGTTGTCCCGAGGTCCTCGTGGCTTTCGAGGGTTTGATCTGACTACACAGGCTTGTTCCGACGGCGCTTCTTTGCTGACTTGGACCGCGCCGGCTTCTTCGGGCCCATGAATTCGTAGGGGTTCTCGCGGAGGAGCATGCCGATGGCCATGTTCCCATGGGCGCGCCGAGATAAGAAGCTCCCGAGATCGTTATCCGCGATGAGACCAGGACGGGCGGTCAGTCCTTCGAAAGATCCTCTCCGCCCTCGAAGACGAGTTGGACCTGGGTGTACAGGTCTTCGAACCCGAACATGAGTTCCGAGGAGACGGGATGGACCCGCCGGTACACGCCCACCGATTCCATGCTCTTCAGGAACTCCACATCGAGAAGGGTCTTCGGGGTCGCCTGGTCTTCAAAGAGGGCCTCGTAGAGGGCCACAGGATCCAGGGACCACTTGATCACCCGATCGAGGTCCGCTTCCGGGATGAGATCGGACTTGCTGAGGACGTTGATGAAAGGCAGGCCATGACGGAACTGGACCGTCGCGTTGAGGAGGACCGAGGAGATGAAGCCGCTGGCATGTCGCACGAGATGCGGGTCGTTCAGGTAGACGAGGGCAGAGTCCGCCCGGCCGAAGGCGTCCACGATCGCGGGGCCGGAGGAACGGAAGGTGAAGAGCTCAATCTGTCCGGGCGTGTCGATGAGGGCGTAGCTCGTCTCGAAGGTGTCGAGGACATCGGCGATCTCCTTCGCATTCATCGCCACGAGGTCTGCGGCAGCGACCTGGGCGCCGTTCGGACCGAGCTCCTGCTCTTCCATGATTTCCTGGAGATTGACCCAGTCCCTCACATCGACATCGGGTCCGAAGAGGAGCTTCTCCGCCCCGGGGTCGAGGTTCACGGTGACGCAGTCGAACCCCTGACTGTTCATCCACAGCTGGAAAGCGTAGACCATCGTGGACTTCCCCGCCCCCGCGGTGCCGAGGAAGTACAGATTCTTCGCCATCGTCCCTCCTGTCGGATGGAACCGGGACGGATGAAGGTTCGGGAGAGCGGGCCTGAAGGGACTTTCGGGACCGCGGGGGATTCCGCACGGCCGATTCGAACCCTTGACCTACCGGTGTCCCTCGGACGCCGACAGGTGTGCCGATAAGAGCCGGTCGCTCTACCTAGCTAAGCTACAGGCCCGCGTCGCCGCCTATCGACGGGCCGTAGTTAAACGTTGCGTCCGCAGGGTGAACCGTCGCGCGATCCGGGAAATGTCCCATCAGGTGAGGATGCCTTCCCACGCGTACAAGCCGATGAGTCGGCCCACGTCGACCTGCCAGACCTCGAAACGGTAGCTGCCCGCGACGGTCGCGACAAGCGTGAAGTAGTCCCCCGCATCGAGCCCGCGATTCCCGTTCGAATCGCTGAAACGCAGGGTTGCCCCTCCGTCGGCGAGGCCCGCGGCTAAGCTCGCGATCACGAAGCCGTCGCGCTGGAGGCTCGCGTTGAACTTCGTCAGATCGAGGACGACGTTGCTGCTCGATACGGTGAGACGGCCCCCGGACTCCGCGGAGAGGTTGATCACCTCGACGACGGGCTGGTTCGCATTCTCGAGGTAGATGGGGACGAACACGACCGCGAGGGTGCCCATGAAGAGGAGGCCCGCGGCGAGGGAGTACAGGAGGAGCTTCGTGGCCTGCGGAGGCGGTGCCCGACTCCGCTTGAACTGCGTTTCTGGCGGCTTCGGCCGCGCGATTCGCAGGGGCATGGCCTCACTCCACAAAGATCGCGAGCCGGCCGGGGGCAGCGTGGGCCGCCTTGTCCTTGGGATCGTAGCGCTTCGGATCGTCCGCGCGAAACACCCGGACGGGCGCACCCAACTCGGACTCGAGGAACGCCAGGGCCTCGGTGAACACCGCGAGTTCGTCGAGGGGCTTCGCGAGTTGCGCTGCGTCCTCGGGCCCCAGACGGCGGAGGTCCTCCGCGACCCTCTTCGCGTAGGCGGCGACGTCCTTCGCCCGGTCTCGCATCCCCGGCTCAGCGAGCGCTTTCTCGATGAGGGTGCCCAGGGGGATCGGCCCTTGTCTCGCAAGCGAGGCTGCCATCCCTCGCATGCGGTCCTTCCACGAAGGCGCCGTGTACAGGACAATCGTCTTGGGCCTCAGGCGGGTAACCTTGAGGATCTCCCGCACATCCGCGAGGGTGGACTGCAGGAGGGATTCGGCGGCCTCGGCGGCCGCATCGATCTCCTCCGCGCTCGACGTCGGGTACGGTGCGGCCGAGATGAAGCCGTCCTTGCCCAAATGGCTCCAGATCTCCTCAGCCAAATGGGGCGCGAAGGGTGCCAAGATCTTCGTCTGCACCTCGATGTAGCGCGCAAGCACGGCCGCATTCGCTCGGCCCCCGGACCGCCGCAGGTACCAGGCCCATGCCGACTGAAGGTCGAAGAACCCGATGCGCAGGGCGGCCTTGCAGTTCATCGCCTCCATTTCTGCCCGCGTCGCGGCAATCGTGCGATTGAGCGTGGAGAGGAACCAGCGATCGATCGTCCTCCGGTCTCCGCGGGTCGAGTGGCGCGTCGTCGCAAAGGCGAACCAGTCCTTGAGCCTCTCTCGGATCGCTGTGGCGAACTCCCGTTCGAGGTTCGGATCGTCGAGGCCGTCCCCTGCGTTCGCGACGGTCATGCGAACGACGTCGGCCCCCCATTCCGCCACGGCATCCCGGATGTAGACCGTGTTCCCGCGGGACTTCGACATCTTGAGCCCGGCCATCCGCACCCATCCGTTCACGCCGAAGCCCCGGGGCCAGAGTTCCGGTGGGAACATGGCGGTGTGGTTGAACAGACAGAAGGTCATATGGTTCTGGACGAGATCCTTCCCCGTGTTCCGCAGGTCGAAGGGGTACCAGTACAGGAATTCCTGCCTCAGGCTCTCCACCAGTTCGGCGGAAATCCCGAGTCGCGCAGCCACCGAACCTGCATCGCCTCTCCCTAGAAACACGTAGTCGAAGAAACCGTCGTCGAGCCTTGCGGCCCAGGGGAGCTCGCTCCGGAGCTTGCCTTCCTGCAGGACGTGGGCGATCGTGTAGTAGGCCATGTAGATCGTCGAATCGGACAGGGACTCGATGACCCAGTTGGCGTCCCACGGCAACATCGTCCCGAGCCCTCGGTGGTGGGCGCAGGGCCAATCCCGGAGCCAGTCGACGACGTAGTCGAACTGCCTCCGCAGAGCCTCCGGGTAGAGGCTCATCTTCGACAGGGCCTCATGGACAGTCTTCTTCCAGGCGGGATCGCCGTAGGCGAGGAACCACTGGTCCTCGACGACCTTCACGATCGCGCGGGTCGTGCACCGGCAGACGACCTCGCCGCTGGGCTCATAGATCGTGTCCGCTTGGCCCTTGGAAAGGAGCTCCTTCCGGATCTCTTCCTTCGCGATCTCAACCCGCATCCCGGCGTAGGGCCCGCAGTTTTCGTTCATCACGCCCTGGTAGAAACCGCTTTTGTAGACCTCGGCCTTCGCTGCCTCGAGCTTCCCTCGGTCCCTCGGGCTCGCGATCCCCATCCGCTCGACGATGTCCTTCGCCGGCAAGGAGCCGAAGCCCGGGGTTCGAATGATGGGCACAGGCGCGATCCCTCGGATGCGGTCCCCGTCGAGATGGAACTTCCTCAGGAGGGCCTCGTGCGCCTGGAGCTCGCGAAGCGCGACATAGTCGTCCGGCGCATCGGAGGGCACGCTCGTGACGATTCCCGTGCCGCGGTGCGGGTCGATGAACGTTCCCGGCAGGATTGGGACCGCGCGGTTGATCGCAGGAGCCACGCCTTCCCTGCCGATGAGGTCCGCGCCGCGGAGCTTCGACTCGACGGAGATGGACTTCCCCTGCTCCCCGAGCTTCGCCGCCGCGGGCTCGTTGAGGATCCAGCGTTCCCCGTTGACCCGGACGATGACGTACTCGGCTTCGGGGTCGACCCAGATGTTCGTCTGGCCGAAGACCGTCTCGGGCCGGATCGTTGCGGCGACGAGGATGCGGCCATCGGGAAGCGGGAACTTGAGAAGGGTGAACTCCTGAGGCGTCTCCCCCTCCCCCTCGAGCCGGTCGTGGTCTCCGATGGGCGCGCGGTCTTTGGGGCACCAGATGACCGGGTGCCGGTCGATCTTGACGAAGCCGCCTTCCTGGAGCCGTCGGAACTGCCAGCGGACGAACGCATCGTAGGGCGGGTTCAGCTCCGTCGTGATGAAGGACCGACGCCAGTCCACCGCCGCCCCGAGGGAACTCAGGTCCTCCATCGTCGCCCGGGGGAAGACCTCGATCCAGTGCTGGGGGTCCGCGAACTTGGGAACCTCCACGTCGGGGATGCCCATCTGCTTCAGGATCCGGAGCTGGACGGGCTCGCCCTCGGCGACCCGCCGGGCGGCGCCGAGGATCGGAAGGCCGGTGCAATGGAACGCCTGCGGATGGAGGACGTTGAAGCCCGTCATCCGGCGGTATCGGGACTGGAACTCCGCCCTCAGGAAGGAGACGCCGAACCCCATGTGCTGGTACCCGGACATGTACGGGTACGGCACGTTCGAGTACCACTTCGGTCGGCCCGGTTGCGGCTTTGCCTCGAACAGCCCTGCGCGAGCCCACGCGTCCTGCCACTTCCGTTCGATTGCCGCGGCGTCGTACGCAGGAGCCCTCCGCCCCCGCCGGGCGCCGCGCGAGACGGCCTTCCGCGGACGGCGTCTCGGCTTCGCCGCTTGCCGACGCATCGGTTTCGCCGGCTGCCGTTCGCGGCCCTTCGCGGATCCCCGCCCGCGGGGCCGTACGACATCTGTCCCAATCCGTGTGACAGCGGTCCTATTGCGGGCCTGCGCCCGCGGGCGCACGCGAGATGGATGGCTAGAAGCGCCTCTCCTCCTCGAAGGCACGGCCGCGTGAACGGAAGCCGCGCGTAAAGCTTTTCGCGCCCCGCGTGGGCCTTCCGGGCGGGGGAGTGGGGCGGCGTCGGACGCGACATTTGAATTCAGCATACCCGATATAAATCTGTAGGCCATTTTTCGAGGGTCTCGCGCGCGCGATGGAGGGACTCTGTCATACGTCGTATGACAATTGACAAAAGCTATTTATAACGAGCTTCGGGATACGCTGCGCAACACGCCAAAACGCGTGGGAAATCGGGTGTGACGCCCGTCATACCTCCCACGGGTCATGGCGGGGGTCTGGGATGGACGAAAACGAGCGGATCACCCTTCGGCTCGAGAAGGAGAATCTCGAGCTGATCGATGGTTTCCTGGAGGCGAACACGTCCTACGGGAACCGCTCGCAGCTGGTCCGCGAGGCGGTCCAGCAGTTCATCCAGGCGGTCCGGGAGGGCGGGAACACGGTCACGATCCGCGTCCCGAAGTACTACCTGGACCTGATCGACCGCCTCGTCGCGGACGGCTACTTCCTCAGCCGCGAGCACGCGATCGTGCGCAGCATCGAGGAGTGGTTCACGAAGGACCGCGTGAGGCAGATCCAAGACCACCGCCAGGAGATCGACAAGGCCGCGGGCAAGGTCGTCTCCGTGACCACGGGGGACAAGGAGGGCGTCATCCCCCCATGACGCGCGGAGCGGCGTGTCGGATGCCAGAAGGAAGGGCCGGATAGCAGGAAAAGGGAACGGATGGGACCTGTCACGAAGGGATGGGATGCACGCCTTCGCCGTAGGCCCGACCTTCTGGCCTCCCTCGACCCGGTCCGGGTCGAGGTGCGCAAGGAGGCAAGGGAGGCATGATTCCGAAGGACTATGTCGACGAGGTCATCAACGGTCTGTTTGAGGACGCCGTCGACCCGAAAATCAGCGTCGTCGGAGTCGGCGGCGCTGGAGGGAACGTGGTGAGCGCGCTCTACGACCGCGATGTGAAGGGCGTCGAGACCGTGGCCGTCAACACGGACCCTGCCGGGCTCTCCAAAGCCGAGGCGGACTTCAAGGTCCTCCTGGGCTACATGGAGGGCGCAGATCGGGTCGCCGCGGCTCGGGCGGCCGCGGAGTCCTCTGAGGACCAGCTGACGACGACCCTGTCATCGGACATCGTCTTCGTGGTCGCGGGTCTAGGCGGGGCCGCAGGCACCGGAGCGGCGCCCATCGTCGCGCGATCGGCGCGGGCGAATGGGGCCGTGACGATCGCCATCGGCATCCTGCCCTTCGAGGGGGAAGGCCGCACGGCGGTCGCGAAGGCAGGCCTCGAGGAACTCCGACGGGAGGCGGACAGCCTCATCGTCGTCGACAACAACTCCCTGGACAAGTTCGCGGATCAGCTCTCCTTCAACGAGGCCTTGTCCGTCGTGAACCACATGGTCCTCACGATCGTTCAGGGCGTTGTCGATCACCTGGAGAAGTCCTTCCTCACGACGGTCGCCGAGGAGGTCGAGAGCGTCGCGAGGGAGATCGAAGACGCGAACAGCCATGCCGTCCATGTCGAGGTCGAGGCTCCGGAGACGGTCCAGGCCGCCTGGGACGTCAATCCCGTGGCCTTCGACGACGACGGTTTCATCGGGCTCCGCTGAGCCCTCTTTCACAATCACTCCTCCCCCCAACAACGCCCACCCGCGAGGGCTTCGGGCGGCCGGTCCCGCAAGGGGCCGGCGCGGCCCTCGCACTCTTCTTTCCCTCCTTGGGAGGGAACCTTCTTGCTGCAAGAAGGCCTCCCTGAACCCATGGCCGCGTACACGGAGACCCTGAGGATCGAGACCCACCCAGGGGTCGAAGCAATCGACATCACGGAGCGCGTCACCGCGGCCGTGGGCAAGTCGAAGGTCCGCCGCGGCCTCGTATGCGTCTTCGCCCCGAGCAGCACGTCCGCCATCGTCACAAACGAGTTCGAACCCGGGCTCATGAAGGAGGACATCCCCGCGGCCTTGGAACGCCTCTTCCCGGAGGGTATCGAGTACGGTCACGAGCGGCGCTGGCGGGATGGGAACGGCCACAGCCATGTCCGCGCGACGTTCCTCGGGCCCAGCCTGACCGTGCCTCTCGTCGACGGCCG
Organism: Thermoplasmata archaeon; assembly: GCA_036555455.1. Lineage (GTDB taxonomy): Archaea > Thermoplasmatota > Thermoplasmata > RBG-16-68-12 > RBG-16-68-12 > RBG-16-68-12. Next base: position 19,107 of record DATBLI010000024.1, read on the forward strand.
CGCGGTTCTCGGCCCGTGGCAACAGATCGTGTTCCTCGAGCTGGACAACAAGCCGCGGCGGCGTGAGGTCCTCGTCCAAATCGTCGGCGATGCCGACAGCTTTTAGGCGGACGGCATCCTTCGGCCGGCAGGGATCCCCCATTCCGCGCGATGTGCAGAATGAAAGAGCGAAGAACTCGTTCCATCTCAACAAGGTCGGCGTCACCGGCGTCGTGAAGCCCGTCCAAGTGAGGCGGCCGGCTCGGGCGCTCACCCTGACGACGACGATTGACGTGTTCGTCGACCTGCCGCCGACCCAGAAAGGATCCCACCTCTCGAGGAACCTCGAGGTGATCAACGAGGTCGTAGACGGAAGCGTCCGCGAGCCCGTGGACAGCCTCGAGCAACTCACGGAGACGGTCGCGCGACAGCTCCTGAAGAAGCACGAGTACGCGACGACGTCGGAGGTCTGGGCCGGTGCGGACTACTTCCTCGAGAGGATGACGCCCTGGGGCCGCACCTCGATGGAACACTACCGCCTCGTCGCCCGCGCGAACGCGAAGCGGAGCTCCCCCGACGTGGAGCGTTCCATCGGCGTCGAGGTCCTCGGGATGACCGCATGCCCGTGCGCGATGGAGATGGTGCGGGACCGCTGGAAGAAGGACAACCCGAAGTTGAAGGATTGGCCCGACGACATTCCCGTGGTCACGCACAACCAGCGGAACCGCACGACGGTCATCGTCCAGGAGCCCACCGGCCATGATCTCGAGGCGGACGACCTCATCGACATCGTAGAAGCATCGATGTCCGCGCCCACGTACGGCCTGTTGAAGAGACCCCAAGAGGGCGAACTCGTTGAGATGGCCCACCGCAATCCGAAGTTCGTGGAGGACGTCGTGCGGGAGGTCCTGGAGCGGCTGCGGCGGAAGTACCCCCGGATGCCCGCCTCCGCGTGGGTCCGTGTGAAGTCAGAGGCCGAGGAGTCCATCCACAAACACAACGCCTTCGCGGAACGGACCACGACCTTCGGGGAACTGCGGACCGCGGCGTGAGGACGGAGGACCGCGCGGGCATCGGCGCCATCCCTCCGCTCGCACGCTTGCCCCGCCGAGCCTCCTTTCCTCGATCTCAATGCGAAGCCTCATGGGCTCGCGCGCAAATACGTGCTCGATGGTCGTCCCGGCCCTCTGCCATCTCTGTCAACGGCCTACGACGCACACCTGCCGCGTCTGCGGGCGCTCCGCGTGCGGAGATCACCTCGATCCCAACGGCGTCTGCGACCTCTGCCGTGCAGGACGCCGCGCCCCAGCGATCGTCCGCTGAGATTCACAGGAGACCTTTCGCGTCTTCCTTCTCGATGGCAAGCGCTTTCAAGGCGTACGCTAGGGCCTTCTGCCGAATCATGGCCCGCGTCTTGTCATCGAGGAACTGCTCCATGACGACGGGCGCCTTCCTCGCATATTGAATCGCAAATTCGGACCAGTAGAAGGGGGCGTTCTCTTCGTCGAGCTGGGCCGCCTTGTTGTAGTGCTCCTCCGCCTCGTTGAAACGGCCGAGATCCACGCAGAAGGATGCGAGGGCGTCGTGGTACTGGGGGTTCTCCGGGTCCAGTTCGATCGCTTTCTTGTAAAGGCCGAGGATCTCCTCCGCCTCGATCCGGGGGACGCCGAGCGCGGACTCGGCCTTCCCGAAGTGCGCGACGGCGTTCTTCTGATCGGCCTTTGCGGCCTTGTCGAAGTGCTTGTACGCCTCGTCGTAGTTCAAGGAGCCAAGGGCCTGCTCGCCGAGGGCGATCTCCTCTTCCGCGGTGGGCATGGGGATCGCCCGCGGAACCTTCCCTCCGCAGATAAAGGTTGCCGCGGCATTTTCAGCGTTGCGCGCGTTGCACGGCCCTCACTCGATGACTCGATGGCCGCGGAGCCAATCGAGGTCGCTCAGGTAGAACTGCCGGATGTCCACGATCCCTTCGATGGCCATGATCACGCGCTCGAGGCCGAGGCCCCACGCGAGGACGGGATCCCGGATGCCCATGGGCTCGGTGACTTCGGGACGGAAGACGCCACTCCCACCGAGTTCGAGCCACCGGCCGTCGGGAAGCTGGCCCTCCGGCTCCATGGAAGGCTCCGTGTAGGGGAAGTAGCCGGGGCGGAACTTCACGCGGGTGAAGCCGAGGCGCTTGTAGAACTCCTCGATCAGTCCGAGCAGCCGGGCGAGGTTCGCGCCCTCCTCCATGACGACGCCTTCGATCTGGTGGAACTCCGCCAGATGCTTCCAGTCGATCGCATCGCGACGGAAGTTGCGGCCGATGATGAACGCCTTCTGCGGCGCACGCGGATGTTCGCTGAGCCATCTCAGGGTGATGGGCGTCGTGTGGGAGCGGAGGACGGCCCGCTCGGCCTCCCTCCGATCCCAGGCATATCGCCATCCGCGGCTCCCCGTGGCGCCGCCCTTCTCGTGGATTTCCGCGACGCGGCGGACGATGGACTCCTCGGGAAGGGGCACCGTCTCGGGCTTCGCGAGATAGAACGTATCCAGGAGGTCCCGGGCGGGATGGTCCTGGGGCTGAAACAGCGCGTCGTAGACCCAGAATGCGGACTGCACATAGTCCCCTTCGATCTCCGTGAAGCCCATATCGAGGAAGATGCGCCGGATCTTCTCCAGGTACGCGCTGAGCACGTGCCGCTTCCCCGGCCAGATCATCGGGGCGAAGGCCTTCGTGTCGTATCGGCGGAAGTCGACCCCACGCCAGCGCCCGCTCCGCAGGAGGTCCGTCGTCAGGATCGTGGCCTCGGGCTTGAGCTCAATCCCTTTCGCGAGGACCCGCTCCCCCGCGGTTGTGAGCGCGATTTCTCGCCGCACACGTTCCCGCTCCTTCACGAGCTCCTTTCGCGACTTCACGTCCCGTAAGAGCCTCGGGTCGATCTCCTCCTCCGGGACTTCCTCCTTCGCGAGGCGCGCGAGGAGGATCTCGTCAGGAGTCCTCGCGCCGGAGGCTTTCCGACCTTCCGCGGTTGCGACGAGGAAGCTTCCCTCCCCCGTCTTCTCCACAATGGCCCAGCCCTTGCGACGGGCCCACCCCAAGGCGACGGCGAGCTCCTCGTCGTCGAAACCACAGGACGACTGGAGCCCGGCCACGGGCATGCGGCCGCGGGCTTTCAGGAGGGCCCTCAGGGCCCGCCGCTCGGGGAGAACCTTGCGAGCGAGGCTCGGCCTCGCGATGCGGTACGAACGGATCACGCGCTCCTTCATCGTAACGAGGCCCTTCGCCTGGAGCCACGAAGCCGCGTTCATGACCTCGACGAGCTCCCGGAACCTCCCCTTCTCACGAATCTCCTCCGGGGACGCGCTCTTCAGGTCCCGCAAGAGGAGGAGGACCCGCTTCTCGAGGTAGCTCAGCTCTGCGGCAACGTCCCGGGGCATCGGGCCGCGGATGCATCCTGCGGTATATCCTTTTGCCGCGGGGAGAGGTCGTCCCTCGCGCCTCCGGATCGGCCTGTACTCTCAAGGTTGAAAACCACGACACTTGCTATATAAGCGAAAAGGACGTCGAGCGGTCGGTGAACGAGCTCTCTCCCTGTCTGGGGCGAGCGAGAGCCCGACCGGAGGTGACGCAACGGGGGAAATCCGATTTCCCACAAACTATGCCGTCCTCCTGACGGGCCCCCCCGGCGTGGGCAAATTCGAGTACACCGTGGCCCGGATGCGCGAGGCGCTCCGGCTCGGGGAGCGCGTCGTCTGTGTGACCCTCGACCTCCACCCGTCCGAGGTCCGCGCACGGGCGAAGGCGCTCGGGCTCGACCTCGACGCGGCGGAGGGGAAGTCCTTCGTCTTCGTGGACTGCTACAGTGCGACGTCTTCGGAGAGGCCCGAGCCCGCCCCAGGCAAGAAGACGTTCCTCGTTTCGAGCTTCAGCAACCTCGAGGGGATTGGGATGGCGATGAGCAAGGCCGCCCAGGAGCTCGGCACCCCTGTGCGGATCTTCTTCTACACGATTTCGACCCTGTTCCTCCACAACTCCACGCAGGCAATCGCGAAGTTCTTCCAAATCGTCACGGGCCGAGCGAAGCAGAACATGGGCTTCATCCTGTATTCCGTGCACGATGGCGTCCATGAGCCGATGACCATGAACCTCCTCCGCTCCCTCGTAGATGGCGTCGTGGAGATGCGCTTCACGGAGGCGATGGATCGAGAGATGCGCGTCCACCACATGCGCGGCTTCGCCGTGAACAGCGCGTGGCGGCCCTTCACCGAGATGCCGGGGGCCCCAGGGGGGATCTGAACGCTCGCGACATCGTCGGCGTCTACAGATCGCGCCCCCACAGGAATCCAGCTCCTCGATGACCGCATCGGCGGAGGGTTTCCCCGTCCATCGACTCTCCTCCTCTTCAGCGACAAACCGACGGAGAAACGGCTCTTCGCGGAGGACTTCGCAGTCCAGGGAGCGAAGCGCGGGGAGACAACCGTGTACGTCGATTTCTACCGCCCACCGTCCCTTGCGCGGAACGAATTCCTCCGCTTCGGCGAGTATGCGGAGGACCGCCTCGTCCTCGTGGACGCTCTCTCCGCCCAGCTCCTTGTCGAGAGCCGCGAGAAGCACGCAATCCGCGACATCGAGAGCCTGGAGAGCATCGCGGACACAATCATCGAGGCGATCCAAGGCGAGCATCCCACGCGGGTCGTCATCGACTCCATGGAGTTCCTCGCGGACCGCTTCCCGAAGGATCGGGTCCTCGCCCAGTGGCGACGGATCATCGAGGCTTCCCGGGTGGCGGGTAGCGTCGGCTGCTTCCTCTTCCTCAACTGGACGTACCAGGAGCGTGACATCGCCGCGATCCGGGCGATGAGCGACTACGTGATCGAGTTCCAGTCCTCGATGCGAGGAGGCATCGTCCGGAACTCCATGCGGATCACGCAGACGGGAGACGGCGGCGTGATGACGAACTGGATCCCGTACACATTCAAGGACCTCGTCGGGGTGACGGTGTATTTCCCGCGAATCCTCGTCACGGGTCCGTTCAACGCGGGCAAGTCCACCGTGGTCCAAGCCCTCTCGGAGAGAGCGTTCAGCATTGACCGCATGGGCACGACCGTCGCCTTCGATTACGGAAACGTGAACCTGAGCGGGATCGAGGCCGAGCTCCTCGGCACTCCGGGTCAGGAGCGCTTCGAGTTCATCTTCAAGATCTTCGCCCACGAGGTGAGCGGTGTCCTCCTCGTCGTCGACGCGACTCGGCCCATGGACTTCCCCCGGGCCAAGTACATGCTCGACCTCATCGGCCCACGGCTCCCCTACGTGGTCCTGGGGAACAAGTCGGACCTGCCTGGAGCCCTCAGCGCCGACCAGATCATGCGCAAGATGGACCTCCCCGAGGACACGATCGTCGTCCCGACCGTGGCCACGGACGGGAAGGGCCTGCGCGATGCCCTCCTGATCCTCGCCGAGATGATTATCGGGGTGAGGTGACGTGGCCGACGACGTCCGCGAGAAGCTCCAATCCGTCCTTCAGGAACTCCGGCGGCTTCCTGACGTCCTCGCCGTGGCAATCGCGAGGCGGGACGGCATCATGATCGCCCACTCCCTCCCGCGGACGATGGACCCGAGGCGGATCGCGGCGATGGCCGCCTCCATCGTGGGCACCTCCGAGATGGCCGCCGAGGAAGTCGGTCAAGGTCCCTTCGTCGAGTCCATCGTGGAGAGCCGTGACAGCAAAATGCTTGCGACGGGCGCGGGGGAAGAGGCCATCCTTGTCACGATGGTCCGCACGGATGCGAACATGGGCCTCGTCCTCATCAGCGTGGACCGCGCGGTGAGCACGATCGCGAACCTTCTCGCCGGCCCGGCGACGGAATCCCCGGAGGTCCGAGCATGACCACGATATGGGAACGGATGGAGAGGGCCCTGGAGGAGCTGTCCCATGTCTCCGACATCAAGGCCGCTGCCGTCGTCCGCCGAGATGGTCTCGTCATCATCCACAACCTCCCCAACGGGGTGGACCCGAAAGTCGTCGCCGCGATGACTGCGGCCATCGTGGGCACATCCGAGATGGCCACGATCCAACTCGCCCAAGGTCGCTTTCAGCGGGCGATCATCGAGTCCGATGAAGGGAAACTCCTGAGCACAGGCGCGGGGGAGGAGGCGCTCCTCGTGACCCTTGTCTATCCTGATGCAAACCTCGGCCTCGTCCTCATGGCCATGGAGAGGACCGCGAAGCGGATCGAGAAGGCTCTCGTCATGGAGGCAGCGGCGTGAACTGCGAGGAGGTGCGGTGAAATGCGGCCAACCGCGGGGGGCATCCGGGACTTCCTCGACTACTGGATGTACGGTGTGCTCAAGTCCGCCAGGGATCTCGGGAATACGCGAGTTTTCCTCCGACAAGTTCAAGAGGAGTCGTTCCGGAAATTCATGGAGACGGAACGACTGGAATTGCCTCCTGCCGGCGACCCTGTCTCCGTAATCCGTGCCTACTCCCACGACTTCGACGCCCGCGGGATCCTGGGCACGGACGATGTCGTCATCGGGGGAGACCGAGATGACGTGCGCCTAGAGATCGGCGCCGGATGTCCGTACCGGTCCACGTGTCGATGGATCCATGACGAGGGCGAGCCGATCCCTTGCTTCCAGGCCATCGCCCTGAGTGAGGTCCTCCGTCGCGTGTGCGACGAGGACTTCGCGTGGACCCTACGCTCCTTTGGCGTCCCCTGCGCGTTCACACTGAATCCTACCCACATGGAGGCCTTCAGGGATGGAATCTAAGAAGATCCCGACGTTCGTGGAAGGACTCGACGACATCCTCGGCGGAGGGATTCCCCAGGGCCACGTCGTCCTCCTCTCCGGCCACCCCGGCACCATGAAATCCACTCTGGCCTACGCGATCCTCCACGGGAACGCGAAGGAACGCGGGGCGAAGGGGCTCTACGTCACCCTAGAACAAACACGGAAGAGCCTCGAATCCCAGATGGAGACGATGGGTTTCGACGTGAACGCGGTTCGCACGGGCGTCCACCTCCTGGACGTCGGCACGATCCAGAAGGAACTCGGCAAGAGCGCGACGAAGCCCTGGATGGAATTCCTCCGTCGCACCCTCGAGACGAAGAAGGACATCGACGGCGTCGACCTCATCGTCCTCGACAGCCTCGATGCCCTCGAGGTCATCGCGAGGCTCCAGGACCGCCGGGCGGATCTCTTCCAGTTCTTCGAATGGCTGCGCGACTTCGGTGCAACGACGCTCCTCGTCGCGGAGGCGACCCCGGAGTCCTCCCTCATCGGCCTCGAAGGCACGCCCGTCCACAAGGACGAGACCTTCCTCGCGGACGGGATCATCGAGCTCAAGATGCACCCAATCTCCGATGTCGAGATCCAACGGCGGATCCGTGTCGTGAAGATGCGCAGTTCGAACCACAAGACCGGCTTCCACGCGCTCGTATTCGAAGACGGACGGTTCCAAGTCACTCCCGTGATCAATGCCTAGGTGAGTCATGTCCCAACCCGTACGTTGCCCGACGTGCCAAACGGTCAGCAAGGCAGGCACCGTGCGGTGCCCGAGGTGCAGCCGGAAGCTCGTGGACGGAGGAACGAAGGCTGCCCCCGCCCCGCCGGTGACCCTCCAGCGGGTGATGGGCGGGGAGATCTTCACGGCGGTCGCGCGGGGCTCGCCCGGGAAATCCCCCGGGAGCCCGGCGGGTGTTCCCGACGCAAACAAGGCGTTCGAGATCGGCCGGCCCCTTCAACGGAGCGCGATCCCTGTCGAGGGAGAGAGAGCCGACGAGGCCGCTCAGGCCCTCGCATCCCTCGCGGACCGCTTCCGGGAACGCGCCGAAGCCGCGAGGCAGCGGTTCAAGCCCTATCGGCCCGACCGGCAGCGACGCGCCGATTCGAGCGAGGCGAGGCGTGCCGTCCTGCGGCAGATGGAGGCCGCCACCTCGGCGATCCGAGAGAAGCGGTTCGACGAAGCCGTCGAGCATCTCGTCAAGGCGATCTCGCGGGAGGACTCCGATCCGCGCACTTGGATGCTCCTCGGCGGCACGTACCTGCGGCTCAACCAACCCTACAAAGCCGGCGTGGCGTTCTTCCGAGCCCTCGAGCTCGACCCGGGGCACGGGAATGCCTGGGTCGGCTTGTCCCGGGCCTTCAAGGCCATCGGAGACCCGAACGGATCTCTCGAAGCCATCAATCGGGCGGTAGAGGCGAGTTCGGGCCTGCCCGAAGCTTGGTCCGAACGAGGGGTCCTCCTCGAGAGCCTGCAAAACCCCACGGAGGCGATGAGGAGCTTCGCAAAGGCCCTCGCCCTCAACCCGGACCTGCGCCTCGCGAAGGAACGGCACGCGGCCCTCTCGAAGCAGTCCCTGGAGGAACCCAAGCCCCTCGAGCCGCCGGAGCAGAGGACCGCGGCGGCCCCGGAGATCCAGGTGGCCATCGACACGGCAGAGGTCTCCGCCCCGCCACCCGCACCGCAGCCTCCTCTCGAGGATGCCGATGAGTTCCCGAGTTTCGACGACCTGCAGGAGCCGGCGCCCGGCCCGGCGAAGGCATCGACGAGGCCTCCGCGAGTGAAGACCTTCGTCGAGGGGCTTGACGAGACGATGGGCGGCGGCATCCCATGGGGCCACGTCGTCCTGATCCAAGGTGCCCCGGGCACGATGAAATCGTCCCTCGCTTTCTCCATGCTCCTTCAAAACGCGGACCGCGAGGGTTTGCACACCCTTTACATCAGCCTCGAGGAGAGGGCCTCGAGCCTCCTGGCCCAAATGGGCTCTCTCGGGCTCAAGCTCCACGTGGGCCAGGGTTCCCTCGTCCTCCTCGATCCGCGCACAGCCAAGGGTCTCCTCTCCGAGCACAAGGACTGGGTGGAGATCCTCGAGAAGGCCCTGGCCGCAATCCAGGCGGAACGGGGCCTGGACCTCGTCGTGATCGATAGCCTCGAGGCCCTCGAGGTCCTGGCGAAGTTCCAGGACCACCGCCGGGAGATGTTCCGGCTCTTCGAGTGGCTCCGGGACCTCGGAGTGACCTCCTTCCTGATTACGGAGCGACCAGACTGGGTCATCGCCGGACACGTGATTCAGGGCCGCTGGGACGAGGACTTCCTCGCGGACGGCGTCGTCCACCTCCGCCAACATCTCGTCTCCGATCTCGAGGTGCAGCGTCGCCTCCGGATCGTGAAGATGCGCGGAACAAGGCACGAGGCGGGCTACTCCGCCCTCGTCCTCGACGAAGGCCGGTTCCGTGTCACCCGCGCGATCAGTCCGTGAGGTGGGGGATGGCGCGACCCCTCGTGAGGACCTTCATCCGCGGCTTCGATGAGGAGGTCCTCCGGGGCGGGATTCCCCAAGGACATCTCGTCTTGGTGCGTGGCGCGAGCGGGACGATGAAGTCCTCCCTCGCCTACTACATCCTTCACCACAACGCCCTCCAGGGCACCCCCGGCCTGTACATCACCCTCGAGCAGAGCGCGGGCAGCCTCTTGGAGCATGTCGCCTCTCTGGGCCTTCGGGCGACAGCGGTTTCCGAAGTCCTCCCGATCCTCGACCTGAGCCGAGGCCGCGAGCACCTCGAAGGGATGGCGTCGAAGGTCGAGGCCATGGGCGGCGCCGAGGTCGACCGAGGCGAAGCCCTCCTCACGGTCCTCAAGGGCAAGATCCTCGATTTGCACTCGCGCCGGAACTTCCAGCTCCTCGCGTTGGACTCCTGGGATGCCCTCGAGCTCATCCTCGATTTCAAGGACCGCCGCACAGAGACCTTCGCCTTCTTCGAGTGGTTGAGGGACCTCGCGGTCACGAGCTTCCTCGTCTCCGAGGAACCGCCGTCGGGCGGGAGCGGGTCCGTCGCCGAAGAGGAATTCCTCGCCGACGGGATCGTCCACCTGACGATGGTCCCCGTCACGGAGACCGCCTACCAGCGGCGCGTCCAGTGCGTGAAGATGCGGAGCGTGAACCAGGACGGCGACGAACATACGCTCCTCTTCGAGAACGGGCGGTTCGAGGTCGCCCGGGCGATCGGGTGAGTCCATGGACCGGAGGCTCGCGGACTTCCTCATTCGCGCGGGGATCCTGCTCGGCCTCTCCATGGTCCTCGTCTTCGGGTTCTGGGAGCACCGGAACTTCTACCAGTTCGGCCTCCCCCTCCTCCTCTTGGGCGGGGGCCTCGTCACGTTCCTCGTGATCCTCGCCTTCCGGCTCGCGATGTCCCCGAACCTTCCGCGGCGACGGCCCGTGGGAGAACTCGTGTTCTCAATCGGGGAGGCCGACCGAATCCTTCGACGCATCGCCACCCTCGTCATTCGCCCGGCAGGCGGGAACGGGTTTCCCACGGTCGGCGCCAACGTCCGTGCGAAGTACGAGTCTGGCGGCGAGTTTGCGCGCTTCCACGTGAATGATGCCATGCGAGTGTACCTTTCCGAGATCACGGAGGAGGACGCCCGCGGCGCAGGCTACAAGTCGGTCGCGGATCTCCGCGCGGCCCTCGGCGCTCTTCCGGCGGACGGCCTCGTCGATGTCCTGCAATTCGAGCTCCTCGGAGGGAGGACGTGATCCCCTACGACTTGGCGATTGCCATCGGCCTGATCGCCGAAACGTGGCTGCTGGCCCTCGTCGTCCTCCGCTCCCGCCGGCCCTGGCTGAAGGCGATCTTTGCGGCTCTCGGCCTCGCGCTCATCGTGAACGGCACCGCCTTCGTGGGGACCTCGGAGGGTTTCCTCCCGCGTTCCTGGGACTCCACGATCCTGTGGACGATGATCCTCTCGCACCCCCTGGTGACAATCCTCGTCCTCGGCCTCCTACATGGGGAGGGGCTCCTCCGGCGCCGCCCCGTCGCCTTCCTCCTGCTCCTCGCTGTGCCCGAACTCCTTTTCCTGGTCCCGGGATCGGACTGGGCGGTGCGGCACGCGTACGACCTGAATCCTCTCGGAGGCTACCTCATCGCCTGCCTCGCGATCGCCCTGGCGGAGGCCATCTATCAGCGTTTCGCGAGCTCCCTCCTCGCCCCGGAAGGCTCCTGGCTCGTCGTCGCCGTCGTCATGCTCATCATCGGGGGGCCCGTGTATGCGTACGAGTTCGAGGCCCTCGGATTCGCCGGTGAGGCGGGCGCCAACCTCGCGGCCCCCGTGGCTTTCGGGATCTTCGTCGCCGTTGCGCTTCACACGGACCCCTACTCGATCCCGCGCGCGAGGAGAGGTCGGTGGTCGGGGGACGACCGACTCGCCCGCGGCCAGACGTACGTCTTCGAGGAAGCCCGTCCGAAGTACGCCCTCCGCGCCCTGCGAGAGGAAGCGTTGTCCGGCCGGCCGGCTCTCCTCCTGGCTCGGGCTTCGATGCCCCCGAGCCCCCCATCCGAAGACCTTGCGTTTGCCTGCCTCGAGCCGAGCCGCCGCGCGGCGCTGCGGGCTCTCTCGACGGCCTCCCAGTTCCTCGCGGAGCATCCCGGAGGCTTGGTCGGCGTTGGGGATCTCGGCGACCTCCTCTTGATGTCCGGAGGGCCGAATGTTCGCGAACTGGCCGGCCGCCTCCGGCATCTCGCAAAGGAGACACAATCGACTGTCCTCCTTTCCGCGGCGCGTCTTCTCGAGGAGGAGAAGGACGGTCTCCGGGGGATCCGGGCGGCTTGGTGGCCCCTCCCCGACCCACGGAAGGAACTCGAGGCCATCCTCGGTCGATCCTTCGGCCCGGGCGCTCGACAGCTCCTCGCCTCCTTTGCCCAGACCCGCGGACTGCATCCCGACGACCTGACCACGGACCACGTTCCTGCCTTCATCGAGTTCCTCCACCGGGCGATCGCGGAGCTCGGCCGCGCTGCGGCGGACGGTGCGGCCCATACGGGCCTGCGCGACCAAACCGCCTCGGCCGTGCAGCATCTCCAAGGGTTCGCCGCCCTCTCGCCGGCGGAACTTGCCCAAGGCGACTGGCCCTCCAAGGAGGCCGAGAACTCAGACGCCGAGCTCCTCGTCACCGCAGCGGACTATTGGAAGGGGAAGGAGGCGGACGAGCTCTTCGCGGCCGCCCAAGAGCTCGGAGCCCAGGAACCCCTCTACGAGATGGCGCGGAGCATCTTCGTCGAGCAGTTTGGCGACGCGGGGGAGGGAATCCTGAAGTCTGAGATCGCGAAGCTGGGAAGGCGACCCGAGGACCTTCGGCCCGAAGATGTCACGCGTCTCGCGGACCGAGCGAGCGTGGACCTCATCTCCCTGGCAGACGTCGTCGACGTGCCCCAGGCGAAGACGAGGATACGCACCCAGATCGACCTGATTCGCCGCAGGCTCGAGGCCATCGCGGAGGAGCGGTCATGAAGCTCGTGAAGACGTACGTCGAGGGCCTTGACGACCTCCTCGGCGGCGGAATCCCAGAGGGAAGCGTGGTCCTCATCTCCGGCGCCCCGGGGACGATGAAGACCTCCCTGACATACCACATCCTCCACACGAACGCGCGACACGGGGCGAAAGGGCTCTACGTCTCCCTCGAGCAAGGCCGCGCGAGCCTCCTCGACCACACGGAAGGCCTCGGCTACCGCCTGGAGGGCGCCCGAGGCGAGCTCAGCCTCCTGGATCTCGCCGCGCTCCGGAAGAAACTCTCGAGCGCCGCGGAGCAACCGTGGATGGATCTGTTCAAGCTGTACACCCAGGGCCTGCGTACGTCCTTCGAGTATCGCCTCCTCGCCCTCGATTCCCTCGACGCCTTGGAGATCCTCGCGAAGTTCCGCAACGTGAGGCAGGAACTCTTCTCCCTCGTCGGTTGGCTGCGGGGGCTCGGCTGCACGACTTTCCTCCTGGGCGAGCTGCCTTCGGACGGGGCGGCCTCCGGCCGCGAGGTCCGTGGGGCATATGCGAAACACAAGGAGGAGTACCTCGCGGACGGCCTGATCCATCTGCGCCTCGCGAAGCAAGGGGAGTTCGGCACGCAGAGACAGCTGCGGGTCGTGAAGATGCGTGGCGTTCGCCACGACACGGGTTACCACGCCCTCGTCTTCGACAACGGATTCAAGGTTACGCGGATCATGGGCTGAGGCCTTTCAGTCGCGGACCACGAACTCCTCGATCCGGTCCCGCGCCCTCTCCCTGGCTTCTTTGTGTTTCGTCATCCAGGTCTCAATCTTGCCCCACAGCTCGAGCTTGCAGTCCCCGCAGAGGCGCTCCCCGCTGCGGCACGTGCGCTCGACGACGCCGAGGTGTTCGTCGTCAGGCTCGAAGACGAAGTTGTAGAAGGCGAAGACGGAACAAACGTCGGGGTTCGCGCCGAGACGCCGCTGCTCCTCGACGGTCGCGCGCCCCCCTGTGAAGGCGTTCTGGACCTTCTTCTTCGCCTCCCCGATCGAGTCCGACGTGAAGATGCTCGACTCGGGAATGGACGCGGACATCTTCCCGGCCGGACCCGTGAGGGCGGGGAGGAGCTTGTTGTGAATCAGGGCGGGCTTGGGATAGCCGAGCCGCGGCGCGACATCCCGCGCGATGCGGAAGTGGGGATCCTGGTCGATGCCGCATGGGATGAGGACGGGCACCGGCTCCGCCGACTCGACACTCGGGAGGAACGCGGGGGCCGCCTGGATGCTCGTGTAGAAGATCTCGCCGATGTTGTTCGAGTTCGTGAAGCCGAAGACCGCTTGCGTGGTCGAGAACGTGATGCGCTTCGCGGCCTCCACCGCAATCGGATACAGGCGGTGGATGTACTCCGTGTCCACGAGGACCCGCGTCTTTTTCGGGTCGAAGCCGAGGGCGATGACATCGAGGATGTTGTCATACCCAACCCTCGTAGCCTCCTTCAAGTCCTCGAAGTCTTTGAACAGGAACTTCTCGTCGTCGGTGATCTGAAAGTAGAGGGTCGCGCCGAACTTGTCCTGCATCCACTTCGTGAAGAACCAGGGAAGCAGGTGGCCGATGTGGATGCCACTCGAGGGCCCTCGCCCCGTGTACAGCGCAAACCTGTGCCCCTTCTCGTACTCGTCCAAGATCCATGGGAGGTCCCGATGACTGTAGAAGATCCCGCGGCGGAGCATCGGATGGAGCTCGCCGGCGATGCGCCGCATCCGATCGAGGATTGCGGGCGTGATCCGCTCCGTCCCAAACTGGGTGACGAGGCGGTCGTAGTCGACCGGGCCCCGGACCTCCCAGGGGGTGACGACGAAATCCTCGGGCATGGCCGCGGGTTATCCGGGGACCGTAGATAAAGGCATTCCGGGAAACCGGAGGCGACGGGGCGTCTCAAACCATGATCGCATGGCGGCCGCGCATGTCGGCCTCCGTCTGCCCGAGACGCGCCATCACCTCAGCGACAACGCCATCGAGGAGGAGCAGGCAAGCGTCTTCGAACAGGGTGCCGAGGGGCGCAAGCCGGGAGCGCTGGGGCTCCCCGTTCGTCTGGATCAGGAGGACGATGTTGCTCGCGTGGGCGAGCTTCGACGTCTTCACGCCTGTGACGGAGATCACCCTCGCCCCGACGCGCCGAGCGATGTTCGCGACCTGGATTGCGCTCGCCGTCGCCCCCGTGTTCGAGACGATGAGGACCGCGTCGCCTTCGCCGACGACCGGGGTGATCGTCTCGCCGATGAAGAAGCACTCGACGCCGAGCTGGACCATCCGCATCGCCAAGGCCCGCGCCGCGAGGCCACTTCGCCCCACGCCATAGACGAACAGCTTCTTCGCCTCGGTGAGGACGTCCACAGTCTCCTCGATCGCCCGGGAGCGGTCCTCCGCGAGGATTCGCTTGAGGGATTCGAGGATGTACGCGGTGGCCTCCGGAGCACGAGTTCCCCGCGCAGCGGAGGAGGTCATCGCTTCCGGACCCCCTTCTCCGGCTTCTCCAGCCGATCGGGGATCTCGGGCTTCGGCCGGATGACTCGCTTCGCGAGGACCCGCTCAAGGATGACCTTCATGTACATCGCGTCGTGCTCGAGGAGGGGGGAGGAGGAGACAATCGTGAGATCGTAGTCCTCGTCCAAGAGGCATTCCGCGAGGGGCTCGAACCGCAGGTCCCCTTTCTTGATCGGAGTGTACCGGAGCTCGTTCCCGTCCGCGTGCTCGACCCCGGAGAAGTGCGTGTGGATGTGATGGCCCGCGACCCGGCTGACCTTCTTGAGCACTTCGTTGAAGTCCGCGGGCTGCTGGAACGAACCGAAACCGCGGGCATGGACGTGGGCGAAGTTGAGGACGGGCATGATGCCCTTCACGTTTTTGCAGAGGGAGAGCATCTCTTCGAGGCTGCCGACGACCTCTCGGCGGCCGCTCGCCTCGATCCCGAGGGCGGCGCGGATCTTCTGCCGCTTGTACCAATCTCGCAGGATCCGCAGGTTCTTCTGGATTCGGCTCAGGATCGCCTTGGGGGGCAGGTCCCCGAACATCCCGAGATGCGTCACCACGATCCTCGCGCCCATCGCCTCGGCGAGCATCCCGGCCCACTCGACGCT
>DATBLI010000025.1:0-15364 GCA_036555455.1 Thermoplasmata archaeon
TAGTGATGGCCTGGGCAAACGATGAGAGCGTCGTCCATCCGGATCACCTTGTGGAACAGGGAATCGTACATCTCCTCGACATCGGACCCGGGGAGGTCAACGCGGCCGCAGTCGCCGACGAAGAGGCAGTCGCCTGTGAACACCCGCCCCGCGACGATGTAGCAGCTCGAATCCGGCGAGTGCCCGGGGGTGTGAACGATCTTCACTTTGAGGTCTCCGAGGGGCACGACCTGCCCGTCCTCGAGTTCGATGTCCTTCCGGACCATGCTGAGACGGTGCGCCGCGACCTTCGCGCCCGTTTCGTCCGCCAGCCGCTCGTTATCGAAGACGTGATCGGGGTGGTGGTGTGTGTTGAAGATGATCTCGATCGTGAAGCCGTTGTTCGCCGCGGACTTCTGGAGGATCCGAGCGTCGAAGCTCGGATCGATCACCGCGGCCTTCTTCGCCGCAGGGTCGGCGATGAGATAGCCGAAGTTCCGCATCTGCCCGATGAGGTGCTGTTCGAAGTGCATGGCCCCGTCGGAGAGCTCGCGGCGGGACATAAGGGTTCTCGGTCTCGCGACCACGCCCCAACGATCACCGCATCCTGACCACGGAGTACCCACGCTCCGTGAGGGCCTTCGAGACCGCCTGCCACGAGATCTTGTCGGGGTCGAACTCCACGTAGCCCTTGGCGATCACGTAGTTGACGTTGATCTCCATGATGCCCGGGATCTTCTGCAAGGCCCGGCCCACGTCGATCGCACAGCTCGCGCACTCGAGCCCGCGAATCGCAAAGACGACGCGCTCGTTCGCGGCCATTCGGGGGGCCACGACCCCCGCGGTTCTTGGCGTTTCCCATCTGCGGCCGCCGGCGCGAGGCCTCTCCGGACTCCCTAGACATCAGCGGCAGAAGCGCTCGACGAACTCCCTCGTAGTCTCCGCAGCCTCCATGAGGAGATGCGGCTCGACGCCCGGCACCCCGCACGTCATGAAGACGGTTTCCGTCGTCGCGACGGTGACGCGGGTGCGGTGCGCGTCGCGGTATGGATAGATCGCCACGAGGCCTTCCGCGTCCTCACAGACAACTTCGCCCCCTCTCAGGACCACGGGCTCGTCCATGCCGATGCCGAGGAACCCCTCTCCCTCCCTCGCGTTCCGCATGGTGATGTCGCCATGCAGATGGCTTGCATCGAACGCGGCGATGCTGATTCGAGTCTTCATCGAAGCGAGGTTGTACGCGTCGACGAGGGTATTGATCCGTGGGAGCTCCTTCCCTTGGAGGACTCTTCGGAGAAGGGCTTCCGAGGCGGGACGGATTTTCGTGGGGTCGATCCCGACGCGCCAGTAGAAGTCCCGGTACGCACGGAGGATGGGCTCGTCTTTCAGGGTTTCGAGGCGGAGGTGGTCCCGGAATTCTTGGAGAAGAACCGGAACGAAACCGTCCAAACGATCGTCACGCTCCTGAACGCGCAATCCATCCAGTCGGACGAGGTGGGCATCCAGGCCGGGGAACTTCTCCCGGAGAAGCGGCTCGACCACGAGGCGCACGCTCGGCGATGTCAGGCCGCAGGGATAACCTTCGCGGTGCGGCTTCGGAAGGCGGACGGCTACGCCTGCCATGTCCGACTACGCCGCGGTCGAGCCGCCGTCCACGGACATCGCGGCGCCCGTGATGTAGGACGCGTCCTCGGAGGCGAGGAACAGGATTCCCGCCGCAATCTCCTCAGGCTTCGCGGCCCGCTTCATTGGGATGGGCCCGACAAGTCGCCTGTAGTAATCCTCGTAGGAAAGGCCCGACTCCGCGGCGTCTCGGTCGAGCATGGGCGTCTCGACCTCTCCAGGACAGATCGCATTCACGCGGACACCGTCCTTCCCATGGTCCAAGGCCACGGCCTTCGTGAACAGGACCATCGCGCCCTTCGACGCGCAGTACACGGACGAGCCCGCGGTCCCGACGAGGCCGCTGTCCGAGGAGACGTTCACGATGGCCCCGCGTTTCCGCTTGACCATCCCGGGAATCGCGTACTTCGTGCAGAGGAACGTGCCCTTCATGTTGATGTCCATGACCCGGTCGTACTCGGCTTCCTTGAAAGCCTCGATCGGTTTGTTGACGTAGATCCCCGCATTGTTCACGAGGACGTCGATGGGGCCGAGCTTCCGCTCCGTTTCAGAGACCATGCGCTTTGCATCCGCCGCCTCCGAGACGTCCCCGCGAATCGCGAGGACCTCCCCGAACTCGGCCAAGGCCCTCGCCGCCTTTCGGAGGCGGCCCTGGTCCCGGCCCGCGATCGCGACCCTCGCGCCTTCTGCCAGGAACGCCTTCGCGGTCGCGTAGCCGATCCCCGAGGAGCCGCCCGTGACGAGAGCGACCCGGCCTTCGAAGCGACGCATCGCGCGGGTATCGTGGGAGGCGATATAGGTTTCACGTACTGCAGAGGAGGAAGGTTCAAGGCGGCGGAGAGGGCTGTAATGAAGGAAACGGACTCATGGTCGTGGATCGATCCTTCGCGGACCTCTGGATTTGGGAGCGCGTCGGAGACCGCCTTCCCTGGTACCTCGCCGTCGCGACGAACCGCATGCCCGCGAAATACCTCATCGCGAGCCGGGTGCCCTGCGAGGCCGACCTCGCCGCGGGGACCGAGGAGGATCTCTGGGCGGAACACGCCCGACTCTCCGAGGAATTCCTCGGACAATGGCATGCGATCCGAGCCCAGGAAGCATCGCTCGCCGATCTTCCGAGAGCGAAGACTTCCCTTGTGGACCTGAGCGCGGAACTCGCGAAGCGAACCCTTCGCCACTGCACCTTCTGCCGCTGGAACTGCCGGGTCGACCGAATCCAGGGGACGAGGCACGGCGCCTGCCAGCTGGAGTCCTCGTCCCGCGTGAGCTCTTACTTCCACCACGAGGGGGAGGAGCTCGTCTTCCGGGGCACACGAGGATCCGGGACGATCTTCTTCACGTCGTGCTGCCTCAAGTGCCAGTTCTGCCAGAACGGGGACATATCCCACGATAAATATAATGGGATTGAAATGAATCCCGCACAGCTCGCGGCGATGGTCTGGGAACTCCGTACGGAGGGCTGCCACAACATCAATTGGGTGGGAGGGGAACCGACGATCCACCTCCACAACATCGTCGAGGCGATCCGCCTCCTCACCCGGGGAAAACCGCGTGCCGACGACTTCGCGTGGGCGAACCTTGTCCGCTCGAGCGGCTTCTTCTCCTACCGCGACCGCCTCGACCTCGCTCTCTACGACGGCGAACTCAACGCTCCGATGCTCTGGAACTCGAACTTCTTCATGAGTGATGACACCGTGCGGATCCTCCGTCCCCTCATGGACGTCTGGCTGCCGGACTTCAAGTTCGGGAACGACCGGTGCGCGGTCGTCCTCGCGAAGACCCCGTGGTACTGGGAGACCGTCTCGCGGAACCACAAGGCCATTTACGACGGGGGCGAGGACGTCGTCATCCGGCACCTCGTCATGCCCGGTCACGTAGAGTGTTGCACGAAGCCCGTCCTGACATGGATTGCGGAGAACATGCCCCACGCCCTCGTCAACGTGATGGACCAGTACCATCCGGACTACGCATGCGATCCTGCCTCCGCGCAGTTCGACCCGCGGTATCGCGCCCTCGCCCGCCGTCCGCGGGACGACGAGATTGAGGAGGCCTACGCCTGCGCGCGGCAGCTCAGACTGCGTTTCGAGGACGTCACCTTCGAAAAGGCGACCCGGATCCGCCTTCGTCCCCGGTTTCTCGACGCCTGAGGAGCTTCCGATCGACTTCGTCAACCGCAGGCTACTTGACGTCCTCCGCGTTCCCGCCACCATGGCGCGACCTCTTGAAGGGAAGGTCGCTCTCGTC
Source organism: Thermoplasmata archaeon (assembly GCA_036555455.1). Classification (GTDB taxonomy): domain Archaea; phylum Thermoplasmatota; class Thermoplasmata; order RBG-16-68-12; family RBG-16-68-12; genus RBG-16-68-12. The sequence continues at coordinate 3,847 of DATBLI010000025.1, forward strand.
ACAGGAAGCACGGGCCAGGGAATGGGACGGAGCACGGCCCTGACCCTCGCCCGCGAGGGGGCGGCCGTGGTGTTGAACTGCGGGACGAATCGCAAGACGGCGGAGCCCCAGAACCGTCGGCTCCGCGGGGCGATCGAGGGGTTTGGCGTGCGCGCCCTACTGGTCCCCGCGGACACGACGTACGGGGACGTCGTGCGGGAGATGTTCGCGCAGACGAAGGAAGAGCTCGGCCCAGTGGACATCCTCGTGAACAACCACGGGGGCCTCTACGAGCTGACGCGCGACCTGACGAAAGTGGACGAGGCGTACTACGTGAAGGTCCTCCGCGCGGAGATCGAGAGCGTGTTCCACACGATCCGAGCGGCCCTCCCGGACATGCGCCGGAGGCGGTGGGGGCGGATCGTCAACCTGGGGATGGAGCGGTCCGAGGAGTTCACGGGTCCGCCCTACGACTACACGGTGGGCAAGATCGCCCGCCACGGGCTCACGCGGATCCTCTCCGAGGTGGAGATCCCCCACGGAATCACGATCAACGTCGTCGCCCCGGGATACATCCCGTACTTCACGTTCGAGGAGGCGCTGGACGCCGTCCGCCACGGGGCCGTGTGGAAGCGGCGCAAGCATGGCACGCCCCAGGACATCGCGGAGGTCGTGGCATGGCTCTGCACAGAGGAAGCGGGTTTTGTGAATGGAGCTATCCTTCCCGTGCATGGTGCGCCGGAGGATTGACCCGAGGGGAATCCAGCAATGCCTTTACGGTGTGAGGGCGTTCGGGGGCCGAGGGGAGTGGCATGCCGCCATCTGTGATTCCGACGCCGACCGGCTGGAAGAACATCCGGACCACCTATGAGGGCCAAGTGCGCACGAAGTTCATGAGCCAGCCCGACGCGAGGAAGCGCCTTGTCGCGATCGACTACTTCATGGCCCGATTGCAGCAGGACAGGGACGCGATCCAGGGCGGGGAACCCCTTCCCACGTACCCGCCCGAGTAGGCGGTCACCGCGGCGCGCTCGCGCAGCGCAGGCTCTCCGACAGCTCCCGCTCGGCGATGGGCAACAGCTGAAGGCGAGCCTGCAAGTGCTGAGCCCGAAGGACTTCATTCACCCGTTTCAAGTGCGCCTCGGCCGCCGCATCGTCTCCGGCCACTCGCAGGGTGACGGCGTAGTAGAAGTGGAGGAAGCCGACGAGGGCCGGATCCGGGACGACACCGGTCTGCTCGGCCCCTCGAAGGGCGTCGTCGAACGCGGCCCGGGAGCCTTCTCGGTCCCCGCGGAGGAACCGCTCGATGCCGCGGAGCGCCAGGACGTGGAAGGGTCGGGCCTCCGCGCCTGTGACCAGGCCGGGCTCCCGAACCCTCGCAGCAGCCTCCTCGAATCCTGAGAGGTCCCCAAGGCGAAGGGAGCATTCCGCGGCCATCCACCAGCATTCGATCGCGTCCGCAGAGAGACCGGCTGCGTTCATCTCCCCCGCCAGACGTTCGAATTCTTCGCGGGCCTTCGGGAGATGACCACGGAAGTAGTCACAGAACGCGAGGCCGTAGCGAGCGGCGGAAATCGTGGAGGGGTCATGGATCCTCCGCGCGAGGTCCTGGGCCTCGGAGAAGCGGGCCTCCGCCGTCTCGCAGTCCGCGAGCAGCTCGAGGTAGAACCATCCCTGGAGCATGAGAAACGCGCGCCTCGCGTGGGGATCCCGCAGCCGATCGATCATCGCCTCCATGGCAGCGATGTGACGCTGCGCTGCCTCGACGTCCCCGAGGCGGTAGGCGAGCAGATGGGCCATCCCCGTGCGGATCTTGACCTGGAGTTCGAAGTCGTCGAGGGAGCACGCGAGGGCGAGGGCCTCCTCGAAGGATCGCTGGGCAAGGGACAGGTCGCCATGCGGCGAATCGATCTGCAGCTTCCCGATGTAATGCAGGGCCTGGGCTTGCCCATCCGAAGCGCGGAAGTCCCGGAAGGTCCGCAAGGCCTCGTCGACGCTCTCCTGGGCCTCTTCCCATTTCTCCTCCCGCCACGCGATCCCGAAGCGGACGAGGCCCAGCCAGCCACGTTCGACGCTCGCCGTCTCCCCGAGGGCCCGCAGCCCTGCGTCGAGCTCTTCCGCAGCGGGCTCCTTCTGCTCCCGCATGACGAACGCGGTCGCGAGCTTCCGATGAAGCCTCCCGCGGACCTCGGCGTCCGCCGTGTCCTGGAGGGCTTCCCGGTACGCAATGAGGGCCGCGGGGAGGTCGCCCATGCGCTCCTCGGCGTCCCCGAGGTGTTCCCGGACGGCAACGCGCTCGTCCCCGGGTGGGGTGAGGGCGAGGGCGTTCGAGAGGTAGTCGACGCACGCGCCGAGGTGTCCCTCGGATTGGGACTTCGCGGCGAGATCGCGGAGCTGGGCCCGCGCGAACCGGGCGAGGTCCTCTCTCTCGGAGGGCGTCACGATGCCGGCGAAGAAGTCACGGACCGTGTCGTGGACCTGCCATGCGTCGTCGCCCGCGGGTCTCAGGAGGGCCCGGTTCCGGAGGGCCAGGACCACGTCGTGGGTGACCGCGGGCGCGGCCAGGAGGGCGCCCCATGGGACGGGCACGCGGTACATCGACGCGGCCTTCAGGGTCGTCCTCTCGGGGTCCGAGAGATCGGAGTAGATCTCCTCTTCGATGAACCGCTCCACGTCCCGAAGGGCATCCGGGCGGACGGATGGATGGCCCGCGGAGCGGACGAGTTCGAGGAAGAGGGGATGGCCGCCGAGACGACGGCCGAGGTTCGTGAGCTCGACTCCTTGGCCGGCGGCGAGGAAGTCAACGACCTCGTTCGGGGCGAGGCCTCCGAGATCCAGCTCGCGGACGAGCTTGCGAATCGCGACGTCCCTGCGATCGTAGAAGGGGAGCGACTGGCGCGTGAGGACGAGGGCGCGAACGTCCGGGGCCTCGGCGATCGTGTCCTTGAGGAAGCGGAGGAGCTGCACGACCTCCCCGGAGGCGTGATGGGCATCGTCGATGACGAGGAACGCCCGCGACCCCGGAAGATCCTCCCGCAGGACCTCCGCGGCGACGCCGGCTTCCCCGCGAACGAGGACGGCCCGGAGGCCGGGGCGGCCGAGGGCCGAGAGGAATTCCGCGAGGCCGGCGAGGACGGACGTCCGGGTGTCCCAGGGGCGAATCCCGTGCCAGTAGAGATTGCAGCGGCCCCGCATCACCTCGCACGCCTTCGCCCCGAGGCTTGACTTCCCGATCCCCGCGACTCCGCGCACCACGAAGATCCGCGGGCCCTCGGCACTCGCAGTCAGGGCCTCGAGCTCGGCCTTTCGGCCCACGAACCCCTCGATCCGAGGGGCGTCGGCGAGGACCTCGACCGCGGAGGGCCGTTCCGGGACCGCGAGGGCCTCGAGATCGAGGACACCCCGGTCGGCCCGCTGCGCGAGGGCGAGGAGGGACAATCGGCCTCCGATCTCTTCGGAAAGTCTCGCGAGGGAGATCTCCCGAACGCCGGCCGCGTCCCGCACCCGGACGGGTTCCGCCTTCAGGCGGTCGCGCAGCCCGTGCGCGGCCATCTGGCCCTTCAACGTGAGGTCGTACACCTTCCGCCGCTGGCGGGAGCCCTTCACATGGGCGGTCCGTTCGCGGAGCAGCTCCTCATCGATGAGCGGACGCGCGTATTGAGTGAAGTGCCGGAGGTCGATCTCCGCGGCCGCGGCGAGGCCGTCCTGGGTCACTTCCGAAGGGACTTCGAGGGCCTCCGAGAATCTCGCGTAGTCGAGGAGGTGCAAGAGGATGCGTTCTTTCGCCGTAAGCCGCGCGGGTCCTCCCTCCGAAGTCCCACGCAAGGGCATCGCGCGGTAAGTAGGTTTGGACGCGCGAACGGTAGGACCTCCTACGGGACTCCTTCGACTGGCCTTTGACCCCGCAGGGACGTCGGTCCCTTCGGAGGCAAGACATGTTGCCTGCAACAACCAGCATCGTGCGCGCGTGGAATGACTACAGCCAGCCGAACCGCATCCATGGGGAGGCCCGGGAATACGTTCGGTCGGAGTGGAACGGGGACGGAGCCGCCGTCTCCGCGATGATCACCCGGGTGGGCCGGGAAAAGCCCGTCGTCGGCCGGCCCACGTGGGCCCAGCGCGCCCTTCGGAAGGTCGCGGGGATCGCGGATGCCCTCGAGGCCGTCTTCAGCCAGCCGAGCGGATTCTGATGGCGTACGCGATCCAGGCCCTGGACGTCTACCGCGCCCTCTGGGCGGACTACGGCCTGCCTGCGGACGCACCGAGGCCGCGGAGGGGGGCGAAGCCCCGACAGGCACGTCGAAGCCTTGCGGTCGTCACGAGGCTCCTCAAGGGAATCCGAGAATCCAGGGATGCGGAATCGGCCCGCTCGTGGCGAACGGAATCCGACTCGTCCTCCTCGAGCACCTGACGCGGTGCGTTCGGCGCCGGGGCGGCCGGACTATCGGCCCCGTCGGCCGCGCGCGCGCCCTCGCGTACCGCGGCGTCCGCCCCGGGCTTTCCTCGCCGCGGGCCGGCGACGCGTCCGGGCCCGGCGCTCCCGCGGGGGCGCCGCGAGGCCCTGGAACAGGGCCATGACAATCCCCGTGGGCTCCTGGAACATGGCCCACCAGCCGACGTTCGGAATCTCCGACTTCGGACGGAGGACTTGGCCGCCCGCCGTCTCAACCTTCCGGAGGTCCCGGTCGATGTCCGAGGACATCAGGTAGTTCAGGAAGCCCGGGGGCTGGTTCTCCATCGGGGACATGAGGCCTCCGCCGGGTCCGCTCGCAGGCTCGTACGTCGCGTACTGCATCTCGGGCATGTCCTGGAACTTCCACTCGAAGACCTCCTCGAGGAACTTCCGGGTGCGCGTGGGATCGGTCGATGCGATTTCGATGTGCACGAAGCTTCCAGGTTTCGGATTGGGCATGGTCTAGGGCTCCTCCTCCCGATGGGGAGGCTACCCGCATGGACACGCGGGGTATTTCGTCGTATGCCTGGGAGAGCCGCGAAAGTGTCGGATCCTCCCTCGCCGCGGGCCTTCACGACGGCGTCGGGAAATGCCTCCAGAACAGTCGCCGGCCCTCCTGGGTCGACTCCCGAGAGATCTGGTCCGCGAGGTGCTCGGCCTTCGAGTCGACGAGGGTCTCGTAGAAGCAGAAAAAGGAGGCGCCATGAGCCTTCGCGAGGGGATCGTTCACGAGGCGCCACAGCTCCTCCCGGATGACGCCCGGGGACACGAGGAGGGGTTCTTGCCGGGCGTCGGCGACGACCACGACCCCGTAGGTGTGGGGCGCATGGAGGACGTCGTTGTAGCTGAGGCTCTGCCACGGAGATGGCCTGAGGTGGGGAGGACCCGGAGTGGGGGGAGTGGCCATGGGCGCGCCCAGTGACCGAATCGAGATGCTGACGGTGATAAAGCCTTGGCCGAAATGTTCTATTTTACCCCGGGCTTACGGTCCAGCCGGGAAAGACGAGGGCCGATGGCGCGAAAGTACCGAAGGAAGCGGCACTACTCGACTCCGGAACGGATCCTCCTGCACCTCTCCGCCCGCGACCAAGCGGTCCCGCCGCGCCTCGAGGACTACACGCAAGACGGGATTGGCACGGCAACCCTCTCCGGCCGCAGCACCGTGACGAAGTGGCTTGCGAGACTTCAAAGCCGCGGACACGTGATGCGAACGAAGGCTCGGGTACCGTCCTGCCCCCGCCCGAGAATCGTCTACCGACTCAGCGAGTCAGGGACTGCGGAGTCGGAGAAGTTGCTGGTGCGACTCCACTCGGAATTGATCGAGATTCGCACCCGTTCCGTGGGAACCTTGACCCTGCGCCTCCCGGATGCTTCCAAGCTCGTGCCTGCAAGACAGGACCTCACCAGGCTGGCTTCCCTCGTCCGGGAAGGGCGTCTCGACGTGACTCACGCGACTCCCGCCCCACGGAGAGCGGAGGGTTTCGTCGTGTGGTGGGATGCCTTGCGACAGGTGGATCACCTCTTTGGTCGATCCGGAGAGCTCCGAGTCCTTGACGCGTGGTCCCGTTCTCGCACCCAAGTCCTCATCGTGACCGGTTTGCCGGGAATCGGAAAGAGCGCCCTTGTGGCGGAGTGGATTCGACAGCACAGGTCGCCGGCCCACGTCTTCGGCTATCAGCTCCACCCCTCCACGAAGGCCTCTGCCCTCTTCGCTGAGTTCGGCGCTTTCATGGGGAGCTTGGGCCGACGGAGCCTCGGAGAGGAGTTGTCTCGAGAGAGAACTCTGGACCGTGAGCTCGTGAAGCGTCTCCTCGCGATGGACCTGGCCGGGCTCCCGATTCTCATCGTCCTTGATGGGTTCGAACAGGCCTCCAAGGAGATTGCGGCCCTCGTGAAGGAGACGTTCGCTGGACTCACCGATATCACGCCCCTGAGGCTCCTTCTGACTACGCGTCGCACCCCCGCCTGGGCCTCGGAAATGGCGGGGGACGGGGGCCTCCTTCAAGTCCTGACTCTCCATGGCCTTGCCCCCGAGGATTCTGTCGCCCTCCTCCAGCGTCGAGGTGTGGCAGCGGACCCGAGCGAATTGCGGGAGTTCGCGGCCCTGACGAGCGGCCATCCCCTGCTCCTCCATCTCGTCGCGCAGGGCGGGGCGACGAGCGTCTCCGCGGTCCAAGAGTACTTCGATGCGCTCTGGAAGGGCCTGACCGCGGAGGAACGTCGGGTCCTCGAGACCGCGAGTGTTGCAAGGCGGCCGATTCCGCGACCCGCCCTCGAGAGCGCCGCACGGGCGCGGCACGGGACTGTCGAATCCCTTCGAACGAAGAACCTGCTGGAGCGCACGGTTGCCGGACGATACATGGTCCACGATCTCCTCCGGGATTTTCTGCACGCCCGCGTTGGTGCAATCCACGGCCGCAGGATCCATGAGGGCTTGGCGCGTCCTCTTATGAACGCAGCAGAGGCGCGCGATCGATGGGAAGGCGTGTACCATCTCCTCCAAGCCGGGCGTGTCGGCGAGGCCGCGGCGTACTTGGATGCCGAAGGAGCGCCCCTGATGGACTCCGTGGCCGCGGAGGAGATCGCCTCTCTGGCGCGAAGCCATCCCGCCGATTCGACGGATGCGGCGATGTCGTGCGTGTTCTCCGAACTGCTGGGTGATAGCTTGCGAATCCTCGGCCACGTCGAACCGGCCATCTATCAATACACCCATGCTTCACGGCTGGCCGAGGCAGCGGGAAGGGTTGAACGGATTCCGCGGCTCCTTCGGAAGATGGCGTCCCTCGAACGCTGGCAAAACCGCTATTCGAAGGCCCTCGGGTACCTCGTCGAGGCCCACGCCCGTCTCGGGACCACGGGCAATCCGGTGGAGCGAACGGAAGTGCTCCGCGAGCTATCCCTTGTCGAGCAGGCCCTCGGGGACTTGTCCAAGGCGGCTTCCCACCTCAACGAAGCGATTGACCTCGCGACGGAGGGTTCGGACTGGCCCGCCCTGTCGCGGGCTCTCCTTGCCCTCGGCAGCTTGGAGGCTTGGCGGGGCGATCGAGAAGCGGGGTTGGCGCACAGCCAAGAAGGATTGCGCGTAGCGACGCGTTCCGGAGACCTCACCGAGGTCGCTCACGCAAACATCGTCGTCGGAACAGCTCTCGGGGAGTTGGGGAGGCTCGAGGAGAGCCTTCCATTCTACGAGAAGGGCTTCGAACTCGCGCGACGGCTTGGCAATCTGCGTCTGACCGCGTATGCATTGATGAACCGCACGGGCGCGCTCATCGATCTCGGCCGCTGTCGAGAGGCAGGGGGCCCGCTGCGGGAGGCCCAAGGCCTCATCGGAATCCTGGGCGAGCGGGATACCCTCGGCCTCCTGAGGATTTATGAAGGGAACCGCGAACGCGGAATGGGACGATGGACGCGAGCGAAACAGGCGTGGGACGAGGGCCTATCCGCCCTACGGCGGTTTGGGAGCCCAATCGATCTCGGCCGAGCGCTCCTTGAGGTTGGGGTGTTCCTCAGAGACCACGGGGAATTCGGAGAAGGCCGAGCTTATCTCTTGGAAGCCCTGGGAATCGCGCAGAATCTGGGCAACGAGACGCTCCGCTCCGAGATCGAGGGGGCCTTGCATGGGGTCGGACGACCGACCATCGTGACGGATGAGACCTAGTGAGGGGGCTTTGGCGGCGAATCCGGGGTGATGACCTTGATGTACACTTCCTCACCTCCGCCGAGGAAAGGGGGCGGCGAGGGTCAACTCCTCTTCGCCGAATTGTTCTGTTTCGCCCCGAGGTCCATACGGAACCCCAATCGACAGCATACGTGGGCTCGCTGCGACGACTCCGGGTGTAGCACGAGCGGCTCTGCCGCCCAGGTCCGGTGAAGAAACCCAAGGTCCTCGGAATTCCCATAGCGCGGGCGAGAGACCTGCCCTACTCTTTCCGCGCTTCCTTCGCCTTCGGACGCAGCTCCGTACTCCCGCACTTGCGGCAGCGCGTCGCCCGCGGCGCGTTGCGAGCGTAGCACTGCATGCAGATCATCTTGTGCAGCTTCCGCCGCTCGGCTTCCGGGAAGCGGGCCATCGGGTGGGCGGAGGCGGGGGTGGTTTAAGAAGGCTTCGGGAGAGAACCATCTTTTCGAGTTCAGCCTCGACATCCTCGAACAAGCGGTTCCATTTCGCCCGGAAGACGTGTCGGGCGTCTCAGGGACCTTCGCGTGGCACCGAGTACAGGTCCCGCATCATCCGATCGTACTCGTCCTTCGTGATCTCCCCGCGGGCGTATCGCTCGCGGAGGATGTGATACGCCTCCTTCTCGCGGCCATAGCCACGCATGTAGTGTCGAGGGTACCCCATCCAGCGCCATGGGAAGAGGGCCCATCGCAGGAGCCCGAAGAACAAGAAGAACCCGAGGAGGATCCAGATCCATCCGAATGGGAAATAGGCGTAGGACCCCATCGGCATGCCCCCAGCGGGGACGACGAGGAACATGTAGAGGATCATCGACGCCACGAACACCGCGAAGACCGCGAGGAAACCGATCCCAATCCACCGCCCCACGTGCCACCGATTTTCGTTGTACATCGTGCCTCCTCCACTACGCCTTGATCAACGCGGTCAGTCGGTCCGCGAGGCTCCTGATCCGATCCGTGAACGGGCCGACGCCAGGGCCGCCGGACCGGCGGACGTCCTCGAGGTACGAAACGTACCCGTCGAGCTCACCGAGGACGCCCTCGACGCCGCCGTGATGCGGCGCGCGCATGCCCCAAGGACCCCACGGGCCCCAGGGCATCTCCATCGCCTGGCGTCCCTGCGCCGAGAGCTCGTACCGCCCGTCGTCCCGCTTCCGAATGAGGCCCTCCTGGACAAGGGACTCAAGGAGCGGATAGATGGACCCCGGGGACGGACGCCACCAGCCCTGGCTCATCTCCTCGATCGCGTTCATCACCTCGGCTCCGTTCTTCGGCCCGCGAGCGAGGAGGGAAACGACCCACACCCTCAAGCCGCGCCGCCGGTGCATGCCCCACATCGTCCGCGCCCCGTATCGATTTTCCGATATCGGAATACCGATATTTGAGGTTTTGGGGTGCAGCCCCCAATCCCAGGGTTCACCGCGCAAACCTCATCCCCGACGTTCCGTTCCCGACGACGAACGGCGCTCGGCCGACCCGCGGGGATCGTTCCCATGACCGCTATCCAGGATGCGTACCCGGACGAACTCGCCTACTGCTACGGCTGCGGACGCCTCAACGACCACGGCCTCCACCTGCGCACATCCTGGGACGGCGAGGAAACCGTCACACGGTGCACGCCGGAGAGATGGCACATCGCGATCCCAGGCTACGTGAACGGAGGCCTCCTCGCGTCCCTGCTCGATTGCCACGGCACGGGAACCGCGGCGGCCGCGGCGTACCGCGCGGAGGGCCGGGAGCCGGGCACGCTTCCGGCACATCGCTTCGTAACGGCCTCCCTCCGCGTGGATTACCTCAAGCCCACGCCGCTCGGCGTCGAGCTCGAAGTTCGTGGACGGGCGACATCAATCCAGGGACGCAAGATCGTCGTGGAGGCCCGCATCCTCGCAGGAGGCGAGGTCACGGTGAAAGGCGAGATTGTCGCCGTGGAGATGCCCGAGCGAATGCGGCCGAAGACGGAATCCTGACGGCGCACCCTCTGCCGTCGCGGGAACCGCCCGATGGCAAACCTGATGTCCCGCGCCCACCTCTCGCCGCGGAATGGCGCTCGACTGGATCGCCTGGGCCATCTTCGCGACGGTGATCTGGGGCCTCGGCACCTTCGCCGCGAAGCCCGCCACGGACCGCCTCGGGCCGAAGACGATGGGCCTTGGCGCGACCCTCGTCGAGGGCGTCGCCTTCGGCCTCGTCGGGCTCCTCCTGCCGCGCGGACCCCTGACTGCGGATCCAGGAATCGTCCTCGCTGCGGTCTCCGCGGGAACCCTCGGGGCCGTCGGCTACATCTTCTTCTACGAGGGCATGCGCCTGGGCAGCGTCGGCCTCGTCGGCACAATCTCCGCAGCCGCCCCCATGCTGACCGTCGTCCTGAGCGTCCTGTTCCTGCGGGAGACCCTCGGCATGTGGCCCGTCGTGGGGATCGGGCTCATGATGCTGTGCATCCTCCTCCTCGCCTACGAGCCGAAGCGCCGGGACGCGTCCCGACGCACCGCGGTGGCCCTGAGCCTCTTGGGCTTCTTCGTCTGGGGCCTCTGGGGCTTCCTCGTGAAGACGAGCGTCGACGTGCTGGGGCAAGGCAATCTGGACATCCTCTTGGCCATGGCGTACCTCGGGGTGACAGCCGGCTACGCGGCCGTTCGAGGGAAGCCCCCAGCTCCCGCGGATCCGCCCTCCCGGCGGATCTGGTCCCTCGGCCTGTGCGTCTTCCTCTCCGGGGCGCTCGGCGCAATCGGCCTGACCGTCGCCTACGACCTCGGCCCCGCGGCCCTCGTCGGCCCGGTGTCCGGGACGTACCCGGTCATCGCGACGTTGGGGGCGGCCGCGTTCCTGAGGGAGCGGCTCACCTGGCGTGTCGCGGTGGCGCTCGTCGCATTCGTCCTAGGAATCGCCCTCTTGTCCGCGGTGTGAAGGCCGGGAATCCAGCGCCTCAAGCGCCCGCGCCTCCTCCGGCCCGCCGCGGAGGATGCAGATCCCGCGGAAGCTGCGTCCCGGGGCCCGCCGGTTGGCCCGGCGACGAGAAGTTGGCCGGCCTCATGGAGGCGCGGGAGGTGGTCGAGGTGGGCGATCGTGTTCCGAGGTCCAGTCTCAAGGACGCCGAGGCGGAGTCCGAAGCTGCCGCATCGGGGTCCCACGGGTCATCCATCCATCAGAGAACCCGCGACGTTCGGGAGCGGCTTCTAGCTACCGCAGCGCCATGCGGCGGAGCCTGTCGAAAAGTCCTTCGGGTTCTGCGCGCTCGCCGCCTCCATGGCGGGGGACGCGGAACTCGTCCTCGTGGGCGGCAAGATCTTCACGGCATCCGACGCGCACCCCTGGGCCCATGGGCTCGCGGTCCGGGGCGATCGGATCATCGCCGTGGGCACGGAAACCCAGGTGGAACGATGGTCCGGAAGGGGGACGAAGACCGTGGAC
>DATBLI010000026.1:0-8956 GCA_036555455.1 Thermoplasmata archaeon
GAGAAGGAGTCCCGCCTTCCGGATTTGAACCGGAGACCTGATGATGTCAGCGGGCACCGCCGCAAATCGGCGGGAACCGACTACAGTCACCCGCTCTGACCAGGCTGAGCTAAGGCGGGACGATTCGTCGAAACGGCTCGACCCATATGATTCTATCGTACCGCGTCCCGCCGTTCGAGGATATATAGGGCCCCCGGGTTCCTCCGGCTCATGGCACTTCCGCGTGGTCTCCGGAACTGGCTCTTGGGCGAGGAGGCGGATCCGAGCGTCCGATATCGCGTCCTGCGGGAGCTCCTCGACCGCCCCGCGGACGACCCCGCGGTGCTCCTCGCCCAGAAAGAGATCAGGCGGAAGGGATGGGCTGCAACGATCCTCCGGGAGCAGCATCCCGGGGGCCAGTGGGCCACACCCGGCACGTCCGCGTTCGAACTCTACTGGCCCAAGTACATCGCCACGAACTGGCGTCTCCTCGTCCTCGCCGATCTCGGCGTGACCCGGAGTCTCCCGCGGGTCGCGAAGGCGGTGGACCTGTTCATCCGTCGGTTCTCCGGGCCGTCGGGAGGGCTGGGGTACCGCGGGAGCGAGGTCTGCTTCACGGGGAACGCCGTCCGCATGCTCGTCCGCCTGGGCTACCAGGAGGACCCTCGGCTCCAACCCGCGGTCGACTGGCTCGTCCGCCATCAGAAGGCCGACGGTGGTTGGCACTGCTTTCCCTCCCGCACGGGCACGCTCGACGCATGGGAGGCGCTCTCGGCATTCGCGGCCCTGCCTCCCAAGGCACGCTCCGGGCCGGTCCTCCGGGCAATCGAACGCGGTGCCGAGTTCTATCTCGACCGGCACCTGTTCCGCGAGGGCCGGAAGCTGTACGGGCCGTGGTTCCGGCTGCACTATCCGGTCCACTACTACTACGACCTGCTCGTCGGCCTCGACGTGCTCACGTCGCTCGGGTACGCCGACGATCCGCGGATGCGCCCCGCCCTCGACCGGCTCGAGGCGATGCGAAACCGGGACGGGAGCTGGAACATGGACGCGCTGCACCCGGATTCGGAGGACCCGGAGTACCAGGTCCGCGGCCCCTTCTATCCGTTGGGGTTGGAGGTCGCGGGACGCCCGAGCCGCTGGATCACGACGAACGCGATGGTCGTCATGAAACGGGCTGGCCGGTGGCCCTGAGCCGACCGGCACGATGAGAAAGCATGCCGCGGGCCGGGCTCGAACCGGCGACTTCGAGATCTCTGCCGTCCGTGCGAGACGGGACGACTTCAGTCTCGCACTCTCCCAAACTGAGTTACCGCGGCGCGGGCCGTCCCATCGCGACGTTACTGAAAAAGGTTTTCGTCGGAGAGAAGCCCGTCCTCGGGGTGTGCCTCTCTCCGACTTTCCCCCCCAACGAGGTCTGCCTCAGATCCCGGGTGTGCCGTCCTCGTACACGACGGCCGCGATTTCGGACAGGTCCGCGAGGCCGTTCGCCTTCACCATCGCGGGCGAGACCGTGTACAGCACATCGCCAATGTACAGGGAGCGATGGATCATGTATTGGTAGTCGAGGTACGCGCCTCGGTACGGATCCGCGGTTCCGTTCTCGTGGGTTACGCGCCCGACGAGGCCGATGCCGCCCTCGAGGCTCACGGATAGGACATAGGCTCCCTGCCACACGGTCTCTCCATAGGCCCATGGTGGCAGCGGGTCCGGATATTGGCTCGCGTTGATGATCGCGAGATCCACGGGGAGGACGACAAGGCCACGGGAGGGGATCGAGAGGAAGGCTTTGTGGTCCCACAGGACGTCGGAGTTCGTCCCGCGGTCCCCGACGATGTATTCGCTCGCCTGAACGGGGTTGGCGACGTCGGAGACGTTGAACACGGCGATCTTGAGGCCCTGATACCAGGAGAAGTCGCCCTCCGTTGCGTTGACCGTGTTCTTGCCGATCCCGAGGAGGTGGTCCTCATCGAGAGGGTGCAGGTAGTCCGAATACCCGGGGATCTTCAGCTCCCCGAGGATCCTCGGCGCGGTTGGGTCGGAGACATCGATGACGAAGAGGGGGTCCGTCTTCTCGAACGTGACGAGGTAGGCCCGGTCTCCCATGAAGCGCGCGGAGCGGATGTACTCCCCGGGCGCGATGCCTTCGATGCTCGCGACCTGCCTGAGGTCCGCGGCGAGGATGTACAGGTTGTTGTCCTGGCTCGAGGAGAACTCGCTCCAGTGGTCGACGGTCGTGAAGACCCGCAGGTAGCCGTCCTTCTCGTCGAGGGAGAACTGGTTCAGGAGGGTCCCGGGGACGTCGGCATGGGCCACGGCCTCCATGGACATGCCCTCCACGTGGACCTTGTGGATCGTCGTCCGGACGCTCGACGGCGCCGTGGCGAAGCCGAAGAGGACGGGTCCCGACGCGGGGATGTCCCACTTCGTGTACGTGAGGTAGAGCGCATCGAACGACATGTAGACCGTCGACGTGTAGCCCGTGATGACGGACACGAGGTTCTGCGAACCGGAATCCACGTCCAGGGCGAGGAGGTTCGTGAACGTCCCCGCTTCGTTCGCGTTCGCGTCGTAATAGATCGACTCGGGCGGCACAGCCTCGCAGCTCCCGTTGACGCAGGTGCTGGGGATCACGTACGTGTCGTTCACCTTGACGACGAACTCATTGATGACGAGGTACACGTAGGGCGCGATGAGCCGGCCCGTGACCGCGTTCCCGGATACCGACGTCGTGAAGAGGGGGACCGGGTTCGTGGGGTCCACGATGCTGTACACGGAGACGAAGGTCTCGCCGCCCCATGGTCCGATGAGCGCAGGCGCACCGATCGCGATCGTCGCCGGCCTGCCCTGGAGGATTCCAAACGGATAATACGAGGCGCTGGAAGCCACGATGACGAGACGGTCGTTGACGACGAAGAGGCCCGTCACGGTGGCGCCGCTTACATTCACGGTCTCGTTGACCGGGATTGCCGCAGGGACGCGAGCGACGACGGCAAGGTCCGCGGCAGGGACACCGCGCACGATTGCTACATCGTGGGCTCCTGCGAGGTAGAGGTACGCACCGTCCGTCTTCATTGTGTCGAGTTCATCGATGCCTGCGACCTGCACGTTCGTGCCCGAGTAGTCCTCCTGCGGCGTGGACGGGGTGCCTGCAACCGGAGCCGCTGGGGCGTTAATCACCCCGAACATGGATCCATTCCGGAACGAGGCGTAGTTCTGGCCCTGGGTGCGATCCAGATAGGCCGTGAGCTCCGAATAGTCGTGGAAGGAGACGAGGCCCGTTCGCGGCGCGATCTGCGAGGCGACAAGGACCGCGAGGCCTGTGGCCGCCAAACACAGTGCGGTGAACACGGCGATCATGCGGTGCGTCATGGACATCGAGAATCCCTATCCGTGGGGAGCTACATGAACCGGTCCAGATCGTTAAGGAGAAGACTAACGACGACCGAGCGACCGGTGTCCTTATTGGCTTCCTCCCCATCGCCGTCTGCATGTCCGTCCCGACCGAGATCGAGGCAGCCCTCGAAGCCCGATTTCCCGAGCACCTGGAGCGCACCCGCGCGCTCCTCCGCCAGCCGAGCGTGAGCGCAACCGGGGAAGGCGTCCGCGAATGCGCGGAAATGGTGCGGCGGATGATGGCGGAGATCGGTTGCCAGACCCAGGTATGGGGCGACAAAGGGAACCCGGTCGTCTACGGGAACCTGGACGTCGGAGCGGACGTAACCCTGCTTGAGTACGAGATGTACGACGTGCAGCCCGTCGGCGACCTGAACAAGTGGGCCTCTCCTCCTTTCGCCGCCGAGATCCGGGAACTCGAGGGGCTCGGGAAATGCGTCATCGCGCGAGGCAGCGTGAACTCCAAGGGCGCCCTCGCTGGCCATCTGTTGACCTGGAAAACGATCCGCGACGTCGATGAGATGCCGGTGAACCTCAAGATCCTCGCGGAAGGCGAGGAGGAGATCAGCAGTGCCAACTTCATCCGGTTCGTCCGGGACCATCGTCGGGAGCTACGGGGGGACGCGGCGTTCGCCAACGATTACACGGAGGACTTGCGGGGCGTCCCCGGATTGTATCTCGGCGCGAAGGGATGCCTCTACCTCACACTATGGTCCCGCGGCTCGGAGTCGAAGGGCGGACCGATGAAGCAGGAGATCCACAGCTCCAACGCCGTCTGGATCACCTCCCCCGTCTGGAGGCTCGTACAGGCCCTCGACTCCCTCGTGGACGCCAAGACCCAGAGGCCCGCGATTGATGGCATCTGGCAGGATGTCCTGCCGCCATCGAAGAAGGACCTCACCCTGACGAAGGCCCTCGCGAAGACCTTCGACCCGAAGGCGACTCTTGACGAGCTGATGGCGGCGCGGTTCAAGTATGAGCTGCCGAAGGAGCGGCTTCTCGCTCGATATCTCTACGAGCCCACGGTGAACATCTGCGGCATCTACTCCGGGTACATCGAGCATGGCGGGACGAAGACGGTACTCCCCCACGAGGCATACGCGAAAGTGGACATCCGTCTCGTTCCGAAGATGACCGTCGACGGCACGGTGCGGAAGCTGAAGCGCCATCTTGCTCATCGAGGATTCGACGACATTGAGGTCCAAGTCCACGGTCCCTACGGTCCCGCGCGCACCGACCCGGACGCTTGGATCGTGCAGCCGGCGATTGAGGCGATGCGCGCGTATGGGAAGGAGCCCGAGGTCTGGCCCACGAGCGGAGGCACGATGCCGGCCTTCGTCTTCGGGGAGTACCTGAAGATTCCCTGGGTCGCTACCGGCCTCGGCCACGGGGCCCACGCCCACGCGCCCAATGAATATGCGACCGTGGACGGCATGCGGCGCTTCATGCGCGGCGAGGCTGCCTTCGTCTACAAGGCCGCGACTGCGAAACGCGCAGGTTGACGTACGTCGACTCGCGAAAGGACCGTTCCCAGCGTTGGGAATATGTCCGTCGGACGTTCGTCGCGAAATCGGATTTTCTATGGAGAAAACACACTCATTCTCACTCGTGGAATTTCAGCACGACACCTATAAATAGCGAGTCTCGGGATGGGCCGCTGGAATGCCCACCGTGAGTTCTCCACAGGTGCCTCCATGGTCCTTGTGATTCGTCGGCTACGGAGGGATGAGCGCGGCGTCGCTTCGACCGTCGGCACAATCATGGCCCTCCTCGTGTTCCTCACGTTCCTCAGTTTGATTGTGAACCAATACGTCCCCGTGTGGATGAAGGACTCCGAGGCGGGCCACATGAACACCGCCTTGGGCCAGTTCGGGAATCTGAAGGGCGCCATCGACCTCCAGATCCTCGGAGCCCAGATGGCCCAGAATGCGGGCACGTACTTCCTTCCGACAACCACGTCCGTCGCCGTGACCCTAGGCGTGGACGGTTTTCCAATCTTCGCAGCTCCCACCTTCGGCGCCCTCTCCCTGAGTCCTGACGATGGTTTGTGGTCCGTCTCCTTCTCTTACCTCCTCAACGGCGTGACGATGCAGCAGTCCCAGACCGCGAGCGGGGCCATGGACCTGAACATCGGGAACCGCTACAACATGCCGCAGCGCGTCGCCTACGAAAACGGCGCGGTCATCCGTTCCCAGCAGGACGGCCAGGTCGTCCGGACGCCGAACCTGTTCATCGTCCAGAAATCCGGATCCAATCTCACCCTGGCCTTCGAGCTCGTGAGCTTGTACGGCACCGGAGGCCGTACCGGAACGGCTACGGAAGTCGTGAACGTCAAGGTCCTGGGAACGAACGTGCAAGTGTACAAAGACGTGACGTCGCCCGTGAAAATCCGGCACGTGTCCCTCTACGACCTCGCGTGGTTCAACTTCATGAACACGACCCTGGCTTCCGGTTTCGGTCTGAGCACGGACGGCGTGCCCTCGGGCCCCGCGACGTGGCAGTACTCCTACTCCCCGCAGCAGACCTACTTCGCCTGGACGAACTACTACTCGATCTGGGTAAACTCCACTGCGCCTGCCGAGCCCTATACGATGGACCTTCTCATCCAGAACACGTTGCACCCGATCGGCTCCTTCACGCTGCAGGAGGCGTTCGTGCAGGTCGGGCTTGCGGAGGAAACGAGCGCAAACCTGTGAGGTGACTCGATGGCGAAACGCAAGAAGATCATGATGCCGAAGGGATCGATGGCGCAGAAGGCGGAGTGGTCCGGCACTCGCGGGTCCTACCTCACCCAAGTCCCAGACCTCACGAACGAGGCCCTCGAGGAGATTGAGGTCTTCTCAATCCGCGAGCCGTACACCTACGCCCGTGTGATTTACGACCACGACCGCTCCGAGTACGTCTACGAGGTTTGGGAGCCTCAGCTCGATGACCGGGAGAAGGAGCTCCTCGACATGCTTAAGGACTCCCTCCAGCGGACCCTCGAGTACGAATGGGACAAGATGGCGGAGAAGGACAAGCAGTCCTATCTGAACGAGGCCGTCGAGTCCTTCATCAAGTCCAGGGGTCTTCGCCTCGAACCGGCATCACGGGACAAGATCGTCTACTACATCATCCGAGACTTCGTCGGCTACGGACCCGTGGACGTCCTCATGTCGGACCCGCGAATTGAGGACGTGTCGTGCGACGGGACCGCGATCCCTCTCTTCATTTTCCACCAGAAGTACGAATCGATCAAGACGAGTGTCATCTTCACTGACGACGATGTCCTGAACTCCTTCGTCGTCATGCTCGGGCAGCGGTGCGCGAAACAGCTCTCCGTGGCGAACCCGATCCTCGACGGCACGAGCGTAGAGGGCCACCGCGTGCAAGCCACGTACAGCAAAGAAGTCACGACCCGCGGATCCTCCTTCACCATTCGGCGCTACAAGGAGAAGCCGTTCACTCCCGTCGAGCTCGTGAAGTTCGGCACGGGCAGCGCTGAAATGGTCGCTTACCTCTGGGTGGCCATCGAGAACGGCAAGTCGATGATGGTCTGCGGGGGGACGGCCTCCGGGAAGACCGCCACCCTGAACAGCGCGGCCCTTTTCATCCGCCCGGGGGCGAAGATCGTCTCCATCGAGGACACACGGGAGATCAACCTTCCCCACGAGAACTGGATCCCGGGCACAACGCGGTCCGGCGTGGGCGAGCGCGGGCCCGACGGGAAGGCCGGCGGCGAGATCGACATGTACGACCTGGTGCGCGCGGCGCTGCGGCAACGTCCGAACTACATCATCGTCGGAGAGGTCCGAGGGAAGGAGACGTACACGATGTTCCAGGCCATGGCCACGGGCCACCCGACGATGTCCACGATGCACGCGGACTCCGTGAAGTCGATGGTCAACCGTCTCGAGAACCCGCCGATCAACACCCCGAGGATTCTGCTCACGGCCCTGAACTTCGTGGTCGTTCAGACCCATGCTCGGATTGGCGACTCCATCGTGCGCCGCCTCAAGCAGATCGTCGAGCTCGTCGGGTTCGAGCCGGAGACGAACGAGCTGATCACGAACACCGTCTACGAGTGGGACCCCGCAACGGACACCTTCGTCTACAAGGGCCACTCCTTCCTCTTCGACGAAATCATGGAGATGAAGAACATGACCCACGAGGAGATGGAGGGGGAGTTCCAGCGCCGTGTGGACATTATCAACTACATGGTCAACAAGGGCATGACGGACTTCCGCGAGATCTCCAAGACGGTCGTGTCCTACTATCAGTATCCGGACGAGACCTGGAAGCGTATCGCGGACGAGATGGGGATCGCGGAACAGAGAGCCCAACCCGTAGAAGCAGGGGGTGAGACCGTTGGCTAGTTCGACGGCTTTCGAGAAGCTGGAGACGCGTGGGACGCTCACGAAGACGAAGCGCTTCCGACCCGGCCGGGAGGAAGCCCAGGAAGTTCATCGGATCATCAAGCTCCCGAAAGGCGCGAAGCCGGTGAATGTGAGCCTGACCCACCGGGAACAGGTCGCCTGGCGGACCTTCGGCAAGTTCGTGCAGTCCCGAAAGCGGGAGAACCAGGACCTTGAGGAGAACCTCCTCAAGGCCCACATCCGCCTGCGGCCGGAGGAGTACCTCGCCGTCGCGTGGATGAACACGACGATCATCTCCGTCGCGGCGGTTGTGGCGGCCCTCGTGGCCACGCTCCTCCTTGCGGTCCTGAACGTCGGCATCGGGACGATTCTCATCCTCTTCGCCCTCGTTGCCGCCCTGCCCATCTTCATCACGTACATGTACTTCTTCGGATTGCCGATTGCCTACAAGGGAAAGCCCGCGGCCCTCTCGAAGAAGCGAGGCCGCAGGATTGACAAGCGCATCAGTGGCGCGATGTCGTTCATCTCTGCGATGGCTTCCGCGGATGTGCCCGTGGATGTGATCTTCAAGGAGCTCTCCAAGCAGACCGTCTATGGTGAGGTCGCCCGGGAGGCGGAGTGGATCACGCGCGACACGGAACTCCTCGGAGTGGACATCCTGACGGCGATCCGTCGCGCGGCCCAGCGCTCCCCGAGCGCGAAGTTCCAGGACTTCCTCCAGGGCGTCGTCACGACGTCCACGAGCGGCGGTCAGCTCAAGCCGTACTTCCTGATGAAGGCGGAGCAGTTCGAGAAGGAGGACCGCCTCGAGATGCGGAAGAAGATGGAAACCCTCGGGATGCTCGCCGAATCGTTCGTGACCGTCGTTGTCGCGTTCCCCCTGTTCCTCGTCGTCATCATGGCGATCATGGCCCTCATCAGCAAGACGGGCACGGGGTTCGTCCTCCAGCTCCTGTACGTCGTCGTGGCCCTGATGATCCCCCTCAGCCAGTTCGGGTTCATCTTCGTGATCTGGAACATGGAGCAGGAGGGGTGACATGGCCCAACCCGATTTGGAGCAGGCGCGCATCCGGCTCTACCAGAAGGCGGATCGGAGCCGGTTCATCATCCTCCTCAGTTGCGTCCTCCTCGTGATCTTCGGCTTCATCGCCTTCCTGAACCTCATCGGTTCCATCAGCCTCGGCTTCCGCACGGGACAGAGGTCCTTGGATCTCTTCCTGAACTG
This sequence comes from Thermoplasmata archaeon, assembly GCA_036555455.1. Taxonomy (GTDB): domain Archaea; phylum Thermoplasmatota; class Thermoplasmata; order RBG-16-68-12; family RBG-16-68-12; genus RBG-16-68-12. The sequence continues at coordinate 8,956 of DATBLI010000026.1, forward strand.
G
>DATBLI010000027.1:0-9506 GCA_036555455.1 Thermoplasmata archaeon
CTGCGACATGTCGTCCTGGGGGACGGCGCGCGTCTCCCCTTCACGACACACGCCTTCGACATGGCGACGACGAACCACGTCCTCCATCTCGTCCCGGACTGGCGGGAAGTCCTCCTCGAAATCGTGAGGGTCACGCGGGACAGCTACTTCAGCATCCTCGAGGTCGCCCTCCAGGCCGCGACCCTCCAGCGGGAGTACCACGACATCGCACGGGATGCCGGTTACAACTGGACCGCACCTGGCCTTCACGAGCGGGAGCTTCCGAGGGTCCTCAAGCCGGACATGGTCATGCCCGTGGGGCCCTTCGACGACCTCATCCCGGCGAACGTCCTCCTCGAGGAACTCGAGGACCGGTCCTTCTCCTCTCAGTGGGAGGTGCCGGAGACGGTCCATCGCCGCGCGATGCGGACCCTGCAAGAGCGATGGAAGGACCGCGACATTCGACATCAGTACACGCTGGAGATTGCCTGGTGGAAGGTGGAACGGCTCGCCGAGCTCGCCCAGAAACCACTCTAGAGGTCTTCCGGAGCGCCCGCGAACGCGACGAGGGCTTTCTTCTCGAGGAAGTGGAGGGTACCTGGCACCACGAGACAATGGAGCGCGGGACCGAGATCCCGCCCGAGGAGCTGGTCCACGCCCGCCGCGACCGCGCGGACGTCCGGTGAGCCGACACGGCTGAGGGCACACACCAAGGTCGACGGACCAAATTCCGATGTGCCCTTCGCGCGCGCCATCGCAAGCAAGTCGAGGAGGGCGACCTTAGGTTCGAGGAAGCTCCCGTCCTCCTTCAGGTCGAGGAGCACGAGGGTGTGGAGTCCGGCGCGCCGGTTCTCGAGGATGGTGTCGAGGGGGCTTATGGGCTTGAAATTCGGGCTCGTGAACGGAACCGTGGCGATGCGTCCGAACTTGTAGGCTTGCAGGCCAAGGGCACCGGCCGCAGCGCTCACGATGGAGACGCCGTGGACGATCCTCGTGGCAAGGCCCGCCTCCGTGGCGCGAAGACGCAGGTCCACGTGGGTCGTCGCCGCCATTGGGTCGCCGGGGACGAGGAACGCCACGCGCTGTCCCTTCGCGGCGGCGAGGACCTCGGCGCCCGATTCCACTTGCTCGCGGGTCAGTCGGCGGATGGGTTTGCCGACGAGGGTCTCGATCGCCTGAATCTTCACGCCCGGGAGGGCGGACGTGTAGAACTCCGCGAAGACGACGTCGCTCGCCCTTGCCGCCTCGAGCCCGCGGAGGGTGATGCCCTTCTCATCGTGGAGGCCGAGGCCGATGAAGACGAGCTCCCCCATCGCGCCGCCGAACCGGCCAGCGGGAGATGAACCTTCTGCCTCCGCGAAAGCTCTTCATACACTCCTCCCCATGGCCTCCGTCGTGCGCGCCTGGGGTGTCGTCGTGCCCATGGACCGAGGGGAGGAGGTGCGAAAGGCCTTGCGGGACCGCGGCGTACTCCTCAAGAATCTCAAGATTCAGCGGGACGCTGATCGCCTCGTTCTCCCCACGATCCGCCGGATGGACGTCGGCTTCCCGACCGAGCAGCGGGACTTCGAGGAAGGCTTCGTCGCGATTCGCAGCTACCGGGACCTCGTGCGTCTGCCCGAGGGATTGCAGTCCCTCCTCCCGCACGCCTTCGACGTCATCGGGGACATCGCGGTCCTCAAGATCCCCGAGGAGCTGACCGCCCACCGCGGGGAGATCGGGGAGGCGATCCTCGCGTGGAACCGCAAGATCGGCGTGGTTGCTCAAGATCGCGGCGTCGCTGGGGAGCTCCGCATCCGGAAGCTCGAGATCATCGCCGGGGAGCGCCGCACGGAGACGGTCCATGTGGAGCACGGGCTGAGGTACAAGGTCGACGTCGCGCGAGCGTACTTCAGCCCGCGCTTGGCAACGGAGCGGTTGAGAGTCACGGGAGAGGTCGAGCCGGGAGAGACCGTGGTGGATCCTTTCGCGGGTGTTGGACCCTACGCGATCCTGATCGCGAGGCGATCCCAACCCAAGCGTGTCGTGGCTTCGGATGCGAATCCGGTTGCAATCAAGTTCCTGAGAGAGAATGTCGCGATGAACCGCGCATCTCTCGTCGAGGTGCGAGAAGGAGACGCTCGAGCGGTTCTTCGAAGCATCGAGGCCGCGGATCGAGTGATCCTCGACCTTCCCCATTCTGCGATGGACTTCGTTCCGGATGCATCACGTTCCCTTGGCCTGCGGGGTTTCATTCATGTCTACGGAATTGTCGAGGCGGCGGAACGCGGCGAGGCGGTCGACCGAATTCGGGCGGCTGTGGAACGCGGAGGCCGGAGCGTCGAGGACGTGCAGGTTCGCACGGTCCGAGCGTATTCGCCGACCCAGCACCACGTCGCCTTCGACCTCAAGGTCGCTCGAGGGTGACGCCCTTCTGGTTCTGCCACGTCCCCGACCGCCGATCATAGGTCAGCGATGCAGGAGAGTCGAGGGTCATGAAGACCACCTGCGCGAATCGATCCCCGATGGATATCTCCAGGGTCCCGTCGGCCGCATTGAGGGCTCCGAAGGTCAAGGTTCCTGAGAAACCTGCATCGATCATCCCGAAGGAGGCGACCACACCCTGGCGGGCCCATGTGGTCCTGAGCCAGATCTGTCCTGCGAGATGCCGCCCTAGCCGAACCTGCTCGCGGCTGCTCACCGCGAACCGAGTTTGGGCGGGAACTTGGGCGGTGCCTTCCTTCACGCGCAGGCCCTTCGAAGGGACGGCGACCTCCTCGACGGACACGTCGTAGCCGTTCGGAGTGAGGTTGTTCGGCTCGAACGGCTCGATGTCGAGCTCGCCTTTCTCCCGCCACCGCAGGATCTCTGCGTCGGAGAGGACGCCCATCGAGCGGCGAATCCGCGGGTGCGTGATAAGTCTTCCCACGTCTCCGCGAGAAGGCGCGATCGCCGTCGCCGAAAGCTTAAGGAACCGCGCTCTCTTGGCCGCGGGAGAGGCGGGCCATGGACTTCCAGCTCACGGACCAACAGAAGCTCGTCCAGGAGACCGTGCGGGACTTCGTGGACCGGGAGCTCATCCCCCACGTGCGAGAGTGGGAGGAGAAGGGCGAGGTCCCGCGGTCGTTCTACGACAAGATGGCGCAGCTCGGCTTCCTCGGCGCACCCGTGCCGGAGAAGTACGGCGGCGCGGGGATGGACTACGTGTCGTTCATGCTCCTGCTGGAAGAGATCAGCCGCGGCTCCTCCTCCGTGCGCACGACCGTCAGCGTCCAGACTTCCCTGAGCGAGACGTCCCTGATGTGGTTCGGGAACGAAGGGCAGAAGCAGCAGTGGCTTGTCCCCCTCGCGAAAGGGGAGAAGCTGGGCGCATGGGCCCTCACGGAGCCCGAGGCGGGGAGCGACGCGGCGAACCTCCAGACAACCGCCCGCCTCGAGGGGGGTGCGTGGGTCCTCAACGGCCAGAAGCGGTTCATTTCGAACGGAAGCGTCGCGGACTACGTCCAGGTGTACGCCCGCGCGCCCGGCTCGAAGAGGCACGAGGGGATCTCCCTCTTCCTCATTCCGAAGGGGACGCCGGGGTTCAAGGTCACCCACGTCGAGACGAGGACGAAGTTGGGCCTCCGGGCGAGCCCGACCGCGGACCTCGCCTTCGAGGACTGCCGCGTGCCGAAGGAGAACCTCATTGGGAAGGAGGGGGATGGTTGGAACCAGGCGATGCGGACCTTGAACAGCGGTCGAATCGGAATCGCCGCGGGCGCGGTCGGCGTGGCCCGAGCCGCCCTCGAGGCGGCGACGAAGTACGTGAAGGAGCGGCGAGCCTTCGGACGGCCCATCGGGGACTTCCAGCTCATCCGCGAGATGATTGCCCAGTCCGCGGTCGAAATCGACGCAGCGCGACTGCTCACCCTCCGCGCCGCTCACCTCCGGGACTTGGGGCTCGACAACACGGTCGAGGTCTCCATGGCGAAGCTGTTCGGCGCCCAGATGGCCCAACGGGTCACGGACTGGGCCGTCCAAGTCCACGGCGGCTATGGCTTCAGCGGGGAGTTCGACGTGGAGCGGTACTACCGCGACGCTCGCATCCTCGGCCTGTACGAGGGAACGAACGAGATTCAGAAGCTCATCATCGCGGAGCGGGTCCTCGGCCCCGCATCGAAGAGAGCCTGAGGTCGCGCATGGTTGAAACGGCCGGGCGAGGCATGTGAGTCCCTTGCCTGCCAAGGAGCCTGCGGCCTGCACTTTCTGTCGGATCGCGCGTCGAGAGCTGCCCGCGAGCATCGTCGACGAGGACGAGGTGACAATCGCCTTCCTCGATATCGTCCCGCTCACCCCTGGACACACCCTCGTAACCCCGAAGGCCCACGCGGCCCATCTGGCCGACCTGCCGGACGAGACAGGCGGACGGATCTTCGAGGCGAGCCGACGGGTGGCCGCGGGCCTTCGGCGGAGCGGCCTCCGATGCGAAGGTGTCAACTTCCACCTGGCGGATGGCGAGGCCGCGGGACAGGAGATCTTTCACGTCCACCTCCATGTATTCCCCCGGTTCGAGGGCGACGGCTTCCATTTGCGGCCCGGCCCGGAGTACGGCCGGAGACCGTCGAGGGAGGAGTTGGATCGAATCGCCGCAAGAATCCGGCAGGGCATCGAGGGCTCAGATGCGCGCTAGACGGCTTCGGATGGTTTCCAGCTGATCCGCCTCGAGGGACTCCCGCGCGACGCGGAAAAGGGTGTCCCTCTCCTTGCGGAAGTGGTCCCACAGGAACTGGATCGTGAAGATGCCGTGGCGGTTCAGCTCTTGAATCGCCGGCCAGGGATCTCGCGCGGCCTCGAGCTCCCCGCGGGCCTCTTTGAACTTCGCAATCTCGCGGCGGACTTCCTCGTGCTCGTACGCGACGACGTTGACCATCGTGCCGAACCGACCGATCTTCGTCTCGAGTGGCGGCAGGACGAGGGCGTCCTCCTTGGCGAAGTGCGGAAGCAAATCGTCCTCGAAGAACCGGATGGACTCGTCCAGGAGGTCGCGGTTTCCCTCGCTCGCCTCCCGGGTGACCATCATCTCGTCTAGGGTGGCCTCGAGTTCCGCAAGCTTCTCGAGGAAATCCTCGTGGTCTTCCAGGAGCAACCCGAAGGGATCGACGGCCATCCCTATCCCTGAGCCTGCGGCGCGGGAAAAGCGTGTGCCCTCACGGGGCATACCGCGCAGGGGTACGGGGGAACGGCACCGCATCGCGGATGTGCTCCAGCTTGCAGATCCACTGAATGAGTCGCTCCATTCCCATGCCGAATCCCGCGTGCTGCACGCTCCCGTACCGCCGAGAGTCGAGGTACCAGTCGTAGGCCTTCGGGTCCTCCCCCTGCTCGAGGAGGGATTTCTTGATCGTCTCGAGGTCCGTCTCGCGCTCGCTCCCCCCGACGACCTCTCCAACGCCCTCACCCGCGATCACGTCGAAGCCGAGGACGAGGTCCGGATGCTTGGGATCGCGGGCCTTGTAGAAGGCCTGGGAGATCCGCGGATAGTGGGTGACGACGATCGGCTTCGCCTTTCCCTCCGTGAGAGCCCGTTCCTCGAGGGTGCGCAGATCCTTCCCCCACTCGAGCTCCATGCCTTTTGACTTGAGGCGTTTCAGCGCCTCGTCGTATGTGATGTGCTCGAAGGGCGGCTTCACCGCCTTGAGGAACTCGGGCGCCCGGCCGAGGGCGGTCACGTCCTCGGGACGCTCCTCTGCGACGACCTGGCATGCGTGGCTGATCACGCGCTCCGCGTGCTCGATGACCTCCTCCATGCCGACCCAGGCCTGTTCCATCTCCGCGTGCCAGTACTCGGTGAGGTGGCGAGTCGTGCGCGATTTCTCCGCGCGGAAGGACGGCCCGACGTAGTAGACTTTCTCCATGGAGAGGACGAGGGCTTCCGCGTAGAGCTGCCAGGACTGGGCGAGGTATGTCTTGCGGCCGAAGTAGTCGAGCCCGAAGAGGGTCGCGCCACCTTCGCTGCCCGCGGGCGTGATCATCGGCGGATGGACCTCCCAGAATCCCTCCCTACGGAAGTATTCGTGGACGGCCTTGAATGTGGAATCGCGGATTCGGAAAATCTGGGTCATCCTCTGGGAGCGGACCCAAAGGTGTCGGACGTCGAGGAGGAACTCCTCGCTCAGGTCCTCTTGGATCGGGAACTTCTCCGCATAGTGGACGACGCGGAAGTCGGAAGCGCGGATTTCGCAGCCACCCGGGGCGCGCTTGTCGGCCGCCACGATGCCTCGGACGATCGCGGAGGATTCGATGAGGGCCTTCTCCGCGGCGGCGAAGGCCTCCGCGGGGACCTTGTCCTTCGCGATTGTCGCTTGGAGGATCCCCGTGGCGTCGCGGAGTACGACGAAAGCCTTGCCTCCGACGGTGCGCGTGCGGTAGATCCAGCCGCGGAGCTCGACCTCCTGGCCCGTATGGCCTCCTTTCAAGATGTCCCGGATCGTAGGCATGGACCCGGCGCCATTCCGGCGGGGCTAGATTATGCTTTCGCGGTTCATAATTGGGGCTATAACGGTTCTCACACGTTCACGGCCGGAGGACCTGCAACTCGGCGGCTTTCCGCCTGATTGTGTCGAGGCGTTGTACCAAGTCCATGATGCCGATGGTTCCAGCAACGAACTCCGCCGCTGCTTCGGCAACCTCACGCTGAGGTCCGTCGATTACCTTTACCTCGGGCGACACGAGGGACAGTCATGGCACGGAAGCGGGCACCGTCCAAGTGGTCCTACCAGCATATCGACAAAGCCGACGTGGCGCTCCTGCGGGGCGGACGCAGAATCGGCGGTCCAGGCCATCCTCGAATCGCACAGCCGCGAGCACGTACGAGCCGTTCTGCTCAACGAGGGCGAGAGGTATCGGCGGTTCAATCACGCGAGGTTTCGGGATCTCGTGGAGCGTCTTCGGATGCGCGGCGTCCTCTAGTGAAAGGGGAAAATGCCCGCCCTTGCGGTCAGGCATGAGAGGGAAGGGACCGTGGGTTAGGGGCGATACTTGGCCTCTACCGAGAATTGGTCCGCATAGAAATCCCACCTCTTTCGCTCCCAGTTGCGGAGTCCCGCGAGTGCCCAACCCATGAGCACCAGTCCAACTGCCCAGAAGACCGCTGCCACCTCCCAACCGGCAAGAACGTAACCCGCGCCGCCAGCGCCAAGTATGGCCCCACCGATGTAGGACATGCGGTCAAGGAAGTGGTTCGTCGGCCACGCCCGAACGAGGACTTCTCGATACTCCGCGTCGGCCTTCGCCGCAGCCAGGTCTTCCGCGATCGTCGAAAGGTCGCCTTGCGCTTGCGAGATTTCCGTCACGACGCGCCCGAGCTTGTTCGCGTGCTCCTGTTTCCAGGGCTCTGTGTATACCCTTCCCGCTGTTTCACGAAGACTCAGCTCGACTTCTTGGATCGCCATGAACCATTTGCTGAGATCGCCTCGCAAACGATCCTCGATTTGCTTGAGCCGGGGAACGGTTTGTGCCGTAGACTTCCCTCCCACCTTGGTATCCACGTGTTCTGATAAAGGGAAGATGCCCGCCCGTTTTTGGGCGGGCGCGAGGGGAACTCGGCCAAGGTCAGAAACCTACCTGGGGGTCTATCCGACCATTCCCCTTCATGAAAGCACCCCGGTCGGGGGAGGGGGTTATCATGTGGGGAATCCTACTTCCGGAATAGACGTTTGAGTACGCCACCCTCCCTTGGCGGTCTTGACTCAGGATCCTTGAGGGGGCCCTCGATGGATAGTGTGAAAGCCTTCTCTCCGCGTCCGGGACCTGGGATGGGTTCCATGCGCTTCCAGTCCCAGTCGCCGAAGTAGTGCATCTGCATTGTCTCCAGAGGGACGCCGACCGCCGAAAGCACCTTGAGCAAACGCGTGTCGTCCCCGATCACGATGTCCTGAGGCTCGCCAGGGAGGGGAGGCCCTTCGCTTGTCTCTTCACCTTCGTCATCACGGCGCATGGGACCTTGTTCCGCCGTTCGCATGACCACGGTGAACTTCATCTCGTCAACATCCTGCTCTCCCCGAAGCCTGAACGAGCGTCGGCGAACGTCGCCATCGGGTTTGGCATACTGCATTTCGAGGACCCACGTGGTCGATTCTGCCATTGCTGAGCACGCGTCCACGCGAAGACGCTTGGCAAGCTGGACTAGGTCGTCATCCCAGAACGTCGCTGACCCCGTCACGAAGGTCCATCCCTGATATGAGCAACCAGCAAGCCAGTCGCTGGTCGGGCCGGCGCAAGCCCTGCGAGTCTTTTCGACCTCGTCGAAGTTCAGCCCGGTGGCGAGCATGGCGGGTGGTGCCCGGTGACTAAGAACCTTCGACAGAATATCCGGTCCGGTTGCCTTCACTCCACACCATTCCCAGTGAAACCCCACTCCGTTCCCTCCTTCGTTCGGCTGGACGCGAGCAGCCATGACAACCCGGAGACCGAATATAAAGAGAAGGTGCCGGGCGGTCTGGCCCGGCGTGAGGGGGACAGGCGACGACAGAGCTGAACCACTTCGACCTCCGTTATGGGCCTGATTTCAAGGGGCTAATATGCTTTCGCGGATGGATGGAAAAGGTGAAAGCCCGGGTCGCGTTGGAAGCGCTCCTTGCTCCGCACCGCGACCCCCGAGGACCTCGAGGTCATCTATGACATCGAGCTTCGCTGCTTCAAGGAGCGACGCTTCCGCAGGGACCATGTGGATTGGATTCTCAGGAATGAGCGATGCCTCACCCTCGTTGAAGAGGATCACGGAAAGCCCCTTGGCGCGCTCATGCTCCTGTTCGATGGGCGATCGTGCCGCGTCCTCTCCGTGGCGGTCGTTCCCGAGGCCCGCCGCCGCGGTTTGGGGACAGGCATGATGAAGGCCACGGAGGAAATCGCGCGGAAACGCGGCTGCGAGTCCATCCGGCTCGAGGTGAGCACGGCGAATCAGGGAGCCGTGGAGTTCTACCGCCAACTCGGCTACCGTACGAACGGGATCCTGAGCGGCTACTATTCCTGGGGAGAAGACGCCTACAGCATGTCGGGGAGGGTCCCGGCCCAGGCTCCGGGGCCGCAGGAACCGGGCGCAGGGAAAGAGACCAAATAACCACAAATGAATATAATTGAATGGATTAAATTCAGGGTCACCCCACGGTGGACCTGCAAACGCTTAAGCCGCAGACTCCGTTGCTGCGGCCTCGCAGAGCACCATGTTGAACATCCCGCAGAAGTTCTTCGTCACGTCGGGCAAGGCGGTTTCGAAAGTCTCGGATCTGAACGCGTTCGACGAGGCCCTCCAGAACGCGGGCCTTTCGGAACAGAACATCGTGTCCGTGTCCTCCGTCCTGCCAGTGGGCGTCCGACAGGTGCGCAAACGGGACCTGCCAATGGGGGCGATCACGTTTTGCGTCCTCGCCCAGCAGCGTGGCGGGGAGGGTGAGACGATCTCCGCGGGCATCGCCTACGGTTACCGAGAGGACGGACTCGGCGGCTACGTGGCCGAGGGCCACATGCACGGGACGAAGAAGTCCCTTCAGGAGGTCCTCGAATGGAAGCTC